>NZ_JBFAKI010000006.1:0-439071 GCF_040655675.1 Nocardia sp. NPDC050378
CCGAGCTTGGACCCACAAGCTCTGCTGGCACTGGGGGAGAGGCTGCGCCCCCTGCGCGAGGAGGGTGTGCTCGTGCTCGGCTCCGGCTTCATGACGGACCCACAGCTTCCAGGTCATGCGTAATCCCGCCCTGGCCGGTCACACCGCCGCCTTCGACGAATGGGCCACCGATGCGTTGGCACGCAACGACATCGACGCGCTGCTCGATTACCGCCGCAAGGGCCCGGGCGCCGCGGTCGCGCACCCCACCGCCGATCATTTCGTCCCCCTGCTGCTGACGCTGGGCGCGAGCAATTCCGACGGGGAATCGCTGCGCACCGTCATCGACGGCACCCGCTTCGGCAACTCGATCCGTTCCCTGCAAGCAGCCTGACCGAACCCCAACAGCCACAACAGATGACGTCAAGTCAGGGGTGGAGAGAATCATGGCGACCGCAGACAGGTGTGCCGTCGGCTGATCCATCACCTGTCACGCAATGGTCGTGTAGCCCTACCAAATGTTCGTGAGGGGCAGCTGGCGGATCATTCCGACTGAGGGTCAACTTACACAGCGATCCGGTGCGCGAATCAATTGCCCCACAACGGAACAGCGCACTCGACGAAGTCGGTCGGTTACAGCGGTGTCAACGGTTTCGAGGAACATTGCTCCACCCTGAAGGCAGCTGGTTTACTGCTACCGACTCGCGGGCGGATCGTTCTCAACGACCTATTCCAGCAAGGCATCTCGGTAGGATGCGTCAGGATTCGCATGCGCAGTGGAAAGGACGAGGCAGCCGCCACGGTGGCGGCTGGGGCGGCGCTGCGCGCCCTGGCGAATGCCGAGGGTTGGTTTGTGTCGAGTAAATACGACCTGGAAGACGAAACCGAGACCCGGTGTCCCGACTGCGCCCGCCGGCGCCGTGCTGACCTGCCGACCACGCTGTATTTGATCTGGTCTGAACGCCGCCGTGCGCTCAAAGTCGGTGTGGCTGGGGCGACTTCGGCACGATTGAAGTCTCACTTTCGACGTGGGTGGCGGCTGGTCGAGTTCAACGGGAAGCAGTGCCAGTGGCAGATGTCCCGGATGGATGCGCTCGCGGTTGAACGTGCCGTCGTTGAGCGATGGCGAGGTGCTGGCGTGTCGATAGCGACGGCGTGCGTTATCGCTGCCGAGAACGGCTATACGGAGACCGCGAGCCTTGACTCGGCTTCGGTCGAAGCGACTGTCGCATGGCTCGATGAACTCACCCGAGAGCGGATGTTCGGCAGGGTTGGCTGTGCATAGTCGAGCGGAGGTGCGAGGCACGGACTGTCGCGTCCTGCTTGCTGGTGTTCGGATAGGGGGCGAACCGTTCGGTGTCGGTGAGCATTGGGCCGGAACCGCTCTCGACCTCGGATGAGGATGAAGTCGATGATCGTCTCGGTTACCGCTCGGTGTACCGGCTCGTGCAAGAGATCGTGGTCTGCGTCGCCGAATTCCCGCATGGTGACGGTCGGGTGGGCGACGCTCTACCTTCTGGTCGGGTCGATCGGTGCCCGCCGGTCGTCCTGCCCATGGAGTACCAGGCACATCCGCTGGGGTCGGTGCCCTACGCGAGGGCACGGTTCTGGATGCGCTCTGCGTACCGAGGTGAGAGTGGATAGATGGGCCTGATGTTCATCTCCCGATCCGGCGAATGTCGGCCGATATTCGCCGATTCCGGCCGAGCTCGGTCGAAGTGTGTCCGAGGCCGGCCGAGGAGGATCACGGCGGCGGTTTTCGCGTCTGGAATGGAGGTCCAGCACACCCCTCAGGAGGCGATATGTGGAGAGAGATCGGCACGACGGTGCGGGCGGCGATGAAAGACTGGGGCACCACCGTGCGCCTGTGCGTCCTGGTGGCCGTCTTGGCGCTCGCCGCGTCCGCGGTCATGTGGGGTATGGCATCGTGATCGTCTGCGGCAGTGTGAGGTTGGCACAATGTGCGCTGTGATGGTCGGGGATACACAGCGTGCGATCGAGGACTTCGCGGCGGCGTTGGCCGACTTGCGTAACCACGCGGGAAAGCCCAGTTTCGCCCGGATTCAGAACCTGTCGAAGCTGCGGGGCACCGACTCCTCGGCTGGCCGAGCGATATCGCTGCCGAGTACGACCGCCTCGGACGCGATCCGGGGCAAGCGGCTGCCCTCGATCGCGACGGTGTTGGCGTTCGTCGACGCGTGCCGCAGGGCCGCCGCCGAGGACGGCATGGTCGTCGACGCGGCGCGTTTCGACCTGACGCTGTGGCAACAACGATGGCGAGCGGTGCGTGATCTCCGTGACGCGAACGCCGAGACCACCACAACCGGCCCGGCAAGCACCGGCGATGGCGGGTCGGCTGCGGAGCAGATTGGAGACGAAGAACAGTTCAGGGCCATCCCGGTCGCTGCCGATGTGCGGCCCTTGATCACCGAACACGCGCAGGCCTACGCGCGCGAGGTCGACACCTTCCGGTACGAACCGCACACGCGCCGGCAAGAGCTGGAACAGCGAAGCCTGGAAAAGCTCCACGACATGGTGAGCCTGGTCCTGGAGTGCTACGACCCTCCAGTGGCTCGCCGTAACCGCAACAACCTCGTGCTGGCCGACATCTACTTCGAAGCCGGGGCCGTGCTCGACGTCGCGTCGGTGTCCGAGCGGCCCGGCCCGCACGAGCCGCGCCGCGGGGTTCCCGCTGAGTACTTCGCCGCCCTGCTGGCGGCCGAAGTCGAATTCCACGGGCCCGTGCGCCTCAATTACACGGAGAAGAGTGTGCTCGCCGACCTCTACGAGCGTGTCGGGAAATGGATGCTGGAATACGGGCTGTTCACCCACGCCGCCTTCGCCTACAAGCGGGCAGCGATCGTGCACTACCAGAACGAGGAAACCGCCACCCAGGAACGATGCGAGCTCGCCTTCGCACGAGCTCGCCGCACCGCGCGACCCGTCGGCCTCCGCAACCTCGGCATGCTTGCCGCCGACTTACTCTGCGGATATGGTTATCTGCCGTTTCGGATGCTCGGCTGGATCATCGCCCAGATCGTTCTGTTCACACTCCTGCTCGCCTTTACACCGGGGGAGTATTCGATATCGGAGATGGCCCATGCGGGCATCATCAACTTCTTCAGCCCCCTCGGACTCGGCGATACCAGCGGTTATTCAGGCGCTGCGCGGATCGTATTAGTGATCGAGTCCTTTGTCGGCACCCTCTCCGTCCTCGTGTTCGTTGTCCTGCTGGCTCGCAGACTCCTCCGTTCAGGCCGCCGATAACCGACCCGAATCGGCGATCTTGCCGCACCGATCGCTGCGCGGGATACGTTGTCGGCCATGACACTGCCCGAGATCGCACTTACCGAATACACGTCGAGAGATATGCCCACGTTGCGGCGGTGGTGGGAAGACGAGGATGTGCTGAAGTACGTCCACGACTTGGAGCACCAACTGAGTCCCGGTGCGCTCGGCTCGAAGGTGGGCACCGGCAAATACCTCGCACGGCCGCTGGTGCGCTACATGGTTCGTGATGCCGCTGGTGTGGCGGTCGGGTTCGTCTCCGTGCAGGTGACCGGCAGTTGGACTGAACGGGAGGACGATCCGGTGATGCCACCCTTCCATGCTGGCGTGAATATCGTTATCGACCCTTTGCAACAGACGAAAGGTTTCGGGTCGGCAGCGCTCGAGGCCGTGTTCGATCGTCCGGAACTGGCGGACGTAGTGACGTTGGGCGGGTCTGTCGATTCCAGGAACGAGGAGAGCCTCGGGATGCTACGCAAACTGGGCTTTGTGCCGGCTGGGCCCGCTCGGAACGGCATGATTCCCTTCACGGCCCCCGGCCCGGCTGCACCGAGTTCGTCCGCGGCCTCCGACCGCGGTTGAGCGGCTAGGGCGCCAGGAACATCGACGACACAAGCCACTCTTAGCGAATTACCGCAGATAGCCGCGCCCCTTGTGCGGCAACTCAGCCTCTGAGCTGAAGCACCTGCGCTGGTTCACAGGACCGCCGCGGCCTCCGCGAAGACAGCTACCGGAACTCCAATGCGCGGGTGCAACTCGTCTCGTCAACGTCCTTCGTCAGCTTGGTCCTGACCCAGCGGCGCAACGATGATGGCAGTAAGCCTAGGGGCCATCCGGCGCGAAGATGCCTGCCTCGCACGCTCGAAGCCCCATGAGGTTGCAAGCGCCGATTCGATACGGACCGAGAGTGGGCGGCGTTCGCCAAGCAGTTTGCCTGGGGATTGCCGAAAGCTGATGACCGAGCCTAGGTGCTTACGAACGTCGGGGTTTCCGCGCTGGTGCGTGGTCGCGGCTCACCTTTTAACATCGCAATAGTTCGCAGGCTTTCATCGTCGGGATCGATGAGGACCGAGTGGGCGTGTTCGCTGAAATATCCAGAGTGCGGGTAACCCCGACGCTCAAAACATCCACAAAACGGTCACACGCTTGCGCAGGGTAATTACTGATCCGAAACAGATGGTCTGGGCCTGCCTCGAGTTGTTGGCCGAGTTATGGACCACGGTAGACAGACTCCTTCTCCGATGGGTGCGACCAATCCGACGGCTGAAGTAGCGGCGACTTCTGTTGCTGGGCCGACGGAGCGTCAAGTTTTGATTTCAACTTCTTTATGGCCACGAGAACATCGGCAATGTCGTCGCGCGGGTTTCTCCGGGCATGGCGTGATTTCGTCCGGTTGGCAGCGGCGCCGGGTGGCCCGCTTGCGTCGGCGTGTGTCGCTGCTGCCGAGATCTGTTGACGATCCCGTGCAGCCTCCGCGTTCGGGTGACACCGGTCAGCGCGGCGCCAGTTCGTACCTATCAGGCGGTTTGCAGAGCGTTGACGAATTCGTCGGTGGCTCGGGTGGCGGGGTGGTCTGGGCCCAGGATCTGCCGGAATTGTTCGGTGACCGCGGTTGCAGTGGCGATGACTTCGGCGGTGTCGCCGGCGGCTGCTTGGCATCGTGCGAGCTCCTTGCGGACGCTCAGAGCGGCATGCTGTGCGCTCCGAGAAGTCGGTCCCAGTCCGCGAGGAGGTGGGTGTAATTGGAGAGCACGGCTCGCGGGTCTTGGTGTCCTTTGCATCGGAGAAGCGAGTGTCGGCTCTCAGGATTTCGGGGTGATCGGGTCCCAAGACTTCGTGTCGGACGTGCAGGACAGATCCGAGTTCAGCCATGGCGGTGTCGAGATCGCCCTGCTTTGCGCGGAGGTCGGCGAGAGCGGTGCGCAGGGAGAGGGTGTTGGGGTGGCGGGCGCCGTGGATCCGGGTGCAGTCGTCGATCATGTCTTCGTAGTTGCTGATGGTGCCGGGGATGTCGTTGTCTCGTCGAGCCACCAGCCCAGGTGGAAGCGGACAGCGAGGGGGAAGGGGCCGTCGACTTCGAGGCTGGCGGTGAGCAGGTCGCGGAGCGCCGCGACGGCAGCTTCGGCGTTTCCGGTGTTTCGCCGAGTAGGCGGAAAGCAACAGCTTGGTTTCGCGGGTGCGGTGATGGCCTTCTGGAACTACAAGCAAGGCAACCACGACCAAGCCCTCGCCGAATGCCGCACCCCCTCGTCGAAGACCGGGTAGAGGGATCCATCAGCAGCGAAAATGGAGGGACCGCTGGGAATCGGGGTGGTCGGGTCCGTGGGCGTTGTGGCAGTCGGTGGCCCTGGTCGCGGTGAGGGGCAGGCGGTCGCCGAGGTGTGATCGCGAGCATTTCACGCCCGTGACGGGTGAATACGTAGTTGACCACCGGATTCACCCCATCGAAGCCGAGACGGTCGGTAGGCGGGGCCGTATGTGTTCTGTCGCCGATCGGTCTGCTGTTGACAAGGGGGAGCCAAGATGCGACGCTCCATTTAGTAGGACGTCCATCTATTGGATGTCCTTGGATTTTGATTTGGCGAGTCGTGAGCAACAGAAAAGGAACTGGCATGGTGCGTGAGTTGACCCACTTCATCGGCGGTGAGCACGTCGGGGGTACGTCGGGTGTGTTCGGTGAGGTGTTCGATCCGAACACAGGGCAGGTGCAGGCCCGGGTTCCGCTGGCGAACTCCGCCGAAGTCGAGGCGGCGATCGCGAACGCGGCCGCCGCCCAGCCGGTGTGGGCGGCGTTCAACCCGCAGAAGCGGGCCAGGGTGCTGATGAAGTTCCTGACGCTGGTCAACGACGAGATCGACAGCCTGGCCGCATTGTTGTCGGCCGAGCACGGCAAGACGATCGCCGATGCCAAAGGTGATATCCAACGTGGTCTGGAAGTGATCGAGTTCGCGGTCGGTATTCCGCACCTGCTCAAGGGCGAGTACACCGAGAGCGCGGGTACCGGCATCGACGTGTACTCGATGCGCCAGCCCCTCGGCGTCGTCGCGGGTATCACCCCGTTCAACTTCCCGGCCATGATCCCGCTGTGGAAGGCGGGCCCGGCCTTGGCGTGTGGCAACGCGTTCGTGCTCAAGCCGTCCGAGCGTGACCCGTCGGTGCCGCTGCGCTTGGCGGAGCTGTTCGTCGAGGCCGGGCTGCCGCCGGGGGTGTTCAACGTGGTCAACGGCGGCAAGGACGCCGTCGATACGATCCTGCGCGACGAGCGGATCAAGGCCGTCGGTTTCGTCGGCTCCACGCCGATCGCGCAGTACATCTACGAGACCGCGACCGCCAACGGCAAGCGCGCGCAGTGCTTCGGCGGCGCGAAGAACCACGCGATCGTGATGCCCGACGCCGACCTCGACGACGTGGCCGATCAGCTGATCGGCGCGGGCTACGGGTCGGCGGGTGAGCGCTGCATGGCGATCTCGGTGGCAGTACCGGTGGGCGAAGAGACCGCGGATAGGCTGGTCGCGAAGCTGACCGAGCGGGTGCACAAGCTCAACGTCGGCCGCTCCGACGACCCGGGCGCCGACTTCGGCCCGCTGGTCGGCCAGGACGGGGTGGACCGGGTCAACAACTACGTACAGATCGGTGTCGACGAGGGCGCCGAGCTGGTCGTCGACGGGCGCGGGCTGACCGTCGAAGGCGCCGAGAACGGGTACTTCGTCGGCGCGAGCCTGTTCGACAAGGTCACCCCGGAGATGCGTGTCTACAAGGAGGAGATCTTCGGTCCGGTCGTGACCGTGGTGCGCGCGCAGGACTTCGAGGAGGGTCTGCGCCTGGCGAACGAGCACGAGTACGGCAACGGTGTCGCCATCTTCACCCGCGACGGCGACACCGCCCGTGACTTCGCCGCTCGCGTGCAGGTCGGCATGGTCGGTATCAATGTGCCGATCCCGGTGCCGATCGCGTACTACACCTTCGGTGGCTGGAAGCGTTCGGGCTTCGGCGATCTGAACCAGCACGGCCCGGATTCGATCCGCTTCTACACCAAGACCAAGACGGTGACCCAGCGCTGGCCCGCGGGGCTGAAGGAGTCCAACGCCTTCGTCATCCCCACGATGGACTGAGCGTCGATGTTCATTCTCAACGACGACGAACGCGCGATCATCGAGACCGCGCGCCAGTTCGCCGACGAATTCCTCGCGCCGAACGCGCTGGAATGGGACGAACACAAGCACTTTCCGGTGGATGTGTTGCGCAAGGCGGGTCCGGTCGGCCTCGGCGGCATCTACGTCGCCGAGGACGTCGGTGGCTCGGCTCTGCGCAGGCTCGACGCCGTGCGCATCTTCGAACAGCTCGCGACGGGCTGCCCGTCGGTCGCGGCCTACATGTCGATCCACAACATGGCGACGTGGATGATCGATGCCTACGGCACCGAGGAACAGCGCCACCGCTGGGTGCCCGGCATGGCCTCGATGGAACTGCTCGGCAGCTACGCCCTCACCGAGCCGGGCGTCGGGTCCGACGCGGCGGCCCTGAGCACCAAGGCCATTCGTGACGGCGACGACTACGTCCTCACCGGCGCCAAGCAATTCATCTCCGGCGCGGGCGCCAACGACGTGTACGTGATGATGGTGCGCACCGGCGGCGACGGCGCGCACGGCATCTCGGCGCTGATCGTGCCCGCCGACACCCCGGGGCTGACCGTGGGACCGAACGAACGGAAGATGGGCTGGAACGCGCAGCCGACACGCCAAGTGATCCTTGAGGACGCACGGGTGCCGGTCGCCAACCGGCTCGGCGACGAGGGCGACGGCTTCTCGATCGCGATGAGCGCCCTCAACGGCGGGCGGCTCAATATCGCCGCGTGCTCGGTCGGCGGCGCACAGGTGGCGCTCGACAAAGCGGCGGCGTACCTGGCTGATCGCTGGGTCTTCGGTAAGCCGCTGGTCCGCAACGACGCCCTGCGGTTCGAGCTGGCCGACATGCGGACCGATTTGGAAGCAGCACGGACCTTGCTGTGGCGGGCCGCGGCCGCGCTCGACGCCGACGCTCCGGACAAGATCGAACTGTGTGCCATGGCCAAGCGATTCGCCACCGATGTCGGCTTCGAGGTGGCCAACAAGGCACTGCAGTTGCACGGCGGCTACGGCTATCTGCACGAATACGGTTTGGAGAAGATCGTGCGGGACCTGCGGGTCCACCAGATCCTCGAAGGCACCAACGAAATCATGCGGGTGGTCGTCGCCCGCGCAGTGACAGGAGCGGCATGACCGGCGAACCCGAAGTACTGATCACCGTCGAGAACGGCCTGGGCCTCATCACTCTGAACCGGCCCAAGGCCATCAACGCCCTGAATCATCCGATGGTGCTGGCGATCACCGACGCGCTGCGGGTGTGGGTCAGCGATGACGCGGTCCGCGCGGTCGTGGTAACCGGTGCGGGTGAGCGCGGGCTGTGCGCGGGCGGCGACATCGTCGCCATCCACGCCGACGCGACAACTGGTGCGTTGGACGCGGATTCGCCGACCGGACGGTTCTGGCGCGACGAGTACCTACTCAACGCGATGATCGGTCGCTATCCCAAGCCGTACGTGGTGGTCATGGACGGCATCGTGATGGGTGGTGGCGTCGGTCTGTCCGCGCACGGCAGCCACCGAATCGTCACCGAACGGTCCCGCATCGGCATGCCCGAGGTCGGCATCGGGTTCGTGCCCGATGTCGGTGGCACCTTCCTGCTCTCGCGCGCACCGGGCGAAGTCGGCACTCATGTCGCGTTGACAACTGCCCGGATGACCGCCGGTGACGCGATCGCCGTCGGATTCGCCGACCACTATGTGCCCTCGACCGCACTGGCGCAGCTGCTGTCGGCACTGCGCACCACAAGCGTGGACGAGGCGATCGCCTCGGTCGCACAACCTGCGCCGAACTCGGATCTGCTCGCCCAGCGCAGCTGGATCGACGGCTGCTACAGCACGGGCACCGTCGAGGAAATCGTGGCCCGCCTGCGGGCCTCCGACGCACCGGAGGCGACCAAGGCCGCCGAGGATGTGCTCACCAAATCGCCTGTCGCGCTAAAGGTCACGTTGCGTTCGTTGCGCGCGGCACGCGAGCTGCCCGATCTGGAAGCGGCGCTGAACCAGGAGTACCGGGTCTCGATCGCCGCGCTCGGTTCACCCGATCTGGTCGAGGGCATCCGCGCCCAGGTGATCGACAAAGACCGTAATCCGGGGTGGTCACCCGCGACGCTCACCGAGGTCACCGACGACCAGGTCGCTGCCTATTTCGCCGATCTGGGCGAACGGGAACTGCGGGCGACCGAACAGGAGGCACAACGATGACGAAAAAGATCGGTTTTCTCGGCCTCGGCCACATGGGCGCGCCGATGGCAGCCAACCTGGTGCGGGCCGGCTACGACGTGCTCGCCTACGATCCGGTGCCCGCCGCCCAGGATCGTGCGCGCACCGACGGTGCCACCGTCGCGGCCACCGCCGCGCAGGCGGCGCTGGAACGTGATGTGGTGATCACCATGTTGCCCAACGGCAGGCTCGTGCTCGACCTGTATGCCGAACTGCTGCCCGTCGCGACACCGGGCACACTGTTTCTCGACTGTTCCACCATCGACGTTGCCGACGCGAAAGCCGCTGCTGCGCAAGCGATCGCGGCCGGACATCGGCCGCTCGACGCTCCGGTCTCCGGGGGTGTTTCCGGAGCGACGGCGGGCACGCTGACCTTCATGGTCGGCGGTGCGGCAGCCGACTTCGCCGACGCGAGCGAGGTCTTAGCCGTGATGGGGGGCAAGGTCGTGCACTGCGGCGACGCCGGTGTCGGCCAGGCCGCCAAGATCTGCAACAACATGCTGCTCGGAATCTCGATGATCGGGCTCTCCGAAGCCATCGTGCTCGGTGAGCGGCTCGGTTTGAGCCACCAGTCCTTCTTCGACGTGGTCTCCACCGCCTCGGGGCAGAGCTGGGCACTGACCAGCTACTGTCCGGTCCCTGGCCCGGTGCCGACCAGCCCGGCCAACAACGACTACGAGCCCGGATTCGCCACGGCCCTGATGTCGAAGGATCTGACCCTGGCCGCGAACGCCCTGCGCGCCAACGGCATCGACGGCCAACTCGGCGAACTGGTCGCCGCCATCTACGAACGTTTCAACCAGACCGCCGCCGGACAAGACTTCTCGGCCATCGTCACCGACATCCGCGACCGCTCCCAGGAAGGTTCCAAATGAGCGACTACCAGACCATTCTCGTCGAAGCAAAGAACCGGGTCGGCTGGATCACACTGAACCGACCGAAGGCGCTCAACGCCCTCAACACCCAGGTTCTCGACGACCTGATCTCCGCTTTCGACGAGCTCGAGCACGACGACGAGATCGGCGCCGTGGTGATCACGGGCTCGGACAAGGCCTTCGCGGCCGGTGCCGACATCAAGGAGATGCAGCCCAAGTCCTACATGGACATGTTCATGGACGACTACTTCGCCCGCTGGGACCGGCTCGCGCAGTTCCGCAAACCCACCATTGCCGCGGTGGCGGGCTACGCCCTGGGCGGTGGCTGCGAGCTCGCCATGCTCTGCGACATCCTGATCGCCGCCGACACAGCGCAATTCGGGCAACCTGAGGTCAAGCTCGGCGTGATACCCGGCATCGGTGGCTCGCAGCGCCTCACCCGCGCGGTCGGCAAGGCCAAGGCGATGGATCTGGTACTCACCGGACGCACCATCGACGCCGAGGAAGCCGAACGCGCCGGGCTCGTCTCGCGCCTCGTGCCCGCCGAGAACCTGCACGACGTCGCCGCCGAGGTCGCCGAGACAATCGCCGCCAAATCCCTGCCGGTGACGATGATCGCCAAAGAAGCGGTGAACCGATCCTTCGAGACCACCCTGGCGGAAGGAATACGCTTCGAGCGCAGGGTTTTCCATTCGATTTTCGCGATAGACGATCAGACCGAAGGTATGAGCGCATTCATCGAGAAGCGGCCACCGGTCTTCACCCACCGCTGATTACCCGCCGGGTCATCTCAGGCCAGGAACGCTGATCCTGCTTGTTACCCTGCACCGCGCCATCGGGGGGGCTCGTCCTTCGCGGGCGCGGTCGCCACTCGATGGATCGCCGGCAACAACGCGGGTCCGGCCTGCGCCGATCGGCTCTCGGTGGTCCACATGCTCGAATATGTCGCTGATGCCGGCCTCGACGATGTACTGCGCGGGCAGGCCGATAGCCCTGAGCGAATGTACGGGCGGCGAAAGATGACTCGCTATCTGCGTCGGCGCAGACACTCGGCGACGTTGGACGGTAGCGATTGCGTCGAGGTCGGTCGGTGAAGTCGTAAATTGAAGCATGCGCAGTTGCCGACAGAAATTTGACGTCTGACACCGATCAACACGAGTTCAGCAGGAGACGACCGGACGTGTTGAGAATTGTTGGGAGCTATGCTCTTCTCATTTCTGCTGGAAATAGGCAGTTTTGGGTCACGTTGAGCCCAACCGTTGGCAGTCCGAACGCTATTCGGGCAGTACCGGGTCCGGCCGATTCGAGGCGATTGCCCCCACGATCTCGGGGTAGACCACGGGCACGACCCGCGGCACTGCGGCCACGATCGGAATGGTGGCCTGACCACCGCAGGTCACCATGTGCACATCGACCTAGTCGAGGTGTCGATCGAGGTTGTCCGCAGGTACGACGAACGGGCCGATCGCCGCAGGTGTCAGGTCGATCAACCGTTTACCCAACAGCGCCAATCTTTCGTGATTGACCTTATGGGCATTGGCCGAGGTCGCATCGGAACGATCTCGATATCGTCGGATTCCGACATGGAGATCAGGCCATCCTCTGCGTCGTGGGGGTCGGCACCTTCCGTCGGGTTGCTCGTGCGGCCTGTCCGTCAGAGTTCGGATCCATGCCGACCATCGCGCCCGATTCCAGATACCGGGAGTGCCGGATGACCTCGATCATCAGATCGGTACCGATATTGTCGACCCGATGATCGCGACCTTTGGTCCGGGCGGCTACCCCTCACATCGAAGCCCCATTTCGGTGGGAGCGTTCGGCCGAGATGCCTAGTTGACGGAGAAGTGGATGCGACGTGGACCTTCCCGTCGTAGTTCCGATCCGCCCTAGGCTTGAGTATCTGCGGCTAGGTCGACGATGAGCTCTGCTGCAGTGGCCCCTCCTACCTGTTCGACGGTCACATCCGGTGCGAGTTCGCGCAGCACCAGGGTCCCGTCCCGCACGTCGATGACCGCGAGATCGGTGATGATGCGGTGAACCACTGCCCGTCCAGTCAATGGCAGTGAACAACGCTCGACGATTTTCGATCCGCCGTCGCGGTCGGTGTGTTCCATGACCACGATGACCCGGCGGGCACCGTGCACGAGGTCCATCGCGCCGCCCATCCCCTTGACCATTTTGCCGGGCACCATCCAGTTCGCGAGGTCACCGTTGCTGGAGACCTGCATGCCGCCGAGTACGGCGGTGTCGATATGACCGCCACGAATCATCGCGAAAGACAGACCCGAATCGAAGAACGAAGCGCCGGGATTGACCGTCACGGTCTCCTTACCCGCGTTGATCAGATCGGGGTCGACCTCGTCCGCGCTCGGGTAGGGACCGGTGCCCAGGATTCCGTTCTCCGAGTGCAGGACCACCCGCACGTCGCCGGGCAGGTAGTTGGGGATCAGGGTCGGCAGGCCGATCCCCAGATTGACGTACTCGCCGTTGATCATCTCGGCCGCGGCACGCGCGGCAATCTGCTCTCGTGACCAGCTCACACCGTCACCTTCCGCTTCTCGATTCGCTTGTCCTGAACACCCACATGCACTACCCGCTGGACGAACACACCCGGCAGGTGGATTCGGCCCGGATCGAGTTCGCCGGGTTCGACGAGTTTTTCGACCTGCGCGATGGTGATGCGGCCGGCCATAGCGGTAAGGGGGTTGAAGTTCATCGCGGTCTTGGCGAAGATGAGATTGCCTTCGTTGTCGCCGATTTCGGCGTGGACGAGCGCGAAGTCGGCGACGATCCCCTCCTCGAGTACGTAGGACCGACCGCCGAAGATTCGCGTCTCCTTCGGCGGTGATGCCACAGCTACCGAGCCGTCGGTGGCGTATCGCCAGGGCAGACCTCCGTCGGAAACCGGTGTACCGACACCGGCTGGGGTGTAGAAGGCGGGAATGCCGGCGCCGCCAGCACGAAGTCGCTCGGCGAGTGTGCCCTGCGGAGTCAGCTCCACCTCGAGTTCCCCCGACAGGTACTGTCGCGCGAATTCCTTGTTCTCACCCACATACGACGCAGTGATGCGGCGAATCTGCCCGGCCGCCAACAAGGTCCCGAGCCCCCAGTCGTCGACTCCGCAGTTATTGGAGAACACCTCAAGGCCGCCGACGCCACTCTGCGCGAGCCCGGCGATCAATTCGGTAGGGATGCCGCACAGGCCGAAGCCACCTACGGCGAGAGACGACCCGTCCCCGATGTCCGCCACGGCTTCGGCTGCGGACGCGACCAGCTTCTTCGATGTCATAATCCCGTTCACTCAGTGATTGGCTTTCGTTTGGTCACGACTAGCCAAGTCGAAGAATTCTTGGAGATCAACGGCAGTCTTCGAGGACCTACCTGTTTGTTCGTGTGGTGACCTACGCATGGAGCTTGCGTCCATTCAGTGAACGTATGCTGGCAGCGTGGATGGTGAAACAAAGCCGCACGTGGTTGCCCGAACAGCAGCGTTACTCCGTGCGATCGCTGCGACCGAACCGAATGGGGCATCGACAGCGAGCATCGCGCGGGCATCGGCGTTGGCTCGCCCCACTGCACACCGCCTGCTGTCGGCGCTGGCCGAGGAGGGACTTGTCGACCGCGATCAGCGGTCTGGCCGCTGGTCGCTGGGGCCCGAGCTGTACTTGCTGGGCTCGTTGGCAGCCAACCGCTACGACATCACCGACAGTGCTGGAAGGATTCTGCGCGACCTGGCTCGTGACACCGGAGAGAGCGCCTACCTTTCCGCCCGGCGCGGGGGTGAAACCGTCTGTGTTGCGAGTGAAGAAGGCACATTTCCGCTCCGCTCGCATGTGCTGCACACCGGGATTCGGCTCCCCCTTGGCGTGGCGTCCGCCGGGCTGGCGATTCTCGCGCATCTACCGGATCGAGAGGTCGAGGAGTACCTGGCTTGTGTCGACCTGACCGAGAAATGGGGGCCTTCGCACGCGAGCACCGCATTGCGGGCGCGTCTTTCCGAGGTTCGGCGGGATGGCTATTCGACAAACCCCGGCCTGCTTGTCGAGGGCAGCTGGGGAATGGGGGCGGTCGTCTTCGACCGGCGCGGTGAGCCTGCCTGGGCGCTGAGCCTCACCGGAGTTGAAACCCGGTTCGGTCCAACCCGGCGCGCTCAGCTTGGTGAGCGGCTACTCGCGAGCGCTCACGCCCTCAGCCAATCGCTACGCTGATCCGACCGCGCCGCAGATTCGGCGCTTTCGGTCAGGACCTCCTGCGGCGCGCGAACCCTGTCGGAATGTCGTCGGTGATGAACCGATACCCGAATTCGGGAAGATCGGCATGGCGGCCGTCGACAGGATCGATCGTCCATGCCGGGTCCCGATCGCATTGGCTGACGGGGATTTTCCGCCACGTGCAGTAAAACGTCTTGTCGCCGCGACGGGGAGGCCGATCTCGACCGGTCATCGACGAGCGGGCATCTCATCTGGATAGCCCGCGGGCGAAGCAGTTGGGGTGTGGCCGCACGGTGTCGCATCTCGTTCTCGTAGTCGAGCGCTCCGTCCGTGTAAGTCGTGCAGGTCGGCGAACAGTTCCCTTCGGGGGTCCTGCGGTTCATCGTGACCGCAGCTTGCGTTGGTGGTGTGGGTTGTCTGTCGTTGTTCGGGGGTGGGTTGAGCTGGCGTTTCGTTCCTGGTGTTGCATTCTAGTATGGGATTCTATTACGGTCGGTGGTGATTGGCGTCTCAATGAGGAGTGTGTTCGTATGGGTAGTCTCGACGGCCGGGTTGCGATCGTGACCGGTGGTGGTAATGGGATCGGTGCGGCGATCGCTCGCCGGTTTGCGCGCGAGGGTGCTTCGCTGGTGATCAATGACTTGGGGACCTCTGCCGATGGGGTGGGTGGCGACGAGGGTCCTGCCAAGAACGTGGCGCAGGAGATCATCGCGGGTGGTGGTCGCGCGGAATACGACGGTGGTGATGTTGCTGACACGGCCACGGGTGAGCGGTTGGTGGCGAAGGCGATCGACACCTACGGCAAGCTCGACATCGTGGTGAACGTCGCGGGGATCCTGCGTGACCGGATGATCTTCAATCTGGAGGAAAAGGATTGGGATGCGGTCATTCGCGTGCATTTGAAGGGGCATTACTCCACGATCCGGCCCGCGGCGGCGTATTGGCGTGAGCAGCGTGATCCCGATGCGCAGAACCGGATCATCAATTTCACGTCGATCTCGGGTATCGAGGGTTCACCGGGGCAGCCCAACTACGCGGCCGCGAAGATGGGGATCATCGGTTTGACCTGGTCGTTGGCTCGGTCGTTGCAACGGTATGGGGTGACCAGTAACGCGATCTCGCCTGGTGCTGCGACCCGGCTCACCGGGACGGTTCAGTCCGAGAATCGTCATACGGGAGCGTCGATGGTCGATGAGGTGAGTCAGAAGAGTTCGCCGGACAATGTGGCTTCGGTGGTGGCATATCTGGCCAGTGAGCGCTCGAAGTGGCTCAACGGGCGGGTCTTGTCGGCGGCGGGGTACAAGGTCGGTTTGTACAACTTCCTCGAAGAGATCGAGACCCTCGAGCGTGATGCTCCTTGGGAGTTGGAGGAGTTGGCCACGTCTATCGAGAAGCAGTTCAGGCCGGCGGGTGAGGGCATGCCCAAGACGATCTTCGCCCCTAGCTGAGTCCCTTTTCCCGTAATTGCGAAGGAGCAATCCGATGGGTGTGAGTTCTGGGGTGAGGGATAGTCGTCGAATGCTCGGTGACGTTCGGGTGCTCGATTTGGCGGTTGGTTGTGCCGGTTCTCTTGCCGCAACGTTGCTCGGAGACTTCGGCGCGGATGTGGTGAAGGTCGTTACGGCGGATCCGCGTGAGGAGCGTGGTCCTGAGCTGCCTGATTGGTTGGCCTGTAATCGAAGTAAACGGATCGTTGTGGAGGGTCCCGGCGATCAGGAGGCTCTCGACCGGTTCGCGTGTGCGGCTGACCTTGTCATCGTCGATTCCGAGGAAAGGTTGCGGCAGTTCGGTATCGATCCGGATAGTGTTGTGTCGTCGACTCTCGTGCTCTATACACCGGCGTACCTTCCGCAGGGTGCACCATGGTACGGAGAAATGGAATCCGCCGGACTGCTTGAGGCCGCCACTGGAATCGCCGGATATCAGGCGTCGTATTCCGGCGGTCCCGTTGCCTCGGTCTACCCATACCTCGTGCGGCTACAAGGCGTGTGGGCAGCGACATGTGCCGTCGCTGCGCTAATCGAATTTCGTCATAGCCGACGGGGTCAGAGCATCACAGTCAGTGGCATGCACGCGGCGCTGATATTCGGCGACATGACCTTCTCGCGGCCGATTGGCGAGCCAGATCCGGATCGCGGCATCGGGCCAGCAGGTCTCAACTCGATGTACACCCGATACCAGTGCGCGGACGGCAAGTGGGTTTTCGTCGGTGGCCTGGGTCCGAAGTTCGCTAATATCGTGCTCGACCTGGTCGGTCTGCGCCACCTCCTGGATGATCCAAGAGCCGGTGGTCAGATCGAGCAACTCTGGGCTTCGGAAAACGTCAGTTGGGTCATGCCCGCGTTCGCCGAGCGCTTCCGCGGGGCTTCAGCAGCCGAGTGGATGGCTCGACTCGAAGCAGCCGACGTGCCGTGCGCATTGCTCAGCACCCGCGACGAGTGGTTCCGTTCGGAACAGATGGCCGTGATGAACCAACGACTGCGCGTAGCCGATCCGGTCCTTGGACCTATAGATATGACAGGTGTCATTGTCGATAGCACCGCGACTCCTGCCGATCCTGGCCCGGCATCAGCGCCCGTCTCCATCCAAGAGTTGGCATGGCACCGCGGAGCGGGAATTCCTGTTGAGCCACGAAAGAGCAACTCAGCCCCGAGCGGTCCACTCGACGGACACCGCATCGCGGTCCTCGGCTCCTATGTGGCCGGCCCGCTGATAGGTAGATTGCTCACGGAGTTGGGTGCGTCCGCGATCAAGGTGGAACCTCCTAGCGGTGACCCCTGGCGAGTGCAGGGTTTCGGAATCAACCGCGGCAACAGGAGCATTTCGCTCAATCTTGCGCACGCGACGGCGCGTGAAGCACTGCAGGAGTTGCTCGCCAGTTGCGACGCTGTGGTGGACAACTTCCGGATCGGGGTGATGGAGCGCCTAGGGCTCTCGCATGACGAGCTCGCGGCGAGGAATCCCCAGGTCGTTACCGTGGGAGTCACCGCCTACGGTGAGCGAGGGCCGCTGGCCATGCAACCGGGTTACGATCCGGTGTTGCAGGCTGCCTCCGGCATGATGATCGCCCAAGGCGGCGATTCCGAACCGACAGCACTCTCCCTGCCCCCCATCGATCTAGCGACAGCGCTCTGTGGTGCCTTCGCTACTACTCTCGGTCTGTACCACCGGACGATGACCGGAACGGGCCAGCACCTGTCGACCGCGCTCGGGACTACTGCCCTGTTCTTCCAGTCATCCGAATTGATCGACTACCCGGATCGGCCGGCCGGTCGCGCGGGTGGCCGTGACTTCGTAGGGCCGTCGGCACTGGATCGCTTCTACTCCGTCAAGGACGGATACGTTCGGATTCAAGTCGGGAACATCGACCCGGCAAAATGGGTCGCCGCGGGCCTCGACGTCGACGAGACGGCGCTTGCCCGCGACGCGGCGACTGAGATCGCTCGTATCCTCGCACCGCTGACAAGGGATGAGGCCGAACGTCGACTAAAAGCAGCCGCAGTGCCGGCGGCGGCTGCTCGTACCTCAGGCGAGGTCGCGGTGGACGAGGAACTGCACGACCTCGGCGTGATGTCGAAATACACGACGACTCAGGGAGTCGATATGACCCTGACCGGGCGCTTCGTCTTCTTCGACCGCACCGAAGTGCATCCGTTGAGAATTACGCCCGGACTCGGCGAGCATTCCATTGAACTCCTGGCTGAGGCGGATGTCTCTGCGGAGAGTATCGAGCGCATGGTTGCGGAAGGGCTGGTAATTCAGGGCTCGCCCATGGACATCGTCTATCTCCCGCCGTACCGCTAAAACACAGAGCAAGGAATCAAGAATGAAACACAACGGGAAGGCTGCTCGCCCGCAGGCGACTCCTGAGACCGAGTTCTATTGGAACAAGATCAACAAGCACGAGTTGTGGCTGCCTCGCTGCACTACGACCGGCAAGTTCTTCTTCTATCCCAAGACGCATTCCCCCTATGTCCTCGGTGGCGCGATCGAGTGGGCGCGTGTGAGCGGAGAGGCGACTCTGTACTCATACAACATCGTTCACCGCCCGGTGCCCGGGTTCGAGGATCGCACACCCTACGCGATTGCCATCGTGCAATTGAAGGAAGGCCCACGGATGATGACGAACATCATTGGCATTGAAAACACACCCGAGGCCTTGCAACTGGATATGGCATTGCAGGTCGATTTTGAGAAGCGCGACGACGTGACAGTTCCCGTCTTTCGTCCGGTGATGGCCGCATGAGCGCCTCGGCAGCGGTGGTCGGCGCATCCGAGACGACACGTCTCGGGGTGATTCCCGATATGACGGCGCTCAGCTTGAACATCGACGCATCCATTCTGGCTATTCAGGACTCTGGGCTGAAGGTCGAGGAGATCGACGGCGTCGCGAGCACCGGTGCTCACGCGGGTCGTCTGGCCGAAGCTCTCGGGATTCGACCGCGATGGATAGACAATACGATCATCGGAGGCTGTTCGTACTTCCTGCACCTGCGTCACGCGGTTGCGGCGATCGAAACCGGTCGGGCGAACGCGGTTCTCATCAGTCATGGTCAGTCCGGACGCTCCCGGGTGGGTGAGGATCGTTTTGCGTACAGCCCAGCGACCCCCAACGGCCAGTTCGAGGCGCCCTACGGAGTGGGTCCGTTCTACACAATGTTCACTCTGACCGCGCTTCGATTCATGAAGGAGCGCGGGATCACCGAAGAGCAGCTCGCTAGCGTGGCGGTGTCACAGCGGCAGTGGGCTGCCCTGAACCCGCGGGCCTTTGTACGCGATCCGCTCACTGTCGACGACGTACTTGCATCACCCTTTATCGCCTACCCCTTCCACAAAGCGCAGTGCTGTCTGGTGACAGACGGCGGCGGTGCATTCGTTGTGACATCCACTGAGCGAGCGAAAGATCTGCCGGGGAAGCCGGCCTTCGTTCTCGGTACCGGGGAGAGCGCGGATCACACCATGGTTTCCCAGATGGCCGACTTCACCACTTCGGATGGCTTCCGTCGTTCGAGCGCGGAGGCGTTCAAGCAAGCAGGAGTGGGGCCCAACGACATCGACCATCTTCAGGTCTATGACGCGTTTGCCCACGTCCCGCTGTACGGCCTGGAGGATCTCGGGTTCGTCGGAAAAGGGGAGTCCGGCGCCTTCGTCGCTGAGGGCCATACAGCTCCCGGTGGATCACTGCCCATGAACACAAACGGTGGGGGACTCTCTTACACCCACACGGGAATGTACGGGATGTTCGCGCTTCAGGAATCTATCCGCCAGGTTCGCGGCGAAGCAGCTGCGCAGGTCGAGGGTGTGGATGTCGCATTCTGTCAGGGCGTCGGCGGCATGTTCGAATACACCGGTTCGGCCATCTTCGCGACCCGGCCCCATTGAATGGGTCGTCGCAAGAAATCGACTTCGAGAAGGAACGATGTCAAAAACATTCGCTGATCTAACCGTCGGTGACGTACTGGTAGGACCGGTGGAGATCAGCTGGTCCGGCGAGAAGGCGGTCCTGTACGCCCTGGGCGTCGGCGCGGGACAGGCCGATCCCGGCCAGGAGCTGCAATTCACTACGACCAATTCGAGCGTCCCCCAGCGCGTGCTTCCAACGTTCGGCACGGTTCTGGCTGGAAGTCTCGGCATGGCTTCGCTCATCGCTCAGTTGGGTGACAGCGTCGATATGAGCAAGCTCCTGCACGGCGAACAGAGCTACGAGCAGTTCGTCGAACTGCCCCCGCAAGGATCCGCCTACGCTACTGCAACCATCAGTGCGCTTTGGGACAAGGGTTCTGCGGCCATCGTGGAGATCACGACAGTGATCACAGATAACGAGGATCAGCAGCTGTGCCGAAGCAAGAGTGCGATGTTCTTCCGTGGGGCGGGAGGATGGGGTGGAGAACGGGGGCCGTCAGCGGTCCTGGTCTCGGACACGGATTCACCGCCTGATCAACAGCTTGTCGTCGGGACACGTCGTGACCAGCCACTGCTGTATCGGCTCTCTGGGGATTCCAACCCGCTCCACACCGATCCGGCGTTCGCTCGCCGTGCGGGGTTTCCTGCCCCGATCATGCATGGCATGTCGCTCTACGGAATCACCGGCCGCGTGTTGCTCAACGAATTGTGCGACGGCGATCCAGCCAGGTTCCGTTCGCTCCAGGCGAGATTCGTGAGTGTCGTCACTCCAGGTGACGACCTCACCGTCAGCCTCTGGCGCAGTAGCGACCGCAATGTCCGGTTCGTGGTTGACGACTCGAGCGGCAAGCGGGTCCTCGGTGGTGGTGAGTTCGTCTGCCGCGACTGATGTGGCGCTGAGTATGGGTTCGGCCCCACACTTCGCAGTAATTGTCCGGGTCTTCATCAATCGAAGACCACATTCAATGAGGAATAGGACGGTAGCGTGACTATCGAATCCGTCAAGACAACAACAGCTACTAGCCGCGCTGAGGTCGAGAGGATTTTCGAGCTTCAGAGCAGGCACCAGTGGGTCGTTCGTGCTTCTACTTCGCAGGAGCGGAAGCAGCGACTCATGCGGCTCAAAGAGGTGCTCTTGGCACACGCGGATGAGGCGGTTGCCGCGCTGACAGCTGATTTGGGGCGCCCCGCCGGCTTCAGCGAGGTGTGGCCTCCGGTGGCCAAGATCGACGCGACCCTCAGCAAGCTGGATGAGTGGATGGCGCCGCAAGTGGTGACAGACCTCGAGAAGGCGAGTTCGGCACAAGTGCGGTGGGAAGCACGCGGTGTGGTGCTGCTCTTCGGTCCGTGGAACGTCCCGATCGGGCTCTTGTTCGAGCCGCTGGTGGCTATCATTGCGGCCGGTAACACCGCCATCGTCAAGCCGAACGAGTTGACGCCTGCGGCAAGCGCACTCTCCGCCAGGATCATTCGTGAAGTATTCGACGAACGTGAGGTTGCTGTCGTCGAGGGGGGCACGGACCTGGCCGAGATCCTGCTCGAGCAGCCCTTCGACCACATCTTCCTCACCGGGAGCCCGAAGGTGGGCCGAGCAGTTATGGCCGCTGCGGCAAAGAACCTGGCGACCGTCACGCTGGAACTCGGGGGGAAATGTCCGGCAATCATTGATCAGTCGACCGACCTCGACATCGTGATCCCGCAGATCGGCGAGACTAAGATGTCCAATGGCGGTCAGGTGTGCCTGTCCGTCGACTACGTTTTGGTCCCCCACTCTCGTGTAGAAGAGTTCGCGTCGAGACTGAGCGAGTACTACACCACGAACTACTACGTCGACGGGGTTTACCAGTCGGAACGGACCGCCAGGGTTGTCAACCGGCCCAATTTCGAACGTGTCGCTGGGTATATCGATGATGCGGTCGCTCGCGGCGCGAAGGTGGTGTTCGGCGGAGCGACGGATATGGAGCGGCTCGTGGTCGAGCCGACCATTCTCACCGGTGTGCCGGTTGACGCAGACGTCATGCAGGCCGAGATCTTCGGTCCGATCCTGCCGATCATCGGATACGAAAACCTGGATGAGGCAATCGCACACGTGCGGAAGGGGACCAAACCCCTTGCCATGTATATCTTCTCCGACGTTGAAGACGACGTCGAGCGGATCCTGTCGTCGACGTCCTCCGGGGGTGTTTCGATCAACGGATGTATGACTCACTACTGGGAGGATTCGCTTCCGTTCGGTGGGGTCGGCGACAGTGGCATCGGGCGTTATCACGGGGTGGATGGATTCCGAGAGCTGTCCAATCCGCGAGCGGTGGCTGTCAAATGAGGGCAGCGGTTGTCCGAGAGCCGGGCTCTGGATTTGTAACGGAAGAGGCCGAACTCGCGGCCCCGATCGGTCGTGAGGTGCTGGTCGACATCAAGGCTTCCGGGCTCTGTCACACCGACCACGCCATTGCACGCTTCGGAGCCGGCGTCGCGTTTCCGGCGGTCTTGGGGCACGAGGCGGCAGGTGTAGTGGTGGCGGTAGGCCCCGATGTCGAGGAATTCACCCTCGGTGATCACGTTGTCGGTTGCCTCGTGCAGTCATGTGGGCAGTGCATTCCCTGCCGGACCGGGCGGTCGTTCCAGTGCGACCGCCCGGAGTCGACGCTGCGCTCAGAGGACCAGTCGCCGAGGGTCACGGTGAGCGGTGCCGCCGTGACACAGGCATTCGGTATCGGTGGATTCGCCCAGCAGGCGCTCATCCACGAAAACCAGCTCGTCAAGGTCGATGATCGCGTTCCGTTCCCGCAGGCTGCGCTGCTCGGGTGTGGGGTCGTGACCGGCGCGGGCGCGGTCATCAACACGGCGAACACCGACGTCGGCGACACCGTCGTGATCTTCGGCGTTGGTGGGGTCGGCCTGAATGCGATCAGCGGAGCTGTGCTGGCGGGTGCGTCAACGATCATCGCGATCGATGTCATCGATGAAAAGCTCGCCAAGGCTAAGCGTTTCGGGGCGACGCACACCTTTAATTCGAATGATGTGGATGTCGTAGCCGAGGTTCTTGCTGTCAGCGCCGGAGGCGCCGATTCAGCATTCGACTTCGTCGGGCTGCCGACTGTCTCTCGAGCGGCGCTCGGCATGCTGCGGCCGGGAGGTGGTTTGTACATCGTCGGCTCGGCAGGGCCGACTTCGGCCGTCGAGGTGAACAATCTGGAGATGGTCCTCACACAGCGGCGAATCCAGGGTGTCTACATGGGGTCGAGCACACCCAAACGAGACATCCCGCAGTATGCCGATCTCTATTTGCGGGGACGGCTCAACCTCGACGACCTGGTGACCCGGCAGATCTCGCTGGACAGTATCAATGACGGTTACGACATGCTCAAGGAGCCGGGCGTGACTCGCGTGGTGATCACCGAGGGGCTGAGCTGACCCTGAAAATGCCATGTCACACTTCGCCTGTGGATACGGCGGAGTTTACGTTACGCCGATGCCAGGGCTTAGCGGCCAGCCAGTAGATCGGCGTTGAGGCAAGTCGGGGCGGACTACGAGCCTGTGCGTGCTGGGATCGAAAGATCTGGTAGGGCGCCCTTGACTTGCAAATCCTGACTGGGTCCCAGCAACTTGGTCACAATCTGCATGAGTCCTTCCACCTCGTTCTCGTTCAGTGGGGCCAACACCTGGGTCATCAGCGCTCGCTCCGCATGTTGCGCGGCGACGTTGAGCTGGTGACCTTGTTCGGTCAGCGCCAGCCGAACGGCGCGCCGGTCGCTGCCGTGCGGCTCGCGCGCCAATAGTCCCTTCTGCACGAGCGACTCGAGATTCTCGCTGATCGCCGACGGAGTTACGCAGAAAATTCGACCGAGTTCGGTGCCTGACGTTACTCCGTCGCGCACATGCTTGAGGATGCGCACCTGGCGATAACTCAGACCGAGCTCCTTGTTGAGCAACCGATCCTCGAGTCGGGTGAGGACGTGCGCGAGCAGGCTCAGCGCGCCGCCGATGTGGGCCGATTTGTTGTCAGCATCGGCTGATTCGTGCTTGCGTTCCACGTCGTCCATCGCCTGATTCTACAAAACGGCCGGGTAGGACTCGGTCCGCTGGTGTGGTGTTCGGTGCCGGTTATGAGCGAGTCGACCACGTTTGCATGCTCGGCCCCAACTGGCAAGCAGCACAACGCCGCGTTCGAAGAAGTTCGGACTCCGAACTATATACCAACTTGAATATGCGGTACCTGATGCATATGCTCTGACTACCAAGCTCGCAGGTGCGTTGTTCGACCCCAAGGGGCCGCGGAACCGGAGCAACCCAGAGAGGACCACGCTTCTTATGGCGCAAACAGCACGTCGCGATGAACCATTGACCCTCGACGCCGTCATCATCGGCGCAGGATGGGCCGGTCTCTACTCATTGATCAAGCTCCGTCAGTTGGGCCTACGGGTCAAGATCGTCGAGGCGGGGAGTGGCGTCGGCGGAACTTGGTACTGGAATCGCTACCCGGGTGCTCGTTGTGATGTTCCCAGCCTTAACTACTCGTACTCGTTCGACGAGGATCTTCAGCGGGATTGGCACTGGTCTGAGCGCTTTGCTGCGCAGCCGGAGATCGAGCGCTACGCCAACCATGTCGCTGACCGGTTCGGGCTGCGGGGCGACATCATCTTCGGTACGCGTGTCACCACCGCGAGTTTTGAGGAGGACCGTCAAGGTTGGACGCTCCACACCGACACCGGTTTGACGATCGAGGCCAGATGGGCGGTTTTTGCGACCGGTGGGTACTCCGCGCCGGTCGACCCGACGATCCCCGGATGGGACACGTTCGCGGGCGAAACCTACTTCACCGCGAAATGGCCTGACCGTCCGATCGAATACTCAGGCAAGCGGGTCGGCGTGATCGGGACCGGAGCCAGCGGCATGCAGACGATCACGACACTTGCCGATGAAGATCTGGACAGACTCCTCGTCTTCCAGCGAACGGCGAACTATGTCATTCCTGGGCGCAATCGGGTTCTGTCAGACGAGGAGAACTCCGCGATCAAAGAGAATTACGCGGCGTTTCGCCAACGCGCCCGGGAATCCGGTAGCGGCACAGTGTATGACGGGCCGGTGGCGACGATCGCAGATTTGTCCGACGAGGAGTTGGTCGACCACATCGAGGCGGCGATGGCGCTAGGCGGCACCTCGCTCATGAGTTGTGGGCGGGACCTCCTGACGAACGCCGAATCCAACAAGCGCGTGCAAGACTACCTGCGGGCGGAGGTGTACCGTCGCGTAGCCGATCCGGAGGTCGCCGCGAAGCTGACCGCAGAGGGGCATTACCTCGGTGCGCGGCGTGTCCTGATCGAGAACGGGTACCTCGAAGTATTCAACAGAGACAACGTGGACCTCGTTGATGTCAAGTCCGACCCGATCGTGGAAATCACCGCAGAAGGTGTGCGCACCGAGAGTGGGTTCTATCCCCTCGACGTCATCATTTTCGCGACGGGCTTCGATAGCGGAACCGGCGCTCTCAGCCGAATCGACATCCGCGGCCGCGGCGGTAAACAGCTTGCCGAGAAGTGGAGTGCCGGCCCAGCCACCTACATCGGTACCGCCATCGCGGGTTTTCCGAACCTGTTCACGATCGCGGGCCCAGGGGCGCCCTCAATACGCTCCAACGTGATCTTCTCGATCGAGCAGCAAGTGGACTGGCTTGCCGCCCTCGTTGCCTATGCGCAACAAAACGGCATCGGTGTGGTCGAGGCTACCTCGCAGGCTGAGGAGAAGTGGACGACGCATGTGAACGACATGGTGGCGAAGACGCTGCTCGTTCACGACGACACCCAGTACTGGGGCGGCAACGTGCCGGGCAAGACGCGTGCCTATCTCGCCTACGTGGGCGGCACGCGAGTGTTCCAAACGGTGATCGATGCCGTTCGTGACAGCGATTATGAAGGTTTCGAGATGGCAACCACCGACGGCACCCCGATCGCGGGACGACCTGTCGAATGGTCAGGGTATGTCGGCAGCGGGAAGTCCCGGTTCGGCACCGAGATCATCTGATGTTCGTCAGAGGGGTTTCGTCGGTACAAGCAGTTGCCGAGCAACTGGTTGCGAACGGGTCGGAGAGTGCTCTTCAGATCGCGGTCGTGCGCGATGGCGAGGTGATCGTTGACGTGGCGGTCGGCGTTGTCGACGGGAACCCGATGAGTGGAACTCCGGTCGACTCCAAATCGCTGTTCCCGGTCTTCTCCGTGTCGAAGGGCGTTACTACGCTCGCCGCATATCGCGCGATCGCTCGCGGGGTGATCGGCTTCGATACGCCTGTCGCGCAGGTTTGGCCCGAATTCTCGGCTGCAGGCAAAGGAGATATTCGGTTCGGCGAAATCCTTGATCACACCGCCGGCCTAGCGCGTATGCCCCGCGTCGATGGCATCCGTGAGTTCTGCGACTGGGATGCGATGGTCCGCGCCACTGCCTCGCAGCGGTCGGTCAACCGCGGTAGCGTCGAATACCACGCACTGACATTCGGGTGGGTGGTAGGGGAGACTGTGCGTCGTGCCCTCCGCGACGACCGCGGCTTCGGCGAGATCGTCAGAGCCGAGCTGCTTGCCACAGGTGCTTCGGACTTTTGGTTCGGCGTCCCGCAGTCGGAAGAGCAACGAATCGTCACGGTCGTGTCCGACGTCGACCCGATCGACGATGGCCGACCGTTGCTGGCGGCGCTCCCAGTTGAGTTCGCAACGACAGAAGCGGTATACGGGCGCCCCGAGGTACGGCGTGCGTGCCTGCCTGCTGTCAACGGTATCGGAAACGCCGAGACGCTTGCCTTCCTGTACGCCGGTGCTGCTTCTGGATCGCTGATACCTCACGCTGTGCTCGAGGAAGGGACACAGGTTCGATCCGCGACGACAGACCGGCTCCTCGGCGGGTTCGTATCCCGCGGATTCGGCTTTTACGTTTCGCCAGGTCCAGCTGGTCGCTGGGCGCCGCCATTCGCCGTGGATGCGCGGACCTTTGGTCATCCCGGATCCGGCGGATCGATCGCGTGGGGCGATCTATCTACCGGAACCGGCTACGCCATCTGCCGGAGTCGATTGACTGGCGATGGCTGGCGTCATGACAACATCCAGCGCCTCATTTCTGAGTTGATGGCGGCCTCGCTATGACATCGGCCGGGTGTCACGTGCATAGCGGCGCGGACCACAGGACACAGGCCGCGGTGCGCACGGCGGTGCGCTGTGCCCCGCGTTCACAGGCCTTGGCGCGACAGGTAATTCGCCGGCAGGCATCTCACATTTAGAAGGGACTCGTATTTTCATGCCTTACTTTCGACAGCTCGGCTCATTGCCGACTAAGCGGCGTACATTATTTCCTGATCCCGACGGCGGCTATTTTTCAGAGGAGCTCGTAGGAGAGGAGGGTTTCAGTTCGGATCTGTCGCACGTCTACCATCGCCGACCCCCGACCGCCATTGTGCAGGCTGCACGGATCGAGCGGGCGCCCGCCGAGCTTGTGGACAACTGGCCCGTGTTGCCTCGCCACATCCGTACCAGCGATGTCACCACCGGTGTGGACGTCGTCATGGGGCGTGTCCCATTGATGGTCAACAGTGATGTGTCGATCGGATATGTGGAAGCAAGCGTGCCGAGCGAGCTGTACCGTGACGCCAATGGCGACGAGTGCCTCTACATTTTTCGAGGGTCGGCCACGCTGAGGTCGATGTTCGGCCCGCTCGAGGTGAAGCAGGGCGACTATGTGGTTATCCCCGCAGGTGTGATTCATCAGTGGGTACCGGGGGCGAACGGCGTAGACGCGCTGACCATCGAGAGTCGGGGTCATATCAAGCCTCCTAGCCGCTATCTCTCGAAGGCCGGACAGTTCTTGGAGCACGCGCCCTATCGGGAGCGCGATCTGCGCGGGCCGCAGGAGCTCGGAGAACCGCAGACTGGCGAGGCTGACGTGATCGTCAAGCGCGAAGAACGGTACAGTCGGATCACCTTCCGCTACCACCCGTTCGACGTGGTCGGTTGGAACGGATGCGTCTATCCGTACGCTTTCTCGATTTACGATTTCGAGCCCATCGTCGGCAGGATTCACCAGCCACCACCCGTGCATCAAACCTTTGAGGCCCCCGGATTCGTCCTCTGCTCGTTCGTACCACGGCTCTCGGACTATGACCCTGCGGCTGTTGGCGGGCCCGCGAACCATACGAACATCGACTCGGATGAAGTCATGTTCTACGCCGGAGGAGATTACGCCGCTCGCACCGGATCAGCCATCGGACTCGGTTCGATCTCTCTGCACCCGCTCGGATGGACGCACGGTCCCCAGAAGCTCCCGAACGGTGGTCGCCAAGCTGGCGTGATGCTGGACGAACTCGCGGTCATGGTGGATACCTTTGCTCCGCTCAAGCTCACTTCCCACGCAGTCGGTGCAGAGGACGCGAACTACTTCACCAGCTGGGACCGTTCGTTGGGGGATCTCGATGGCTGAGCCGATCCGGGATCTTCTCGCGATCCCACAGGACTTTACGACCGGGCGGGTCGATATCGCGTCGGGTGTCGCGCGAATGAGCGCGACGCTGTGGGCCACGCGATGGCAAGTACCCGGGGCCCACGTCGACACCGCCGTCGTCTTCGTTCATCCCACGTCGAACTTCATGGGGCACTACGCACTTGCGCCGCTCGCTGAGCGTGGCGTAGCAGCCATCGGCATGGCGACTCGATACTCGGGAAACGACAGCACGCTGATAGTCGAGAACTGCCTTCTCGACATCGGCGCCGTCGTGCGTTACCTCCGTGAGGACCTGGGGTACGCGAAGGTCCTGCTCGTCGGGAACTCTGGTGGTGGATCGCTCGCGGCCCTCTACCAATCGCAAGCAGAAAACCCGACTATCACCTCCACGCCTGCGGGTGACCCGCCGGATTTGACGATCCACCAGCTTCCAGCGCTCGACGGGCTGTCGCTCGCGATGGCTCATCCGGGACGTGCCCGGGTCTATACGGACAGTCTCGACGCGTCGATCCTCGACGAGAATGATCCGTTTCTGCGGGATCCTGAGCTCGATATATTCTGCGCAGAGAATGGGCCACCGTACTCTCCGTCGTTCATGGAACGCTATAGAGCCGAGCAGAGGGCACGGAATCTCCGGATTACGAAATGGGTACGGGAATCTTTGGCTCGGCTCGAAGCGGATCCTGACGGCCCCGACGACATGCCCTTCGTGGTTCACGGTACGGCGGCAGATCCGCGATTCCTCGACCTCACCCAGGACCCGAGCGATCGGGTTGCCAACACGATCCTCGGCGACCCGCGGAAGACCAACTTCCTCCCGGCGCGGCTAGGGCACTACTCGAGTCTCCGGTCGTGGCTCAGTCAATGGAGTATCGAGGACAGCAGATCGGACGCCATCAAGGAGCTCCCGCACATCACAGTGCCGGTACAGATCGTGTACGGAACGGCGGACAACGCTGTGTTCCCCAGCCATGCCGAGGAGATGTTCGCTGCGGTACGGGCGGAGCAGAAGGAGATTATCGCGTTGAAAGGTGCCGATCATTACTTCCGAAACAACCCTGAACTACGCGACGAGATGTGCGACCACATATCCCGTTGGGCGAAAAGTCTCTGAACCGAGGACCGCTTCGACAGTGAAGGCGAATTCGCTCTTGATAACGGGCAGGCCGGCACGGGTCACACATGCGCGTGTTGCTGTTCTCTTCGGAAGGGCGAGATAAGCGGTCGTCGACGGCGGTGCTGTGAAAGCGACACCCTGGTCGGGGGCTGCTCTACCGGGTGGATGGGGAACTGGCCGGGCGAGCACCATGCGTTCGCCGGGTCGCCCGGATCATCCGCGTACGAAGGAACGTAAGTGGACGGCACCGGCCTGCTTGACTCCGACAGGGTCGGCGCCGCTATCGGCATGGCTGTGTCGTCCAAAATTGCAGAGTCGGTTGGCCCCCGGCTCATTGACCGCAGCGGGCTCGGGGTGAGCGGGTCTGTGATGGATCTGGTGGTGCGTCGGCGTCTAGTTATCTTGTGACGTGTCGAAGAACTCCAGCCTCATCCGGATATCACCCAGCAGCACTCCAGCCCCGTGGGCCACTGAAGAAGCTCGCGCGTGGTGTCGAGATTCGCGACCAACCGGTGTCAGATTTCGCGACAAAGCCAGTAGTTGGACTGGCATGTGAATCGGCTAGCCCGCATGGCTGTCCATTGCCAGTTGACCTGATGTTGCCATCGTTCTGGCACAAGTGCGGAGCTTCTGCCAGTAGCCTGACGCGGAACGTTCGTTCCGACTGTTGCTCGGGTGCGTGTGGGTGCTGTCGTCGCCGTTGCCGGTAGCGATGAGTGCTGGGTGGAGTTCATCGATCCGGACACTGGTGGTCGTTGTCGATGGCTTCTGATGGCTTGCGCGGCAGTGCGTTTCGACAGGTTGAGCCAGCGCGGAGGTTCCCATCGTTCCGTGGTCAGAAGAACTTCTCCGGCTTGTGGTGGTCGGCGACGACAGGTTCGCACATCGGCTTTGAAATCCTGGGTGGAGCGCAACTGACTGATGGCGTTCGATTCGTCATCAGATGTGAGCGGAATCGGATCCCAACCCTTCCGATTGGTCTGGAGGGCAAGCGGATCCGTCAAACATCATGTCCCTGGCTACTTTCTCCGGCTCCACGACGGCACGGCGGTGGTGGTCGATGTTCGCCCGGACTTTCGAATCGAGGCCGATGATCAGGTGACGTTCGATCGGACAGCGACACTGTGTCATTCGGTCGGGTGGCAGTATCGCCGACTCGGTGACATGGCACCGGTCCAGGCAGCGAATCTGAGGTGGTTGCCGGGCTATCGACATCGTCGCTGTCGCCGCCCGGGCCTGGTCACGCAGTTCGCCGAGGCTTTCGCCGCCCGCCGTCCGCTAGCAGACGGGGTCGGCGAGGTCGGTGATCCGATTCTGGTGCTACCGACGCTGTTTCATTTGCTGTGGTGCCAGGAACTGGCTGTCGACATCGAGACGATGTTGATGAGCCCGGGCACAATCATCGGGGTGAACGACCATGACCAGCCGCGTCGACATCCTGGCCCGAGACAGCCGATTCCGTTGCCGAGAAAGTGAATATGTGGTCGCCGAGCTGATCGGCTCACAGGTGAGGATCCGCGACGTCACCGGCGCCGAAACTGTCGTCACGGTGTCGCAGATCCTTGCCGACCCTGGCTTCAAATTGCTGAGTGGACCACGGCAGCCGTCGCTTCCGTCGTCGGAGCGGATCGCCGGTTTGCCTGCCGACGTCGCTGAGCAGGCACAGTGGTGGGAACTTCACGTCGTGGAGTTGATCACGGGCCGTCGCCCCGACTCTGCACACGCGACACCGATCCGCAGCGACTACGACCCCTCCACGACGACGATGCGGCAGCATGAGCTGGCGAAAGTCCGGGAATTGGACGCGGCAGGACGGACGGTCAGTTTGAGCACAGTGCAACGGATGCGCAGTGCCTACGAACGAGATGGTCTCTGGGGCTTGGTCGACGCCGCTTCGCACGGCGGGCGGTGGCGACCGGCAGGGTCGACGCTCGGGTAGTCGAAGCGACGGCAGCGGCGATCACGGAGGAGACGGATCACTCGACCGGCACCATCACCAGACTTCGGCGGCGGGTGGGGCAACTACTGGTCGAGCTCCACGGACCTGCGGCGCCACCGTTACCACCCGAGCGCACGTTCTATCGGCTGGTGGCACGTCTGGCCGAGGGCCGCCACACCTTCGAGTCCGCCCGAACTCGCCGGTCACTGGCCAAACAACCAGAAGGCCCGTTCGGGACAGTCGTCGCGGTCAGACCGGGAGAGATCGTCCAGATCGATTCGACTCGGTTGGATGTTCGGGTCGTGCTCGATGACGGCACGATCGACTCGGTCGAGCTGACCGGCATGGTCCACATCGCGACCCGCACGGTCCCCGCGGCGGTGCTGCGGCCATCCACGAAAGCGGTCGACGCGGCGCTGCTGCTGGCGCGGCCGTTGACGCCGGAGCCAATGCGCCCGGGCTGGAGCGATGCGTTGCGGATGGTACGGTCGGTGCTGCCACACCACGCCCTCACCGAGGTCGACCAGCGCCTGGCAGACACCGCGGCCCGGCCGGTGATCGCCCCGGAGACGATCGTTATCGATCACGGCAAAGCCATTCTCTCCCAGGCACTCCGATCAGCCTGCCGCTCATTGGGGATCAGCCTGCAACCCGCGCACTTGGACACCCCGACCGACAAGCCGGTCATCGAACGCACGCTGGGATCGATGAGCACCCTGTTCGCCCAATACGTCGCGGGTTATGTCGGTTCGTCGGTCGAACGCCGCGGCCGCAGGGCCGAACAGGCTGCGGTCTGGTCGATGATCGAGTTACAGGCGTCACTGGACGAATGGCTGGTCGCGGTCTGGGCCAACCGCCCGCACGAAGGGCTGCGCGATCCCATCTCGCAGGACACGGCGCTGACGCCGAACGAGAAATACGCCGCCTTGGTCCGGCCGGCCGGCTACGTTCCGGTTCCGTTGTCGGCTGACGACTACATCGAACTGCTGCCCGCGACTTGGCGGGTGATCAATTCCTACGGCATCCGGATCAATCACCGCACCTACGACGACGCGCGATTGGATCCTTTCCGCCGCCAGCATTCCGGCATCACTGCACACAACGGGCGCTGGGAGATCCACCACGACCCCTACGACGTCTCCCGGATCTGGGTTCGCAACCATCGCGACGGCGGCTGGATCAGCGTCACCTGGACACACCTGCGGACCATGCCGGTCCCATTCGGGGAACTGGCATGGCAGCACGCTCGCGAGGTCCTCATCCAACGCGGCCACGACCCGACGGCCGAAGCCGAGATCGCCGTCGCCGCAGCCGATCACCTCGACCGCGCCGAACGCGGGCCTGTCTCCGACACGACCCGATCGCGCCGTGACCGCAAAGTCACCGTACGCACCAAAGCCACCCGCGGCGCGTCGTCACCAACCCCGCACCGAGACGGCGATACCGGCGATCAGGCCAGACCCGAGGAACCCGAGACCATGGTGAAGGTGATCCCGCTGGGCATCTTCGATCCCTTCGAGGAAGCGAGCAAACGCTGGTGAGGACCACCGACACCGAACCGGTCACCGAACCGAGCCGACAGCTGACCACGCTGGAGGGTTGGCGGCAGTTCACTGTCGATCATCCGGTGATCCCGGACCTGTTGGCGCACAACGACTGGACAGAACTCCACCCCGATTCCCGCCACCGCTACGACGAGACCCGCATCGATTACCACACCCGGTTGACGGTGATCGCGACATCAACGGTGACAGCCGTTGCGCAGAAAGGGCGTCGGCTGACTCTGCTGAACCGGCACGCGATCAGCGCACGGCGCGGTCTCATCCTCTCCGGAGCCGTCGGCACCGGCAAGACCACCGCGATCACCCAGTTCGGCAAAATGCACGAAGTCGCCGACCGTCAACGGCACCCACACCGGTCCGACCGCATCCCGGTCCTCTACGTCACCGTCCCACCGGCCGCGACCCCACGCATGCTCGCCGCAGAATTCGCCCGCTTCCTCGGCCTGCCGGTCACCCAGCGCGCGAACCTGACCGACATCATCGAAGCCGTCTGCGGGGTCTGCTGCGACACCGGCACCAGCATCGTGATCTGCGATGAGCTGCACAACATTTCACTGACCAACCGCGCCGGAGCCGAGGTCTCCGACACGTTGAAATACTTCTCCGAACGGATCCCGGCCACCTTCGTCTATTCCGGGATCAACGTCGAACGCGAAGGACTGATCACCGGCGCCCGCGGCGAGCAGATCGCCGGACGTCACACCCTCATTCAGACCGTCGGATTCCCCTACACCGATGACTGGCGTGGCGTCGCCTCCCTCGAGAACACCCTGCGCCTGCATATGCATCAGCCTGGAACGCTGACCGATCTCGCTCGCTATCTGCACCAGCGCACCGCAGGCATGATCGGCAGCCTCTCGGCACTGATTTGCGAAGCCGCCCTGGAATGCATACTCACCGGCACCGAAACCATCACCAAAACCAGCCTCGACACCATGGACCTCGACCACGCCGCCCACCCGAAGTCCCTTTGAGCGCACATGCAAAATCTCTATGTCGTGAGCCACCCACACGCCGAACACACCCGCCGCGGCCTCGTCGGTGGCTGGCACGATTCGCACCTGACACCGGCTGGCCGCCTCGACGCGCACCTGCTCGCTCAGGAACTCCGACACCGCCGCGACGCGTCGCGGGCACTGCGCATCACAACCTCTGATCTTGCCCGATGTGCCGAGACCGCGCGGATCCTCGCCGAGACTCTCAACGTTGCGATCTCCGCCGATCAGCGCCTCCGAGAAATCAGCTTCGGCGAAGCCGAAGGACGTCCGAACGAATGGCTCGCGCAGCGGCATGCCCCCGCGCCCGACCACGACCGACTCGACCACCGCGGCCCCGTTCGCGGCGCTGAAACCCGCCGTGAGGTCGCCACCCGGGTTGGGGCCTGCATCCAGGAGCTGATGACCGACGCCGATCACGATCATGTCGTTGTTACTCACGGATACGCGCTCACGTTCGTCATCACGACCTGGATGCAGATCCCGGTCGAGGCGGCCGGATTCGCATCCTTCGCGACAACGCCGGGAGCGATCACCCATCTACGCATCGACGACTACTGGCGCAACCGAACCCTCGTGAGCCTCGCCGACACCGCTCACCTGATCAACGATCATGCCGATGCCCGCCCACAACCGGACCCGTCGCGGTGACCAGCAACAACCTTGCCGCGTTGCCAGTGCGGCTGCGGCCGGAACCCGCCGAGTCCTACGTGATCCGCCTAGCGGTCGCCAACCACCTCCCACCGAGCGATTTGCGTCGCCTGGTCACTCCCGGACGCAGCGGCATGGGCGCCATCGACCCGGACAAGCTCGCCATCGTCAGCGGCCGAACCTCGTCCGTCGTTCTGCGCCTATTCGCCGAACTCGCTGCTGGCCCCCTGGATTGCGGAATTCTCAAGTCGAGCTGGGGCAATGCGCTGATGCAGGCCACGAGCCCTCGACTGCGCGCACATGCACCAGAGTCTCCCGGCCCACATCAACCGCCCGGATGGTGCTGTTCCTCCAGGTCCCGATCCAGCGAATCCGGGACCGAAAGTTGCCAGCTTGAGAGCCTCGTGGAGATCCACTGCCACGGTCTTGCGACTGGTCGGCACTCACGCGACCGTGGGCGCCGACCGCAGCGACGCCCTACCGTGGGATCGGACGACTTCGCGCTGCCGCTGAGTTCACTCGATCCGGATCGGCGCCATCTCGGTGTCTGCCGGATAGCGGAAGTCGAACAACACGGCACCCTCGGCCGCCAGCGTTGCACGGGTCTCGAATGGAATCGGATCCTCTGTCGACAGTTCAGGCAACTCGACTAGACGCAGTCGATCGCCGAGACTTCGAGTCGGTCCCGTGCCCGCGACGGACAGATAGCAGCCTCCTGGCTCTCTGTGCAACCACGGGTCAGCGATCACTGCACCGAGCAGGCCCGCGTGGGCTTCGAAATCGATTCTTCCCTCGAAACGCCAGACCTCATCGCTGGTCGAGGCGCCAGCAAACACGTATCCCTCCCTATCCGTGCAAGCGGGAGGAACGGTAGTGATCGAGCCGTGGTCACCTACATACCGAACGAAGGTTTCTTTGACCGCCCACAGCAGGGAGATCATGAGGGCGCTAGCGCTGTCGCTGGAAAAGCGTCGAGTGCGTGCTGCCACGACGTCCCCTCAGCGATCATTCTTCGATACTTCATGATCTTGCGCTGCTCGTTCAGAGTGGCCGCACCGACTATACGATCGCCCGATCGATAAAGGGCCGACCACTTGTCCGCTCCCTCGCTGTCAGTAATGATCCGGACCTCATCAGCTTGGGCTGTGCCGACGAACTGAATCCGGTGATCGTACCAATCGCTCCAAAAATACGGCACGGTGGTGTAGGCAACCGGCGAATCCGGGCTCAGCGCGTTTCGCGCGGCTCGTCGACCTTGCTCGGCCGCATTCGTCCAGTTCTCGAGTCTCATGACCGTCGAGTCGACGGCACCATTGGGCCAGTGAACCAGGTCGCCCGCTGCGAAGACGTCCTCAGCGGATGTGCGAAGCATCTCGTCGCAGATGACACCGCCGTCGAGAGGGCTGAGGTCGATGCCGCTACCGCGGAGCCAATCAGTGGTCGGCGCTGCGCCGATACCGACGATAACAACGTCCGCGGGAAGTACCTCACCGGATCCCAGCTGTACTCCCTCGACTGATTCTCCGCCGGTGAGACCGATGATATCCGCTGACAGAAGAAGCCGGACATCATTTCGGGTATGTAGCGACGACGCCAGTTTCCCGACCCTCGATCCGAGGGCGCGGACCAACGGGGCCGGAGCGGCTTCGACGATCACTACGTCGACACCCAGCCGCTTCGCCGAGGACGCGATCTCCGACCCGATGAAGCCGGCCCCGATTACTACCAAGTTCGCGCCGGGTACGAGTCGCTCGCGAACTTCCCGTGCGTCATCGAGGGTCCGAAGCGTAAACACCCCATCCTTGCCGGACAGGTGTGGCAGCGTCCTAGCAGACGCGCCCGTCGCGATAAGCAACTTGCTGTACCGCACCGAACTGCCGTCAGCCATCGTCACTGTATGACTTTCGGCGTCCAATGAAGTCGCCTTGCGTGACATCCGCAACTCGACGTCGAGAGTTTCGCGCAGGTCGCGTTCCTGCACCAGGTAGTCCGGTAGTGCTTCGGGACTGATGAATTGCTTCGACAGCGGCGGGCGGTCGTAGGGGATGTGGGGTTCAGCCCCGATCAGGATGATCTGACCGGAGTAGCCGATAGCCCGCGCTTCTTCGACTGCCCTCAGGCCGGCAAGGGAAGCGCCGACGACGACGAACGGCTCCGACGGGCGCATCAGTCTTCCTCGAGGATCAGGGCTCGCGCCGGGCAACTCTGAACGGCTTCGCGGACGATCGCCCCGTCCGCATCGGCGACCGTCTCATGCCGCACTGTCAGCGAACCGTCATCGTTGACCTCGAAATATTCTTCGGATATCGACTCGCAGATGCCGATTCCAGTGCAACGGACGCGGTCAACAACGATCTTCATCGGTTTCTCCCTTGAAACGAATGCCTTGGAACGAATGATCGAGCTGCTCCGTCACGCCACAGCCTGATCTGAGGGCGGTGCTCGAGTCGCATCCTAGAATACCACTCTAATTTAGGTGAGTCCATGAATCGCGGGGAATCGGTACGGGCTCCAGGGGTCTTACGACAGCAGTCGGAATTCTGGCCGGTCAACCCCGGAAGCGCGGCACGCATCATCTACAGCGCCGGGCACCCTCGCGGCGTGTAGCGCTCTAGTGCGGCCGCTTGTATGCCAGCGTGCGAAGAAGCCCGATGTAGTAGTCGATAATCCCTTCGGCGGTGGATTGGTCCTCGACGTGGACGAGTTGACCGGCTGCGGCGCGCAACAGGGCCTGGATGGCGATCGCAGAGAACTCGGGGGCGGGCGGATTCCCGAGAACGATAACGTTCATCCTGGCCATCATGATCGCGTTCAGTTCCTGCTCCGTGGCGGCGAAGCCCCTCGGTCTATCGTCACCGAGGAGGAGCCGATTGACTTTGCGATTCTTCCAGCCGGCGGCTAGGTAGGCGCTGGCGCCGACGAGATACAGTTCCACTGCGTCGCTTTCGCCAGCCTCTCGCGCCTCCTCGACGGCGCGATGTGAGGCGGCGGACAGATCCGCCAGTATTCGTCGGGCGACTTGTTCGAACAGATCAGGTTTGCCGCCGATGTGGTGGTAGATGCTCCCTACGCTCACCCCGGATCGGACGACGATGTCGTTGATGCTTGTGTCGGCGTAGCCAACCTCGCTGAAGAGGTCACGCGCTGTGTCCAAGATTTGGTTGCGCGTTCTTTCGGATGTCGCCCACTGGTTCCGTGACGAAGCGGGACCGCCCGAGTTCGATTCTAGAATTGATTCATCCACCCCCTGATCATCTCAGAGTCGTTGTCGGCCCGAAGGGTTGGGTCGCCTTGCGGGTGTGAGTGAAGCTGCATTTGCGCGAGGCGAGGTGAGTGTTGTGCGGGTTGGTGGTGTGGGTTGTCTGTCGTTGTTCGGGGGTGGGTTGAGCTGGTGTTTTGTTCCTGGTGTTGCATTCTAGTATGGGATTCTATTACGGTCGGTGGTGATTGGCGTCTCAATGAGGAGTGTGTTCGTATGGGTAGTCTCGACGGCCGGGTTGCGATCGTGACCGGTGGTGGTAATGGGATCGGTGCGGCGATCGCTCGCCGGTTTGCGCGCGAGGGTGCTTCGCTGGTGATCAATGACTTGGGGACCTCTGCCGATGGGGTGGGTGGCGACGAGGGTCCTGCCAAGAACGTGGCGCAGGAGATCATCGCGGGTGGTGGTCGCGCGGAATACGACGGTGGTGATGTTGCTGACACGGCCACGGGTGAGCGGTTGGTGGCGAAGGCGATCGACACCTACGGCAAGCTCGACATCGTGGTGAACGTCGCGGGGATCCTGCGTGACCGGATGATCTTCAATCTGGAGGAAAAGGATTGGGATGCGGTCATTCGCGTGCATTTGAAGGGGCATTACTCCACGATCCGGCCCGCGGCGGCGTATTGGCGTGAGCAGCGTGATCCCGATGCGCAGAACCGGATCATCAATTTCACGTCGATCTCGGGTATCGAGGGTTCACCGGGGCAGCCCAACTACGCGGCCGCGAAGATGGGGATCATCGGTTTGACCTGGTCGTTGGCTCGGTCGTTGCAACGGTATGGGGTGACCAGTAACGCGATCTCGCCTGGTGCTGCGACCCGGCTCACCGGGACGGTTCAGTCCGAGAATCGTCATACGGGAGCGTCGATGGTCGATGAGGTGAGTCAGAAGAGTTCGCCGGACAATGTGGCTTCGGTGGTGGCATATCTGGCCAGTGAGCGCTCGAAGTGGCTCAACGGGCGGGTCTTGTCGGCGGCGGGGTACAAGGTCGGTTTGTACAACTTCCTCGAAGAGATCGAGACCCTCGAGCGTGATGCTCCTTGGGAGTTGGAGGAGTTGGCCACGTCTATCGAGAAGCAGTTCAGGCCGGCGGGTGAGGGCATGCCCAAGACGATCTTCGCCCCTAGCTGAGTCCCTTTTCCCGTAATTGCGAAGGAGCAATCCGATGGGTGTGAGTTCTGGGGTGAGGGATAGTCGTCGAATGCTCGGTGACGTTCGGGTGCTCGATTTGGCGGTTGGTTGTGCCGGTTCTCTTGCCGCAACGTTGCTCGGAGACTTCGGCGCGGATGTGGTGAAGGTCGTTACGGCGGATCCGCGTGAGGAGCGTGGTCCTGAGCTGCCTGATTGGTTGGCCTGTAATCGAAGTAAACGGATCGTTGTGGAGGGTCCCGGCGATCAGGAGGCTCTCGACCGGTTCGCGTGTGCGGCTGACCTTGTCATCGTCGATTCCGAGGAAAGGTTGCGGCAGTTCGGTATCGATCCGGATAGTGTTGTGTCGTCGACTCTCGTGCTCTATACACCGGCGTACCTTCCGCAGGGTGCACCATGGTACGGAGAAACGGAATCCGCCGGACGTCAGCAAGGCCTGTGGGCAGCGATACGCGCGCTCGCCGCGTTGGTCGAGTTCCGTCATAGCCGGCGTGGTCAGAGCATCACAGTCAGTGGCCTGGACGCGGCGATTGTTTCAGTGACGTGACCTTGGCGACGTCGGCATCGACGGACCCAGTGCAGCTCACAACACGTCAGAGATCCGATTCACAGCACCATTCACGAATCTCTGAGCCGACATCCACTTTCTTGCGCAGGTGACGAGGATTTTCTGTGAGTAGAAGCGAAGGCAGCCCTCCTCGTGGTTTACGAGAACCTGAACCCTTCTTCTGGTTAGGCCAGTCTAAGGTTGGCAGTTTAGGTCAGAGAAGCTTCTATAGATTTGATTCGAATCGTTACCCGTGACGTATCGCATTAGATTTCAATTATATTACGCCGCGTGAAACGCAGCTCGCTAAACCGAACCGGCCCGCTCGATGCAAGAGGGGTCTCGGTTCTCTACACCCTGGGCAGGAGTACAAATGAACGAATCGGTTTCGATCACCGATCACAGGTACGAGAATCGTGTCGATATCAGCAGTTCAGAATTCTGGGCGCTCGACCACCGTCAGCGCGACGACAAGGCGTTTGCCTGGCTGCGGAGCAATGCACCCGTTAGTTGGCATCGCCCTGTTGACTCGCTCGGATTCCCTCATCAGGAGAAGGGCTTCTGGGCAATCACGCGTGCTGCGGACATTCGCTTCGTAAGCAACAATCATGAGCACTTCAGCTCCAACCCCTATTCGCTCGCTCTTCCACCGCACCCACCGGCCCCGCGTAACATGCTCAGTTCGGATCCGCCGGAGCATGAGCGCTACCGGCAGATGATCAGCGCTTCATTTACTCCGAAGGCTGTCAAACGCCTGGCCGCGAAGATCGACGAGCGCGCGGCGCAGATCGTGGAACGTGTCCGAGGGGCGGGTGAGATCGACTTCGTGAAGGAGGTTTCCTCGAAGCTGCCCATGCTCACAATCGCCGACCTGTTCGGATTGCCGGAGGAGTTGGTTCCCGCGTTCACCGAGGCAGGTGACCGGTGGGCGACGGCGTCCGATCCGGCGGTATGCCCGGAAGGTGTTAGCGTCGTGGAGTTCAGGAACCAGCAGCTCCAGATCTTGGTCGGAATCGGCATCGAGACCGTCACGATGAAGCGGTCGACCCCTGGTGACGATCTTGCGACATTTCTTGCGAACGGAAAGGTCGACGGCCGCCCGCTCACAAACGAGGAAGTTGGCGCCTGCACGCTACTGCTGTGTGTGGCAGGCAACGACACCACGAAGCAAACCACGGGGTCGGCGGTGTATGAGCTGTGGAACGCGCCCGAGCAGAAGCAGCTCCTCGCCGACCAGTTCGATGACCTGATCCCCGGGGCGATCGAGGAATTCGTACGGTTTGCTTCCCCCGTGGAATCGTTCGCCCGGCGGGCAACGCAGGACACCGAGATCGCGGGGACCCCGATCGCCAAGCACGACAAGGTCGTGCTGTTCTATGGGTCGGGCAATCGCGACGAGACTGAGTTCACCGCTCCGTGGAAGTTCGACATCACGAGGGGCCGTACACCGCATATCGGCTTCGGTGGTGGTGGCATCCATTATTGCCTGGGCAATGCAGTCGCCAAAGCTCAGCTTCGAGCCCTGTTCGCTCAGTTCCTCGATAAACTGTGGGACATGGAGGTAGGAGAGCCCCAGCGGCTCGAGAGCACCAATTTCAACGGTTTCCGCACGTTGCCTGTGCGCATACGCTGACGCCACACGGAACGGTGTGTGCTGTGCGCCTGGTGCACCCGGTTGCGGGGTCGGAGGCCTACGAGCGTCCCCGAACCTGCAGCGCAGCGATGCAGAGCCTGAATTCTCCGGGAAGACAAAACCTATGGAAGCAGCGAGGGAGTGTCCGCCGGGAGCTGACCGAATCCGGGACTGGGCTCCGGCGCGTCGCGCAGCAGGCGCGTCACCAGTGCAGTCGAACCACTGACCCCCGATCATTAAGCAAGTTCTTCACCATGGCGTCGGCTACTACATCAGCGCTGGAGCATCAAGGGTTTCGCACAGGACGGCATCAAACCCTGCAGGTTGTCGCATCCGAAGACTGACCGAGGAAGGTGCCCTGCGCGACGACGGGGCAATCCTGCCAACCGAATTAATCGTTCTCTCCACGGGCTACTAGAACCGGGTAGCCGACGTCGAAGCACGTTCGTCGCGGAAGTCGCCGAAACGTGTCGGAGCAGCCCCGACCATCAAAGCGGAGAATGAGCGGACGAAATTCTACAGTCCGACCGCCCTACGCGGTCATGCGATTCTTGCGCTGTTTTCAAGGCATTCAAAGGCCGAACTCGGGACGAACGCGCCGTAGTCGAGGAACAGTCCCGTCATCTAATCTCTGGCCCGCAACTGAACTGGCGTGGTCACAATTGCGATAGGCGAAGTTATGGCACATTATCCCAACCTTACCCTGACACGTGGTGCCGATGTTCAGAGCTAGGCCTGGAGTCCGCATTCGAATTTTGGCGATCACGCTAATTCCCAGTCTGACCTTGCTCGCAATCGGTGTAGGCACAGCGGGGTATCTGGTGCAAAGCCAGAGCAAGGCTGAGGAGTGGGCCCAGCAGTATCAGTCCTTGGTTCCGGTAGCTCGAGAATTCATGGAGGCTGCTCAAGCGGAACGGCAACTGACGCTGGATGTGATGAGCGGTGGTGAGGGGAACGCGCTCGTTGCTGCCCGGCTGCGGTTGGACAAGGGGCTCGAGGACATGGTCACCGTCTCGGCTGGTGGTGGCGACGGTAACAGGCTCGGGGCCGTGGATCAGACCATCCTGGAGTTTTCATCGGGACTGACTCGGGCACGTGGGGGAGTGGATTCCAGACGGCTGTCCGTAGCCGATGCGTATGCGTTCTACAACGGATTCGTGGATGGTTTGGCGGGTGGACAGAGGGTCCTCGCGCAGGGAGCGCCGACGGCCGTCGCCCAGACAGCGCCGACCACCGACATCGGTACACGACTCGCCGACGGAATGCGGATTTTCCGCATGCAAGAGGCGATGTCGCGCAGTACCGCCCTGGTCGGTGTGGTCACAGCGGCGAGTGGCACAGCTGCCATCCCTATAGCCGAGTTCGTCCGGCTTGTCAACTTTTACCACACCGAAGCCGATAATCTGTCGACCGATCTCAGCGGTACCCAGCAGGCGAGTCTGAAGAATCTCATGTCAAGCCCGGCATGGCAGCGCCTCACAGCGATGGAAATCGCGCTGGTGCAATGGGGTACGGGCAGCTCGAATACCGAATCGTCCAGTAGCTCTGGCGCCGCGAGCAGGTCACAGCCACCGCCGTCGAGCACCGACGAGTGGCGCACTGCTTCAACTGCTGTGACTCGCTCGCTGTTCGATGTCTGGGTCACGCAGAGCCTCGACGCCCAGCAGTCCGCTGAGAAGCAGAGTGCCGACAACACGAGGAATGCCATGTGGGCGGGCGGCGGGGTGGCCACGGTGAGCATCCTGGCATTCCTGATCGCGCTGCTGTTGGCCAACCGGATCATCAACAGGCTCGTGCGACTTCGCCGCGAAACAATCGCAATCTCCGAAGTGCAGCTGCCCGACATGATGCGACGCTTGAGCGCGGGCGAACCTGTCGAAGCAGAGGCGGAATCGCCGAGTCTAGACTTCGGAAACGACGAAATCGGCCAGGTGGCCACCGCATTTCACCAAGCGCACGCCGCCGCAGTGGTCGGCGCGGTGAACGAGGCCCGCACCCGTGAGGGTGTGAAGGCTGTGTTCCTCAATATCGCCCACCGCAGCCAGGTCATCGCCCACCGGCAGTTGGAAATTCTCGACAAGGCCGAGGAACGGCAGGAGGATCCGGCCATCCTGGAAACCCTGTTCCGCCTTGATCACCTTGCCACCCGCGAGCGCCGCAATGCCGAGAATCTGATCATCCTCGGCGGCGGCCGTCCGGGTAGGCAGTGGCGTAATCCAGTACCGCTGCTGGATGTGGTGCGTAGCGCTATCGGCGAGACCCTGGACTATTCACGGGTTCGCAGCGCCGCGCTGCCGGGAACGCACGTGCTCGGCGCGGCCGTCGCCGACCTCATCCACTTGCTGGCGGAGCTCGTCGACAATGCCACCTCGTTCTCTCCTCCTGAATCGCACGTCGAGGTCAGGGGCAGCGTGGTCGGCAAGGGGGTGGTCATCGAAATCAATGATCAGGGCATGGGCATGCCCAGCGACACGATGGCCCAGTTCAACGAGATGTTGGCCCAGCCACCAGGTTTCGGTGTTGCGGCGCTGTCCGCCGACTCCCGGATGGGTCTGTTCGTCGTCGCGCAGCTGGCAGCGCGCCATGATGTCTCAGTGCGGTTGTCGGGCTCGGACTACGGCGGCATCCGGGCAATCGTCCTGCTTCCCACCGCCCTGCTCGCACCCGAAACTCCTCGGGCGGCCGGGATGGATTCCGAACCAGTGGCGGTGGAGCGACGTCCCCGCCGGGCGGCCTCGACCGACTGGGCGCCGGTCACCGTCGCCGAGACCGAACCGCCAGCAGGCAATCCTGAGTCGGTGGGATTCCGTACTGAACCGGTGACATTCGGTGCGCCACCCATGGGATTCGATCCACCGCCGGCGGCGGTGCCCGCAGTGGATCGCGAACCTCCGACGTCGTCCCAGTCCGGCTTCGACGCGCCTGCCCAGCCCACGGGAAGCGCGTCGAAGCCCGCACTGCCGCGCAGGCAGCGACAGGCCAGCCTCACGCCGGAATTGGCGCAATCCGCGACCCCTGCGGAGTCCGCGACCGAACCGCGTCCGCAACGAGAACGTACCCCCGAGCAGGCCCGAGATCTGATATCCGCTATCGAAAGTGGAACCAGACAGGGACGACATGTTGTACCCGAGTGAAGCCCGCGCTCGACGTACTCCGGGCGGGTGGACGCATCCCACCTGCCGATCAACAACTTCTCCGACGAATCAGGACGGTAACGGTGGCTACTTCCAAGCCGGGTGATCTCAATTGGCTGCTCGATGATCTGCTCGATCGGCTGGCAGGTGTGCGGTATGCCGTGGTGCTCTCCGCCGATGGTCTCCTCCTCGGCCACTCGACGGTTATGCCACGTGAAGATGCCGAACACTTCGCCGCAATGTCCTCGACCCTGTACGCGCTGTCGCGCAGCGCGGGCACCCGATTTGGCGGCGGCGGGGTCCGGCAGGCGGTGGTCGAACTCGATCGCGCGGTGCTGTTCGTGACTTCGGCTGGCGCCAACGCTTGCTTGGCACTGCTGGCGGCCGAAACCGCCAATCTCGGAATGGTGGCGTACGAAATGAATATCACCGTCCAGCGGGTCGGCACCTATCTCTCCACCACAGCGCGCCTGCGATGACGCACGATGGCGAGCAGTGGTTCGACGAGGCAGCTGGTCGGCTGGTCCGGCCCTACGCGGTAACGCGCGGGCGGGTCAGAGCGACCGGCAACGAACTCGACATGCTCACCGTCGTCGCCACGCCACAGTCACCGCGCACCATGCGTCGGGTGGAACCGGAGTATGTGGCCATCGTCCGGCTGTGCCGTACCCCGCAAACGGTGGCCGAGGTGGCGGCTCATGCGGGAATTCCCTTGGCAGTAACCAAGATCCTTGTCGGCGACCTGATCGGCGAGGGACACCTGATATTCCGGGCTCCGATCCAGGCGGACACCGGCCCCGGCGATCTAGAGATATTGCGAGCGGTACTTGATGGAATCCGAAACAGTTGACCAGACCTCGGCAGGTGCCTCAGCGCAGCTGGCAGCGTCGGTCAAGATCCTCATCGCCGGTGGGTTCGGCGTCGGCAAAACGACCATGGTGTCGGCGATCAGCGAAATTGCGCCGTTGCGCACCGAAGAACTGATCACCGAGGTCAGCGCCGGCGTCGACGATCTCTCCGGAATCGAGCAGAAGAGAACCACGACGGTCGCGCTGGACTTCGGCCGTATCACCATCGATCAGAACCTTGTGCTGTACCTGTTCGGCACACCGGGACAGGACCGGTTCTGGTTTCTGTGGGAAGAGCTTTCCCGCGGCGCCCTGGGCGCGGTCGTCCTCGTCGACACCCGACGGCTCGGTGATTCCTTTGCGGCAGTGGACTTTTTCGAAGGCCGCGGGCTGTCTTTCGAGGTGGGAGTGAACCGCTTCGACGGTGCGCCGGACTATACCGCTGACGAGGTGCGCGAGGCGCTCGATCTCGATCCGCACATCCCAGTGGTGTTTTGCGACGCCCGTAGTCGGGAATCGTCCAAGGACGTGCTGTTGACTCTCGTGCAACATCTGATCGAGCGTGCAGACCCCGCACGCGGGGTTCGATAGTGTGTAGGAATGTCTCATCGAACGTCGTCGGTGTAATCGTACGTGACCGGAGCGGCACGAGAATTCACCGAACAGGCCGTCGAACTCTGGTCTACGGGTTACGTCTCAGCGTCGATCACTGCATCCGGGATCCTGTGAAATCAAGCAATTTCAGTTGCTAGGGCAGGTGTCTTCACGTACTTTCCGGCCCTACTCCAGACCCGAACTCGAGGTGACTCTGCCAGCCAGCGGCACAAGCGAACCGGATGCACGACTCCCGGGTTTGGTGGTTGTGCCCGAGGTGAACATGTGCACCAGCGGCGCGTCGCCCCCTACCGGCGCTGACGTGATCCCTTCCGGGTGTGCTGCGGCCATCTGGGCGCGCAGCCCGTCGGAGGCTGAGTCCGGACCGAGGGCGGCACCCGCTGATAGTTCACCAGGTTCGGGACGTTTACTTCCACACCGGCCTGAGCGCCATGACGGAATGCGGATATGGCGCGTCGGGCAGCCGATGCCCGCAAGACGTGACCATACCACTATGGGAACGCGCTGGCTTGCCCGCGTTCTCGGCTTCGACACTTACCCAGAACGCTGTAATCGCTGCATGAGTGGGCCGAGCCGACGTTGTTCGCGGGCGACCGGCAGCCGCACGCGTCAAAGCCCCGGCGGTCCGAAAGCTCGGGGCGTTGCCAGGACGCGTCGTCGGCCGCCGAACACGGGTTTGAAGGTCGAGGCGGGCGTCATCGAGATCTGTGCGGATGTCAACAGCGGCGCCATCACTACGTCGAGCGCGCGCTGGTCGGTGCGGTCAGGCAAACGGCGCCCTCGAGCGTTGAGCTGGACCGGGGAGAACCGGGTGCCATCGCGCCGTCGGCCGGAGGTATCGCGGATGCTTCCGGCGGCCGGGCGAGATCTCGGTATTCCCACCCCGCCGGCAGCTGGTGGGCCGGAACATTCCCGCCGCCACGACGTCAGGATCGCGCGGGCGGCGACGCGGATGCTGGTCCACGTGTCGGTGAGGTTCTTGCCCTTGCGGTCGTCGTCGGAGAGCGCGTTCCAGGCGTTCTTGCGGTCGCGTTCCTCTCGGTCGGCTTCCCCCCACGTCGCGATGGCGTCAGCGGCCTTGGCTTGGCTCATCGCGTCGCCGCCGTCTCACCACAGCTTCGGTTGCTTGGCGCATTTTTCGCCGAAGGTGGTGGCGTCGCCTGTCCAGTCGGCGGTGTCGATCTTGCGCAGGGCGTCAGCCGTTTGTTCGATCGCGGTGCCGATCTTGCCCAGATGCCCGGTGACCTCGTTGATTTTGACGACATCGCCGCGGATCAGTTCTTTGGGATGGGTGGTTTCGCCGAGTTCCTTCTTCGGGGCGGTGCCTCCGGTTGCGTCGACGACCTTGTCACCGGGGTTGTCGAGCCATTCCGACAGTCCGTGGGCATCTACGGCTTTGACAACCTTCGAGGCCTGCTGATCGATCAGGTAGTAGCGGCCCGCCGACAGATCGAGATTCTCGGCGATCTCGTTGCCGGACTGCACGAGCGCTCTGATACCCAGTACCAGCTTTCGGTGAAGGTCTTGAAAGCGTTCTGCCTGTTGGCTTTTCAGGCTTCCGCAGAAGTGGCGAGCTTCAACAACGCGTTCCGACGGTGGACTTCCGAAAGCCCCAGCCGGTACCGGCAGCGACACGGCTACCGGGTCCCTGCCGCGCGCAACAGTTTGGGCACATAAGGGTTTCCGGCTACTGCTTGTGGCTGGCGGCAGCTACTGTCGGCGCACAGTCTTCGGCAATGCGGCAGTGTCAGGCGGTATCTGCGCGGGCACTTCTACCCCAGAGACCGCCTCCGCGATCAGTTTTCGCGAACGGCTTCGCACATCGGGTTCGATGAGCATGTCTTGAACCATGATCTCCGTGGCTCCGGTGACGTTGACGATTTGCTGGAGCTGCGACCGCAGGGTTTCCACTGTTCCGGAGATCTGCTGCGGGATAGTGCTCCCGTCGAATGTGCTGCCCTGCGCCTTCGGAGCCGGACCGAGCCCGGCATCGGCTTCGGCGACGGTGCGAAGGAATATCGGCCGCCCGGACGACAAGCTCTGCCAGAGCAGCCTGGCCGGCCATGTGAGCCGATGTGCGCTGCCTTCATCGTCGGCGGCGACGATATTGAGCGCCAGAATGCTTCGGTGGTCGGCGGGTCCGAACGGTGACGCCCGGAAGCTTTGGCGATGAGCGTTCATGGCCGCGGGCGCGGTGCCGGGGTTGATGAATCCGGCGAATACGTAACCGAGCCCGAGAGTCCCGGCGAGCTGGGCACTGTTTCCAGAGGAGCCGAGAACCCATACCTCGGGTATGGAGTCGACTCCGCCGGTGAGGTCGAGGGAGGCGAAGGGATGGCCTGCATCGAAGGCATTGTGGTAATAGGCGAGGATCTCCTGGACCTGCTGGGCGAAGTCGTCCACCGGGCGGGAACCACGGTCGCGGCGAAGCGCGGCATCGACGAGCGGTCCCGTGGTCGCCCGTCCGAGACCCAGATCGATGCGCCCCGGCGTGAGGGCTTCGAGCTGCAGGAAACGCTCCGCCACACTGAACGGACTGTAGTGATTCAGCAGGACAGCGCCGGACCCCACCCGGATCCGTTCGGTTTCTCTGGCAGCCAGGGCGATCAGGCTGATCGGGTCGTGCGAGGCGTAGCCGGCGGTGTGGTGGTGCTCGGCATACCAGATTCGGTGGTACCCGAGCGCCTCTGCTTCGCTTGCGGCACCGACGGCAGCGTGGAGGGCCTCGCTCTTCGTCCGGCCCTGAGTCACCGGGGCCAATTCGACCAGGGAGTATTTCACGACGCCACGTTTCCTTCCTGCCAGTAGGCAGCCGGTAGTCCGTTCTGGTACGGGATACCGAGGTGATCTCGCAGTGTGCTCCCGGTGTAGTCGGTCCGGAACAGACCGCGCTTCTGCAGGATCGGGACGACTTCGTCGACGAAATTCGCCAACCCGTCCGTGGCGTCGGGGTTGATGTTGAATCCATTGCCTATTCCGGCCGCATGCCAATGCTCCAGGAAGTCGGCCACTTCATCCGGGGTCCCGAGGGCCACCGGGTGATAGCCGATGGGGCCGTGGGCGAGGATTCGCCGAAGCGTATGACCTTCCCGGGCGAGCTTCAACGCCAGCGGAGAACGTGGATCGGAAGGGTTCGCCCGGGCACGGCTCAGCAGGTCCGGGTGTACGGGCTCATCGATATCCTCCGGTGTCAGCGTGACGCCTATCTGGTGTCCCAGATAGGCCACTCTCGATTCCAGATCGCCGAGCGCATCGAGCTGCTCCCGTCGTTCCAGCGCCTCCTTACGTGTCGAGGCAACCGAGGTGATGACGCCGTTGAATACGGTCATCTGCTCCGGCGGACGTCGGTAGTGGACTGCCGCCTGCTGCACTGCCGCCGCGTGTTCGACGGCGCTGGGCACATCGAAGGGGTTGTTGTATACGGCGTTGGCGAACCGCCCGGCCAGATGTAGCCCGTTCATGCCGCCCCCGGCTTGGAACACCACGGGCTGCCCTTGCGGGGAAGGTGGAAGGCCCAGCGGGCCGCGGCTGGACACATATCGGCCTTTCAAAGCCACCGGGGCCACCCGCGCCGAATCGGCGAACCGGCCCGAGGTCCGATCGAGTGTCAAGGCGCCGTCGGGCCACGAACCCCACAGACCCATGACCGCGGCGATGAATTCATGAGCACGTGCGTACCGCTCTTCACGAGTCGGTAGCTCCGCGTCATAGTTCAACAGGGCAGCCGGATGTGAGGTCGTCACCGCGTTCCATCCCGCACGCCCTCGGCTCACCAGGTCCAATGCGCGGAACTGCCGGGCCACCGTGTACGGGTGGTTGAGCGTGGTCGACGATGTCGCGACCAGACCGATCCGCTCGGTCTCGCGCGCTACTGCGGTCAGGGTGACAAGCGGTTCGAGCGCATGCTGCGGCGCATGGGTCGCGAGGTCGCTGGTCACTGCGGGCGTATCGGCGAGAAACAGGGCATCGAATTTGCCACGCTCCGCGATCCTGGCGGCTTCGACGAAAACATCCGCGCTGATGAACGACTCGAGTTCGACGCCGGGCCAGCGCCATGCTCCGGCCTCAATGCCGTACCCGGCGATGAGCTGCACAGTCAGGTGCATTGGTCTTTTCATGTTCGTCTCGATCCTCTTCGGATGTTGCCCCCGAGCTCAAGCGGAGGTAGCCTCCTGTTAAAGGTTACGGAGGGTGCCTCCGGTTGGCAAATGAGTGGAGGGGTGCAATGCCGAACGGTCGGGCAAGGAGGGCCGATGCCCAAAAAAACTATGAGACATTGATCCGGATTGCCCAGGATCACCTCAACAGCCAGGGAGTATCCACCTCACTCGAAGCCATCGCTCGCGAGGCCGGAGTCGGGGTGGGAACTTTCTACCGGCACTTTCCCGATCGGGACCACCTGATATTCGCCGCCCTCAACGCCCAGGGAGAAGAGCTGCGCGCGGCCGCCGGGCACATCCGGGCAGCGGTGGCGACAGACGAGCGGCTCGACCGGTGGCTGGCCGAGGTCGAGAGGTACTTCAATTCCTATTACGGCCTGCCGGCGTCACTGGCACACGCACTCGCCGATAGCCACGAGACGCCCTTGGCTATCACCTGCCACGAAATCATCGAGCTGACCGATGAGTTCCTGGTCGACGCGCAACGAGCGGGCGCGGTCAGAGCCGGGATCTGCGGGCGAGATCTGTTCGATACCATTCTCATGGTCGCGTGGCTGGAATCCCAGGTGCTGAAGGGGCAGCGAGGACTCGACGGTGTGCGCGACATCATCCGAAACGGATATGTCATTGACGGAACCAGTCCCGCCGGCGCCCAGGAATCCTCTCGGCGGCCCGGCCCTCAACCGCCGTTGCGCATCGGCTTGTGACAAGGCCGGGCCGCACTACCGCCAGTCCTGCTGCAGGGTGCTAATCGCCCTACCGAAGGCTCCGGTACGGGGCCCTCGAAACGGTTGCGAGCTCCTATGACGTAGGGCACTACGAAGGGGCAGCTATGACCCGGTAGCGGTGCGATTCTGGCATGTTGTCGAACGCGCCACCACGCAACAGGCAGCCCGTGGCGCGAATACGCTGCCGCGCAGCCATCGACGGCCGGGTCAGGTCATGCCGGCGTGACGCGGGCGATGTCGTGCCCTGCGGCGGTCAGCAGCGCCTTGGCCAGCCTGGCGGGCTCGGTGAGCATGGCCTCATGGTCGCCCGGCGCCTCAACCGGCTCCACGCCGAGCCGGGCGGGAAAGCTGAGCCAGCTGTCGTCACCGTCGGTCGGCAGGGAGGTGTCACCGGTGTTCAATACATAGGACCCAGCTGAATTGCACCCGAATAGCTTCCGGATGAATGACGAATTCCGGCAGCGGCAAGGCGCCCGCCGAGTTGGACAGGCCGACGGTCAGGCCAGCCATCCCCAAAGCGAGCGGGAAATGATTACGACCGACGATCCGGAGTGTGAAAAAGGCCGGGAAATCTGCGTCGGCTCTGGCGGCAGTGGCCATCACGACGACAAATACGCCGATGGCCGGCAGGTTGGTCGTGGCGGTTGCCGCAGACAGCTGGAGAGCGCAACCGGCGGCGACAACGCAGACCGCCGGGGGCACAAGATACGGGTTGCGGAAGCGATCGAGAAGGAATCCGCCACCGATCCGACCGATGATGACACCTAGGAGATAGGCCATCGACATCGCAGAAGCGAAGGCGACGGGTAGCCCCACGAGCAGGAGGTTTGGCTGGAGGGAACTCGTCATGACCTGATAGCAAAACGAGCCGAAAAGGCCTATGGCCGTCGCTGTTGTATAGAAGGTGATCGCCGAAGCCAGGACCGACAGTCCGGCGACGAGAGCGGCAAGCACCAGGAACCCGGTGATCGCGACCGTACGGGCGTTGAACTTCCGCAGGAGTGCCCCGACCCCAACGCCGCCGATCCCGGCGAACAGCATCACCACCGAACCAATTTGGACCGCAGTGGCGCTGAGCCCAGTTTCCTCCATGATCGGCTGCACGAACAACCCATTGGTTTGCAGGATGATGATCGGGCCCAAGCCATAAGAGATGAATGCGGTCAAGAGTGGGCGGGCACCCTGGCGCCATTCGGAAATGTCTACTTCGCTTGTCGGAGCGTGCACCATTCGATTGCCCTGCCTTGCCTCGCCTTCGAGGGCGGGTGTGACCTCGATTACATAGGTCATGTAAGCACGGGCGAGCAGGCGGCATCCAATGCAATTATCGGGCAAATCTATGTGTCGAACGCAACGGTAGTCGATATCCCCGTGACGTCCTGCACGTAGCGGAACGCCGTGTCCGCTGCCGGAGCGCGGCCACGGGCATCGAATCCTCGGCATGCGACATCAGGATAGTCGGCGGCCCGGGATAATAGGTGATCCGCTCGCGCTGCCGGAGCATTGCCCCTTTCGGCCCGCCGGCACCAGACCGACACCGACAACGACGAGGTCCACCGGGAGCTCCTGCCCGTCGGACAGGGCAACTCCCTGCAGCGCGTCGTCTGCGACGAAGTCGACCTGGTGGACGTGACTCTGAGGGTGCCGCACCATCACAGGCTGGTCACCTCCACGCCGACAGCTTGGAAGACCGTGCTGAGCGAGTGGCCGCTGGGCAATGGAACCCCCGAGGCTGAGGAGATGGCCGAGTTCGCACATTCACGGAAGCGGCGCGGTTTCGTCACCATCGGCAGTTCCCGACGTGGTCGGTGTCGGAGCCGGCCGTGCTGGTTCGGCCCCGAAAATTCGGCCGAACCAGCATGCACCACGGCTTGGGTATCGGCCTGGAAAGGCTTGCGGTACATCTCGCGGAATTGCGAGTGTTCGCAGTGTATCGGCACCTCGCCGGATCCTGCCAGCCCCAGGCGGTCCAGGACAGCCCTAGTGCGAGGGCCGGCCGAGTCGGAGTGCGGGGTCGCGCAGGTGGTGTTCCTCGTGGCGGACCGTACCGCCGCGGCTCAGCCGCGGCCAGCGTTGCGACGATCGGAAGTCGGCCTGGCGACTGGCCGCTTACTACCGTGGCTTGAGTCGGTGTCGACCATGGCCTACACCGATCCGGCCGATGGACTACCCGACGGTGTCATGGGCTGGGGACCACGTATGACAGACAGTTCCCAGCCCGGTTGGCGTCCAGCGGTTCGGTCCAAAGATTTCGTCGTGGATGTACTCGGTCGCCATGCTCGTGCTCGGAAGTGCCTCTCGGACACCGAGTATGAAGGGTAGTGGCCCGCGCGTGCCGTCGGCGATGGACACAGCGACAAGAGCTTCGGTTCAACTAAGTTGCGTCGAGTTCTGCGAAGAAGCTCGACACCGGAAGGCTGGACACGCCGTCGGGCAGGCCGAAGATGTTCCGAGGCTATCCAGTTGGCGAACTGAAAGACGCGTGTCCTGCGTACACTTCGCTCGGCATCGGGACTGGACCGTCGTTGAGTGTCGGGTAGTCGAGGTATCCGACGGTCCCCTGGGTATAGAAGGTCGACGCATCGGGAACGTTCAGTCCCGCGCCAAGCCGGAAGCGCTCCGGGAGGTCGGGATTCGCAAGGAAGAGCGCACCGTACGAAACCGCGTCTGCGGTACCATCCGCCACGAGTGCCGAACCCGTTTCGTACGTCAGGCCACCGTTGGCGACAAGCTTTCCCCGGTAGTGGTTGCGCGCTAGCTCGAACCAATTCGTCGGAGGCTCATAGCCGTAATATCCACCGAAATCGGCGACCTCCACGAATGCTAGGCGTGCACCGCTGAGTTGACGTAGAAGATGGGTGTACAACTCGACCGGATCGTCATCATGAATGTCGTTGAACCGAAATCCGGGGGAGAACTTCACAGCGACGCGTTCCGCCCCCCCGACTGCGGATACCGCGTCGATCAGCTCCAAGAGGAATAGGCATCGGTTCGGTACCGAACCTCCGTAGCGGTCTATACGACGGTTGGTGCTCGAACTCAGAAACTGCATGGGCAAGTATCCACTCGCGGCGTGGATCTCCACACCTGCGAATCCCGCATCGAGCGCCCTTCTGGTCGCGTTGACGAATCCCTCGATGGTGCTTGCGATCCCGTCCGCAGTCAGTGCTTCGGGCGTGGGATGGAAATGATTCTTGGGGCTCGATGCGTTGACCGCGTATCCACGAAATTCGGGGTCTGGCCGAACCTCCGATGGCGCGACGGGAGTTGCCCCTCCTGGAAGGAGGGAGTTCCATGTCATGCGCCCTACGTGCATCAACTGCGCGAACATAGAGCCCCCGGCATCTCGCACCCCAGAAGTGATCGGCCGCCAGCCGTCTTCTTGTTCCTGTGAATACAACGCCGGTGTGAACAGGTAACCCCGACCCATGGGATCCGGGTTTACTCCTTCGGTGATGATGAGTCCAGCTGATGCCCGCTGTCGGTAGTATTCCTCCATCATCGGAGACGGGACTTCGTCGAGTCGGGCGCGGTAGCGGCTGCACGGAGAGAAGAAGATGCGGTTGGGTGTGGTCAGCGCGCCCAGGTCGAGCGGTTCGAAAAGTGTGTTCACAGGTTGCCTCGCAATTGTGTTTTCCGGCAATCGTCGATACCGCCGCGTATCGCGGTCGTGTGCAGACTGCCGGGTGTTTGATGACTCGCTATTTGGCGGTGAATCCTGCGTCGACCGGCAGCGCCACTCCGGTGACGTAGCGGGCCTCGTCGGATGCGAGCCATGCCGCGGCATTGGCGAGGTCCACCGCTTCGATCAGAGCGACATCGAGGAGGTTCGTCGCCCCGCCTGGGTTCGCCTCCAGATACGCTGCCATCGCATCGTTCGTCACCATGGGCGTATCGACACCGGTCGGATGGATCGTATTGACGCGAATTCGGTGGGGTGCAAGCCAATTCGCCCACGAGCGCATCAGTCCGACAACTGCATGCTTGGAGGCGACGTAGCCGTCGCACGCACCGGTCCCGGTACCTCCCCTGGCGGTGAGGCCGGCCGTCGAACTGGTGATGATGATCGAACCGCCCTCACCCTGTTCGATGAGAGTGTCGATGACGGCGTGAACGGTGTGCCGCACACCGGTGAGGTTGACAGCCAAAGTGTCTTCGAATACTTGAATCGGATCCTTCTCGTCGACACTGTGGGGTGCGATGCCCGCATTCGCGATGACGACATCGATGCGACCGAGTTCCGCAAGTCCGTTCTTCACGGCTGCGGAGACTGCGGCGAAATCACGAACGTCTGCCTCTGCCGCGAATATCCGTTGATCCAACCGCTCAACGGCCGAGACGGTCTCGGCAAGATCCCCCGTGGTCGCCAGCGGATACGGAACCGAGTCTATTTGGCTGCACAAGTCCAGCGCGATGATGTCGGCGCCCTCGCCCGCCAGCTTGACCGCGTGCGCCCGCCCCTGGCCACGCGCGGCACCCGTGATCAGCGCAACTTTTCTGTCGAACCTGCCCATGTGTCATTCTCCTTCGTTTCGAAAGGGGGTCGTCGCCCCAGCAGGCCGTGTTCGCATCGGCGTGAGGCGTGTCGGTCGGGTTCATGCGCTGGAGGTGAGTCCGGTAGAGGGTGCATGAGCCAACACCCGGTCCACCAGAAGTCTCAGGACGAGGGATGCCGGCCGCTCGGAGGAACTCAGACGCGCGTGGCGGCGCGGTCGACTCCGGCGATGAGGCCGATGCCCCCATGAGCTCACGTCGACAATGTTTCGCGACGTCTCGACGTTCCCTGGCCCGCGATGGTCACGGCTTACGGTGTGTCGGCAGCGGAGCCTGTTCGGCTCGCTGCCCCGCCAGCTCACGAGCTGCGGTTTCCACCGTCCTGTATGAGACTCCGTCGCCGATACCGAGGACTCGGAGGTCGTCGACGAGGCCACGCAGCCCTTCCTCGGTTCCGACATACCAGGTGTGGCTCAAATGAATACGGCTGCCGTGGCCTATCAACTTTTCGAAGCGCTGCGTCGCTTCACGTGACGAATCGGCGAGGCAGATGTTGATAAGCAGCAGCAGCGGCGGTGTCGACAGCTTCGCCTCGGCAAAGATCGCACGGACGGCGTCAGCTGCCTGCTCGAACCTGTCGAGGCTCTCGATATCCATCTCGACCGCCTCGGCGTGGCGGAGTTCTGCGGCCTTGGGCACGAGAGAACCGTTCGAGAACTTGATGATTCGTTCGGGAGCCTGCGCGGCGGACGTCTTGTTATGGAGGGAGAGTGAGCTGTGCATGTCGGGCCTTCTCGTCAACGAGGCAGGGTATGGAAGCTGCTGCTGTGGAAGATCAGCGGGTTTGCGGCGTCGTGCACGGTGGCGGAGTGGACTTCCAGCAGGACCATGAAGTGGTCACCTGCCTGGGTTTTCGACCACAGCGCACCTTCGAGCCACGCTGTCGCACCATCGACATACACAGCCCCGGAATCCGCGACCGTGGTTACGATCGGACCGAACCGGTCGCCGTCCTTCTTGGCCAGTGACCGGGCGGCCACCTCGTTGTCCGAACCAAGCACACTGAGCCCGAGCCGATTTCCTCGCTCGAGTTTCGGCCACGTCCGCGATTCGTTCTGAATGAATACGCCCACGAGCGCAGGTTGTAGTGATACCGGGACAAAGGTGCTGACCGCCATCCCTGTTCGTTCGCCGCCGACTTCGGCGCATATGGCGACGACGCCGCTGGGGCACGCGGAGAATATCCTGCGAAGTTCTGCTGGATCGGCGAGGCTCGTTGTCACGTCTTCATCTCCTTCAGTGGGCATCTGTCAGAAGGGCGAGTGGATATTTGACCGAGGCGCCACCATCGACCACTATGACCTGGCCCGTGATGTAAGACGACAGCGGAGATGCCAGGAATACCGCCGCGCCGGCGATATCGTCCGGCGTGCCGAGACGCTTCATCGGCACTGCTTCGGCGAACTCGGCCCTGCGGCCCGTGGTCTCGAAGAGTTCCCGCATGCGCGGAGTCTCGACGATGCCCGGAGCGACGGCATTGACACGAACGTCGATGGACGCCAACTCCGCGCCGAGTGAACGGACAAGGGACACCAGCCCGGCCTTGGCGGCGCCATAGGGGAGGTTGTCCGGGGAGGAGTGGACACCGTTGAGTGAGGCGATCGCGATGTACGAGCCACCGGTCCCGAGCAGGCGTACGGCCTCCTGCGCAACGATGTACTGCTGTCGCAGATTGAGGTTGAACATGGTGTCCCAGTCGTCGTCGGTGACTTTCGAAAAGGGCTTCCCGCGTGCGATTCCAACGACATTGACGACCGCGGCGGGTGGCCCGGACCGGTCGAGCACCTGTGAAAGCATCTCGCGGACCGAGTCCCGGCTGAGGACGTCGACATGGACGGCTTCGGCCAGGGCGCCGAGCGCGCCAGCGGTCTCCTTCGCTACCGCGAGGTCGATATCGGCGACATACGTGGTACATCCGGCAGCGACGAAGGCACGGGCCGTCGCCTCGCCGATGCCGGGCCCGGCACCGACCACCACGACCGGCCGTCCCTCCAAGCCGATCTTCAGTCCGTTCGCGAACGGTTGCATTTCTCTCCTGTTCGGCAGGCACTCGACGAGTACGCGGTCGAGGTCTGTGATCACACCGGTCGACGAACGTCAACCTCTACTGATGTTGCGGATCGTCACCACAGCATGGTCATGCCGCCGTTGGGCCTCATCACCGCGCCGGTGACGAATCGCGCCGCGTCGGATACGAGGTACAGGACGGCGTATGCGGCATCGGCGGGCTCTCCGACCAGGCCGAGGGCGGCGATTCCGGCGTGCTGCTGACGAAACTCGTTGCGGCTCGCGGCCTCGATCTCGCCGTCGCTGTTCGCGATGTGCCGGGTGGTCATCGAGGTCTCGATCCAGCCGGGCGCGACAGCGTTGACCCGCACACCGCGGGGGCCGATCTCCAACGCGAGAGAACGAGTGAATTGGTGTGCCGCGGCCTTTGCTGTCGTGTATGCCGCAACCGTCGCAGAAGCACTGTCGATACCCGCTGTGGTCATATTGACGATGGCTCCGGACCCTTGTTCGATCATGGCGCGGGCCGCGGCTTGCGATCCGAACACCAGACCCTTGAAGTTCACCGCGTGCACTCGGTCGAGCTCTGTTTCGGTGACCGTCAACGGCGTCCCGTCGGCGATGACTCCGGCGTTGTTGACGAATATGTCGAGATGGCCGCGCTCGTTGACGATGCGCGCGACGAGATCGTCGATATCGGCCTGTGACTGGACGTCTAAGTGCGCAGATTCCGCCGAGAACCCGCTGTCGGTGATAGATCGGGCGACGGTTGTGGCGGAATCCGCGGAGATGTCGGTGACGACGACGTGCGCTCCGGCCGCTGCCAGGGTGGACGCGATCGCGGCACCGATACCGTTTCCGGCGCCGGTGACGATCGCGACCCGTCCGCTCAGATCGAACTTGTCGAAGACTGTGGCCACGGCGGCATCACACCCCGAGGTTCTTGGCGATGAACGCGCCGATCGCGCTGATCGAAGCGTCGGCTTCCGGGGCGGTTCCGGCGAGGAACTGGAACACGTGCTGCATGCCGGGAACCACCTCGACCTCGACCTCGACGCCCTTGGATCGTGCGAGTTCGGCGAACATATGAGCGCCGTCGAGCAGCACCTCGTCACCGCCGAAGGAGATGAACACCGGCGGGAGTCCGGTGGGATCGGAGTGGAGGGCGTTGATGTACTGACCGGTCTTGGAACCGTCCGGGCCGAGGAACATCGCGGTGTTCTCCGCGATGCCGTCGCGGCTGCCGATCAGGTCCTTGTCGCCGTTCGTTTCGAAGGACTTGCCGCGCGTTTCGAGGTCGTAGTACGGCGACAGCGCGACGACGGCACCGGCCTGCGGGCTGTCGGTGTTCTTCAGGTGAAGCGCGACCGCGGTGGCCAAGGCGCCGCCGGCCGAGTCGCCGACCACGGCGATCCGGCCGGCGCGGAGTCCCTGTCCGGTGAGCCAGTCGAAGGCGTGGCGGGAGTCCTCCAGTTGCGCGGGGTAGAGATGCTCGGGGGCCAGGCGGTAGTCGATGACCAGAGCCTTGACGCCGGCGGCTTTGGCGATATGGGCCGCCAGCTTACGGTGGCCCTTGCTGCCGCCTCCGACGTATCCACCGCCGTGAATGTAGAGCAGGGCAGCGTCGGCGGGCGCCTCGGCGGGAATGGCCCAGATACCTTTGACACCATCCTGGTCGACGGTCTCGAAGCTCACGCCCGTTGCTTCGGTCGCGTGCTTTCCCCACCCGTCGTAGAGATCACGGAGCAGGTCGAGGCTCTCGACGTTGCTTTCCGCGGTGCGCTTCGCCCAGTAGGCGTAGAGCTCGGCCAATTGTGCAGCTTCTTTGCTTGCCATAATTGTCTCCGTTGAGAATGCTGGTTAATCGTGTGAGCGTTCGAGGTGAGAGCCCTACCCGGCCTTCCACGAATCGAGCAGCGCCGGAGCCGCGTCGATCATCGTGATGTTGTCGATGAGAAGATGCTGAGTCAGCACCGACGAGTCACGGGTGGCGCGCCCCATGAAGCTGGGGTTGCGGAACGATTGGGTGCCGGACCACAGGTGCGCGAAGGACACCACGCGGTGAGTGACGTGGTGCGCCCAGGTCGCGGCCTGCCGTACGCGGGCGGTCAGCTCCGGGCTGAGGTAGCCCTCGCGGGCGGCGAACTCCTCGGCTTGCGCGTATACGTCGTAAGCGTAGGCACGGGCCGACTGGTACTCAGCTTCGTACTTGGCGAATTCGAATTGGAAGACCGCGTAGTCACCCACCGGGCTCGGGTAGCCCACGCGCTGCTTTCCGTCGGTGATCTTGGCTACCTCGTGCAGAGCCCGGCGCATGAGCCCGAAGGCCACAGCCGCATGTCCGGCGACGCTGATGCCCAGTAGGCCCATGTAGTAGACACCGTCCGTACGGACGGGTGTCGTCGAGAATGTGCTCATGGCGAGTTCTTCGGGAATGAACACATCGGAGACCGCGTAATCCTGGCTGCCGGTGCCGACCAGTCCCGCCACATCCCAGTTGCCGAGAAATTCGACCGAATCACGGGGGACCACGGCGAATCGTGCATCGGGTTGACCATCGGAGGTCTTCAGCGGAGTGCCGTCGGCATCGGTGACCTGTAGCCCGACGCCGATCCACGTGGCGTAGTCCGAACCGCTGCCGAACTGCCACTTGCCAGTGGCTCGCAGGCCGCCGTCCACCTTGACGGCGCGCCCGACGGGAGCCGACATTCCGGCGGTGATCGCCTTGTCTGCGCCGCCGTAGAGGAATTCGGATCCGGATTCGGGGAGGTAACCGGCCAGGATTCCGGTTCCGAAGGCGTTGGCCATGAAGGCCCATCCGACTGATGCGTCGGCGTAGGCGATCTGCTCGTTGACCTCCATGGCTTCGACGATGCCGAGGCCGGCGCCACCGAGGCTCTTCGGTACCAGAATCCAGAACAGCTGGGCGTCACGGAGGGCGTCGACCACTTTGTCGGTGACCCGCTTGTCGGCCTCGATCGACTCCGCTTCGCCCTCGATGAGGGGGGTGATGAGCCGGGCGCGGTCGAGGTAGCTCAGCGTGGCCCAATCGGGGCTGTCCCCTTCGGCGTCGGGGGTCGCGATGGTCGTGGACTGGGTCATGGAAAACCTCTCCTGTGTGGGGCCCCGCTATGTAAGAGCGGCGCGATCTGCCCGAAGATGCGGCTCCTCGCGGCTGGCAATGCCGCTTCGTGTGCGGAGTCTGACTTGCGCCTTGTTCTCGGTTCGCGATCGTCGGCCCACAGCGGTGGGGAAGCACCGGGCGGCTGGTCCCGGTGGTCCGTCTATGGCGGTGAGCTGCATCTTCGGTTGAGTCGGGCAGTTGGTTCTGCCGGGGAGACGGAGCCGACTGGCCTGATCTCAGATTACTAATCGCGAATTCAGATTCGAGATATCGAATTTGTCTACGTGATGTGGAACACTGTAATGACGAAAGCGAGGCGCGTCAACGCCCTGTCGACCCGAAAGTGAGTGCCTGTGAAACCTGCGCAATCGGCCGCCCGTGCGCTGGCGGTGATCAACTACATGACGGTTCATCCTCGGATGGCGTTCACCCTGTCGGAGTTGGCGACGGGGCTCGGCGTGAGCCCGGCATCGATGTCGGCGGTGCTGCTGGCCCTGTCCGAGTCCGGGTATCTCGCCCGCGATGCCCGGCATCGGACCTATGTGCTGGGTCCAGCCTTGGTCGCGGCGGGGCATGGTGCATCGGAGCGTCATCCGGTGATCGAGGCGGCCCGTGCCGAGCTGATCCGGCTCGCGGAGTTCGGAAGCGAATGTGTGGGAAGTGCAGCCGTCGGGGACGACATGATGATGCTGGCGATCGAGGGCCGCCCGTCCGGTCGTTCCCGGGAGTCGTGGATCGGGCAGCGGATACCGCTGATGCCGCCCTTCGGCCAGGTATTCATCGCCTGGGCGAATGACTCGGTCGTCGACGAGTGGCTGGGCAGATTGAGTCCGGAGAGTGTGGTTGCGTTGCGTGGCGAACTGCTGCGCTCCTTGGGGGAGGTCCGGCAGCGTGGGGTGGCCATCGGCCTCCGTAACGAGCCGGTGGAAGAGGTTATCGAGCTCATTCATCGCACTTCCTCCGATGCCGGCTCTGTGACGCGTGAGGAGCTCGGTCGGCTGATACCCCGGCAGGCCATCGACTACGCCCTGCACGAGATCGGTGCCGACGAGCGCTATGACGTGGCGAACCTCGCGGCCCCGGTTTTCGGGCCGGATGGCACGGTCGTGTTCGCGATGACTCTGACGGGCGTCAACGGCATCCGTGGTGCGGACCTGTCCGATCTGTGCGACGAAATGCGCGGCGGGGCGCGAGCTGTGGCGAAGAGTATCGGCGGACGTGCGCCGGCGATGGCGGGGGCTTGGTCGTCCCCGGCCGTCGGGATCGGTGAACGCGCATCTGCGAAGCCGCAGTGTTGACAGTCACATGCAACAGTGGCTAGCCTTCCGTATTACGAACTCAATTTCGAAATATCGAAATGAGATCCAGCATTGCGTGTTTTGGCGCAGGAGACTCGTCCACGTGTCTCAAACCGGTCGTAGGAGGTTGTTGTGCAGTTCTGGAAAGGGAGAGGCCATCGGAACCCGATCAGCGTGGGAATCATCGGCGGCGGCTTCTCCGGGATCGCCGCTGCCATCGCGTTGAAAAAGAAGGGAATCCACGAGGTCACCATCTACGAGAAGTCCGCTAGCGTCGGCGGGACGTGGTGGGACAACCGATACCCGGGTGCTGAGGTCGATACCCCCTCTGTGCTGTACTCGTTCTCCTTTGCTCCGTGGAACTGGAGTCGCACCCACGTGCGTCAGGCAGAACTCCACGACTATCTGGAGCGGACCGCCGAATCATTCAGACTCCGGCCACATCTCAAGTTGAATACCGAGGTCTGCCGAGTCGAGTGGATCGAAGAACGCCAACAGTACGAGGTGACACTGGGCGATGGCTCCGTTGTGCGACATCGGGCAATCGTCAGTGCGGTTGGATTGCTGAATACGCCCCGTTACCCCGACTGGCCCGGTCTGGAGTCCTTCTCCGGGCCGAAACTGCACACGTCGCGATGGCTGCCCGATCTCGATGTCTCGGGCCGGACCGTCGCGGTGGTCGGATCGGGTTCGACTGCTGCTCAACTCGTTCCGGCCTTGTCGGCGGATGCGGGAAAAGTACTGATGTTCCAGCGGGAACCGGGGTGGGTTCTGCCCAAGGGTGACCGCGCGTTCACACCAGAAGAACGCGAGGCGTTGAACTCGACGGCCGCACAGCGTCTGGTTCGATTCGGAATGTTGTGGCGGCGGGAGAAGGCCCAGTACAAGAACGCTTCCTGGCGGCCGGGGACGCCCCAGAACGCCGCCGCGGAGCGAGGTGCCCGCCGGTTCATCGACGACGTCTTCGCGCAGCGACCCGATTTGCGGGAAGCGGTGACGCCGAACTATCCGTTCGGCGGTAAGCGGCCCATCCTCACCGACGATCTCTACCCCGCCCTCCTGAAGGAGAATGTGCGGCTGATCCCGCGAGCTGTCCGGAGCGTTACCGAGCGAGGTCTGATCGACACAGCCGGGGTCGAGCATCCGATCGATATTCTGGTCATGTCCACCGGGTTCGCGACGAACTTCGAACCGACCTTCGACATCATCGGTCGACGCGGCAGGAAGTTGACCGATCTCTGGGATGGAGACCCACAGGCGTTCTTGGGCATTCTCGTGCCGGAAATGCCCAACTTCTTCATGATGTACGGTCCCAACACCAACGGTGGTGCCATCGTCACGCACCTCGAAGCGCAGGCTGGATACATCGCGTCGGCGGTCCAGCATCTGCAGCGCACGGGTGCGACCGCGCTCGAGGTCAGTGTTCGGGCGCATCGGATCTTCAACGATGTTATCCAGAAACGGCTGTCCGGCACATCGTTCGAGAAGGCCAACAACTACTACAAGAGCGACTCCGGGCGGGTGATCACGCAGTGGTCGGACGGCGCGATCATCTATTCAGCCCTGACCCGTGTACTGCGGCGAGTGGTATGGCGCACCGAGCGACTCATCGAGAAATCGGCGAACACCGTGCTCCCGCACTCCGAGTTCGATGATCGCGCCGCGGTTCTGCCGAGCGGAGAGGAAGGCGTGACATGCTCGTGTGCCTCGTGAGGTCGATCGTCGCCGGTGTATTCATCGGAGGCGGAATCGTCGCCTACCGGCGCCTGAAAGATGTTTTGGACAAGGCGGAAACACTCAACCGCGTCGACACCGGATCGGTGTGGTGAGGGAGGTGAGAGCCGTGGCTCCGCCGAGTCTGCTCGACAAGCGGCGGAACTTCGTGGCGGCGATGTCGCAGGTACCTGTAGAACCCGGGGTAGCGGTAGACCGGGTTCGGCTGGGAAGCGTTGTCGCGTACCATCTGCAGCCCTCTTCGGCACTGCGGCGTAGTGTGCTCTACTTCCATGGCGGTGGGTATCGCATGGGAACGGCGGAGAGCTTCGTCGGCTACTGCAGCCGCCTCGCTCGAGAGTTGTCTTCGCACCTTTTCGTGGTCGACTATCGATTGGCGCCGGAGCATCCATTTCCTGCGGCGTTCGACGACGCGCTCGAGGCGTACATCGCCGTCGTGAACAAGCAAACGAGTCCGGTTCTGGTGGCCGGAGATTCCGCCGGTGGCGGTTTGGCCGCAGCGCTCATGCTCGAGGTGTCGCGCCGGGGCCTGCCCCGCCCAGCAGCCGGGATCCTGCTGTGCCCGTGGGTGGACATGCGAATCCGTGCCGACAGCTACCAGACCTGCGCGAGCACTGATCTGCTCTGGTCGGCGGAGGCCGCGGGGGACGCTGCGGATATGTATCTCGCGGGCCATGATGCCAGTGATCCGAGAGTATCTCCGGCACTGGGGAACTGGACGAATCAGCCGCCGCTGCTCGTACAGGCGAGCGGCGCCGAGGTGCTGCGCGACGACGCGCGTGCCATCGCGTCGTCGGCGGCGGCTGCGGGGGTCCTCGTCACCTACCGCGAATTCGACGACGTACCACATGTCTGGCACTACGGTTACGCCACCGATGCTGCCGCCGAAGCGGCGATCGAACTGATCGGGCAATTCGTCGAACGGGTTCCGGTCGAGCCGGTGCCCGAGATTCCTTCGGCGATTCGGAGTTGAGTGTCATGAATCCTGCAAGCGACTGGCCCGCCCCCGGGATCGAAACGATCGCGGCCGCCGCATATTGGGCGCGGGACCGGTATCGGGACGCCCCCGCGCTGGTCGAGGACGGGCGGGTGGTCTCCTTCACCGACTACGTGGGGGAAGCAGCACGCATCGCCCGCGTCTTGATCGCGCACGCTGTGCAACCCGGCGAGCGCGTCGCGATCTGGGCACCCAACAGCATCGACTTCGCTCTATGTGCGCTCGCCGTCCACCTGTCCGGCGCGGTGCTGGTGCCGATCAATACCCGCTTCAAGGCACGGGAGGCTGCGCAGGTTCTTCGCGACGCGGATGCGAAGGTCCTTTTCACGGTCGAATCGTTCCTCGGATCCAGCTACGTCGACGCGTTGCGGCAGCTGCGCGATCGTGAACCCGACGCACTACCGCACATGCCGCTCGTGTTCACTCTCGGAGGGTGTGGCGATGGGTCGCTCGCCGCGGCTATCGAATGGGGAACCAGCCAGGTCCCGCCCGAAATTGTCGACGAACGGGTGCGGGGTGTGCGGCCGGACGATATCGGTACTGTGCTGTTCACTTCCGGGACGACTGGCAGGCCGAAAGGGGCGATGCTGCGGCACGGAGCGCTGGTGCGTTCGTACTGGGTATGGAGCGGGATCACCGGCCTCCGGGAAGGCGACCGCTTCCTGGTCAGCAATCCGTTCTTTCACGCCTTCGGTCTCAAAGTGGGTCTCCTCGCCGCTTTGATGCGTGGTGCCACCGTGTATCCACTCGCAGTGTTCTCCGCCTCTGTGGTACTCGAACTGATCGAGCGCGAGCGAATCACCTACTATCCCGGGCCGCCGACGATCTATCAATCACTGTTGGCGGCACCGGATCTGCTGGACAGGGATATCAGTTCCCTGCGCACCGCGGTCACCGGGGCGACATCGATTCCGCCGCAGCTGATCGGCGATATCTACGACAAGCTCGGATACGACGAGGTCTACATCCCCTACGGATTCACCGAGGGGACCGGGGTCGCTACGTTGACCCGAGCTGGCGACAACCGCGCCACCATCGCGACCACGTCCGGTCGGGCCCTTCCGGGTGTCCACATAACAGTGCGGCGTGCGGACGGCACCACCGCGGCGGCTGGGGAGGTGGGTGAGATCACACTCGCCGGATTCAACGTCATGGCAGGCTATCTCGACCCGGCGACCGGTTCGCCGCGACCTGCTGACGACAACGGTTGGTTGCGTAGTGGCGACCTCGGGGCACTCGACGAGATCGGCAATCTGTCGATTTCGGGACGCCTCAAAGATGTAGTCATCGTCGGCGGGTTCAACGTCTACCCCGCCGAGGTGGAGGCTTGCCTTGTGGAGCATCCCGGTGTCACCGCGGCTGCGGTGGTCGGTATCCCCGACGTGCGTCTCGGCGAGGTGACCTGCGCCTTTGTGGTCGCGCGCCCACACGTAGAAGTGACCGTCGGCGATCTCGAGCTGTGGTGCCGGGAGCGGATCGCCAACTTCAAGGTCCCGCGTGAGTTTCGATTCGTACCGGAGTTGCCGACCAATGCGAGCGGAAAAGTCGTCAAGGCGGCACTGCGGGAGTCGATGTCCGCCGACCTCTCCGATATTTGAACAGATTTTCAATTCGAATAGACATCAACGATAAATCGGGCTGCGCTCTGAACAGGCGGGCCGATGGGAACAAGGAGTGGTGATGCTCGACTATCGAGAAAAGCCCGAGGTGGGTGCGTTACGAGCCCAACTGCGCGAACTGGTCGACGAATTCGTGCCCCGCTCGTACCTCGGAGCTTTCACCCATGATCCACACGACCTCGAGATCGCTGAGAACTTCTGCCAGGAACTCGGCCGGCGACGACTGTTGGCCATGGCCTGGCCGACCGATTTCGGCGGCAGCGCGGCGAGCGTATGGGAACAGACGGCCCTGCGCGAGGAGATGTGGGCTGTCCACGAACCCCGCGGTGCCCAGTACATGGGCATCAACTGGGTTGGTCCGGTCATCATGAAGCACGGCACCAGCGCGCAGCACGAGAAGTTTCTGCCGCCGATCGCTGCGGGAGAGGTGATCTGGTGCCAGGGTTTCAGTGAACCTGGTGCGGGCTCGGACCTACCGGCGTTGCGAACCTCCGCGACGAAGACCGACGGTGGATGGCGAATCAACGGTCAGAAGATCTGGACCTCCTACGCGCGGATGGCCCAGTGGTGTTTCTTGCTGGCGCGCACCGGACCGAGTGGTGGTCGCAAGGACGGCATCACGGTGTTCCTGCTCGATATGAACCAGGACGGCGTCGAGACACGGCCGGTCGACAGCATGGTCGGCAATCATCACCTCAACGAGGTGTACTTCGATGACGCGTGGGTCCCGGACGAGGCGGTACTCGGCACAGTGGGCCGCGGCTGGGACATCGTCACGGATGTCCTCGCGTTCGAACGCGTGGGTATCGCGCGGTATGCGCGATGCGAACGGCTCCTGCAATGGGCGCCCAAAGCCCTCGGTGCCGCGTGGGACGAGCTGTCGCCGGCCCTGGTGGACCGCTGGACTATGGCGCTCGTGCACACCCGGCAAGCCCGGCTGATGGCTTACAAGATCGTGGGCCACCAGGAACGAGGCGGTCTCGACCCTGCCGACGCCGCGTCTTACCGGATCGCGGTGACGACGCTGGACCAAGAGGTAGCCGAGGTCTTGATGGACATTGCCGGCGCGGGTGGTCTGGGAACCCCGGACACCGCGCGGTTGTTCGAGCGCGCGGTCGAAGACCACTGGCGATATGCCCAGGCGTCAACTGTCGCGTCCGGAACTTTGGAAATGCAGCAGCAGCTGCTGGCGAGAGCGCTGGTGAAGTGATGATCAGTCAATTGTCTGTCGAAGCACAGGAGTTCGAGAAGGCGGTATTCGGCACGCTCGAAGCAGCCGGTGGCGTGAACCTGGTGCGCAAGTACTCGGACAAGCCGGCCGATCGGTCCGGTGACATGGTGTCCCTCCTCGAATCACTGGGTGTCTGGGAACTGCGTCCACACGAGAGCGTCGAGGAACTCGAAGCGGCGGCGGTCGCCTGCCGAGCCGCCGGTGCGGTGGCGTTGCCGTATCCCATCGCCGAACGTCTGGCCCGTCCCGACGACAGGGACGGGGCGATCCTGGTGCAGGAGTCGGGTGCGCGAATGGCAGGTCACGGCGACCTGGCCGCGGGATGGGTGGCCTACGACCTTCTCGGAAACCGGTACGACGTTCTCTCCGCGGACGCCGGCCCACTGGGTACGCTCCTCGCGCCGTTCGCGGGCGAGGTGGTGGTGTCGGAGCCCACACCCGGATACGAAGGCGCTGCCGCCTTGCTGGTGACACTGCAGAGCTGGTGGCTGCTGGGACTACTCGAACGAGCCCTCGGCGACACCATCAAGTACGCCGGTGAGCGTGAGCAGTTCGGGCGAAAACTCACCGGGTTCCAGACGGCGAGCTTCCGGTTGGCGGATATGCAGGTCTCTGTGCACAAGCTCGAGGAACTCGCGAAGTACACGCTGTGGTCGCTGACTCAGAACCACGGTCGGTCCACCGCACTGGTCGATGCACTGGCGCTGCGCGCCGCGTCCCTCGAATCAGCCGACATCGTCATGCGTGGTGCGCATCAGCTGCACGGTGCCATGGGATTCTGTGACGAGACCGACGTCTCCTGGCTGTCGCGGGTGAGTCAAGCTGTCCGCAGACTACCCGCCGGCCGAAGCCAGACCGTCGAGCTGCTGACCCGCCGCACCCTCGAGACCGGTTTCGAGGGCTTGTTCAGCGAACTTCAGGAGTTTTGATATGACGGCGCGAGTCGTCGAGGACACGGACACGGAACCAGCGGCGGCTGAACCGAATTGGACTGCCTGGCTGGAGGCCCGGCATACCGAGCTGAGCGGATTCGTCCCGGCCCCCGATGACACCCTCGACGAACGAATCGACCGGGGTTCGAGCCTGCTGGCCTTCCTGGACCGAGCCGGTGTGACCGGGTGGGGCTGGCCGACAGCGCTCGGTGGCCGGGGCGGGACGGCCGTACAGCGGGCGAACTTCTACGATGCGCTGACGCGGTGCGGCCTCGGCCTACCGGAGTCGGTGGCCGCGCTGGAGGTCGTCGGATCGGCGCTGGTCGAATTCGCTCCTCGGCTCGCCGCGCAGCACCTTCCCGACATCCTCGCCGGCCGGTCCCTCTGGTGCCAGGGGTTCTCCGAGCCGGACGCGGGCAGCGATCTCGCGAGCCTGCGAACGACGGCCCGGCCGGTCGACGGCGGGTGGGTGATCAACGGCCAGAAAGTTTGGACCTCGCTGGCGCACCGGGCGGACTGGTGTGCGGTGCTCGCACGGACCGGGGACAAGGACAGCCGCCACCGTGGGCTGACCATGTTCTGGGTGGATCTGCGTGCGGCCGGGGTATCTGTTCGCCCGCTGCGCACCCTCACCGGGGAGGAAGAATTCTCCGAGGTGTACCTCGACGATGTCACGGTGGCCGAGGACCGGGTGATCGGCGAGGTCGGCGGGGGCTGGGCGGTTGCGATGCATCTGCTGCAGTTCGAGCGCGGAATGTGGGCCTGGCAGCGGCAAGCACTGATGCATGCGGAGCTCGAGCGGGCTCTGGCCGCTGTGGGTGAGCTGTCCGCTACTCAGGCACAAGAGGTGGGCCGCGCCTACGCCGGCCTGGCCGCGTTGCGGGTCAAGTGCCGGCGGACCGTCGAACGGCTCGCCGCCGGTGAGGTACTCGGACCGGAGGTCTCGGTGGACAAGGTGCTGCTCAGCCAGACAGAACACGCGGTCAATGATGTGATCCGTTCCCTCGACCGGCTGAGTTTCTCGCTGACCGACGACGCCGCCGCTCGCGGTGTTCGCGCGGAGTGGTTCTACAGCCGGGCCGCCTCGGTGTATGGCGGCGCCGTCGAAGTGCAGAAGAACATCATCGCGCAGCGTCTGTTGCATCTACCGCGGGGGGTGCGCAATGGATGACGATCTCCGGCGGGAACTCGTCGAATCCACCCGGGAACTGATCGCGCGAACCCCGGACGGCTTGACCGCAACGGTGCTCGAGGAGTTCGGCTGGGACGACGTGTTGGCCGAGCATCCCGAAGAGGCCGTTGCGAGCATGTTCCAGGAGATCGGCAGCGCCGCAAGTGCATCCGCTGCGCTCGATCTGGTGATTCTGCGGGCCGCGCCCGCGCTCGCGGAGTTCGGGCCCTTCACTGTGTGCCGGCTGGCCGCCGTGCCGGAACCCCTGATACCGGGCGCTTCCATCGAACTCCGCGGGTACCTGACCGCCTGCGGCGCGGCAGCGCCGGCCACTGCTGTGGCCTGGCACCCGGCCGCGGACACGGTGGCAGTGCTGGATCTGCCGGGTAGTGGCACCGAGGTGGACGACGTGGCCGGAGTGGACCCGTCGAAACGTTTGCGGACCATTGTTGCGCCGCAAGCGCGCGTCTGGGAGATCTGTGACGGCGCGACCGCCTCGGCCATCCGGCACTCGATCATGCGAGCGAACGCCTACGAGCAGCTCGGTGTCGCACGAGCAATCCTCGCGGTGGCCGCGGAGCATGTCCGTGAGCGCCGTCAGTTCGGGCAACAGATCGGTGCCTACCAGGCGGTACAACACCGACTGGCCGATGTATTCGTCGCCGCTGAATCGGCGCAGGAGGCACTCGACGCCTCATGGTCCGCAGCTGCCGATATCGCCGTGCCGACGGCGGCGTTGCTCGCGGCGCGAACGGCCGCGCTGGCGGTCCAGCACGGCCTGCAGGTGTGCGGTGGCATGGGTTTCACCGAGGAATTCTCCTTCGCCGCGCAGATCCGACGGTCCGTACTCCTCGCCGACCTCTACTGGTCTGAAGGGGAGCTGGCCCACACCATCGGCGAGCGAATCGGCGCGGGAGGGACTCTGCCCAGGCTGGCAGCCTCCGTCGGCGCGGGCTGACAGGCAGGTCACCGACCGCTACGGGAAATGCTCCATCAGGGTGACAGGACGGAATTGTATGAAGATTCGAGAAGTAAATGTGATCGACGCCTGGATCCAACCTTGGACGGCGGAGGTGGTCGCGGCCCTGCCGCAGCGGACCTACAACGTCGTCGAGAGGTACGGCAGCAGGCGTCTCGTCGATGGGATCGGCCTCGAAACGATGATCGAGGAGCTCGAGCGCTCCGAGGTCGACCTGGCCCTGGTCTCGGGCGGTCCGGCGACACCGATGGGTGAAGTTTTGAAGGTGCTCGAACGGCTGCCGGATTCGACGGTCGGTGTCGCATGGGCCGATCCCACCGACGGGGTGATGAAGGCCGTGCGTGAACTTGAAGCCTATGCCCGTGATCACCCGATCTGCGGCCTCAAGCTCGAACCGTTCTACCTCTACCGGGATCCCACCGACCGGGTGTTCTATCCGCTGTACGCCAAGTGCGAGGAACTCGGGATCGCTGTACAGACGCAGGTCGGTGGCACCGGTCCGCTGTTTCCTTCGCGGAGCGGTCAGCCGCTGTACATCGACGAGGTGGCGCTCGACTTCCCCGACCTGCCGATCGTGTGTGGCCATGTCGGGTCGCCCTGGGTCGAAGAGATGATCCATATCGCGTGGAAGCACGAGAACGTGTATATCGATACCTCGGCGCGGCTACCCAAGCATTTCGAGCCGTCGTTCCGGAAGTTTCTCTCCAGTTATGGCCAGGACAAATGCATATTCGCGACGGACTGGCCACTACTCGACTACGAACTGCCGTTGCAGCAGGTGCGAAATTTCGACCTGAGCGACACGGTCCTCGACAAATTCCTCCACGCGAACGCGATTCGTGCCTTCGGGCTCGAACGATTCGGAATCCGCGGCGCCACGCCGGGCACGAATGAAGGTGACTCGTTGTGAACGATGTACTCCGGCAGTTCTCTCTGAATGGCAGGACAGTGCTGTTGACCGGCGCATCAGCGGGAATCGGGCGCCGGTTCGCCGAGGTGCTGATAGGTGCGGGCGCCGAGGTCGCCCTGGTGGCCCGACGCCACGACGTCCTCGACGAGCTCGCCGGGCAGCTCGGAGACCGAGCGCACGTGCTGGCGGGAGATCTCGCCGACCCCGCCGGTGCCGAACAGGTCGCTCGTGCCGCGCTCGACCTTTTCGGTCATGTCGATGTGGTTGTCAACAACGCTGCCTACATCGCCGGTGGAGTCCGTGGGGAGGATGAATCCCTGGATCAGATCACCACGACGCTCAACGTCAACCTCGTGGCGCCGATACGCATCGTGCAGACACTGTTCCCGTCGATGAAAGCGCGGGGCAGTGGCTCGATCGTGAACATCTCCTCGATGGTGGCCTCGGTTGGAATCGCCAGATTCCCTCAGGCCACGTACGCGGCCTCCAAGGGAGGGCTGAATGCCATCACCAGGGAATGGGCCGCGCAATGGGGACGTTACGGGATCCGGGTGAACGCCATCGCTCCTGGCTTCATCGAGACCGAGATGACCTCCGAGGTCATCAGTGTGCCGAAGGTCAACGAGTGGATTCTGCGTAACACTCTGCTTCCTCGGCCCGGAAAGGTGGACGACTTCGACGGGGCTTTGCTCTACCTCGCCAGCGATGCGAGCCGCTACGTGACCGGGCAGGTCATGACGGTCGACGGCGGCTGGACTGCGCGCTGACAAGACCGCTCCGGCTTTCGACGTCTGCATCCGAACTTCGCCCCGGACCTCTGGGAGCGCATTCTGCGCCCAGAGGTCCGGATGCCCTCCAGCCTCCCCGGCGCGGGGGAGGCTGCTGATTTGGTGGCGGACGCGACGATCAGCGGTGCTAGGCACCGCCGTGTAGTTGGGGGACTTTCATCGTCGCGGAAGGAGCTGGAACGGAGGGCGCCCTGCCGCCGATTTCCCGGGTAACGATCCGGCTGGAGCTGAGCATCTCACCACTCAGATCGACGAGATCGGATCCGGTGATCCCTGCGAGCCCGTATACGGTCATCGCGAAGACCACGCTGCCGTCCGGCCCGAACACCGGGACTGCGAGATTCGCGACGTCATATCGAGCCTCCAGGTCGATGGAGCGAAGCGTGTAGCCACTCATCTGTCCGGGGATGGCCTCGATCAGGCGATCGTGGATCTGGCTCGGATGCTCGGCGGATTCGTGGATCAATCCGACGACTTCGTCGACAGGGTCATTGTGCAATCCGACGGCGAGCCCGCGGGTTCGCACTTCCTCGAGCGATATCCGAAGCTCGTCTCGGATATGGGGCTCGACCCTACCCAGTCGGGCGATCCATTTGTCGACAGTGGATTCGGAAGACCAGGCGAGGAAGACCTGCCCGAAGGGCGGCATCAACGGTATGCGCTGACCTATCCAACTCTGGCGGGTTCGCCCGTTCGGGCGGCCTTCGATCGAGAGGATCATGATGTCCTCGCCTACGGCCGCGCTGCCGATGCATTCACCGCCGACGACCGAGGCCAGCCTGGTCATTTCCGGCCGCGCCGCCTCGATCTGGGGGTGGCGTTGCGCCGCCGAATGGCCGGCCGCCACCAACGCTGGTCCCAGCTCATACGTCCGATGCCGGGGATGCCTGAAGAGATACCCGGCGTCGCACAGCGCCATCAGGACGGACGACATCGACGCGGGACTCACATCCAGGGCTTTCGACAATTCGGACAGGCTGAACGACAGCCGCGGCTGCACCATCATGAAATTCAGCACGGCCATCGCTCGTGTCGCTGCCAACGCAGGTTTCATGTAACTCGCTCCCGGTGCCTTGTCGACTGCCTACGGCGCGTCAGTCTAGATGAGTTCGACTTTTCATACGCGGCGGCGTCATGTCGAAAGACGCGACCATATGCGGGCTGCGGCGGATCGGTTACCGGAGCGCGACGTACTTGGTGACGAGATACTCATGGATCCCTTCCGTGCCACCCTCACTCCCTGTGCCCGACTCCTTCCAGCCTCCGAAGGGCGCGGCGGCATCGGAGACAACACCTCGGTTGACCCCGACGAGCCCCGCTTCCAATGCCTCGGTCACCCGCAGCGCCCGGTCGAGGTTCTCGGTGAATACGTAGGCGGCCAGACCATAGGGCGTGTCGTTCGACATGGCGATTGCCTCGTCCTCCGCGTCGAAGCCGACGATGGTCGCGACGGGACCGAAGATTTCCTCCCGCAGAATTCGGGCGTCCCTGGGCACTCCGTCGAGCACGGTCGGCGCGAAGAAATAGCCGTCACCCTGTATCGGTGTACCGCCGGTGCGCGCGACGGCACCGGCCGCGAGGGCGTCGTCGACCAACTCGGCCACGGTGGTCATCTGGGCGGCATTGACCAGCGGGCCCAGCTCGCTGCCGTCGAGGTAGCCCGGTCCGACCTGTAACGCTGCCATCCGCGCGACCAACTTCTCCGTGAACTCCTCGCGCACGGAATTCGCTACCAGGATGCGGTTCGCCGCGGTACACGCCTCGCCGCCGTTGCGCATCTTGGCGGACATGGCTCCATCGACGGCCTGATCAAGGTCGGCGTCGGCGAACACCAACAAGGGCGCGTTGCCCCCGAGCTCCATGGAACTGGCGAGCACATGCTCCGCCGATTGCTCGATCAGACGTTTGCCCACCGCGGTCGACCCGGTGAAAGTGATCTTGCGCAGCCGCGTATCCGACATCAAAGGTCCGCTGATGTCGGCCGCCCGAGAGCTCGGCAGTACGGACAACACCCCGGCCGGTAGCCCGGCCTCCGCGAAGAGGCGTCCGAGCACCATCATGGTCAACGGTGTCTCCCTGGCGGGCTTGACGATCACCGTGCAGCCGGCGGCCAGCGCGGGGCCGATTTTGCGTGTGCCCATCGCCAGGGGAAAGTTCCAGGGGGTGATCGCCAATACCGGACCAACCGCCTGGCGTGTGACAAGTATGCGTCCATTCCCCGATGGAGCGGGAGTGTAACGCCCTTGAATGCGTACGGCCTCCTCGCTGAACCATCTAAGGAATTCGGCACCATAGGCCACTTCTCCGCGCGCTTCGGCTAGTGGTTTGCCCATCTCGAGGCTCATCAGCAAGGCGAGGTCCTCCGTTCGCTCGACAACGAGCTCGAACGCGGTGCGCAGAATCTCCGCGCGCACCCGTGCTGGTGTCGAAGCCCAGCGCGGCTGGATCTCGGCGGCGGCGTCCAGCGCCGCGAGTGCATCCACCGAGGTCGCATCCGCCACTCGAATGAAGGCCTTGCCGGTCGCCGGGTCGAATACGTCGAATGACGCACCGCCGGAGGCTGATCGATCGTGGCCGCCGATCCACAGTTGTGTCGGCAACGCCTCGATGAGGTCGTTCAACCGGGCTCGAATGTGGGTCTCGTTCGCCGATGCGGTCGCCACAGGGTCTCCTCGTGTACTGCTGATCACTCCTGGCACCCCGGTTCGCCGGGTGTGTTGACAGACACACAATAGCCTCTATGATTCGAAATGAGAAATCACGCTTCGAAATATCAAATTCGGATCTCGTGCAGGTCGCATGATCGACCTGCTGAGGAGGCTCTTCCATGGCATTGACGACTCGCTTCACCGAAGCGTTCGGTATCGAGCACCCGATCGTCTGTGGCGGCATGACGGCGGTCGGTACGGCCGAGCTCATAGGCGCCGTTGCCGAGGCCGGTGGTCTCGCGTTTCTGTCCGCGTTGACCCAGCCGTCGCCGGAGGCGCTGTCGAAAGAGATCGCGCGGTGCCGCGAGTTGACCGACCGACCCTTCGGGGTGAATCTCACGATCCTTCCCACGCTGACGCCGGTGCCCTACGAGGAGTACCGGGAGGCGATCATCGACGGTGGGGTGAAGATCGTGGAGACCGCCGGGGCCAATCCGGCGCCACACCTACCGGCTTTCGCCGCTGCCGGCGTGCGCGTGATCCACAAGGCGGTCTCGGTGCGGCACGCAGTGAAGGCTCAGTCGATCGGCGTGGACGCGGTGAGTATCGATGGATTCGAGTGTGCTGGGCACCCGGGCGACGACGATGTCCCGGGTTTGGTGTTGATACCGGCTGCCGCCAGGAAGCTCACTATCCCGATCGTCGCCTCCGGCGGTTTCGCCACCGGTGCGGGCTTGGTCGCTGCCCTCGCACTGGGTGCGAGCGCGATCAACATGGGGACGCGGTTCGTGGCCACGCAGGAATCGCCGGTGCACGACAATGTCAAGCAGCAGATCGTCGACAACGACGAACTGGCCACCGAGATCGTGTTCCGGGAGTTCGGGAATACGGCACGGGTCGCACGAAACTCCGTCTCCAGCAAGATCGTCGAGATCTCGCAGCGCGAGGGTGCTCAGTTCGCCGATGTCGCGGCTCTGGCCTCCGGTGCGCGAGCGCGCCAGGCGGTGCTCGCCGACGGTGATGTCGAAGGCGGAATGTGGTGGGCCGGCCAGAGCCAGGGGCTGATCGACGACATCCCGACCTGCGCCGAGCTGATCTCCCGAATCGTCTCCCAGGCCGCCGATCTCATTGCCGGGGAGTTGACGAACGCTGTTGCCCGGTGAGCTCGAGAGGTGACCGGACGACTCGCTTACGCCGACTGCGTCGTCGGTGCTTCAATAGGAATTCGGCATAACGAGAACCGTCGAATTCTCGGTATCGCAAGATGTGGCGGCGGCCCCTGCGCCCGGGTCGGTGCAACTGGGCGCTGCCCCGAAACCCCGGCTCCGGACACAAGTAGAAGTACGAACACGGCGCAGTAATCAACCAGAAGGAACTCCGAAAGGTAAACGATTCATGCGTACGATGAAAATCGGTGTGATCGGAGCAGGTCTCATCGGCGGCACGCTCGCGTCCAAGCTTGCCGTCCTGGGACATCAAGTCAAGCTCGCGAATTCCAAGGCGCCGTCGACCCTGACCGAGTTCGGTGGCATCGACAACCTCACTACGGTGTGGGCAGCCGACGCCGTCCGCGATGTCGATATCGTGATCATCAGCGTGCCCGAGTACGCGATCGACGCACTCGGCGCCGAACTGGCGCCGATACTGTCCGAGAACACCATTGTGATCGATACCGGCAACTACTATCCAGTCAGGGATGGGCGGATCCCGGCCCTGGATGGGGGCGTGCCCGACAGCGTCTGGGTATCGCAGATTCTCGGCCGGCCGGTCTTCAAGGTTTTCAACAATATCGCTGCACCCGACCTGAAGAAGAAGGGGACACCGGACCGCGGGAACCGGGTGGGACTGCTGGTGTCCGGCCCGGACGGCGACGCCAAGCACGCCGTGTTCGCACTGGTAGATCAGCTCGGGTTCGAGCCGGTCGACGGTGGTCCGCTGGAGGAATCCTGGCGGCAGCAGCCCGGCACCCCGGCGTATTGCAAGGATCTGGACCCCGACAGCCTGAAAGCCAGTTGGATCGCCACCGTTCTCGACGATGTCGACGAATATCACCGCAACCGCGACCAGATCGTCGACTTCGATGCCGCCGTGCGAGAAACTGCCAGGCGTATGGCGTGAACACCGCGTGTTCGGGGTGACGATACCCCGATGGTCTGTTGTCAAGGAGGTGGTGGAACCCCTCCCTCCACCCGGCGGATTTGCCGCTCGGCGCCGCCGGTGACCACCCCTCGGTGTCTTGTCGCTCGTGTCCGGAGGCGCTCGTGCTCACCGAAGACCGCACGCCTCCGGTGCGATGCTCATCGAATTGCCTCCGCGGATGTCGGCAGGGCGAGGTGGTGGAATGTGCTGGCGTGGAAAACCAGTGGCCCGACACCTTCGTGAATCTCGATGGCTTCGACGCGGAGTAGGACGATGTCGTGATCACCGGCGGGGACGGTCTGTTGAATGCTGCAGTCCAGCCAGGTCGCGGCTTCGTGGAGGAAGATCGCGCCGTCGTCGGTGGCCGACCAGTCGAGGCCGGCGAATCGGTCCCCGTTCTTCGAGGCGAGCTGACGGCACGCGGCGTCGTGATCGGCGCCGAGAATCGAGAGGCCGAGCCGCGGTCGGTCGGCCAGCCGCGGCCAAGTGGTGGAGGTGTGCTGAACGCACACGGCTACCAGCGGTGGTTCCATCGAGACGGCCACGAAGGAGCTCGCGGCGATCCCGACCGGCTGGTTGTCGCGCAGGGCGCAGACGGCGGTGACACCGCTCGGAAAGCAGCCGTACGCGGCACGCAACGCAGCTGTTCTGGTCGTCGGGTTGCTGTCGAGTACATCGAGCTGAAGCGTATTCACGCCGGTATCTCCTTGAATGGGTGTGCGGCCCGTGCCCATTACTTCGGCCTACTCCGGCCACGGGGATTGGTGCCATGGATCTCACAGTGACGCTAGGAGTTGTGACTGCTGTCTCGTTAACTTGCGAACGCCAGGGGAGTTGGGAGTTTCTGCCACGGGGGCGGTCTGTTGCCGTCGCGTAAGAGTTGTGCAGTTCTGTCAGACCGTTTGTTCATCCGCGCCAGTGCTCCGGTGGTCGTTCGAACGGTCTTCGGATCCCGACGCGAGGGCTATATTTGGCAAACGTGGTAGAGCTGCCGCGAGGTGAAGGAGGCCCGGATTGGGGACAGGGAAAGCGCGAGACCGAAACGCGCCACCCCTACCCGCCCGGTCGCAGGTTGGCCCGGCCGGTGCGAAAACCTGGTCGGAGGTCCCGGCCGTCAGCGTTCACCTCATGTGCACGGTACTTTCCGACCACGGGGTCGACCCGGTGCCACTGCTGCGTGCCGCCCGGATCCCTGTCGATGTTCTCGAGGTGCCGGATCGCCGCATCGGGTGGCTTCAGGAACTGGCCTTCCAGGAGGTCTTCGCGCAGCGCACCGCGGAACAGATCGACATCTGGCTCGAGACCGGGACGAGATATCTATATCCGGTCTTCGAAGCATTCGGTGCGGCCATGATCTCGGCGCCCACATTGCGGCATTTCCGGGACCTGGTCACTACGTTGGAGACCTTCTACAGCGTCGGGCGGTATCGCTCGATCGACATCGGAGAGGACTGGGCGGGAATCGAGGTCGAGCTGCCGCCCGAGCTCGATCCATCGGGGGTCTTTTTCCGATTCACCGTGGTGCGGGACGTCGCGGCGATCGCGGCGTTCCTCGACGATCTCTGGCGGGGCCCGTTCCCGCTGGAGCACCTGGAATTGCCGCTCGATCCTGTGCCGGTCGCTGTCCACGACCTGGTGCATTCCCCGATTGTCTCCGGCAGCGCTGCCGTTCGCTGGATCTGGCCGTCGGGACTTCTCGACGTGCCACTACCTCGTTCGAACGCGATGCTCTACCACTTGCACGTCAAGCGGGCCGCGTGCTCGGCGACATGGTTGCAAGCGTCGGCGCAGCTCGATGAGCAGGTTTCGGCAATTCTCGCCAGGCCGGGCAATGCCGGCCTGAGCTTGGCCCGGCTCGCGGCCGAGCTGGCCATGTCCGTGCGCACGCTGCAACGACGCCTCGACGAGTACGAAGTCAGTTTCCGGTCCTTGCGAGATCAGGCGCGACTGCGCGAGGCCTGCCGCCTGCTTTCCGAGACCGACGTCTCGGTGTCGGAGATCTCCGATCAGCTGGCATACGTCGAGGTGGCCAGCTTCAGCAACGCCTTCCGGCGATGGACCGGTGAAAGCCCGAGTCGGTATCGGCTTCGCTATCGGCGCCAGGCCGACGACTCGCAGGGCGGCTTCTGAGCCGTCTCCGCGCCTCCCTGCCACGTCGCGCGCCTTTGTGAGCATCTTGCGTCGCTGTCGGCGAGCGTTGCTCCCGACTGGCACATTCGCACAACTCGACTGACGTCGCTCCGCTACCGACGGGCCTCGCGCCGCCCATAGTGTCCTAGGTCATAGGACATGAGTGTTCTGGGCCATAAAGCACCTTGCCCTGTTCGGTAACCGGCGTCGATTGTGCATTCGCTGGCTCGACCCCGTATTCGGCCGATTCGACCAGTTGATCAATATGAAAGGATTTCCGATGAAGGAGATCAAAGGCCGGACCGCAGTGGTCACCGGCGCAGGTGGCGGTATAGGCCGGTCGATCGCGCTGGAGCTCGCGGCCGAGGGCGCCAATGTCGCCGTGGTCGACATCGACAAGGCGGCAGCCGAGTCAGTCGCTGCCGAGATCGACGCAAAGGGCGGTCGGGCCACCGCGCACTCGGTGGACGTGTCCGACCTGGACGCTGTCCGTCGGCTGGCCGATGAGGTCTATGCCGAATTCGGTTCCGTCGAGATTCTGGTGAACAACGCGGGCGTGACGCTGCGCCCGTTCCGGGCTTCATGGGACACCAGCTACGAGGACTTCGAATGGGTCATGAAGGTGAACTTCTGGGGTGTGCTGAACGGGCATCACGTGTTCGTTCCCCGGATGCGCGAAACTTCCGGCGAGAAGCACATCGTGAACACCTCGTCCATGGCCTCACTGATCCCGATCGCCGGGCATTCCGCCTACTCTGCGGCAAAGAGTGCGGTCGACGGCCTGTCCCATGCGGCACGTGGTGAACTCGCGACCCAGGGAATCGGGTTGAGCATCCTGCATCCAGGCCCGGTGCGCACTCGCATCGTTACCAGCGAGCGCCTGCGGTCGGAGGCGGAACGATCCGAAGCGCGGGGGGTGAAGCCGTGGGCGGACTACGTCCAACAGCCCGGTAACCCGCACGTCGAGGGCAAAGCCGAGCAGCCGGTGACCGATCCCGATGTCGCGGCAACTCCGTTGGAATACATCGCACCCGACGCGACCGGTCGGCTCGTCGTGGACGCCATCAAGGCGAACAAACCACACATCCTCACCCACCCGGCACAGATCGACGAACTACAAGCACGATTCGACGCGGTCTTGGCCGGTGCGCCGCAGCCCCGGCGGGACTGAACGGACAGGAAGGACAATGATGTCGCAACACATTCCGGTTTGTGTCATGCCGCACGCGGGGGGCTGGCACCAGGCCTCATGGCGGCGCCCGAACACCAAGGGCAACGACATCTGGAACTTCGACATGTGGCGTGACCTCGCCCGGACGGCTGAGCGAGGCAAGCTGGATGCAATCTTCATGGCGGACAACCAGTCTCTGTGGCCGGTGCCCGAGCATTTGCGCCACCACACCGCGAAGGTCGGCGTCTGGGACGCGTTGATCTTGACCACCGCGATGGCCACCGCCACCGAGAAGATCGGTCTCGTCGCGACCGCGCACACCGAGTTTCACCAGCCTTACGAGCTGGCCAGGCAGCTCGCGTGCATCGACCACCTGAGCAATGGTCGTGCCGGTTGGAATATTGTCACCTCGGCCGGGCCGCAGGACACCAAGAACTTCAGCGATGCCGGGCAGATCTCGACGGAGCTTCGCTACGAGAAGGCGGCCGAGTTCGTCGATGTCGTCAAGAAGCTCTGGGACAGCTGGGAAGACGACGCCTATATTCTCGATCAGGAGGCGGGAATCTTCTTCGACCCGGCCAAGCTGCATCCGACCAACTTCGCCGGCAAGCACTACTACGTCGAAGGCCCGTTCAACGTGATGCGCCCGCCGCAGGGATATCCCGTGCTGGCGCAGGCAGGAAGCTCCGGGCCGGGCCGACAGCTCGCGGCCACAACCGGGGAGATCCTCTTCTCTCCGCTGGGCGGCGCGGTCGGCAAGGCCTACCGCGACGATGTGTTGCGAATCGCCGCCGAAGCTGGCCGTGAGCCTGGTGACGTAAAGGTGCTGTCGCAGATCACGCCGGTGATCGGGCGCACCGATGAGGAGGCTCAGGAGAAGTGGGACTGGCTGCAGGAGCACTTGCATCCGGAAATCTCGCGCGGCGTGCTCGAGGCCGCCCTCGGAATCGATCTATCGCCCTATCCGCTGGATGAGCCGCTGCCGGATCTCGGTGCGACAGACCGGATTCAGGGTTATCGGGATGCAGTGCTCTCCTACACCGTCGATGGTCGAAAGCCGACTCTGCGCGAGTTGTTGACCGGCTTCAAGGGTCCGGGAACTGTGGTGGGCAGCCCCGCGACGATCGCGGACTACATGGAGGCAGAGGTCGAGAACGGGGCCGGTGACGGGTTCGTGCTGTGCCTGCAAGGTTGCCCGGAGGAGCTTGAGGACTTCGTTGATCTCGTCGTGCCCGAGCTGCAACGCCGGGGCCGATTCCGTGCCGAGTACGAAGCCGACACGTTGCGTGGGCATCTGGGCTTCGCGCGGCCGAGCAACCAGTTCCCCGCCGCCGCGCGCGTCTGAAATCACCTCTGCCTCAAGGAGAACACCATGGCTATCGCCGACGAATTCGAACTGGTCATCGCCGCCGTAGACGCGGACGGCAAATCCTACTTCGCCGAGGCGGGCGAGCCCGCGGTACGGGTAGTACCAGGCGCCTTCGAGGGCGCCTTTGTATGGGAAACCGACGGCATCGTTTCGCTGCCGCTGCAAATCGGGGGCGCGCCCCGCGATATGGATTTTCCCGGCCCCGGCGGTTCGAAGCTCGGCCTGTTCCGATTTCCGGCCCGCTCGGCGGGCAAGCTCGACGTGAAAGCCACGGGCACAAAGGATGCCGAGACGGGAGTGGGTGGGGAGGCGGACATGCACCGGACCGACACGATCGACTACGAGATCATCCTGTCCGGCAAGGTCGACATCGAGCTCCCCGGTGGACAGGTGCGAACGCTGAAGCCCGGATCGGTCCTGATCATGGCAGGTGCCCCACACGCCTGGCGCAATCACTACGACGAGGACTGCACCTACGCAGCCGTGGTCGTCGGGGCATACCAGCCGGCTGGCTGACATATACCCGGTCCGGCCGCTGCGGCTCCACGCGTGGCGGCCGGACCGATCCCACCGTCGATTCAGCCGATGTTCTCGGCAACTGACTAGTCAAAGGAGACCGACGCCATGAGCCGCAACAGGCCAATGCTCTTCAACCTTTTCATCATGAACACGCCGTCCCACATCTCGCACGGAATGTGGCGACACCCGGAGTCTCGTTCACTCGAGTACAACGATCTGGATCTCTGGGTAGACATGGCACGCATCGCGGAGCGGGGCAAATTCGATGCGATCTTCATGGCCGACATCTTCGGACTGTACGGGGAGTTCCGCGGGTCCTGGGACGCGATCGCCGAGCACGCCGTCCAATTTCCGGTCAGCGATCCCAGCATGCTCATCTCGGCGATGGCGCACGCCACGTCCGATTTGGGGTTCATCTACACCAACTCGATCCTGCAGCAGCACCCCTTCTCCTTCGCGCGGTCGGCATCGACCCTCGACCACCTCACCAAGGGGCGCATCGGCTGGAACGTCGTGACCAGCGTCTCCAAGAACGGTTCGCGGAGTATGGGACTGCCCAGCATCGTCGAACACGACGAGCGATACCGCTGGGCCCAAGAGTACGTGGAGGTCACCTACAAGCTGTGGGAAGGATCCTGGGAGGACGACGCGATGGTGAAGGACCGCGCCGCCGGGGTGATGTCCGACCCCAGGAAGATCCACAAGATCAACCACAAGGGTGAGCGATACAGCGTGGAGGGCCCGCATCTCGTGGAGCCATCACCGCAGCGGACCCCGACATTATTTCAAGCGGGTGCTTCCTCGGCCGGTATGGCGTTCGCCGCGCGGCACGCCGAAGGCGTATTCATGATCTCCGGGCCGCCGCAGGCGTCGGCGGCGAAGATCGCGAAGGTGAAAGCGCTGGCGGCCGAGGCCGGTCGCGGACCGGACGAGATCCTCTTCATGGAGGGTCTGACGTTCGTCGTCGGCTCCACTGAAGAGGAAGCTCGGCGTAAGGAGGCCGAGTACGACGAGTGGAACGATGTCGAGGCGCAGATGGCGGTGATGAGCGGGACGATCGGTGTGGATCTCGGCTCTGCCGATCCGGACCAGCCGCTCACCGATCTGATCGAGACCGCTCCCGGCATGCGCGGCACTATCCAACTCGTGATCGACACCGTACGAGGACGTACCGCCACGGTCAGGGACCTGCTGGCATTCTCCACCAAACAATGGCGCGTGGTCGGGACCCCGGAGTCCATCGCGGACAAGATCGAGGAATATCACGCTGCGGGCGTGGACGGAATCAACATCATGTCCATGCTCGTCCCGGGCACCTACACCGACTTCGCCGATCACGTCATTCCCGTGCTGCAGGAGCGGGGCCTCGCACAGCGGGAGTACGCCCCCGGCACGCTGCGCGAGAAGCTCTTCCCCGGCAGCGGCCCGCGGCTGGGCGACAACCACCCCGTAGCCTCCTACCGAAAGTCAGTGTGATGCTCGAGAAGAAGACGACCCGGCTACGCCGGATCTTCGAAAGTGACCGAACCGAACTCATGCCCTTCGGCGTAATGCCGATTCACGCCCAGATGGCGGAACGAGCCGGGTTCGGGTCCTTCCACATTTCCGGTGGAATCAGCTCCTGGTGGAACGGACTCCCGGACGTCGGCCTGATGACGCGAACCGAGATCATCGACGCCGCGCGAAGAATCGTCCAGGCTACCGACATCCCGATCTACTGCGATGCGGACACCGGTTACGGCGGCATCCAGAACGTTCGCAAGACGGTTCAGGATTTCATCGCCGCCGGTGTTGCCGGAATCCACCTCGAAGACCAGCGTGATCCCAAGAAGGCGGGCGGGCAGGCGGGGATCGCGCTCGTGTCCGACGAGGAGGCGATCGGGCGGCTGCGCGCGGCCGTCGAGGCCAGAGACGAGCTCGACCCCGACTTCGTGATCACCGCCCGCACGGATGGCTACGGCGCAGGCGGCGGCGGGCTCGAGGAGGCCCTGCGGCGAGGGAAGCTCTACCGGCAGGAGACCGCCGTCGACGTCATCTTCTACGAGGGCATCCGCACCTGGGAGGAAGTCCGCTACCTGCTCTCCGAGACACCAGGACCGACCTACGCGATCGCAAGCCCCAGTTACGCCGGCCCCACGCCCTCGGTGGACGAGTTGTCGAAGATGGGCCAGGCCATCAACATCGTCCCCTTCATTCTCCCGGCTATCCAGGAACCGTGGAAGCTCCTGCTGAAGGTGCGCGACACCGGTGAACTGGCTCCTATCGACGAGTACAACGCTCGCCTCTCGGACTTCGCGGGCACGGACGAGTTCGCGGGATGGGGGGACGGGTTCGTCAAGCCGAGCTACCAGGAGGTGCGCGGGCTCGAAGAACGGTTCCTGCCGGCCGATCAGCAACGTGACTACGACACGATCCACGACTGATCCGAGCCGGTCACGCTCCCGCGTTCCCGGTCTTCCAGTCCACCCTCACAGGAGAGCCGTGATCACTACCGTCGTTGTCGGAAACCCCAAGCCCGAGTCCCGCACCCTCGCCGCGTCGGTGATGCTCACCGAGAAGCTGACCGGGGCAGCGCCCGACCACGTCGTCGACCTGATCGACCTCGGCCCGGGTTTGCTGGGCTGGGGCGACGAGAATGTCGCCGCAGCCGTCCGGACCGTGCGGTCCTCGTCGCTGGTGGTCTTCGGCAGCCCCACGTTCAAAGCCACATATACGGGGTTGCTCAAACTGTTTCTGGATCAGTTCCCCGGTGGCACCGGTCTCGCGGGCGTCGTGACTGTCCCTTTCATGCTCGGTGGTGCGCCAGAGCACGCGCTTGCGCCCGATCTCACGCTCAAGCCGGTACTTGCCGAACTGGGCGGTACCTGCGCCCTGCCCGGTCTCTATCTCCTCGATGCCGGTTATGCCGACGATCCGGCGCTGACAACGTACGCCGGACGATGGCGTCCGGTGGTCGAGGCCCTGGTGCGGCTCGGTGCAGGGGAGCCCGGTGTCGCAGCGCCGATACCGTTGGCACGGTCGCAGGCTCATGGTGGTGGCCGATGAGTGACGCCCGGTTCTACGTGACGACGCCGATTCCCGAACCCGCACTCACGCTGCTGCGTGCCGCGGGCAGCGTCGAAGTCCCCGACGAGACTCCGAACAGAGCACGGCTGCGCGAGGTTTGCGTGTCCGGCGATTACGACGTGGTGGTGGCTCAACTGCGTGACACCTTCGACGCGGATCTGCTGTCCGCGGCGAAGATTCGCGGAATTTCCAACTACGCGGTCGGGTTCAACAACGTCGACATCGATGCGGCTACCGCCAACTCGATACTCGTCGGCAACACATCCGGTGTGCTCACCGACGCCACCGCCGACGTGGCGATGTTGCTGATCATGGCGACCGCCCGCCGCGCCGTGGAAGCCGATGCCTTCCTTCGTTCCGGACAGTTCACCGGGTGGGAGCCGAATCTGCTACTAGGACAGGATGTTTCGGGACGCAAGCTCGGGCTGGCCGGGTTCGGCCGGATCGCACGGGCGACCGCGAAAAGAGCACTGGCCTTCGGGATGCAGGTGCTGTTCTGCCCGCGACCGCCTGGCGGTCGACCGGTGCCGGATGAGGAACTCGGTGTATTCGCCGGACTCGTCACCCACACCGACTGGGACACCCTCGTCACCACGAGCGACTATCTGTCCCTGCACGTACCCCTCAACGCACAGACCCGCCACCTGGTCGATGCGGGCGTGCTGGCGGCGATGAAACCCTCCGCGATCCTGATCAACACGGCCCGCGGTCCCGTCGTCGACGAAGCCGCGCTCGTCGCCGCTCTGCAATCCGGGGAGATCGCCGGGGCCGGGCTCGACGTCTACGAGGACGAACCGAACCTCGCCCCCGGCCTCGCGGACCTGCCGAATACCGTCCTGCTTCCCCATATCGGCAGCGCGACGGTGTCGGTGCGCGCCGAGATGGCGCGACTGTGCGCCGAGAACGCCGTGGCTATGGCGCAGAACCGGATCCCCCCGCATCCGGTGAATCCGGAAGCCTGGGGCGTATGACGGTTCTGATCGCCCCCGACAGTTTCAAGGGCACCTACACTGCCCGCGAGGTCGCCGACGCCGTCGCCGCCGGCGTCGAGTCGTTCGGCGAAAAGGCGATCAGGTTGCCGGTCGCTGACGGCGGTGAGGGCACCCAAGAAGTCCTCGACGTCCCTCTCGGATTGCGCTCGGTCACCACTTCGTCCCGCAACCCATGGGGCCTACCGTGCCGGGCGGCGTACGGACTGTCCGATGACGGGATCGCGGTCGTCGAGATCGCCGCCGCCTCCGGGATCACCACACCGCACGTTGGCCCCCGCGACCCGGTTACCGCAACGACTTACGGCACCGGCATGCTCATCGCCGATGCCGCCCGGCGCGGTGCCCGCCACATCCTCGTCGCGGCCGGCGGTTCCGCCACCACGGATGGCGGCACCGGGGCCATCGCCGCCATCGAAGCGCGCGGCGGACTCCGCGGTGCCGCTCTTACCGTGTTGACCGACGTGACGACCCGCTACGTCGACGCCGCCCGCGTTTTCGGACCACAAAAGGGCGCCGACGTGGGCGCAATACGACTCCTTACGCGGCAACTCGAGGCAAAAGCGCTGGCCCTGCCCCGCGACCCGTCGAATGTCGACGCGACCGGTGCGGCCGGCGGGTTCTCGGGCGGGATGTGGGCGCGTTACGGCGCAGAACTGTGTTCAGGCGCCGAATACATCCTCGACGTGATCGGCTTCGGCGCCGCGGCTGCTGCCGCCTCGGCCATCGTCGTCGGCGAGGGCAGGCTGGATGGCCAGACCAAGGCGGGCAAGATCATTTCCGCGATCCTCACCCGCGCGGGCACCACGCCGGTATACGCCGTTGTCGGCTCGATCGGCCACGATCTCGGCGAGTACCGGTCCCGTTTCGCTGACGTTCTGCTCGCAACGGACGCTGTCGCAATGCATGAAGCCGGCCGCGCGATCGCCGGGCGACTCAGGACTCCGACGCGACCATAGGGGTAGCGCCGGGACCAACCGCGGTCGAGGACGGAATCACGCTGTAGCCGGCCGAGCGAGGTGGCGCATATTAGACGGCCCCAACCGGTGACCGTTCACTGCGAACGGCACGTGTGAACTGGCTATCGCCAAGCCGGCGACCGCCGGTCGATGCCGCCGAACGCCAGAGCTCGGCCCTGCCCGGCGACGCGGCAGCGTAATGCCGTGAAATTCATCGCACGAAGCGCTCGACCTCGCCCGTGAGATCAAGGGCATCGACGGATCTGGCATCACCCGTCGGCGCGCATCATCGAATCCCCGCCCGGCATGGGCCCCGGTCTGGCGGGGGAAGTTGTCGTCGACCCCGGACTCATCGGAAGCCGGCCGACGATCACCGCATCAGCGCCGCCGACACGTGGGCTGCGCGGAGTAGCAAGCATTGTCCTTAATGCATGTAAGATTTATGTAGATTGTGGCGGTAGGCAGCCGAGCACGACAGGGACTGTGGAAGAGGGCCGATGAACCTGAATGGGCGCACACCGCTGCGTGCCGCAGAGTCGGTTGCCGCCGACCTGCGAGATCGTATTCTGCGTGCAGGTATCCCCGACGGGCCGCTTCCCAAACAGGAAGATCTGATGGGTGAATACCAGGTCAGTGGCCCGTCCATCCGGGAAGCGCTGCGGATTCTGGAGTCGGAAGGGCTGATCACCGTGCGGCGTGGCCGGTTCGGTGGCGCGTTTGTGCACCGGCCGAGCTGGTCGACCGCAGCCTTCGCGCTCGGCCTGTCCTTGCAGGGCCAGAACGTCACGCTGAGTGACCTCGCGGAATCTTTGGCGTTTTTCGAGCCGCAATGCGCTATCGCTTGCGCGCAGCGTCCGGATCGGATGTCGACCGTGGTCTCCGATTTGGCGCAGAATATCGAGGAAACTGAACGTGCATTGGGGGATGGAGCATCGTTCACCGGCGTAGCGCGGTCGTTTCACGAGATCCTGGTCGACTGGACGCCCAACGCGGCGACCAGACTGGTTGTTCGCAGCATGGTGGCTGTCTGGTCAATTCAGGAGCAAGCCTGGGCCGAGGGTCTACAGGTGGATGGGAAATACCCGGATTCGAGTCGACAGTGCACCGCATTGGAAACGCACCGGAAAATACTGCGATTGGTCGAAAAGGGCGACGGGATGATGGCTGCGGCTTTGATGGCCACGCATTTGGCGGCTACTCAGGAGCTGGTTCTCGCCGACCGGGGAAACCGGGTGATCGACTCGACGTCCCCCCTTGCCGCCCGCGCGTTCCGGAAACTGTAGGCGCAGGGGCAAGAGGGCACGTGTTGAGCGCAGGAAATCGATCCCTGGAGAGGTTGAACAGGGAAGATATGGTGCCGTTCAACGATATTGCGACGACATTATAAACCGCCGGGCTCGATGGTCAGCACAGGCTTCTGCGCATCGTATGATATCGATGGTTCCGGTGGTGATTGCCGGGCCGTCCATCAAATCTCTGCGAGGGCCGGTGCCAATCGACGCCAGGCGTCGCGGGGAAACACGGTAGCGTCCGGCCGGTCGATCATGAGTTGGAGACAGACATGGTCGGCGCCGGCGGCTCTATGTTCCTGAATCCGTTCGATGATCGCCGACTCGTCACCCCAGGCGACAAGTGCATCGATGAGGCGGTCACTTCCAGGGGCGGCAACGTCGTCGTCGCCGAATCCGTAACGCCGCCAGTTGTTGACATAGTTCGGCAGATCGAAATAGAGCGCGATGTTCTGCCGGGCGATCGCACGGGCCACGACCGGGTCGCTCTCCAGGACCACTCCCTGCTCGGGCACGAGCAGGGGTTCGGTACCGAGTACAGCTCTCGCGGCGGCGGTATGTTCCGGGGTCACCAGGTATGTATGTGCGCCAGCGCTCCGATGCCGGGCCAGCTCGAGCATCTTGGGCCCTAACGCAGCCAGTACCCGATCCCCTCGGGCAAGTGGCGGTCTCGCGCGATCGAGTTCGTCCAAGAATCTGCGCATTTGAGTAAGCGGTTTGCGATAGCGCTGGGCCTCCGCGCTGTCGACGAACGGCGCGTGACTGGCGCCGATCCCGACGATTATCCTGGGCCCGTATTGTTTCACCAGATCGTTGTAGCGGGCGGACGAATCGTCGGCGTCGTGCATCCAGAGGTTCATCACGCCGCTGGCGACGGTGATTTCGCGGGTGCCGGAGAGGAGGTTCTCCATTGCGCCGAACAGGTCTCCTTCCACATCCGGTATCCAAACTGCGGTGTAGCCGAGGGATTCGATTTCCGCGGCACAATCGGCAGCCTCGGCGGAGTCGCCGAAACGCAGCGCGGATTCGTAGATCCCGATTCCACCGAGATGTCCGTCGGGCCTGTTTTCCGTTTGAATGTTCATCTCACCGGCTTCCGTAGATGGGAGCGGAGATTTCGCGAATGTAATGGATGGTGATCGTACGTTTCTCGAATTTCCATCCACCCCCGGTCTTCGTGAAGTTGTCTGCGTAGTCCGCTGCGCAGACCACGAATTTTCCCTCGTTGTCGATCATGTGAGCAAGGGCGCTGCTCTGTGATTCGGCGGTATCTGTCGAGGTGATATCTATGAAGACATTCGTGGTCCAGTGGTGTGTTTCCGCAAACGCATCCCAGATCGCCTGGACTCCTGTAACGATCTGGTCCGTGCCCGTATATGTGCCGAACTGTCCACCCACGTCGTATATGGCGTCATAATGCCATATCGACCGGAAGACCTTTTCGTCTCGACCGTCCACTCCGCGGCAATACGTTGTGATGAGATCAGAGATTTCCCGATGAATATTCGATGTTGTCAACTCTACTCCCGGATCAGAACTCGGACACGCCGGCGTCGGGCGCGAGTTCATGGGCGGTAACATATTTCGATTCGTCCGAAGCGAGGAAGAGAACGGTATCGGACACGTCTTCGGGTTCGACGGCCTCGACCGGCAACAAGTTTGTGAACATCGGGCCGAGTCGTGGGTCGTTTTCGATCGCCGGATTGAGCGCTGCCAGCAGGCCTTCTCCCATCATCGGCGTCTTCACTCCTGTCGGGTGGAGACTGTTCACCCGGATATGGTGCTTCGCGAGCTCGACGGCGAATGCCTTTGCCATGCCGCGGACCGCGAACTTGCTGGTCGTATAGGGAACCATGAAGGGTTGCACTTTGAGACCTGCAGCCGAACTGACGAGAATGATCGAACCGCCGCCGGCTCGTACGAGGTGCGGCGCGCCGGCCATTGCTGTATTCCAGGTGCCGCGAACATTGATGTCGATCGTGTCCGTGAAGATATCCTCGGTGACTCGGTCCCATCCCGCTGGTATGCAGATGCCGGCATTGGCGACGACGATATCCAGCCGACCGAGCTCGGCGACAGCCTCGTCGACAGTGCGGCGGAGCGGACCGAATTCGCGCACGTCGACTTCGGCAGAAATGATTCGCCGGCCCAGCGATTCCACTTGGCCAACCGTTTCCTTCAAATCGTCCGCAGTGGCGGAGACGTAGGGAACTCCACGGATCGGCTCACAGACATCTACTGCGATGATGTCCGCACCTTCTTGCGCCAGACGGACAGCATGGGAACGGCCTTGACCCCGCGCGGCGCCTGTGACCAATGCTACTTTTCCGGCAACTCTTTCCGGCATGTCGGGTCCTTCCAATCTCATAAATCAGGGTCTTCGGATGCTCCGCGCCCGCTCGCCTGCGGATGCGACTTTCTTGCGTCGGCTACCGCGTTGCGATCGGGAAGCGGGTCCGGAGTGATCCGTCTTGTCGGGCGTCACATGCTTCGGTAACTCGGCCGCAGCCCCTCGGTAGCGCATTGCCGACCTGCCGGAGGGTTGGTGACCCAGCTCACAGACGGTAGCATTGTATATAAAGATTGTAAAGATGTGCGCCTCAATGTGGTGAGCGCGGAGAAGTGCCTGCTCAGAGCCAATAGTGCGGGTTGGGGCACGTCACCCTGCAAGGCGGCCGAGGCGGCGTGCCTGGGGATGAGCGGGCGATCGGGTCGCTTCCGGCCCCGTTTCAAAGTCTCTTTGTCATTAATCTTTACAAGCTTTCAGCCTATTTGCTACCTTGTGAGCCGTGACACTCGCAGCGCCAGACGTGAACGATTGTCGAATGCGCAGGTGGGCGGTTGCCGATCGTGCGTATCGACCGGGTGGTCCAAGGCCCGCGGCCCCTGGCGGATCGGATCCAGGCCTCCGAATGCCTCTGGTACACAACTTGTTTCGCTTCTACTGCGAAGAGGTAACGTTCTATGACGAGCTCGCCTACGGCGCAACGCTCTGACTCTCGGACCTTTGGCCCCTGTTCGGAAGGTGTCAAAGCCGAGGGCGGACGCCCATTTCGCCGAACTTCGAGGCAATGGCCCCGTGATCGCCATGAGTTCTCCACGGATCAGCTTCAGGAGTTGAACGACTACCCGCTGGTGTTCGTCAAAGTGCGCGACATGTACTCGATCACTCGGTATCGGGCCATGGGCGTCCGTTATGGGCTGATCGGGGCTTCGCGTGGCGCCGATGAACATCGACGGTGGCGTCGTTGAACATTTATTCCACGGCACAGTCCCATTAGCATTGTGCGCATCAGTGACTAAGTCGAGATGAAGATCCCGCAGGAACATTATATTCGCTGCTGCGGCTCGTGGCCCGTCGGAATTGAGTTCGCTCAGTCCAGGTGGTCCATCTAGAAAGAGGTTTCAATAATGATACAGTCGCAACATCACGGTGACCTCGACAGCGTCGGCACCGGCACTCTGGCCGAAAAGATCGAGTCCCGTTGCGGCCTCGCCCGCCACTGTCTGTCCCGAAGCAGGGCGCGTGCGATATGCGCCCAGCGGTGAAGCGCTCGAGCAGGCACCGGAGGTCGCAATGACGCAAGTCGAGACCGACGTCGAGGTGGACTCCGGCAGGCCACTGCCGTCCGTCAAGAAGATCGCCTTGGCGACGTTCGTGGGTACGGCGGTGGAGTGGTACGACTACTTCATCTACGGGCTCACGGCTGCCCTGGTTCTCGGGCAACTATTCTTTCCGGAATTCTCCTCGACGGCGGGAACACTCGCGGCGTTCGCCACATTCGCTGTGGGGTACATCGCTCGCCCGTTGGGCGGAATTCTCATGGGGCACTTCGGCGACCGGGTCGGCCGCAAGTCCATGCTGGTGATCTCCTTGCTCACAATGGGTTGTACGACCGTACTCATCGGTTTGCTCCCCGGTTTCGACACGATCGGTATCTGGGCGCCGATCCTGCTGGTACTGCTCAGAGTGATACAGGGGATCGCCGCGGGCGGGGAATGGGGTGGCGCCGTCCTGGTCGCAGTGGAGAACGCCCCGCCGAACAAGCGAACGCTCTACGGCTCCTTTCCGCAGATGGGCGTCGCGGGCGGCCTGATCCTCGCCAACCTGGTCTATCTGATCCTCACGACGGTCGTTTCGCAGGAAACTCTGCTGGCCTGGGCCTGGCGTATCCCCTTCCTGATCAGTGCGCTGCTCGTGATCGTCGGCCTGTACGTGCGCCTGGGCATCGCCGAAAGTCCGGAGTTCGCCCGGGCATTGAAGGAACAGGATCGCGCCAAGCTGCCTATTGTGGAGGCATTCCGGACCGGGTGGAAGGGCATCGTCCTCGGCGCGCTGTCGTACGGCGGCAGCAGTGCGATCTCGTACATCTTCGTGACCTACCTGCTCTCGTATGCCCCCAAGCAAATCGGCTACAGCTACACCACCATCCTCACCCTCACACTGGTGGGCACCACCCTCTGGATGCTGATCATGCCCTTCTCCTCGATGCTCGCCGACCGCATAGGTCGAGGAAAGGTACTGCTCTGGGGCTGGGTAGGGCTCGGGCTGGGCGGCACCGCGCTGATGCCAGCAGCCGATACCGGCAGTGTTCCAGTGCTCGCGACAGCAATGCTCGTAGTCGCAATATTCGTCGGAGTTACCTATGGTCCTTTCGCCGCATTCTTCTCCGATATGTTCCCGCCACGGGTCCGATACTCCGGTTCGTCGATGTGCTACCAAATCGGGTCCATCGTCGGTGGCGGGTTCGCGCCATTGATCGCCGCGTCGCTTTTCGCCACATGGGGCACCAGCACCCCGATCACCGTCTACCTTTTGGTGACCTCCCTGGTCGGCTTCGGCACCATGGCGATCCTGGTTCGGACCCACATCGGGCGGGCTGCGGACAATCGGCCGACTGCGGGCAAGCCAGTCACCCCGGTCGATGCCCGCTTCGCGGTCGAGTAGCGCGTTCAGAGGCACGTCGCCGCCCGTCTGAATCCGTACCCGGCCTCCTGCCGAGCCTCTTCTTTGCAGCTCGACGAAAGGAGCGCTGTGACTATCCTATTCCACCCGGTGACAGTCCCTCGTGGTCCGGCGATGGATAACCGGCTGGTGTATCGACGCTAATGACGAACCAGCAGACCTGCCCAACGGCGGAGTGTCCGAAGACGGGGAGCGCTGGCTGATCTCTCGCCTCGAGTGGCTTCGGGTGAGTGATGAAATGCGCGGCCCATGTGAACGCCGCGCTTTCGCGCGAGGGCTCGGGATCGACGACGACTCCCAGCTCCTGGGTTGACGCGGCTCGCCGACCGGCTACCCGCGGCCGGCGCGGTGTCCAGCTGAACCACGGCGGGTTGCGGGGCCTGACGGCTACCCGGTGCTGTAGGCGTCCGACGACGCGGAAACCAGCGCCCGGGCCATGACCCAGGACCAGATCGCGTGAACGTCGAGGACTTCGCCTCGGCCCTGCGGCGGGCAGAGCGGGCTGGCTCGACGGCGTCCAGTTTCACGACGCGCGCGGCTACCTCGTCGGCCAGTTCCTCGGATCTCACTGTCGATGGCCTGACCGCGGTGTGGCGTGACATCGGCGCACCCGCGGTTGCGCGAGCGTACGCTCGTCACTGTCGAGCCTGCGGCGTACCACTACACGCAGTGAGTTGGATATGGCGCCGATCTCCATCCAGGATGTCCTCGACCGCGCCCGCCAGCAACTCGGCCCGAGCACGACACCCCGAGCGATGGCCGAGGCCGGACGAATGATCGATGCCGCCATCAATGCTGCGGCTGTGCCCACTGCTGCCTTTGAGTCGAAAGCACCGGGCAGCCAGGAATACAGATCGGACGATGAAACACCAGGACCACATCAACACTTCGCACCTGGATACGGGATCTGACCCGGGCCAGGCGCAGGGTCGTCGGCGAGTCTGGAGTCGGCCGACGGCGGCGTTGGCGCCGAGGTCCAATTGGCACGGAAATGCCTGGTAGACGTGGTTGCCGGTTCGCGCCGCCGCCAATGAGGGGCGATCAGGCGGGCAACAGCAAGTGCGGGGCGCGTACCGTGGTCACGGTGGCGCCGTCGCGTGGCTGGTATGCAATGCCGCAGTGCTCGAGCTCCGATGCCGACCTGGGTCATGAAGTCGGCGGAGCGTTTCCGCAGGTTCCCGAAGTTGTTCGACTGTTCCCATTATTTCCTTGTCTGCGCAGGTAAATGGCTACCTTTAGGTTTCGAAACCACCGGACCATTTCCCGGCGGTTCCTGTGCCTACCCGCGTGCAAATCGTATAAGGACCCGCAATTTAGGTGGTGGCGCATGATTGGCGCGCGTTTCTCTTGTGCATCAACGCCAGTGCCCACCTGGATATGATGCCTGGCCCGCCGGGGAGTCGCAGGTTCGATTCCTCGGCAGGACACGCACAACATGGGCAACCGGAAAACGCCTGATCATCGCGGGTTCCTATCCGGTCTGACCGTCTCGGTCGGCCGGCACGGTCTGGTTTCGTTCCATTTCGATGTGCCCACGGCTACACCCATGGAGGTGGAACGGGCGTGATGACGCCGCACCGCAGAAGAACTCCGGCGGTTATTGCTAGAACCGGGAGCTTTCGAGATTGTATCGATATATGGCGCAAGGCTTCGACCTGGCAGTCCGGGTTGGTCCCGGTGCCCAGTTCGGGGACTTTCGCACCACTTTGCTCGATTGCTCGCGCGTGCTGCTTGGTGAGCTACATGCGCCGCAGGCTAGGCTCGGCCCCAAGGAGATCGGCTGCTCGTCGTCCACATCGCCACTGTCACCGACGGGCTCCACGCCAGAGTGCAGGCTTGGGGTTTACTCCGCTCGCGTCCGAGGTGGCGCGCGATGTGTGCTCAATTCAGCCCAAGCGCCGCGAGTTTCCGGTAGAGGGTGGCACGGGAGATTCCTAGCGCCTGAGCGGTTTTGAGCCTGTTTCCGTTGGCGCGCCGAAGTGCGGCGGCGATCGCCTCGCGTTCCGCGTGTTCCAGATGGGTCAGGCGTTTGTGGTTGAAGCTCTGTGCAGTGGTGGTCGGCAGGTCGGCGGGTTGGACTCGTGGTCCGGTGGTGTGATCGAGCGCGGCGCGCAGGGTCCGGTTGAGCTGGGCGACGTTGCCACGCCAATCGCGTTGGCAGAGCTCACGAATCGTTGCCGCGGCAAGTCCGACAGTACCTTCGCTGAGGCGACGGATGAGTGTCTCGGCGAGATCGCCGACGTCTTCGGGACGGCGGGAAAGCTCTGGAACCTCGACGACGTATTCGAACATCGTCAGAAGGCGAGGGTCGATGTCTTCGCCGCGCTCGGCGGTGACGGTTGCCACCGCGAAGCCGCGTTCGTGGGCGTCCAGTTCAGCGCCCAGTTCTGCCAATTCGCCGGGGCCGCGATGGGTGAGGTCGCCGAGCAGCCTGGCGTCTCTGTCTTTTCCCGCGATCGCGACGCGGTTGCCGGTCACTGCGGCGGCGAGCGCGGTCTTGCCGACGCCCGGCGCACCATAGAGGAGGAGGCGGCCCTCGGTGGTGGCTGCTCGTGCCGCCGCATGGACTGCTGCTCGCCACAGCCAGCTGCGGCCAGGGAGTTCGTCGAGTACCGCGTCGACGAGGGCGGAGACGGGGTCCGAGGCGGGCGAAGGCCGAGTGGGTTCGGTCGGTGGGGTCGACATCTGCAGCAGGGCGCCCGCGACATCGCCGGAGTGGTGGACCAGTCGCAGTCCGACGTCGATGGCAGAGCCGTCGCCCGTGGTCAAACGCAGTGGTGGTCCGCCGAGGGCGATGGTTCGCTGTACCGCGTCCCACAGCTGGTCATGGCGGTAGCGGGAACCGACCAGCGCGGACGCGAGGGTGTTGACCATGATGATGCGGTCGTTGAGGGCGATCACGGGTCGGCGTGAGCCGCGGCGATCGGCGTGCAGGAAGGCGTCGAGCAAGGCGCGGTCGTCGGCGGCGTATCCGCTGAGCAGGCGATCCCCGGCATCGCGTGCCGCGCGCTCGACCAGTGCGGCGAGGACCTCGTGGGGGGCGCCGGTGGGGCAGACGAGGTCGAGGACGCCTTCGATGGTTCCGCTGCCGGGCCGGATCACCGGCACGCCCACAGCGACTACGGGGTCGAAGCATCGGTTGAAGTGTTCGGCGCCGTCAACGATGGAGATCGCGCGTTCCTCCAGCACCGTTCCGAGCCCGGTCGATCCCACACTGGCCTCGTCGAACCGCGCGCCTTTCAGCACGCCCATGCCGTCGAGCAGGGTACCCATCGAGGTACTCGAGACCCACCGGTCGGCGATGTAGGCGTCACGGTCGGTCACCATCATCGCGAACTCGGCGGTGCCCAATTGGGCCATGATGTCGTGGACCACGGGGCGGACCGCTCGCAGCAGTGCGCTGTCGGGGTTCATCGCGGAAGCGAAGACCACAGCCGGTTGGGTGTCGGGGCGGACGCCGCCGAGCTTGGCACGCTTCCACGCCCGCAGCGTGGCCGGGCGAACATCGGAAGATTCCACTCCTTCGTGCAGAAATGCTTCCCGCGCCGCGGCGATTAGCGATTGGTCATTCATAGCTCTCCTCATCGTCGCTGCTCAGTACGGGTAATTCGCATCACCACCTTTTGTGACCGGCAACACACTCGCCTTGATGGTAACCCCGAACACCGGCGACGAGTGTCTCAGACCTGCGACACCAGGCCGCGCCGGCGAAGGGTGCCGGGACATCTCGGTGCGATCTCGAAATCGAGACACTGCGAGCCGACACGGTGCACATAGCCTTTCTTCACGGCCCTCGCCGAATTCAATTATTTCTCGATGCAGCGGAGGACAGCTCATGGAAGAACGCGTCATATTTCAGAGCGATGGCGAGACCTTGGTCGGCACCTTGTTCCGGCCCGACGGTGTCGAGGGACCATTGCCCACCGTGGTCGCCGGTGGTGGCTGGTGCTACGTCAAGGAGATCGTCCTTCCGCACGTCGCGCGAATCGTCACCGAGCAGCAGGTGCAGTTCCTCGGCTTCGATTACCGAGGATTCGGTGAGAGCGGCGGCGCGCGTCGTCAGCACATCGATCCATGGGAACAGATCGCCGATTACAAGAACGCGCTCAGTTATGTCGAAACCCGAGACGATGTCGATGCCCAACAGCTCGGGGTGTTCGGCATCTCCTACAGCGGCGGGCACGCCCTGGTGCTGGCCGCCACCGACAGCCGCGTGAAGGCCGCGGTGAGCGTGGTCCCGGTGGTCGAAGGCTTCGACAACATGCGTCGGGCGCACGGCGAAGTCGCCTTCGCGGAGCTGGAGGCGGCGATCCTTGCCGACCGCAGGATCCGCGCCGGTGGCAGCGAAGGGGCAACCCTGCCCATGAGCTCGCCGGAGCCGTGGAAAGAGCTGTCCACGTGGCCGTTCCCGCGAATCGGGGAGGTGTTCACCAAGCTGAAGGAGTCCGGAGAAGCCGAGCGCCATGAGCACTGGAGCACGCTCGAGTCCACCGAATTGCTGTTGAACTATTCGGTATTTCCCTTCCTGCCGCGCATTCTCGACAAGAAGGTGATGATGATCGTCGCCGAGGGCGATAACATCACGATGTGGGACCGCGAGATCGCGGCATTCAACGACATCGCCAGTCCAGCGAAACGTCTCGAGATATTGCCCGCGGTCAGTCACATGAGTTTGTACTCCGACCAGCGCGACACCAACGTCGCCGCCGCGAAGGCCGCCGATTGGTTCGGCTCCGCATTCGGTTTTTCGAGCTGAAACCCACTCCCTCACACATTTATTGACAATGAGGTCGTTAGATGAATATTCCCGTTCGGTGGATCATCTTGATCGGATCGTTCACCGCTTACCTGTTCGACGCGCTGGAAATCGTCATTCTGTCGCTGGCCTTGCCGTCGATGCGAGCAGACCTCGGAGTCAGTGTTGTGCAAGGTGGCCTGCTGGCCACGGCGACCCTGCTCGGCATCGGTGCCAGTTCGGTCACGGTCGGCCGGATCGCCGATAAGCACGGTCGCAAGTCGGCCCTGTTGGGCAGCCTGGCGTTGTTCGGCATCTGCACGGCATCGGTAGCGGTGATGCCGAGCTTCGGCTGGATCATGGTGTTGCGGTTGGTCGCCGGTTTCGGGCTCGGTGGTGTGTGGGCGATTGTGTCGACCTATGTGGTCGAGTCGTGGCCGGAGCGAGAACGTGGTCGCGCCGTCGCGTTCGTGATGAGCGCGTTCCCCGTGGGCGGCATGCTCGCAGCGTTGATCGCGGGCACCTACGCCTCGAACTGGCGGGGGATGTTCTTCGTCTCCGGAGTCGGCGTGATCGTGCCGATCGTGCTGATCTGGCGGTTCTTCCCCGAATCGCGGGAATGGCTCGACAACGTCAGTGCCCGCCGCGCGGCGGGCGAAACGCCGACGGCGAACACCCGGGAGATCTTCGGCCGCACGCTGATTCGCTCCACGGTCCTCGGCACCACCGTGTGCTCGCTGGCGTTGTTGGGCTTCTGGGGAGCCAGCGCCTGGCTGCCCACCTTCCTGGCCGAGGATCGCCAGATCCCCGACACCACGGTCGCTGTCTTCATCAGCGTGCTGAACCTGGGGATGTTCTTCGGGTACAACGTCTTCGGATTCATCGCCGACAAGATCGGCCGAAAGCGCGCGCTCATCACGTCGCTGCTCGGGACCGGCCTGGTGCTTCCCCTTTATGTGGTGGCGGCGAACGAGACGACCCTGCTGGTTCTCGGGCCCGCCTACGCCTTCTTCGCCGTGTTCACCGGCATTCTCGGCAGTTACCTGGGCGAGCTGTATCCGACCGAGCTTCGCGCGACCGGTGCGGGGTTCTGCTTCAACGTCGGCCGCGGTATCTCGGCGCTGGCTCCGCTTCTGCTCGGCTATCTCGCCGGCACCACCGGTTTCGCCATCGGCTTCGCGCTTTGCGGTGGGTTGTTCCTGCTCGCGGCCGTCGCCGTCATCGCGCTGCCCGAGCGCTACAGCCCGGTGGCCGTTGCGCCCGACGGCGCGTTGTCGGCCGACGACGACGGAGTGAAGCTGTGAAGATCCGTGCAGCGGTACTCGAGCGAATGGGAGCCGAAACTCCGTTCCGCTGGTCCATGTCCGCCGCGGCATCGCCCGCACCGCGGATGGCGGGTTGGCCGGACCGGCAGTCACCGGGGCTTGTCGAGCACCGGCCGGTAACCATCGTGGGCGGGCCCACGATGGTCACCCCGTCGCTGCAACGCGGAGTCGACACGTACCGCGCGCACACCGCGGCCTCGGTGCGGCCGTTGATGAGTCGGCTTTCCGCCGGGCAGTCACCCAAGACGCTGCTCTTGACCTGCGCGGACCCGCGCATCGTGCTGAACATGATCACCGCCATTGGGCCGGGTGACCTGTTCGTGGTGCGCAATATCGGCAACCTCGTTCCTGTCAGTGATGCCAGCGCAGGTCTCGGCGCGGTCACCGGCAGCTCGGTGGCTGCGGCCGTCGAATTCACGGTCGACGTTCTCGGTGTGGAGGACATCGTCGTGTGCGGGCACTCCTCGTGCGGGGCGATGAGCGCCGCGCTGACCGAGGCGCCCGGTCACCTGTCCGGGCTGAACCATTGGATCGAGCAGGCCCAATGTGGTGTTGCGCGTGACCGCAGGCCTTCCCGCACCCGTGTCGGGTCCCGGACCGGTCGAGCAGGTCGGCAGCACGGTCGATGAGCTGGCCAAACACAATGTGGCCCAACAACTCGAGCACCTGCGTACCTATCCCACCGTGGTCGATGCTGAGCGTGCGGGGCGACTGCGTCTGGCCGGGATGTACTTCGACGTCGCAACGGTGTGTATCTCACCGATCAGCACGCAGTGCAGCCCAGCTGAGGGCGGCCTGCCCGGTCTCCGCGTGTCGATGCCCGCCCACCGATATCGGTGGGTGGGCATCGGTGTGTGCGGTCTTCGGTGTCAGGCGGTCGCCGCGACTGGGGCCGCGGCGATCATCCAGTTGCTGAACTCGTCGGCCAGGTGCCATTGATGCTGGTGGATGAGCCGGTTGGGTAGATTGCCAGGGAACTGCGCGGTCAGTAGGGCTTCGAGAGTGCCGTCGCTATCGCGGAACTGGTGGCGGACGCCGCCGATGACCAGGCCGTCGTCGAGGAAGGCTTGGCCCGCGACCTGGATGGGGTAGTCGGGATCGACGGGGATGGTCAGTGATTCGGTTCTGGTGTAGTCGATGAGGAATCGCGACGCCGTGGGTGAGCCGCCGGTTGTTTCGACGACTTCCTGACGACCGTCGGGTAGACCGCGCACCAAGTAGTGGTCCGGAGTGGCGGCGACCATGTCGACCTCGGCGTTGGTGATGGTCAGGTCGTTGAACCAGTCGGCGAATCGCTGCGCGGAGTAGTGGGGGACTTCGAGCCGGGTGACCGAGTACTTGGCTCGACCCCGGCTGGTGGCGACACCGATTCGCGCTATCCGCTCCGAGATCGCCAGATCGCGCTTGAGCATGGCATAGATCCCCGCGTGACCCAGCTCGGTCTTCATCGCGGTGAGGGTCTCGCGCTGGACATCGAGCGGCGCGTCGAGCGCCCCGCCGATCGTGAAATCGGGCAGCAGTTCGGCTACTCCGCGGCGCCCGAGGCGCGCGGAGAACCTCTTCAGCACCGCTTCGGCGCGCCGCGCTTCCCAGACACGCACCTGCTGGCGGGTGACGTTTTCCTCGCCGAGGAATGTTCGGATTTCGATGGGATCGTTCATGTCGCCTACCTCTCGTTAACGCTATAGGGACTTGCGTTAAGGGTGCCCTCCTGTGCCGGGAAACGCAAGTTCTTATGGCGTTAATTATGCGCAAACCGTTGACAACGTGACGGCGGTAACGGAAGCTGTATTATCGCAAGTTTAGCTAGCTTTAAGTCGAAGGGAATTGGTCAATGCTGACCAGAAGAAGCTTCATCGCCAGTGCAGCCGGAGCAACGGCTGCCGTCGCCGCCGCAGCGGCCTACGCCGGGACCGGGCTCGCTGCCGCCGATTCCGTGACCCCGGCAACCGGAGCAGGGCTACGCACCTTCATCGATGGAACCGTTGTCGACCAGAGCAAGGTCGTCGAATGGGAGCGGAGGCGGCTGTCGGTGGCCGCCGCGCGGCTGCGAAGGGACTATGTAAGCCTACTGACCGGAGAACTCGACTCGTTGCTCGCTCGCTTTGAAGTCACCGTCGATGACGTACCCGCTGCCCGAGCGGCTTTGGCGCGCGCCCGCCTGACGATCGGTACGGACGGGTTGCGTGAGCTGCTCGCCGCTGAGCTCACCGCCTCCGAAACCGCCGCCCGGGCTGCGATAGCCGCCTCCGACGGACGCTGGCAGTACTCGATCACCGAGGTCGTCAGTGACCGTGGAACCGCGCAGGGCTTCCTGGAGTGGTTCGATCGGGCGCGGGTGACCGACGATCGTGCGGTGTGGACTGATGCCTGCCCGGATCACTACATCATCGCGACGCTGTCAGACGGTCGCCAAGAGGTGATCGAAGTGACTGGCGGCGCCGTGCTGGCCAGCCAGTTCTTCATCGACTACACCGACACTGCCGGGGTCATGGTGCCCTCGGATCCGGCCTACCCGCTGACCGTCTCGGGGGTGGCGTCCCTGGCCGACGGCTTCATCGTCGGTGGAGTCCGTCATCAGTTCCGCGAGGAGCCCGGCGGTGGATTTCGCAGTCAGCTCAAGGTCGCCTTCCCCGCCTCGATGCCGGGCCTGTACATCGCCGAACATCAGTGGCATCTTGCCTGCGAATATGGCAACTGGATCTCGGCCTACCTGCGCTGACCACTCAGCTTGTCTCGGTCCCGAATGCCTGACGTGGTCGCGCATTCGATATCGGCGGCATCCTTCGAGTAGAACTTGGACCATGGACGAGCGCGAGGACGATGAGCCAACCGGGAGGCCCTCTGGGCCGCGCAAGCGGACCGGGGGGCGTTCGGCGCGAGTGCGGGAGGCGGTGTTGACGGCCACTGTCGAACAGGTGACCGAGCATGGCATCGAAGGCTTGACCATCGGTGACGTCGCCGCCCGCGCCGGCGTCGCCGAAACAACGATCTACCGCCGCTGGGGCAACCGCATGGCCTTGATTGCCGAAGCGATCACCGAATTGGCCGCTGTCGAAAACCCTGACCCCGACACCGGCGCACTCCGTACGGATTTGCGGGTGCTCGCCGAGCAGGTCTCGCACTTGATCTCACGCCCGGGAATCGCCCGGCTGGTGGGAACAACTATCGCGCTCTCGGTGGATCCAGAGGTCGACGCGGCGCGCCGACGGTTCTGGAACGAGCGATTCGAGAAGAGTTCTCAGATCATCACCAGGGCGATCGAACGCGGCGAACTGCCCGAGCACGTGGATCCACGCGAGGTGCTCGAAACCCTGTCCGCGCCGCTGTATTTCCGGTTGCTGGTAGGTGAGAAGCCCATCGATGACGTGTTCGTCGCGCGGTGCATCGACGACACCCTTACCCTGCACGGCCAACCGTGACCTACTCATCTACGTGCGGGACGACGTCGTTCGGTGTTGTTGCCCCTCGCCCGACGCGGGGCCGACAACACGTCGATGTCATCGAGCTGATACGATGCCCGGCGCTGCAATGTAGTCGGCGCCGGTCGCTACTCAGACATCGGATTCGCTGACACCGGGCGCGGTCTCGACCAATGTCAGCCCCTCCGTTCCGACATCGAACACCGCCATTTCGGTGACGATGCGGTGCACGCAACCCCACCCGGTCAGCGGCAGGGTGCACTGCTCGACGACTTTGGGTTCGCCATCGCGGGAACGGTGTTCCATCATTACGATGACCCGTTTCGCGCCGTGGACCAGGTCCATCGCGCCACCCATGCCTTTGACCATCTTGCCCGGAATCATCCAGTTGGCCAGGTCGCCGCGGGCGCTGACCTGCATCGCGCCCAGCACGGCGACGTCGACGCAGCCGCCGCGGCTCATCCCGAAGGACTGCGACGAGTCGAAATAGGAGGCGCCGGGCAGGACAGTGATCGTCTCCTTGCCCGCGTTGACGAGTTCGGGATCGACTTCGTCCTCGCTCGGGTACGGGCCTACGCCCAGGACACCGTTCTCCGAATGGAGCACGACCGTGACATCGTCGGGCAAGTAGTTCGGCACAAATGTCGGCATCCCGATGCCGAGGTTGACGTACTGGCCGTCGCTCAGCTCGGCCGCCACTCGGGCCGCCAACTCCTGTCGCGTCCACGTCATGCTCGTACCGTCCTTTTCTCGATTCCGACCTCCACTGGCCCACGTGCACCAGGCAACCAGTTCTGGCTCACGCCGCGCGTGCTCGAACTCGGGTACAGCTTCCTGTCCAGTCTGAGCCTGCCTGACCTGGCGGGCCCACACCTCGAGGCGCTGGCCGAGAAGGTTCGTGAGTCGACCTCGGTGTCGATCCTGGACGGCACCGACATCGTCTATGTCGCCCGTGTTCCCGTCAGCCGGATCATGACCGTGTCGATCAATATCGCACACGTTTCCTCGCCTACGCCACCTCGATGGGCCGGGTCCTGCTCGCCGACCTCGGCGCCAACGCGCTGGAGAGCTATTTGGCGAAGGTCGATCTGACGCCGCTCACCGCCAGGACGGTCACCACGAAACGAGAACTGCGTGCCGAGCTGGCCCAGGTCCGCGCAGACGGTTTCTGCGTCGTCGACCAGGAACTCGAGCACGGCTTCGGTCGATAGCGGCACCCGTGTGGCTTCGGTCGCGAATCTGGGCATCGTTTGGTCGCGAATTCCGTCACCGTCCGGCCCACGGTTGGTCACGAATTTCGACACCAGTGTCTGCTGCCGGTGAAGCTGGACCTTTACCGCCGAAGTTGGCCCAACATCGTCGCTTGCCAAGACAGTTGGGCCAATCGGATCGAGTTCCGATGACAGCAGCGAGGTTTGGGTCTTCTCCGATGAGTTCCAGACCGGGTGCAACACCAGAGGTCGCGGTGGTAAGACCCCTGGTATCAGCCGACGACCAGGCAGAACGGGTGACCGGCCGGATCCAGCAGCACCCGCCACCGGTCACCGCCCGGCTGGCGGTCCGGCCTGACCGCGCCGAACCCCAGTGCCAACTTCTCCGCCACGTCGAGGTCCTCGACCCTCAGGTCCAGATGCACCTGCTGCGGCACGTCCTGACCGGGCCACCGAGGGGCCTGGTATCCGTCGACCTGTTGGAAGCCCAGGTCGCAACACGAACCATCGATCAGGGCGACCAATCCGTCGGCGTCGTAGCCGAGCTGCATGCCTGTGAGCTCTTGGTAGAACCGGGCCAGCGCCCGGGGATCGGCGCAGTCCAAAGTCACACCTCGCAGCGTCGCGATCGGCATCATCGACTCCTCAATCATTCATGTTCGCTGGCCGCGTGGCGCAGGCAGTCATTCAACCGCACTGGCGTGGCCCAACTCCACTCCTTTTCGGGCGGCGGACAGCGCTCTTGTCGGGCTCGGCCGTGTGCCGATCTGGTTGCAGCCCGGCGGTACCCCGACTTGCCTCCCGCAGTTGGTCGGGGCGCCAGGGTGCCGACCCAGTCGACTAGCTGGGTGATGTCGAGATTCGCGAACACCAGATCGAGCGGTGTCGAAATTCGCGCACAGGGTGGTGTCGGGATTCGCGTTCAAAACCACCCGTGCGCGACCGGCACGGTGTGGTCGTCGCCGCGGTGAACATCTCGACCCAGGCTGCCCGCTACAGCCTCGGTGAGGTCCGCGACTCCCTGCTTCCCGCCCTGCTCGAGACCACTGCCGCGATCGAGCACGACCTCACCCGGATCCGATCCACCACCTGACGCCTACGAGGAAGAGCTATGCCCGAAGCCGTTGTCTGCGAACCCCTGCGAACCCCGGTCGGCCGATTCGGCGGAGTGTTCAAGGACATCGCCCCGCAAGACCTCGCCGCGACCGTGATCACCGAACTGATCGCGCGCACCGGACTCGACTCCGAGACCGTCGACGACGTCATTCTCGGCCAGTCCTCGCCCAACGGCGAGGCGCCCGCGATCGGCCGCGTCGCCGCGCTGGACGCGGGCCTGGGCATCGGTGTGCCCGGTATTCAGGTGGACCGGCGCTGCGGGTCCGGCCTGCAGGCTGTGCTGCAAGCCTGCATGCAGGTGCAGACCGGCGGCAGTGATCTCGTCCTGGCCGGCGGTGTGGAGTCCATGAGCCGCACCGAGTTCTACGCCACCGACATTCGCTGGGGGATTCGCGGCGACGGCCCGGTATTGCATGATCGCCTCGCGCGTGCGCGAATCACCGCTGGCGGCAAGGACTTTCCGGTTGCCGGAGGGATGATCGAAACCGCCGAGAACCTGCGTGCACAGTTCGCCATCAGCCGCGCGGATCAAGACGCGCTCGCGGTGCAGTCGCACCAGCGCGCCGTCGCCGCGCAACGCGATGGCCGCTTCGAGGCGGAGTTGGTGAGTGTCGCTGTGCCGCAACACAAACGGGAACCGATGCTCGTGCGCACCGACGAGCACCCACGTGCCGATACCGACCTGGACACGCTCGCGAAGCTGCGCCCGATCCGACTCGGGACCGATCCCGAATCCACGGTGACGGCGGGAAATTCCAGCGGCCAGAACGACGGCGCTGCCCTCTGTGTCGTGACGACACCGCGACGCGCACACGCGCTCGGGCTACGCCCCATGGCTCGACTGGCATCGTGGGCGGTCGCCGGAGTGCCACCGGCGACCATGGGCATCGGACCGGTGCCGGCGACCGAAAAAGCGCTCGCCCGAGTGGATCTCACTCTCGACGACATGGACGTGATCGAACTCAATGAAGCCTTCGCCGCACAGACCCTTGCCGTGCTGCGGACCTGGAAGGTCGAGCCCGACGATCCGCGCGTCAACTCCAACGGCTCGGGAATCTCCCTCGGCCACCCGGTCGGCGCGACCGGCGCCAGAATCCTGGCCACCCTGCTCCACGAACTGACCTGCCGCGAAGGCCGCTACGGCCTGGAAACGATGTGCATCGGCGGCGGCCAAGGACTGGCGGCCGTTTTCGAACGTCTCTGATTCTGTGGGCCCGGCCGTGACTAGCTGTCGCGGTCGGGCCTGGTCGCGGGTGGACGCACGGGCGTGGCGCCGAGCAATTCCAGAGCGTCGACCGCATTCGTCACGCGCGGAGGCGATTCGGTGTCGGTCTCGCCGAGTTGAGCGGCGACCCATGCCCGGGTGGGGCCGGACTCGTGGCGGCCGGCGACGAACCAGACGCCGCGCGCGGGTTCGCTGGACTGGTTGACGTACATGTGTGGCCGGGTGGAGTCGAAGCACAGCGAGTCGCCCGCGCCGAGGGTGTGCCTGTCGAAATCGAGCAACAACGTCAGCTCCCCGGTGAACAGGTAGGCGTACTCGGTTCCGGAGTGGCGCATCGGCATTCGGTCCACCGAACTGGCCGCACCGGGCTCGTAGGTGACCAGCAGGGCGTCGACGCCCGCGTTCGGGTCTACCGCCAGCTTCTCCCACCGGACGCCGTTGGCCATCTCGAGTACCGGGTTGTCCGCGGCGCGTTGCACGACCCCGGTGGAACGGGTCATGTCCGAATGTCCGGCTGGTTCGGTGGTGCGACCGTATCGGAGGCCCAGCAGATCGTCGAGCGACACCTCGAGATGGTTGACGAGGGCGTAGAGGGTGCTCACCGACGGCTGCGACTTGTTGTTCTCGATCTGGGAGAGCTGGCTGGCGGAGATGCCCGCCGCGGTCGCCAATCCGCGCAGACTCGAACCCCGCGCCAGGCGGGCCTGCTTGAGAGCCGGCCCGATCTTGTCCTGCATCAGCGCACCTCTGTCCACTCGCCGAAACAAAATCCACTATCAGTGAACACTACGGGTTCATTGATGATGAACACCATCTGCGGCGGGCGGCGAACTGCGGCCCTCGTCTCGACGGGCGCGTGAAGACGTGTTCCTGCACTCGGGGAGCATCTTCTTGCGGTTTGGGTATCGATGATGAGCCTCTCTTTGATGTGGCAGCTGTTGTTTCGTGGTTGACATCACTCTCTCAATGTTTAATGATACTGAACATATTCGCGGTGGCTTCAGCCCCGTTCCCCGTCATCGACGACGAAGGAGACTCGTGTCTTTCCTGATTGCGCGGCCTCGGTCGACCTGCTTGTCGCCTCCTCGCACCACCGCTCATCGATTCGCCGCAGCAGTCTCCGAAGCGGGGGAGTGGCCGTGCTGATCGGATTCGCGGGCCTGGGCCGCATGGGCAGGCCGATGGCTGCCCACCTGGCCGCGGCCGGGCACACCGTTCTCGCCTATGACCCCCACGTCGAGCAAGCGCCCGACGGGGTCGACCTCGCCGACTTCCCGGAGGCCCTGGCCGCAGCCTCCTTGACGATCAGCATGCTGCCCGACGGTGAATCCACTCGCGGCCTGGTGATCGAGAGCCTGCGCACCGTCGCGCCGGGTCACCTGCACATCGTGATGGGCACCGTCGGCCCGGAGGTCGTGCGTGAACTCGCCGATCTACCGCACCTCACGGTGATCGACGCACCAGTGTCGGGCAGCGTGTCGATGGCCGAGACCGCCGCCATCACCACGATGGTCGGCGCCACGCCTGAGCAGTTCGGGCGGGCACAATCGGTCCTGGCCGCGATGACTACCGCCCAGTTCCACGCCGGACCGGTCGGGTCGGGTGCCACCGCCAAACTCGCCGTCAACGCGGTGCTGGCCGGGCTGAGTCAGGCTGTCGCAGAGGGAATTCTGCTCGCCGAAGCCGGTGACCTCGACCCGGCCACGTTCTACGACATCCTGCGCAACAGCGCCGCGGGCGCCCCGTACGTGGGCTACAAGCAGCAGGCCTACCTCGCGCCGGAGGAGACCCCGGTCGCGGCGCCGGTGTCGCTGATCCGCAAGGACCTCGGTCTGGCCCTCGCGCTGGCCCACCGTCGCCAGCTGACCCTGCCCGGGTCCGAAGCCGCGTTCGCCGTCCTCGACGACGCCGTGGCCACCGGGCTCGGTTCGGCCGACATGGCCGAAGTCCTCACCGTCCTGCGCCGCCGCAACGGCGTGACATTGCGCGAAACCCTTTCCACCGCACCGCAGACAGGAGCACTCTCATGACCAGCGACACTGTCGCCACGGCCGAGATCGAATCGACCATCAGCGCACTCGAGGACGCCCGCTACGCCGCGGTCCTGGCAGGCGATGCCGACAGCTTCGCCGCACTGGCGCATCCCGAGTTGCTCTACACGCACTCCAACGCCGTCGTCGACACCCTCGACAGCTACCTGGAGAACCTGCGCACCGGCTTCTACGTCTACCACCGGATCGACCACCCCGTGCACCGGATCGTGGTCGTCGGCGACACCGTGCTGGTCTCCGGAGAGATGCGTGCCGACATCACCGCCGGCGGGGTGCGCAAACAACTGGCCAACAGCGCGCTCGCGGTCTGGGTGCGCGACAATAACCAGTGGCTGCTGCTCGGCTACGGTCCCACGGTCATCCCGGGGACGATCCGGTGACACAGTTCACCTACGACGGCCTGCCGGGCCGAATCGTCTACGGCGCCGGCGCCGCGCGCACCCAGTTGCTCACCGAGCTCGACCTGCTCGACGCCCACCGGGTCCTGCTCATCGCCACCGACGCCGAGAACAGCACCGCGACACAGCTGTGCGAACCCTTCGCCGATCGGGTGGTCGCGACCTTCTCCGAGGTCCGCCCCCACGTGCCCGCCGAGGTCGCCGAGCTCGCCCGCAAGGTCGCAACCGACGCCGACGCCGACCTGGTGCTGTCGGTGGGCGGCGGCTCGACCACCGGAACGGCCAAGATCGTCGCCTTGACGACCGGCCTGCCGGTCCTCGCTGTCCCGACGACCTACGCCGGATCCGAAGTCACTCCGGTCTGGGGACTGACCGAGCGCGGCCGCAAGACCACCGGGACCGATCGACGGGTACTGCCCAAGACCGTCGTCTACGACCCGGAGCTGACTCTCACCCTGCCGGTGGAACTTTCGGTCGCGAGCGCACTCAATGCGGTAGCGCACTGCGTCGAAGCCTTCTGGGCACCACGGCGCAGCCCGGTGTCCAGCGCCGTCGCCGAAGACGGCATCCGTCACCTGGTCAACGGACTGACCACGATCGCGTCCACCCCGACCGGCCTGGCCAGTCGCGGTGAACTGCTGCTCGGCGCCTACCTTGCCGGATCGGCGTTCGCCGTCGCCGGATCCGGCCTGCATCACAAGATCTGTCACGTCCTCGGCGGCGCGTTCGACCTGCCCCATGCCCATACGCACGCCATCGTGCTGCCTTACGTGCTGGCCTACAACGCTCCCAACGCGGGCGAGGCCGTCGACCGGATCAGCCGCGCGCTCGGGCGAGTCGACATCGTCGACGGACTGCGTGAAATGAGCGGTGCTGCCGGGGTATCCACGGGCCTGCGTGAGCTCGGCATGGAGGAGTCCGGTATCGACGATGTGATCGACGAGATCCTGGCGATCGCCCCGGCCGACAACCCGACCCCCGTCACCGCGGACGGTCTGCGCGCGATCCTGCGCGGCGCATGGGCAGGATCGGTCCCCGAAGGGCCGGCGGCATGAGCTCGGACCAGGCGACCGCTGTCGACAAGGAACACGCTGTCACCGAGGAAGTGCTGGCCAGCTTCGACGCCACCCCCGATCCCCGGCTGCGGCAGTTGATGCACAATCTCGTGCGGCACCTACACGCCTTCGCCCGCGAGGTCCGCCTCACCGAACACGAGTGGGAGTCGGCGATCGAATTCCTCACTCGCGCAGGCCATATCACCGACGATCGGCGGCAGGAATTCATCCTGCTCTCCGATGTACTCGGACTGTCGATGCTCACGGTCGCCATCAACGAACCAGCCCAACCCGGCGCCACCGAGTCGACGGTCTTCGGTCCGTTCTTCATCGATTCCGCACCCGAGATCCCACTCGGAGGCGACATCGCCCGAGGCGCGAAGGGATTGCCCTGCTACGTCTCGGGCCAGGTTCGCTCCGTCGATGGCGAGCCCATCGAGGGGGCCCGGATCGACGTATGGGAAGCCGACTCCGACGGCTTCTACGACGTCCAGTACACCGACGATCGCTCGGCCGGCCGCGGCCGGCTGCACTCCGGTGCGAACGGCGAATATCGCTTCTGGTCCGTCCTGCCCGCACCATATCCGATTCCCCACGACGGCCCGGTCGGCGACCTGCTGACCGCGACCGCCCGCGGCCCGATGCGTCCGGCGCACCTGCACTACATGGTCACCGCCCCAGGGTTCCGGCCCCTGATCACCCATATCTTCCTCGCGGGCGACCCCTACCTCGACTGCGACGCGGTGTTCGGAGTGAAGGAGAACCTCGTCGTCGAGCCCGTCCACCACACCGACACCGCCGCGCCAGACGGGACGCATCCGCAGGGCGGCTGGGCGAGCATCACATTCGACCTGGTGCTGGCCACCCACGACGGCAGCTAGCTCCCGTCGCACACGACCGGACCCGTGGAGGTCCGGATCGCACGGCACCGCCAGGCCTGTCGCCGGATTCCCCACCGGCAGGCGATGACTCGGTGCCGCTACTACTCCGGCAGCGAACAACCCGTTCTCTGCGGTTCGAGATCACTGCTGCCCGGGCACGACCCCCAGCAGTTCACACTGGAGGTACAACGATGCGACGTACACGTTGGATCGTGCTCGGCGGCTGTTTCCTCGCCTACCTGTTCGACGCCCTGGAAATCGTCCTGCTGTCCATGGCGTTACCGTCCATCCGTACCGACCTGGGCATCACGATCACCCAGGGCGGCCTGCTCGCCACCGCCACCCTGGTCGGAATCGGAGTCAGCAGCGTCCTCGGCGGCTATGTGGCCGACAACTTCGGACGCAAGAAGGCCCTGGTCGCCGCGCTGAGCATCTTCGGCGTCTTCACCGCGGCGATCTACGTCGTCCCGAGCTTCGAGGTCTTCCTGCTCCTGCGATTTCTCGCCGGCATCGGACTCGGCGCTGTCTGGAGCGTGGTTTCGGCCTACGTGGTCGAGACCTGGCCGGAAAAACACCGTGGCCGCGCCGCCGCGTTCGTGATCAGCGCCTTCCCCGCGGGCGGTGCGATGGCCGCCACGATCTCGGGCTGGTTCCTGCCCGATTGGCGACTGATGTTCCTGGTATCGGGCTGCGCGGTGGTGCTGCCGATCGCCATCGTCGCCGTCTTCTTCGCAGAATCCGCTACCTGGGCCGCCGAGAAGACCGACAACGTCGACGACGTCGTCTCGGTGCGTGATGTGCTTGGACCCTCGCTGCGCCGGCGAACACTGCTGGGCACCCTCATGGCGGCGCTCGCACTGTTCGGCTACTGGGGCGCGATGACCTGGCTGCCGACCTACCTCACCACCGAACGCGGACTGCCCTCGACCTCGGTCGCACTGTTCATCACGATGCTGAACCTCGGAATGTTCGTCGGTTACAACGGCTTCGGCTTCCTCGCCGATCACATCGGCCGCCACCGCACGATCATCCTCACCCTGCTCGGCGTCACACTGACGCTGCCGATCTATGCACTCACCACCCACGAAACCGCGCTGCTGTGGATGGGACCGCTGTTCGGTGCGTTCACCGCCTTTTTCGGCCTGTTCGGCTCCTACCTCGGGGAACTGTTCCCGACCAGAGCCCGCGCGACCGGAGCCGGTTTCTGCTTCAACGTCGGCCGCGGTGTCTCGGCGCTGGCCCCGTTCGCCTTGGCCGGCCTCGCCGCAGGCATCGGACTCCAGGGCGGCCTCATCCTGTGCGCGGGATTCTTCGGCTTCGCCGCGGTGGTGGCGTTGTTCCTGCCCCGCGGCAGCGGCCTCACCGATGACGTTGTCGCCCAACCGGTTACAGACCCGAACGACGGAGAACCCGTCAAGGTGTGACAAACAGGGGGCTGGGTCGCTCGTGGCGACCCAGCCCGCCTGCCGGCGCGCCAACCCTGTCCGCCATCTCGACGAGGAAGCCACTGCTGTGCCATCGACGATGCAAGCCGCCGTCTACTACGGCCCCCGCGATATCCGCCTCGAACACGTCGCCATCCCGACTCCCCGCGCAGGGGAGGCGCTCGTGCGGGTGCTGCGCTCGGGAATCTGTGGGACCGACGCCACCGAATGGACCACCGGACCGAAAACCTTCCCCGTCCAACGCCGCCACCCCCACAGCGGACACCTCGGCCCGATCATTCCCGGCCACGAATTCGTCGGCGAGGTCGTCGAAGCCGACCCTGCTGCCGGTTTCGCCACAGGCACCCTCGTCGCCAGCGGCGCCGGCGTCTGGTGCGGAAAGTGCCGACGATGTGCCGAAGGCCGAACCAACCAGTGCACGCAGTACCGAACCCTCGGACTGAACCTCCACGGCGGCATGGCCGAATTCGTCGCGGTCCCGACGAAGACACTGCGCGCCTTGCCCGCCGGGCTCGACCTCGACCACGCCGGACTCGCCCAACCCCTGTCCGTCGGCATTCACGCGGCCCGCCGATCCGGCGCGCGCCAGGGCGACAACGTCGTCATCATCGGCGCCGGCGCGATCGGCTCGTTCGTCCTCGCCGGTCTGCGACACCTCGGCGAATTCGTCATCACCGTCATCGACTTGCTCGGCAACCGCCTCGAGCGAGCGCAACGCCTCGGCGCCGATCGCACCCTCACTCCATCGGAATCCATCGCCACCGATGTCATCGACGCGCTCGACGGCCGCAAACCCGACGTCGTCATCGAAGCAAGTGGAGCGCCCGGCCAATTGGCTGCCGCACTCGAGATGGTCATCGACGGCGGCCGCGTCCAAGCCGTCGGCATTCCCAAGGACAAGCCCGCCCTGGACATGCACTCGATGATCTTCCGCGAGATCACCCTCGACACGACCCTGGCCCACGTCTGCGACACCGACCTCCCCGCCGCGCTGCACATCCTCGCGGCAGACCCACTGCTCGGAACCGAGTTCGCCGAAACCCCGGTAGGACTCGCATACCTGGGCGCGTCACTCGATCGGCTCGCCGCCGGTCAGGTCGAAGGCAAAATCCTCATCGACCCCGGCGTGTGACCGGTTCCGGACAGGCTACCGGCGCCGCCTCCGACACCCTCATGACCCACCTGGCCCTACGGGGAGGCGACGTCGACACCTGACTCGAACACGTCTACGACGAGGACTATCACCGCGCACACCCCCAACCCGGACCAGCTGCGTTGGCCCGACGGCAATTATCGACCCCGCACGGACGAACGACTGCGTCCTGGGAGAATCGAACCTGCAACTCCAAAATTGCCGATGCTCTGCGAAAACGGTGTCGCAGGTTGGTGCGCTCGGCAGGACACACAAACATGGGCAACAGGAAAACGCCTGGTCATCGCGCGTTAGTGCGCGATCGAACGATCCTGGTTAGCCGGTGCCGATCCTACCGTGTTCCCATCTACTTAGCAGGTAACGGTTCCCGGTCTGGCGACTCCCAGTTCCCATCCGGCCCCGAAGTTCTCATCGAAGACCGCGAGCGCCAGGCAGCAAACCTAATGGCTGAGCAGCCGATTCCGCTGCTGCTCAGCCACTATCGGGCGATTCATAGATCGTGGTCTGAGCCCACTCCGCACGACCGAACACCTCGACGTCTCTGAGCCGGCAGCTCTCAGCGAGACAGGTGCCGTGTGGGTTGCGCTGGGAGCGCGAACAACTCATCGGAGTCCAGCCCAAAGAGGCTCGGAAGTTGATGGTAACGCGGATGACCTGGGAAGTTGTGGTGGCCAATTGGTTATCGAAGTGAATTTTGCCCTCGATTGAGACGCGACGCTGTGGTCATCATCATGGTCGCTGCCCATAGTGCTGATTCGGCCCGTTAGGTGTTGGGACGAACCAGCATGCACCACGGCTGGGTATCGGCCTGGACAGTCTTGGCAGAAACCAGGCAGTCTTCCGGAGTATTCCTCTGCCACATCTGCGGGTTGGCGGGGAAGTGCTCGGGATGTTCAGGATCTGCACGCAGTGTGATAGCAAATGACCAGGCACGCCGGACGCCGACTTGATCGGCACCATGGAGCCGTGGCGACGGCGCATCGCTCCGTCGGCGCGGTGTGGGTCGGTAACGAATTCCGTTGTTTCCAGAACAATTCGGCGGTCAGCGGCATTGAACGGCGTATCGAAGTGAGGGACCGGGCAGCCGGTTGTGCCGACGGGACTAACGGACTGATCGAGAGGTGGCGTACTCATAAACGGTGACTGCAGTGAATGAAACGGCTATCGCGCGGGTGTCCCGGCGTGCGCCGGTGAGTGCCTGCGATCTCCACGAGTGGTCGGTCGGCCCGGCCAGACATGGTCACGGTCAGTCGCGGTGACGGCGTTGGTTGCTGTGTGTACCGGTTCCGGTACCGAGCCAGGGATATCGACATTGGGTTCCTTTGCGTCTGGCATGGGGAGGTCGGCACTTACGGACCACACGCGGCATATGAGCCCCGCACCACATGGGGCAAGGCACTCCGCACACGCTCTCAGCCCCTGCCAACGCCCGACGTCTCGGTTGCACACTGGAGAGCGAGGGTTGGGTCGAGGTGGTGTCGCAGTTCGTCTAAACCTGTTCCGAAGGTTTCCCGCACCGCGACGCCGTTGCTGGTGATGTCGAATATCGCGTGGTCGGTGTAGACGCGGCTCACGCAGCCGACGCCGGTGAGTGGGTAGGTGCATTCGGGGACGAGTTTGGGGCGGCCTGCCTTGTCGAACAGGGTCATCATGACGTAGACCTTCTTGGCGCCGATGGCGAGGTCCATGGCTCCGCCGACGGCGGGTATCGCGTCGGGTTCGCCGGTGTGCCAGTTGGCCAGGTCGCCGTGTGCGCTGACCTGGAAGGCGCCGAGCACGCAGACGTCGAGGTGGCCGCCGCGCATCATGGCGAAGGAGTCGGCATGGTGGAAGTAAGCCGCGCCGGGTAGTTCGGTGACCGGCACTTTGCCCGCGTTGGTGAGGTCGGCGTCGATATCATCGCCTTTCGCGGCCGGACCCATGCCGAGCATGCCGTTCTCGGTGTGCAGGATGACGCCGAGTTCTGGGGTCAGGTGGTCGGCGATCTTGGTGGGTTGTCCGATACCGAGGTTGACGTAGGCGCCCCGTGGGATGTCATGTGCGATACGGGCTGCGAGCTGGTCGGAGGTCAATGCCATGTCAGCGAGCTCCCTGCACGGTGTAGTGACGAGCCTGAACTTGAACTATCCGGTCGACGTAGATCCCGGGCGTCACGATCGTCTCGGGATCGAGGCTTCCGGCGGGCACGATCTCGGCCACCTGAGCCACGCCGATACGTTCTGGAGATGCCGCTGCGCGGCGACATCGCCCTGATCGGCGCACACCGCGCCGATGCGCTCGGCAATCTTGTCTACCGCAAGACCGCTCGCAACTTCGGACCGGTGATGGCGACCGCCGCCGCCACCACTGCGGGAATCGGTCATGTACGGCGTGGTGACGCGCCTGCTGCGCGACGCCGGTATCCAGCCGCGGATTCAGTACCAAGTCACCGAAACCTCGACACTGGTCACCCTCGTCGCCGGTGGCCTCGGCGTGGCGGTCGTGCCCGAGCCGGTCTCCGCGCTCGCCCTCGCCGGCGTCACCTACCGGCCTCTGCGACCGACGACAACGATCGGGCTGGCTCTGGCCTACCGGGCCGGAAGGTCCGAACCACACCTGCTCCGATGCCTCACCGTCATCAGACGACTGATGGCGGCGCAAGACGTTGTGCTACAGGATCTTTCGCATCGACTCGGAGCATCCGGAGGGCAACCTAAAACCACCAGCCTGTAAGTGGCCCCGCTTCTTCCGGTTGCAGGCGTCGACGGCACTCCGGGTCTCCAGCGGGGGCCTTTCGTGAGCCTTGTGGGGTTCATACCGTGGTTGCGCCGAACGCAATTGGAGGGCTTCAGACGCAAGAAGATATCGTCGTCGAGGTCGGATACGATCTTCCAAGCCCGAGGGATTCTTACCGGGCCCGAGCAGACCGTGTCCTCGGGCCCGGTTGCTGAATTAGTGAGCGGGCGCCAGCATCCGCCGAAGCTCTGCTCGCACTTCGCCGTGGTCGACCTCGGAAGCAGTCGTCGCCCACGCAACATAGGTGTCGGGCCGGATGATGAGCGCCGAGACGCCCTCGAGACCGCCCGGCCTGCGAACCGGATGCGCTTCCAGTACAGACGCCGGTAGGCCTTCGAGATCGAGGCCTCGAAGTACTCCGGTTCCGCTTACATCCAGCACGACGAAGGGGGTCTCGCGAAGCGATTCGTACAGGCGCACGCTCCCGCCATCGCGCAGGAGAAGATCGAGATCGGGCGATGGAAAACCGACCGAGGGGTGACTGCCCTCCGGCGAAGGGTAGGCCCTCTCGAGGCCGTTGAGCTCGCGCCACAGCTGTGCCGTGACTTGGGGAGTTGTGATCATGTGCTTCTCGAAGCGGTCTTTGAATGCCAGGCCTTCGGGACTGAAATCGAACTGGATCGCAACCTGTGAGTCGACGCTGCGTAGAAGATCCTCACAGATCGGGCGTCGTTCGGATTCGTAGGAGTCGAGCAGGCTTTCTTCGGCCAGTCCACCGATGACGTGCCCGAGCTTCCAACCGAGATTGAAGGCGTCCTGAATGCAGTAGTTCATGCCGACGCCGCTCGCCGGATAGTGGATGCGCGCGGCCTCACCCACGAGGAATACCCGCCCCGTACGGAAACTCTCCGCGACATACTGCGCATCCCCGTACCTGCTGGCACCCGCGAGTCCCGGAATCTTCACTTCCTCTCCGAGGATCTCACTCGCGTAACGGGCAACCTCGTCGCTCGTCACCGGCTCATCCTGGCGCGCTGAACGTCCCTGTGCGTGCACCATGGTGAAACGAGTGAGACCAGGGCCGAAGGGGTAAGCAGCCACCCAGCCGTGCACGTTGTGAGCCACTTTCATTCCCCCCTGCCAGGGAAAGTCGAGCTCAGCGGTCGCGATGATTCCCGTGAATGTTGCCGGTCGGCCGACGAAATCGATTCCGACGGCTTCGCGTACCCGACTTCGGCCGCCGTCGGCACCGATGACATAGCGGGAGGTCGTGGTGTGCTGTTGCCCGTCGGGGGAGCGCCAGAGGACTTCGACCTCGCCTCCGCGGTCCAGAACAGATTCGACTTCGCACTCGAACCTCGTCTCTACGCCTAGTTCGATCGCCCAGTCGCGCAGGATGACTTCGGACTCGTGCTGGGACAGGAACAGGGTGAACCCGAACCGGGATTCCCGAGATGTCCAGTCGACCGGATGCATCCCGGCCCAGATATGCCAGGTCTGGAAAGGATGGGGATTCTGCTCACACGTACGCCGGATGAACCGTCCGGCGATTCCACGAGCATCGAAGAGCTCCAGCGGTCGGGGCAGCACGGTCCCGGCCCGCGGAATGGGAGCATGGGCGCGCTTCTCGAGAACGAGAACGCTTGCTCCGGTGCGGGCGATCTCCGCGGCAACCGTAGTCCCGGATGGACCGCCTCCGACAACCAGAACGTCCACGTCGACCACTGTAATTCTCCTTTACGACTTCGAGCCGGTTGATTCACGTCTCCGACTTGTGTGAGGCGGTCGTCACAGGTCGGACGCCGTTGCGGTGACACTAGGCCGGTCTAATGGAACCGGATATCCGTAGATCGCTCGACCATGTCCACCGAACGCGCTCCTTCGACGCCGACCGGAAACGAGCGGCTTCTTCCGCGGCAGCTGCGCCTTCTGGCTATTGCGTGGCGATTTCAGGACATTTTGTCGTCGTGGTGCCCGATACAGTCGTCGATCAGCGCCCAGCTGTGACTGCCGTCACGAACCAAATGCATGTAGGGCGATTCGGAGAAAGAGAAAGAGAGCACACAAGTGACCACCCCCGAGGAAAACAAGAAGCTCGTACAAGGCTTCGTGGACACGCTCCTCAGCAGCGGCCCCGAGGCGGCATTCGACACCTACTGCGACGCTGAGAAGTACAAGCAGCACAACCCGCGGCTGGTGAACGGACGTGAGGGATTCCTCGAGTTCGGGCGAAATGCCGCACTGTGTGAGGGCTTCTCGTTCACGGTCCGCCGGATGGCTGCCGAGGACGACCTGGTGTGGATGCAGGCCGAGACGACGGGGTTCCATTGGGCCGACGAGCCGCAGCCCACCGATCCCCAGTCGCTGCGGCACGTTTTCATGGACATCTTCCGCGTCGAGGACGGGAAGCTTGTCGAGCACTGGGACATCTACCAGCGCATCCCCCCGTACACCGCCAATGGCAACGACATGATCTGATCGGAGGAGATTCGTGCTGCTGAAGGATAAGGTAGCCCTCGTCACCGGCGGAGGGCAGGGTATCGGGGCCGGAATAGCGTGGTGCCTGGTGCGTGAAGGCGCCAGAGTCGCAGTTCTCGATCGCGCGTCCGGTCCGGCGAAAGAGCTCGTCGGCGAGATCAATGCCTCGGGCGGATCGGCGCAGAGCTGGGAGGTCGACGTCACCGACTACGACGCCTTCGATGCGGTTGTCGACGAAATCGACAAGGCGTGGGGATCGATCGACATTCTGGTCAACAATGCCGGTGTCGTCGTGCCCCCGGGGCCCTTCGTCGACAGCTCCCCGGCCGACTGGGACCACACGCTCGACGTCGACTTCAAGGGCGTCCTGCACGGAGTGAAGGCATGCGTTCCCCGTATGCAGCGGGCTGGTGGCGGTGCGATCGTCAACATCGGTTCCGACTCGGCGCGTTTCGGTGAGCCCGGGATCGCCGTCTACGCCGGTGCCAAGGGCGCGGTGAACTCGGTGAGCAAATCGATGGCGAAGGAGCTCGCTTCGTCGGGCATTCGAGTCAACGTCATCACTCCAGGAATCATCGAGACGCCGATGGTCGATCTCGCACGTTCCACACCGGAAGGCCGGGCCATGATCGACGCCACCGTCGCGACGATCCCGCTCGCTCGAATGGGTACGCCGCGTGAAGTGGGCGACGTGGTCGTCTTCCTCGCGAGCGAGCTGTCGAGCTACCTCACGGGACAGAGCATCAGCGTCAACGGCGGAATGCTGATGTTCGGGTAGACCTCCTCTCTCAAACACTGTGACCCTCCTTGCCGGCACAGCGGGCAGGAGGGTCGCAGTGTGAATAGGGCGTTTCGGCGTACCGAGCAATCGGGCGATAGACCGCGGTGGCCGGCGCGCCGCAGGTTGCAGTTCACTTCAAGGAGACCCAATGAAAAACAAGGAACTCTTCGATCTGACCGGCAAGGTCGCTGTCATAACCGGTGCTGGATCCGGCCTGGGTGCCCAGATCGCCGTCACGCTTTCGGAGGCTGGTGCGGATGTCGTCTGTGTCGACAAGGATGCCGACGCTGCGAGGCGAACAGCAGATATGGTCGAATCCGAAGGCCGTGGGGCACTCCCCCTGGAATGCGACGTCAGCGTCGAGGAGCAAGTCCGCGCAACCATCCGAGAAGCGCACGACCACTTAGGACATATCGACATACTCGTCAACAACGCGGGGATCGCGGATCCGAGTCCGTCCCGGGTCGGGCGGTACAATTCTGCGGACTGGCACCGGGTTATCGATATCGACCTGCACGGAGTCTTCTACTGCTGCAACGAGTCTCTTCCGTACCTGGAGGCGCAGGGCGGCGGAAAGATCATCAATATCGCGTCCATCTGGGGGATGGTCGGAGGGGCGAATGTGGTTCCCATCCCGGCCTACAGCGCGGCCAAAGGTGCGGTAATCAACTTCACCCGCGAGATGGCGCTCGAATACGGCAAACAGAATATCCAGGTCAATGCACTCTGCCCGGGATTCCACCTCGGAACACGACTGGGTGAGGGCGCTACCTCCGATGCGGATTTCGTTGCCGTGCTCACGGCGATCACGCCCATGGGCCGGTTGGCTGAGGCGGAGGAGATCCGGGGACCTGCGTTGTTCCTGGCAAGCCCGGCGTCCAACTTCATGACCGGGCAGACACTGGTCACCGATGGTGGTGTGCTCGCGCAGTGACTCGTCACGCTCGAGGCTGATCTCCTCTGCCGATGGTCGCCGCCGAGATGCCGGTGCGGGTTCGCGTGGCATCTCGGCGTCCGGTGGTCGGCTACTGCGGACCGTTCCGTCCGGTGACGCTGCGCGTCAGGGCACCAGTACAGCTCGACCGGTCACCAATCCGCGCTCGAGGCGGTCGAAGACATCGTTGATGGCGGAAAGAGGGTACTGCTCGATATTGGAGACGAGCTCACCACGCCGTGCGAGCTCGAGGACCTCCGCCAGCTCGTTCTGCGAACCCCAGTTGCTTGTCGTCCATGTCGCCTCTGAGGGAACTCCTTGGAAGGAGAACGGCAGGCTGCCTCCCGCAAGACCAACGAGGACGAAGATACCCTGAGGGCCGAGTGTTCCCGCGCCGAGCGCCATGGTGGAGTCGACTCCGACGAAATCGAGAACGGCGGCGGCGCCGGCGTCACCCGTGTGCTCCTTGATCACGCCGTCCGCGCCGTCGGTGCGAGGGTCGACAACCACATCGGCGCCGAGGGAGAGCGCTAGTTCGCGTTTCGCGGCGTCGGTCTCGACAACGATGACCTTCGCCGGCGAGAGCAGTTTCAAGAACTGGATACCGTACTGTCCGAGCCCGCCCGCACCGATCAGCACGGCGCTCGTACCGGGAACAAGGAACGGCAAGGTCTTCTTGACCGCGGAGTACGGGGTGAGTCCAGCATCCGTCAGGGGTGCGGCGAGTACCGGGTCTAGGTCACCTATCGGCAGGATATGTCGAACGGAAGGTACCAGTAGATACTCCGCGTAACCCCCAGCTGGTCCCATTCCGCTCCAGAGGAAGGGATTGCAGAGCTGCTCGTGTCCGCCGAGACAGTACCGGCAGTGACCGCATCCCCAAGCACCGAAAACGACAACTGCATCGCCGACCTCGAAATCACTTCCTTCGGCCCCGGGCCCGAAATCCTCGATCCAGCCGGCGTTCTCGTGGCCGAGCGTTTGGGGCAGGGGGAGCCCCGGGATCTCTCCCGCTTTGATATGTAGGTCGGAGTGGCAGGCGCCCGCACCCGCGACTCTGATCAGCACCTCTCCCGGACCGGGAACCGGCGTGGGCAGATCTTCGATGACGAAGGCAGCGCCTCGAGCGTGTAGCCGTGCAGCTTTCATGAGATGGTCTCGACATTCTCTCGCAATGGTGGCGGGTTCAATCAGACGCCGGGGGACTGCTGTTCGAGCATGGTCGCGTTCACCCCAGCAGATGAACTATCCCTCCACGAAACCTACCGACCACGCGGAGTGAGTTCCTTGCGCATAACTCACAGCTGAGCTTGTGACTTGAATCATAGCTTGCGCAATCGGCGCAAGACCTCCCTGTGCGGCCGAGCGTAAATTCGTGTTCATCCCATCGACCGATATCGGCTGAAGAATGGTTCGCTTGCCGGTAGACCGGGGACGCGATACCGACCTCAGAATTCGCGCGCGGGCATTTAGTCGATCGGGACTCTCGGCATTCGTCGAATTCCCCCACCGATATCGGACTGCGCCTGCAGACCGAAGGACGGAGCAACGATGACCATCGAACATCAAGAAACGCTGCGGCGATCGGCGTACCCGCCGGAGTGGAACGTCGAGTTCGCGCCGTCGACGCCGTTGCCCGAGGGCTACAGAGCCGGCCGCGAGACGATCCACCTGAAGTCCGGCGCGGTGCTGATCGAAGGAGGGCGGCCACTGTCCTGTGATGTCGTGTGGGAGCAGGACGTCCCGATCACGCTGCGCGACGGGGTGGTCATCTACACCGATGTCCTGCGCCCAGCGGGCCAGGACGAGGACCTGCCTGCCATCGTCAGCTGGAGCTCCTACGGGAAGTCGCTGCCCACGCCCCCGCCCAGTGGGGTGCTGCCCGAGAACTTCTCGGGCTTGGGAAAGTTCGAAGGCGCCGACGGCGCGTTCTGGCTGGCCAAGGGGTATGCGCTGGTCAACCCGGATGTTCGCGGCGTCGGCAGGTCCGGTGGCGACATTCATTACTGGGGTTCGGTGGACTCCCACGACGGTTACGACGTGATCGAGTGGGCGGCGAGTCAGTCGTGGAGCAACGGCAAGGTCGCCCTCTACGGCGCATCCTGGCTGGCGATCTCGCAATGGGGCATCGCCGCCACGAGACCTCCGCACCTCGCGGCGATCGCACCGTGGAACGGCATCTACGATATCTATCGCACCCACATGGTGTGGGGAGGCATCCCCGACCCCGGGTTCTTCGACTTCATCAACAACATCTTGCCCGCCGAGACCGGCACCACGGAGCAGATCGGGGCGATGAGCGTTCGGGAGCCACTGCTGAACGACTACTGGGAGGACAAGACGCCTGATCTCTCCGACGTCACGGTACCCGCCTACGTCGTCGTCGACGGGGTGACCGGCCTGCACTCCATGGGTGGCCCGGAGGCGTTTCGGCGGCTGGGCTCGACCCAGAAGTGGTTGCGGATCAACAACACACAGGAATGGAATGACCAGTACAACGAGTACTATCAGAACGACGTTCTGCGATTCTTCGACCGTTTCCTGAAGGACATCGACAACGGGTGGGAGGAAACCCCGCAGGTGCGGGCCTGCATCATCAACGCCGGCGGTGAGGACTTCATCGACGTGCCGTACACGCAGTGGCCGGTACCCGAGACGCGCTACCAGGAGCTCTATCTCGACGCCGGCCAAGGGGCCCTGTCGACGACAGCACCGGCGGAGCTGTCATCAGCTCGCTACCCCGGCGTGGACGGATCCACGACCTTCACGATCGAATTCGACGAAGACACAACCCTGTTGGGTTACATGTCGGTGCGGTTGTGGGTCGAAGCGCAGGATGCCGACGACATGGACTTGTTCCTCCTCGTCGAAAAACTCGATGCCGACGGTAACCTGCTGGCTCCGCACTTGGACATGGCCGATAGCTACCCTGTCTCACCGCCTGGAGCGCCCGGCCGTCTGCGGGTGTCGCTGCGTGAGCTGGATCGAGAGCTGTCCACCGACTTCCTGCCGGTTCACACCTTCCGTGGCAATCGGAAACTGAGTCCTGGTGAGATCGTCCCGGTAGACATCGGTCTCACTCCGCGGGGCTACTTCATCGAGGCTGGACAGCAGCTGCGGCTGACCGTGGCTGGATGGAATGTCCGCGGTACCGGCGTCGATGTCAATGGGCCGGATAATCCACTCGTTCTCGGAGGCCGCTTGGCTGCGGAAACCCCGCGTACGGAGAACGCCGGAACGCACATCATCCACTCCGGTCCGGGATACCTCTCGTCCTTGAGAGTTCCGGTCGTCAGCAATCCGCGCTGACTCAGGTGCCCGGTCGGCGCGATGTCTCGCATCGAGCCGACCGGGCGCGCCGCCCGTGTTCAATCGAGGGACGGGCGCTCGAGCGTGTAGTCGTGGAGCAGGAGAGCAGTCCAAGTTTCTAGTGGCCGTTCGTCCAATGAGCGTCCGAGGATCTCGGACGCTCGTCTGAGTCGATAGGTGACCGTGTTCCTCGCGATATGCAACTTCGCCGCCGTCACATTGGGGCTGTGGTTCTCCAGGTATGTGCTGAGAGTCAGTCTCAAATCTGCCGTCTTGGCGTCGTCTTTGATCAGATCACCTAGTTCGAAGGCGGCGAACTCCGCGGCCTTCGCCGGCTCCTTCATGAGGAGACTGAGAAGGCTCACGTCGTCGTACGAGCAGATCGAATCACCGGGCTCGCGGCGCAGTTGCGTTATGCGGTGAACCTCGAGGGCTTGTTCGTGCGTGCGTCGAAAGCCCGCCGGACCGTATCCGGGGCGGCCAACCGCGATTTTGAGCCCACTCGATTGTGGCAGCCGACGGACATCCAACGGACCCGTCGAATTGCCCCAGGCCCACAGGGTCACAAGACCGCGAGGCACGATCAGTGTCTGCTTGGCCCCGAGGGTGGAGAGAACGTGATGCGCTGCCTCGACAAGACGGGCATCCGATTCGTCTGAGGTCTCCTGGTAGACAGCGATGCCGACGTGATGTCGGTGCGCGATGTCGTAGGCCAGCCGATGACTCACTTCGCCCAGTTCCGAATCGTCCCCGTCGAGGACACGTTCGAGCGCCTTCGCTCGTGCGGCGTATACCGAAGCGCCCCAGTCCTGTTCTGCCGCTTCGAAGGCGGGTCCGACCTCGGCGATGAGTCCGTCGACGTACTCGAACAGGACCCGGGAGATGCGCTGTAACTGCTCGGCGTGCTCATCCGCAGGTACGAGCTTGCGACAAGCGTTCATGAGCCGCTCGGCCACATATGCATGGCCTTGACGGATCTGGGCCAGCAACTGTGTCAGAGGAATGCGCCGCTGAATGAGGTCTGCGATGTACTTGTTGCCGTCCGCGTTCAGGAACGGCGGTACGGGTTCGCCTCGGTACAGGCTGTCCAAGATGGACAGGAATCCGAACTCGAAACCGAGTCGCTGAACGGACGTCAGACTGCGGCCCGCCAACAGTCCTTTCGACCCCGTCACCGGGCTCTGGGCGGCCTCCGCAGCGACACGCACAGCCCAATCGACGGCGTCTGCACCCACGACGTCACGGATAGGCCCGATGGTCGCTTCTGTGCATACAGGCGGCAAGATTTCGTCGTCCGGGACGCGAAGACCTCGAACCCACGATGCGGAGACCGCCATGTCTCCCTCCAAGTCGGTTTGGGGCGGTGGAACGGTTATGGTGGGGCCTGATCAGCGGATATCGGCGCCCGTGTCGCCAATGGCCGAGCTGAGGGTCGTGTTGTGGGTCCTACAACGAGTTCACAGTAGAAAGGTACAGCGGGACGCCTGGTTGCATCATCCCAACCTCGATGCCAGGCCTCCATGCGCCGCTACCGCCCGGCCGCGTCCGCGGCGGCAGGTGCCGGCGCCGGATTTCCGGGGTGCCTAGTGAACCAGCCGCCTCATTCGCGCTGCGGGGCCAAGATGATGTCGAAGTGCACCCGGGACCAGCTCCGGTCGCCGAGTTCTCGTCCATCCGGTGTCGGTGTGCCGGCCTCGACAGGCACGAAGTCCTTGACCAACGATTCGCGAACCCCGAACACAGTGTCGGAGGCCAGTAGCGGATCGCCGACCGGGAAGATGTGGGTCACGAGGCGACGGTATCCGGGGGCCGTCACCATGAAATGCAGGTGCGAAGCACGCATGGGTTGTCGGCCGGTCGCCTCGAGCATCCGCCCAACCGGGCCGTCATGCGGGATCGGGTAGGGCACCGGCGTGATTCCCCAGAATGCGTATCGGCCATCGGAATCACTGAAGAGGTGCGCCCGGGCCGAAGGCCGGCCGTCGCTGTACTGCACGTCGTAGAGCCCGTCCTCGTCCGCCTCCCACACCTCGATTCGAGCGGCCGGGATCGGCGTTCCGTCCGTGCCTGTGACAGTGCCTTCGACCCAGCATGGCTGTCCCGCGGCTCCGAACGCGATGTCGCCGCCGAACTCGACTTCGGGGCTGTTTTCCAGGAAGAACGGGCCGAAGACCGTCGCTTCCGTGGCATCGCCGGAGGCTTCGTTGTTGATGGTGATGGTCTGCATCGAGGCACCAAGGGTGTCGGACAACAGGATGAACTCCTGCCTCTTGTCATCGGTTGTGTGCCCGACGGCGGTGAGGAAGGCGATTGCTTCGGTCCATTCCGCTTCGGTCAGTCGAACCTCCGTGAGGAACGCATGCAGATGCCGGACGGTGGCCTGCATCAACTGTTTGAGCCGGGGTTCCTGACAATTGTCGAACGAGCGGACAACTCGATCGATTAGCTCCTGTTCGCGTTTTCGCTGCTCGGCTGAGATGTCGTTCACGGGAGGGTTCCTTCCCAGGCTGCGCGAAGTAGGACGCCGATGTTCTCGGCGGTGGCAGGAGTGGGGTTTGACGGCGGCACGACTGGAAGAATGGCGCCGACCGCGTCGAGGAGGTCCTCCTCGGCCAAGCCGTACTCGCGCAGACACCTGGGAGCGTCCAGTGCGTCACGAAGAGCTTCCAAGCCGTCGAGCGCCGAGCCCGAATCGAATGCTCCCGCGAGCCGAACCTGTGCTTCCAGGGCATTCGGCGCGTTGAAAGCAAGGACATAGGGCAGTACCACCGCGTGCGTCTGGGCGTGAGGAAGGTTGTAGCGTCCTCCCAGGACATGACAGATCTTGTGGTGCAGACCCGAGCCTGCCGACGCGAACGCCACCGCGGCGAGATACGCGCCGTAGAGGGTTTGCTCGCGTCCCTGCAGATCAGCGGGATCGTGGGTGACTCGACGCAGCCCTGAGGCGAGCGCGCGGGCGCCCTCGGTCGCCATCGCTGCGTTGATCGGATCCGCGCGCGGTGCCCACAGGGAATCGACGCAGTGCGCCATCGCGTTCAGGCCTGAAGCGACGGTCATTTCCTTCGGAAGTCCGAGGGTCAAGGTGGCGTCGTACACGATCGACCGCGGCAGCACCCTCGGGTCACTGCCGGTGGTCTTGACCTGTCCTTCGGTGAGACCCCAGACATCTGTTGCCTCGCTACCTGCATACGTCGTCGGCACGGCAACAACCGGCAGGTCGGTGGTCAAGGCGATGGCCTTGGCCAAGCCGGTGGTGGAGCCGCCGCCGACAGAGACAACGGCGTCTACTCGGTGTGCCGCGGCCGCTGCCCGTGCCCGCTCGGCGGTCTCGACAGGGACGTGCATCACGACCTCGTCGTGTGCGAGTGCTACTGGGATCGCGGCAGTGACGCGCTCCGCCAACGCGGCTTCAGCGGGTGCCGCGAGAACCATGACACGGCCGGCGCCGAGTCGCTGGACCTCTGCCTCGACCCCTGCCGCCGCCTGACCAGATGCGAAGATGACCCGCTGGGGGAGGGTGTCATGGGTGAAGTGCATATGCGCGACCTTTCGAGATCCATTTGAGTGAGAGAAGATGCGCGAGATCGGTTGCCACGAGCGTCGCGGTCACGGAATCAACCCCCCGAAGGACTGCGGGCTCCTTGCGCTCGAACAGCCGTGACGCTACGTGGCCGCGAGGCTGGTGGACATCTCGAATTCGCCGGGATCTATCCACTTTCCGCACTTCTGCCCGAGTGCCGGTGTCAAGAGTGCCGTGCCCAGCGAGCGGGCCGTTTACCGGCGGCCGGACCTCAGCGTCTCCGCGGGGAGTTCCCCGAACGCCTCGCGATAGCACCTAGCGAATCGGCCGAGGTGCTGGAATCCCCATCGGTGCGCGATCCGTCTGACCGTGCAGTTCGAGGAAGCTGCCACCTGGAGTTCTCGGTGGGCATGAGCCAAACGAGTGCGGCGCAGATACGTCATCGGTGTCGTATCCAGGTGCGTCCGGAATCCCTGCTCCAAGGATCGCACGCTCGTGTGGACCCTGTTTGCTAGCTCGCCGACGGTATTGATCGACATGGGATCCGCATCCATCAGCTCCTGAGCTGCTCGGACGGCTCCCAACGGCACAGCCTTCCGTGGTTTATGAATCATCTCGGAATAATTGTTGGGTTGAGAAAGCAATAGGGACGTGGTCACGAAATCGGCCAGCAGTTCGGCCCCGCGGTCGTCGTGTGCAAGCGCGCTAGGGTTCTGCAGTTCAGCTTCGAGGAGCTGGAGTGCTCGTCGGAAGGAGGCGGTCTGGGCATTCTCCAGATCACAGCCGGCCTCGAATCGGATCGGCTCTCGAATCGGGTGCCCGATCAGCTGGACGAGCCCTCGCTCGAGATGATCGTCCTCGATACGCAGGGAAACGAGTTCCGAGGCGGGACTCCAATCTTCGAAGAAGGTCGCCTCGTGGGGGTACAGGACGGCGCCGCGCTGGCCGGTGACCTGCTGATTCGTTCGGGTTGCCGCGACTCGGACTCCGCCGGTAGGCGCGAAGCAGACGACGTAGCACGACGGCGGAAGGGCCGTGACCCGCACATCGGTGCCGAACTGTATGTGTCCGTAAGTGATCCCCGGCAGCCGCAACACGTGCAGACGAAGATCGAAGTCCCCGGCGGTGCCGAACACATCGAGCTTCGATGGCGCATACGCCTGCGTGATGGCTTGCAGGGCTGCCTCGGGATGAGCGATCGACATCTTCTCGACAAGGCCGTGCGAAATGTCGCTCGGCATCTCGCATACCGTCTGGACGCCGCCCACTGTCAGGACACCACCTTAGGATGACCCGCCACCAGAGGCGTGTCCGCGCCGATGTCGCCGACCTTCGCCGAGCCGCCTATACTGCCGAGCGGTTCTTCACGGCCTGAAAGGATCGAGTCGAAGAAAAGATCAGAATCGTCCGCGAAGGCGCGTTGCTCTTCTGTGACCGCTCGAGACGCCGGAAAAATGGCGTCGACCGGGCAGACATCGGCGCATGCCGAGCAGTCGATGCACTCCACGGGGTTGATGTAGTTCTTGCGGAGCCCGGTGTAGATGCAGTCCATCGGACATATGTCCATACAGGATTTGTCCAGGACGTCAATGCAGGGCTCCCCGATGATGAAGGTCATGAGATCTACTTTTCTTACGTGCGCGTCAAGCCAAATCGAATGGAAGAATGACATTGAATATCTCGGCCTAGTTTGTAGGGCTCCTTCCTGTAGGGAAATTACGCTTCGGTGCATCGCCGCAAGGCCCCGCCAGCGGACGGCGGTTGAGTAAGCGTTTCCGTCGGTGACTGGAGTTGATCGCCGCTCGAATTCAGCGAGTGAGTTCAACTTACGTTCGCGAGGCGGGGCGTTCTTGCGCCGATTGCACAAGGTATGACTCACATCACATAGATCGATGAGAGTTCTGCGCAAGCACTCCGCCGCGGGCCCGGGGACCGCCGCGTGCGCATACCGCCGGCCCTGCGGTCCCGGAAGTCACGGGATCACCGCGCTCTCCGGACTGTGCGCCGCGTCGCGGTCCGTCGAATGGCCGGGGAAGAGGGGCTGGTCCGGGTCGATCTCCACGGCAGCGTTGCCGATCGCTGTTGCCACCTCTCCGAAGCCCACGGAGAGCAGCCGGACCTTCCCCTCGTAGTCGCTGACATCACCTGCCGCGTAGATGCGGGGAAGGTTCGTTCTCATGCGCTGATCGACTAGTACGGACCTACCCCTGAATTCCATTCCCCACTGTCGGATCGGACCGAGTTCACTGATGAAGCCGAGGGCCGCGATTACGGCATCCACCTCGAGGGACTGGATCAGTCCGTCGTCACTGCGCAGCGTGACCGCGTGGATCTTGTCGTCTCCATGTAGTTCGTCGACCTCGGTGCAAGTCAGCACCTTCACCCCGCTGTCGGCGAGGGCAGTCACGTTCGCGGCATGAGCCCGGAACCGTGCTCGCCGGTGGACCAGCACGACGCTGTCCGCAACCGGCACCAGTGCATGTGCCCAATCCACCGCGCTGTCTCCGCCACCGACGATCAGCACGCGCTGGCCCCGGTGCGTCGCCGGATCGGGCACGAAGTAGTGGACTCCATTTCCCTGCCAGCTCATCGCCGCGGTCAGAGGACGCGGAACGAAGGATCCGACCCCAACGGTCAATACGACAGCACGGGTTCGAACAGTGGTTCCGTCCGACAGCTCGACCACCGGATGATCGGGGTCGATGCGATCCAGGTCGACCGCCGTTCGGCCCAGTAGGAACTCGGGGTCGTAAGTTTTCGCCTGTCGCAGCAGTGCGGCTACCAGGTTGCGACCGCGTTCGCCGGGGACAGCGGCGATGTCCGAGATCTCCTTCTCCGGGTAGAGCGCCGTGATCTGGCCACCAGCCTCTTCGAGAGCGTCGACCACCACGGTCCGCAGGCCGCGGAATCCCGCACAATAGGCGCCATAGAGTCCGACGGGCCCGGCCCCGACGATAAGAACGTCCGTTTCGATGCGATTCATGTGCCCTGTGCCTCCCCGCCCGATGACTGGCGTAATTCGACGTCGATGGCCGCGGTCGGACACTCCTCCGACGCCTCGAGCACGCCGTCGACCAGTTCGCGGTCTGGCGTGGCGTCGAGCAGCGTCACCCAGCCTTCGTTGTCCGCGCCGAAGACGGCAGGCGCGGCGCGGCGGCAGATTCCGCTTCCCATGCAACGCTCCGGATGCACCGTCACGGTCACATCGGGGTCGACAGTCGGCGTCACAGCCGCACCGGCCTTTTCTCCCAACCACGCGAAATGATGTTGGCGGTCCGTCGGACGGGCTCTGCGGTCCCTCGGTCGATGTCCGGGAATTTCTGTAGCAACTTGGCGAAGACGACTTCGCCTTCGAGCCGCGCCAGCGGAGCACCCACGCAGAAGTGGATACCGTGACTGAAGGCGAGGTGCCGATTGTTCTTCCGCTCGATATCGAAGTCGAGCGGATTGTCGAATGCGCGCGGATCGCGATTCGCAGCGGGAAGCAGGGAATAGACCGGCGTCCCCGCGGCGATGGCGGTTCCCGATATCGCGGTGTCCTTGACAGCTTTCCTGAAATCGAGATGGAAAGGCGGGTCATACCGGAGCATCTCCTCGACCGCTGATTTCATCAGCGACGGATCGGCGATGAGCCGGCGTTTGACCTGCGGATAGTCCAGAAGAATCGTGATCCCGTTGCCCAGCAGATTCGATGTGGTTTCGTTCCCTGCTGCCAACAGGACGACCAGCTGGGCAAGCGCTTCGGTGGTGTCGAGCGGATCCCCATCGCGTGTCGGCGTATTCACCACCGTGGAGATCAGGTCGTCCTGCGGGTCTGCCTTGCGTTGCTCCGCAATCGCGGACATATAGTCGACGAGCTCCATGCTTGTAGCAATGGCCTCGTCTCTATCCGGGCCCTGTACCGCGGGGTTGTTGGCCCGAACCAGCGCCTCGGACCATCCCCGGAAGCGCACATGATCTTCCTCGGGTACACCGAGCACAGTGGCGATGACCTCGACTGGCACGATGCCGGCGAGTTCCTCCATGAAATCCACCTCGTCACCCGCCGAGAACCCAGCGAGCAACTCGTCCGTGATGCGTTCCACCACGGGCCGCCATCCCGCGATCGCCCCCGGGGTGAACGCGCTGCGGAAGATCGAACGGATGACGGGATGGCGGGGCGGATCGACGAAGAAAAGGAACTTGGATTGGATATCGGCGAATCGCCGCTGGCGCAGGTCGTCAGGGTTGTGGATTCCCGCCCCGGTGACCTCGAGCATGTCGTTCGAGAAGGATTCCGGGTCGGAGAGCATCGCCCGACTGTCTTCGGCCCTGGTCAGAAACCATCCATTGAGAAGTTCGGACCAGTGGACTCCGTTGCCCAGCTCGCGCAGCTGCTCGTAGAGCGGAAAGGGATTTTGAACGCCACCGGCGATGACGGCATTCAAAATCTCATTGGACGTTGTCGGTGTGACAGACACCAATTGATTCACCTCGATACCTTCGTACGTGTCGGGATAGTCGACTAGCGGTGACCGGAGGCCCTATTCGGCTGGCCTCACCGGCGTGGCCGCAACACCGTGGTCGCGGCGGCCACCCCCGGCCGCGGAAGTCGGTCGGTTCCGGGCGAACAGTCGAGGCAGGTCGCTTGCTCGATTCCGCCGTGCGAACCGGATTCCGGGATGTCCGGCAGGCATCACTGTGGCACAGGCCACTGCCGCCCGGCACCGGGAAGACCGAGGGGTGACTACCTGGATTCGGTCTGTCTTCGGTCGAGGCGCGACCGAAGCTCGCTCAGCGGTCTAGAATCCTCCGATGAGCGCGAGCGCTTCCATCCCGATGAACAATGTGCCCGCGGAAGCCACGCGCTTTGTCGGTCGACGGCGAGAACTGTCAGATGTCAAGCGTCTGTTCACCCACACCAGGTTGGTGACGCTGACGGGTGTGGGCGGGGTCGGCAAGTCGCGCATCGCAATTCGCCTCGCCCACGCGATGAGCCGAGAACTGCGAGACGGCGCCTGCTTCGTCTCACTGGCGGAACTCGGTGACGAGGACCTGCTCGGGCACGCTGTCGCGGAGACGCTGGGCCTGCGTGAGCATTCGCAGCGCACGGCACTCGATACGGTCGCCGCCCATCTCGCCGACAAGCAACTGGTGCTCGTCTTGGACAACTGCGAACACCTGCTCGAAGCGTGCGCCGGACTCGCCAGCTCGTTGCTGGCGGCCTGCCCCCGCTTGTGGATCCTGGCCACGAGCAGGGAACCTCTCATGATCGCCGGTGAGAGCACTTTGTCTGTTCCACCGATGTCCACCCCCGGAACCGACGCCGTGACCCTGTCCGAGTTGCCGCAGTACGACGCGGTGAATCTCTTCTTGGACAGAGCTACCTCAGCGGTGCCAGACTTCCGTCTCACTGAGGACAACTACGTCATGGTTGCCTCGCTCTGCCACACGCTCGACGGCTTACCGTTGGCTCTGGAACTGGCCGCGGTGCGGCTCCGTGCGCTCTCCCTGGATCAGATCCTGACCCGTCTGACCGACAGGTACAGCTTGCTCACCGCCGGTAGCCGCAACGCACCTGCTCGCCAGCAGACACTTCGGGCACTGATCACCTGGAGCTACGACCTCTGCTCTCATGACGAGCAGCTCCTCTGGACCCGGCTGTCGGTGTTCTCGGGCGGCATCGAACTCGATGCCGCAGAAAGCATTTGCTCGGATGAACGGTTGCCGGCCTCTGTGATCTTCGGGCTGCTCGCCTCGCTTGTCGATAAGTCGATCCTGATCAGGGATGAGCAAGTCGGTCATGTTCGCTACCGTCTGCTCGAAACCATCCGGCAGTACGGTGCCGAGCAGTTGACCGATGCCGGAGAGTGGTCTGCCTGGCAGACACGACACCGTGATTTCTATGCTGAGACGATCTCGAAGATCTTCGCCAACTGGGTGGGGGAGGGGCAAGCCGACAGCGTGGGGCGATTGCGCAGAGACCACGCCAACATCCGCGTGGCACTGGAATTCTGCAGCTCCGATCCGAGTCAGGCCGGCGTGGGCCTGAGCATGGCGAGTTCTCTGTACCTCTACTGGATCACCCGCGGCCTCGTGAGCGAGGGACGCCACTGGTTCGAACAGCTACTCGAAAGATACGAGGGGAGCGATGAGCAGAAGACCAGAGGCCTCTATGTCGCCTCCAGTCTCGCTGCCATGCAGGGCTCGTCCACAACCGCTTCGGAGCTACTCGACCTGGCCGACACGATTGCGCGGAGCACGGATGACAAAGCCGGACTTGCCTATATCGCCCAGGCGAGGGCCTTTGCCGCGCTCGTCGTCGACGATCTGGCCACGTCGGTCGACCTCTTCCGTGAGTCGCTCCGGTACTTCGAACATGCTCATGACGACCGCGGGAGGTACCTCTCTCTGGTCCTGCTCGGGCTGACACTGGCATTCATCGGAGACCACGACGGAGTCGACAGCGTTTTCGAGGAGTGCCGAGCTCGCCCGACAGGCGAGGAATGGCATTGGTCGTACTGCCTGTGTGCCGTCGGTTTCGACGCATGGCAACGCGGCGACAACGAACGAGCTGCCGACCATTTCCGCAAGAGTCTGCAAATCAAGCGGACCTTCGATGACCGGTTGGGTCTGGCTGAGTGTATCGAGGGCCTGGCCTGCGTCGAGTCCGCCGCCAAACGGTACGAGCGGGCCGCGACGCTCGTCGGCGCGGCGGAGTCCATCTGGAGTAGGCTGGGAATTTCGCTGACGAATATCCCCGCTCTGGCGCGCTACCGGGATCAGTGTGTGCGCGCCGCGCGCCATATTGGGGAGCGGCCGTATCGGTCCGCGTTTCAGCGGGGCCTGCGTATGCCGCTCGATGAGGCGATCGGCTATGCGCTGGGTGAGCAATCCGCCGCTCCCGTCGGCGAGGGGCCCGAGCTGCGGCTGACCCCGCGCGAGAAGGAAATTGCTCTTCTTGTGGGCCGCGGCCTCAGTAATCGCGATATCGCCGGACGTCTTTCCGTGTCCAGGAGAACGGTCGAGGGACACGTTGAGCACGTGTTGGCCAAACTAGGCTTCACTTCCCGTACACAGATCGCAGCATGGGTTGCTCGGTACCGGCCCGGGAGTGACTCGGCCTCGAGTTCGCTGTACGAGAGCGGCTACGTCGGAAACTGACGTCGCAACTGCGGCGGAGAAGCTCCTGGGGTCCACAGCGGCGTCCTGGGCAGCAGTACATGCGTGCAGAATCGCAGCTCACGGAGCGGAACGCCGATACGCGACAACTGGATATCGCGGCGCGATTTCAGGACACGCAGCCAGTTCCGGCGCATCTTAGGCTGGCCGTCGGCGTCGGATGCGATGCCTGTATCCACCCGCTGCAGAAGGAGGGCGACGATGCCCGCGGTGCTCGATGGTATTCGCGTCATCGACTTCGGCCATTTCGTTGCCGGACCTCTGGTCGGCGAGATTCTGGCTCAGAACGGCGCGGACGTCGTGCATATCGACCCGCCAGGCGGCCCGCGGCTCGCTGGCCTCCCCGACGCATTCCTCAACAGAGGAAAACGGCGGGCGGTGTTGGATCTCGGTCGTGATGACGACCGGGTGACCGCCCGGGAGTTGTGCATGCGATCCGACGTTGTCATCGAGAACTTCCGTCCCGGAGTGATGGACAGGTTCGGTCTCGGCGCAGCCGAAATGACCGCCGCCCATCCTGGGCTCATCTACTGCTCCCTTCCAGGATTCGCGGCCACCGATCCTCGTTCGCCCACACCGGGTTGGGAGGGTGTCGTCATGAGCGCGACGGCGGGCTATCGCCGTCTCCGTGATCATTGGGACTGGAAGGCGCGAGCGGCGGCCACTATCGACGACCCGAGCCGCCCTGTTTTCACCGGCCTTCCGATTTCCTCGACAACCGCTGCTCTACTTGCCACTCTCAAGATCGCAAGCGCGCTCTACCGTCGCGAACGGACCGGCGGCGGTGCACGTCTGGAGGTACCACTCGCCGAGGCGATGCTCGAAGTGGTCGGGTTTCATCTCGAGATGCCGGACTTCGTCAGCCCCCGTGAGGATTTGCCGAAGGCCTTCCTCGGCTCGTACCGCTGCTCCGACGGCCAGTTCGTCGACCAGGTCTCCTACCCGCGTTTCGTTCAGCAGCTGCTGACAGCGGCAGGCGAATGGGACTCCTGGTGTGCCGCCGGGCTCGGTGACATGCCGAAGGTTTTCACCGATCCAGTGCTCAAGAGGGTGGCGGAGCGCAAATTTGTCGAGTTGATCGGGACCAGGCCTGCGGCGCACTGGGAGCGGATCTTCCAGGAGATCGGCAGTTCGGCGGTCCAGGTCCGCACGGCGGCGGACTGGCTGGCTAACGAGCACGCGCGAGAGTCCAGAACTGTTGTCCAGCTCGACGATCCGGAATTCGGCCCTCTTGCGATGGCCGGAGTCGCCATCGATTTCAGCGAGACTCCGGCGACAATGACACCCAGGTCGCTGCCCGGGACCGACCATGACTCTGTGCATGGTGTGCTCGAAGAGCCCGCCCGCGACGGCACGGTGATCGCCTGCGCCGAGGAGGAGCTTCCGTTGACCGGTGTCTCCGTGCTCGAGCTTTCGCAGGTCGTCGCCGGGCCGGTCTCCGGCCGTCTACTCGCCGACCTCGGTGCCGAGGTCGTCAAGGTGGCGAATCCCGCGCCGGACGGCAACAACGGCTTCCACGGGTCCTACACCAACCGAGGCAAACAGACGGCGTTCCTGAACCTGCAGGATCCCGACGAGTTCGCGCTGGTGCGCGCAGCTGCGGACCACTGTGACGTTCTGCTGCAGAATTACGCGTACGGCGCCATCGAGCGATACGGCCTCGGGTACGGCGACCTACGGGACGCCCGTCCGGACCTCGTCTACGTCTCGATGAGCGCCTATGGGCGCACCGGGCCGTGGCGGCACCGACGCGGTCATGAGAACCAAGCCGTTGCCGTCACCGGTCTCTCCTTGCGCTACGGCGGCGAGCAGGGATGGCCGATGTACCAGCCGTACCTGATTTCCGACGTCGGCACCGGCATTATGGGCGCGCTTGCCGCCGTGCTCGGCCTGTTCCACCGTGCCAGGACCGGCCGGGGCCAGGAAATCGGCACGTCACTGACGAATGTCGCCACCCTGCATCAAGCCATCTACCTCTTCGACGTCGAGAACCCGAAGGCCCGGCTGCCGGAGCCGACCGGCGTGGACGCCGTCGGCTGGAGCCCCACACAGCGTCTCTACCAGGCTTCCGACGGTTGGCTCTTCCTCGCCGCCCCCGGCCAGGCAGGCGCTCTGCGTCGCACGCTCGGGTTGGCACCTGACGGCTCGCCGACGGCTTTGGCGGATGAGATCGCGACCGTCCTTCGGCAGCACGATCGCGCGCACTGGACGGCCCTCCTCGGTGCGGAGGGAATCGCGGCCCAGCCGGTGCGCGAACTGGACGACGTCGCGAACGACCCGTGCTGGCACAGCCGGCATGTGCTGCGCCACGCGCTCAACGGCGAAGGCCAGGTGTCGCCGGTCCTGGGATTCGGCGCATCACCGTGGCCGATCCCCGAGCGCGCAATCGAGCACCCGGGACCACTCGGAGCAGACACCGCCAGCTTTCGTAACCAATTCCGGCACGTGTCACCCCTCGGAAAGCAGTAGGAGAAGCCATGCCCAGTCCACAGTCCGCAGCCATCAAGGCGAAGTACGAGGAGATCGGAGCAATCCTCGCGGCGGCGGGTGACATAGATATGACGCTTCGTCGTTCGCTGCTGGATCAGGTACACCTGTTGGCAGCCGAGCCTGCCGGTGTCACCTACGACGAGGTGAACGCCGGTGGGCGGCCCGCCATCGTCTGCGAGCCCACCGACGCCGACGAGGACGGGGTCGTCCTCTACTTCCACGGCGGCGGCTTCGTGGTCCAGAGCCCGTTCAGCCACCGCAAGTTGGCCGGCCACCTCGCCAAGGCAGCCGGGCACAAGGTGCTCGTCCTCGACTACCGGCGTGCTCCGGAGGTCTCCTATCCCGCTCCGATCGATGACGCCGAGGCTGCCTACAGATGGCTTCTTGATCAGGGATTCGCTGCTGCGAAGATCGCCTTTGCCGGTGACTCGGCGGGCGCGTGCCTGGCCTTGTCCACCGTAGTTCGCCTGCGTGACAGCGGGGTCGAAGTCCCTGCCGCGGTGGTGGCGTTCTCGCCCTGGCTCGACCTCGAATCCTTGCCCGGCACCCTCGACACCAACGCCCGTTTCGACGCCCTCGCGCAGCGTCCGCTGTGCGAGGAGATGGCAGCGGCGTACATCCAGGACACCGGCGCCGCAGCCGACGGGCGCGCCAATCCGCTGCACGCCGACCTCACCGGCTTCCCGCCGATCTACATGACCGCGAGCGACATCGAATGTCTCTACGACAACGGCGAGCGGTTTGCTGAACGTGCTCGCGCCGTCGGCATCGATGTGACCTTCGTCGTCGAGCCCGGGCAGCAGCACGTCTACCAGTTCATGGCCGGGCGCGCGCCGGAGGCCGATCGTTCGATCAGCGACGCCGGAGCGTGGGTCGCAACCCGGCTTGGGGCAACAACGTCGTCAGGTCGGCGGCTGACTTCGGCCGCCACCGACACGAGGTAGTCGGTGCAGAGAGCAGCCCCTGGCGAGCAGATGCGATGGCCATCAGGTGGTGCGGAGATCAGACCTGGCCCGCAGGACGCAGCCGATCGAGTACTCGTCCATGCCCGATACCACCACCGACGCTGCTCGGTCCCCGTCATTGCCCCAGACTCAGCCCGGAAGTGAGAAAAATGATGCTGACCGGACCAGCCCAGATTCTTCCCCACGCTGTTATCCGCTTCGCAGACAAGATAGCCCTCGTGACGGCAGATCGGACGATGACATACGCCGAACTCGACATCGCGAGCGACCGGATAGCCGGGGCACTGCGCGCTCGAGGTATCACGGAGGGCCAGACGGTCTCTCTGTATTCGCAGAATCGTTGGGAGTGGCTGGTGACCTACCACGGGGTGCTCAAGGCCGGTGCCGTGGTCAATCCCGTGAACGTGATGCTGACGACAGACGAGGTGGCCTATGTTCTGCAGGACTGCCGCTCGGCAGCGGTGTTCGTCGGCGAAGAGCAGGCAGGCAAGCTCGTCGAGGCGGTATCCCGAATACCGCAGTCCTGCGCGGTCATCGTGTTCGGGCCCCGCGAGATTCCCGGCACAACGGCCTTCCAGGCGTTGATATCCACACCCACCGAATTCGCCGCGGAGCCGCCGAAACTCGACGACACTTCGACAATCGGCTACACCTCGGGTACCACCGGTCATCCCAAGGGTGCTGTTCAGAGCAATCGCGCCGTTATCCAGAACTTCGGGCTGACTGCCACTATGCACGGACGGACGCCACGGGACGTGATCGTCACCGCTTTGCCTGCGGCGCATGTCTACGGCAATGTCGCGATCAACTCCACGTGGCTCGTGGGCGGCACAGTTGTACTGATGGAACGCTTCAGCCCGGAGGGAGCCCTTGCCATGATCGGCCGACACCGGGCGACCATGTTCGAGGGCGTACCGGCAATGTACGCCGCCATGCTTGCTGATCCGTCGATCGTCGACGCGGATCTGTCGACGTTGACACGGTCGACAGTTGGTGGTCAGACCATGCCGGAGTCCACGATCGAACGTTGGGAGGCGGCCTCGGGTGCCCCGCTCATCGAGCTGTGGGGCATGACCGAGATCTCCGGCCTGGGCACGACCCACCCCTTGTACGCGCAGGGACCGAAAGGCTCCATCGGAGTTCCGTTGCCGGGCGTCGAGGTACGTCTTGCCGACCTACACGACCCCACGCGTGAAGCGGCCAGGGGTGAGGCCGGTGAATTGCTGATCCGGGGGCCGATCGTGATGAAGGGCTACTTCAACAACGATGCCGCCACCATCGACGTACTCGATGATGACGGATGGTTGAGGACCGGTGACGTCGCGCGGCGAGATGACGGCGGCTTCTTGTTCGTCATCGACCGCCTGAAGGACTTGATCATCACCGGCGGCTACAACATCTACCCCGCCGAGATCGAGCGGGTCCTGAGCGCGCACCCCGATATCGCGATGGTGGCGGTGGGCGCGGTGCCGGATTCGGTCAAGGGCGAGCTCGCCTGCGCATACATCGTCCGCACGAGCGGATCACAGATAACCGAAGCCGACATCATCGAGTTCTCCGCTCAGCATTTGGCTGCTTACAAGCGACCGCGGATGGTCCAGTTCGTCGCCGATCTGCCGAAGACATCGAGCGGCAAGATCATGCGGCGTGAGTTGATCAAGTCCTACCGTCCGGCGGCCACGGGATAAGGCCGCCGACACCGGACCTGCGGACCAAAGCGGGTCGCAGGTCGTCGGTGGAAACGTCGCGCTGGCGGGGGACTGGAACGTCGAGCTCGCCGATCCCGAGTCGCCCCCGAAGGATCTGGTGATCGAAACGACCGCCGCAGAGGTGAGCACATGGATGTCAGCGTGCACGCCGCGCTGCGCGGGCTTCCGTGCCGGGCGCTGAGGGCGCCACTCCCGTACGGGCCACCCGAGGTTGCTCTTCCTCGGATCGCACGCGCCAGTCACCGTAGATCCAGGACCAGGTCAGTCGTTGTCGAAGGAAGCAGCCGATTTCAGCGGCGGTCCACACGACCGCGAAGCCATCGGCCAACGCCGGGTGCGGGTCCTCGATCAGCCGAATGGTGCAGCTGTCCAGGCGCCGGCTCGCGGAAGAGTCGCGACTTCGGAACCCACAGGTGATCTCGACAGGAGGACCGTAAGTCACGGCTTCCGACGTTGCAGCCGATGCGGGCGGATGAACCGTTCGCCGCCTTCGGGTGGGCGCGGCAATGTATGGCGCGAAGGATGGTGCCGTCGCGCATCGTGGCCTCGACGTCGAATTCAATCTCCATGCCGGACATCGTTGTCTCTCTTTCATTTTCGGATAGCGCACGGGAGCTCAGTGATCGCCTGGTCCGTGCAAGAGTGGGGGTGTGTGCGCAGAACCGCGGTCTTCGCGATGATTCGGACCTGTGAGGTGCTTCGGGCGGTGCCGGGCTCAGCGAATGGACGAGCCGATGCCGAGTCCGCCGTCGACGTCGAGGACGACCCCGCTGACATAGCCTGCGGCGGGCGAACAGAGGTAGGCGGCGGCTTCGGCGATGTCGGACGGTGTGCCGGTGCGGCGCTGTGGAACTTTGGCTATGAGCTTCTCGCGGGCGGGGGCGTTCATCGAGGCGAGCATCGGGGTATCGATGAGTCCCGGGGCGATGGCGTTGGCGGTGATGCCCTGGCGAGCTGTTTCGAGGGCAAGGGTGACCACGTCTGCAGCTCGCTCACGAGTTCATCGGATTTGTTGGTGTCGTGGGCAAGGACGATGAAAGCTTCCACCACCTCGCCGCGAACCTCGTCGGGCGCGGCGACGACAGCGCATTCGTTGACTACCGGGTGGCGGAGCAGGGTCGATTCGATATCGAATGGGCCGATCCGATAGCCGGCCATGATGATCACATCGTCGTCGCGGGAGGAGAATCGGATGGTGCCATCGCCGTCGATCGAGGCCAGATCACCGGTCAGGAAGTAGGCGCCGTTCGCCCGGTAGCGATCGATCCCAGCACCACCGACATAGCGGTGGAACGTCATGAATGGGCTCTTGGCGACGACGACGGCCAAGCGCCCAGGCTCTCCGGGAGGGCGGGTTCGTCGCGGTCCTCGTCGAGCACGGTCATTGTCCAGCCCGGTAGTGCGGGTCCCATAGCCCCGTCCCGCACCGGCTGTTCCAGCTGCGGATGGTGCGGGAAGCCGATAGGCATACCGAGTTCGGTCTGGCCGTAGTGATCGTGCACTCGCAACCCAAGTGCGCGTGTGGCCCACTCGTTCACTTCCGGGGTCAGCGGCTCCCCGGCGCTGGACAACCGTTGCAGTACGAGTCCTTCAGGGACCTTTGCCGTGGAGGCCCGCAAGCCGCGGAAGACCGTTGGGGCGGCGGCGAAGTCGGTCACCTCGAGTTCGTGCAGGAGGGCCCAGGTGGCCTCCGGCGAGAAGCCCCCGCGCAGCAGGATGGTCGGCACGCCGGCGGCGAGCGGCGCCACGATCGCGGTGTAGAGGCCATAGGCCCAACCAGGATCCGCACCACACCAGAACGTATTTTCCGGCCCTACTCCGAGCCCGTACTCGAGGTAACTCTGCCAGCCAGCGGCATAGCGAACCGGGTGCACGACTCCCTTGGGTTTGCCGGTTGTGCCCGAGGTGAACATGTGCACCAGCGGCGCGTCGCCCCCTACCGGGACTGACGTGATCCCTTCCGGGCGTGCTGCGGCCATCTGGGCACGCAGCCCGTCGGAGGCATCGGTACCGGTTCACCGATCAGCATGGATCTCGCGCTTGACTGTGGAACTCGGTCTACACCTTAGTCTCGGTCGGCCGACCGTGAAGGAGCCCGATGCACCTGCTGGCCGATTCCGAAACAACCCTGCCGTGTTCGATCATGGCCGTCTTCACCTACGTCGCCGACCTGGAGAACTTCGCGCGCTGGTTCCCCGGGGTCGAGGCGGTCACCGCCGCCGACGAGCTGCCTCCCGGGGTAGTGGGAAAGCACTATCTCGAGCGGGGCACCCTGCCGACAGGTCGCACAGTGGCGATCTCGCTGCGCGTACTCGAGGCGTGCCCGCCGGTGCGACTGGTCACCGAAAGGGACCTCGCGCTGCTTCTTCCGTGCATGGAACTCGACCTCGAAGGAGTCGACGCCGAAAACTGCGTGATCCGCTGGCGGATGTACAGCCGCCAGCGCAACCGGCTGCTGCGGTGGACGCTGTTGCCCATGGCCGCCCGGACCATCCGTCGGCGGGCGCAGGCCGGCCTGCGCAACCTCACGCTGCTGTTCGGTGCCGACCGAATCGAGCCTGGGCTCGGTCGTTCCCTGTGAGTCCACGCCTCGTGCGAGAGATCATCGCAGCCCCCAACTTTCATCGCTCGCGCCAACGAAGTCACCGTCCCCGGTGTGCTCTGGACGAGCGGTGGATGCGCGGCGGTTGCGCCTATGTGCGCAATTGTGGCCGCACCGTGTGAAGGGATTGCCGCAATCAGACGGGAGGGATCGCAGGAAGCGGTGGGTGTCGGTCGGTCGGCGAGGTTAACGTAACGGAGTGGGACGGGCACCTGACGCGGATTCTTCGACGGAGATCATCAATGTCGTGATCGACATGCTGATGTCGGACGGCTATGACGCGTTGCAGGTGAAAGAAGTGGCGCGACGGGCGCGGGTTTCACTGGCTACGGTGTACAAGAAATTCGCCACCCGTGACGAGTTGATCGTCGCGGCAGTCGCGCGGTGGATGGATGTCAATAGCTACGCGGAACTCGACCGGCCGCGGCCCGACGAGCCCATGCCGGACGCGCTGATGCGGGTGCTGCGCCACGTGTTCGAGCCGTGGGAGCGCAACCCCCGTATGCTCGAGGCCTACCATCACGCACGCCGAAGCGCGACTGGGCGGAAGCTGGACGCGCAGGGTGTGGATGCGGTGTGGCCGTTCGCCGAGGCGTTGTTCGCCGGGATGGACCGGGAGTACGTCGAGGACATCGCGCTGGTTCTCACGAACATGATCTATGCCTTGACCGGTCGATTTGTCGACAAGGACATCGCGGTCACCGATATTCTGCCGATCCTGGAGCGGGCGATCCACCGGCTGACTCTGCACGGTGATCCCAGGCGCCCCGATGTCGGCGCGGCGTGGCGCGGCACCGATCCGATGCCGACAGTCGATCCGTCGTTTGCCGGACCGTACGGTCCCGGCCGTCACGCCTAGATCATTTTCGGAAGCTCGCGATAACCGGCTTCTCCTCTGCAGGCATCAGTCTTTTCGATTTCGCTCGATTCCGTTCCGGCTTCCGGCTGCGGGTGCTACCGTCGTCGAACAGTAACATGGTTACTCTACGAGAAAGGCGCCCTCACCTGGGCGGCGACGGAGCACATGATGACTTTTTCCACCCGTGCGCACTGGCGCGCCGGGCTGATACTCACCGCCGCGCTGGTGGTGTCGATGGGCGCGGTGAGCGCCAACTCCCAACCGGCCGCCGGGCGTGTCGACTGCCTGCCGGGGTCGATGCCCGAATCCGGCCTGCAGGGCGACGTTCCCGCCGCCGATCGTGACAGCGGACGTTCCCGCGACGGATACCGGTGCAATATGCGGCTGCTCGGCGCGGCGGGCGGACGCGGCGGTGGCATCACCTCCATCACCTTCGACCACTGCGCCTACGTCGGTACCTTCTTCCCCGGTGACCTGCTCGGCCCCGACGCGGGCGTCCACGTCCTCGACGTGCGCGACCCTTCCGCACCCGTGCACACCGCCACGCTCACCGAGCCGGCGATGCTGGCGGGCACGTGGGAAAGCTTGAAGGTCAACAAGAACCGCAAACTACTGGTCGGCGCGGGTGTGCCCGCGCTCACCGGAGTCGGCCTGCTGTCGATCTACGACATCAGTGATTGCGCGCACCCGCGCCTGCTCAATCCGGGCACCGGGACCGATCTCGCGCTGCCGCTGCCGATCACCGCCCACGAGGGTGGTTTCTCGCCGGACGGCCGCACCTACTGGAGTTCGGGTACAGCACCCGGCTTGCTCAGCGCCGTCGACCTGATCGACCCAGCGAATCCCCGAGTGGTGTGGCAGGGGATGCCCGGCCTGTCCATGCACGGGTTAGGTGTTTCCCCGGACGGCAATCGCCTTTACCTGGCGAACAACCTCGGCGGCATGAAGGTGCTCGACATCAGCGCGGTGCAGCGCCGCGACCCGTCTCCCCACGTGGTCGAACTTGCCGACCTGACCTGGTCGGACGGGTGGGCCACCCAGCACACAGTTCCGGTGACCTACGGGGGCGTGCCCTATGTGTTCGCCGTCGACGAGGCGGGTTCCGGCGGAGTGAAACTGATCGACGTCTCCGACGACCGTCATCCGCGGATCACCGGTTCGATCGAACTCGAGATCAACCTGCCCGAGAACCAGGACTCGATGCTCGCCTCGGCCGCTGGTGGATCCCTGTTCTCCTACGACGCGCACTACTGCGCCGCCGACCGGCCCGCCGACCCGACCGCACTCGCCTGCGGCTGGACCTCGTCGGGGATTCGCGTGTTCGATGTGCGCGATCCCGAAAACGTCCGGGAGATCGGCTATTTCAACCCGCCCGCCCGCACCGGCAAGAACACCCAACTCACGAATTCCCCCCACGCGCTCGCCTCGATCATCGGCGTGCCGGTGCTCGCGGCGCCCGCGGTGGCCCAATCGGTCCTGCGCGGCGTGTTCGACCCCGCCCAGGCGCTCAGCGCGCGCACCGGCACCGTGGCTTTCGGTGACCTGTCGACCGACTGGTGCTTCTCGCCACCGGAATGGCGCGGCAACCAACTCTGGACCACCTGCGCCGACAACGGATTCCTGGCACTCGAGCTGTCACCCGAGGTTTACACCCCGCCGCCGGACCAGGACTCGACAACCGGATCATGAGCTGGCACAACGCTTTCCGCTACGCCGGTTTCGGCGCCCTCGCGCTGCTGCTGCTCGCCATGGGGGCAGCGCTGCGTCCCGCGCTGCCAGACGACACGAGCTCGCCGAGGGTCCTCACCGAGACCGAGATCGGTTTCATCCAGGACATGCTCGCCCACCACACGCAGGCGGTGATTCTCACCCAGCGACTCGATGCCGGTGCCGACCCCTTCGTGGTCGGGCTCGCCCGGCAGATCGCCGACACTCAACGCACCGAGATGGGCATGTTCCTCGGCTGGCTCCGGCTGGTCGGCGCACCGGTCACCAACGACCGGCCGATGACGTGGATGTCGAATGACCATCACGGGCAACGGCATTCGACCGAGCAGTCGGTGCCGGTGATGCCAGGTACGGCATCCGCCGCCGAACTGGACGAGCTGAGCGCCGCGCGTGGCACCGAGGCCGAGATCGTCTTCCTGCGGTTGATGCGCCGTCATCACGCGGGCGGCATCGACATGGCCGCGGCGGTGGACGCCGTACTCAGCGGCGGCGAGGTCGAACGCTCGGCGCGTGAGATGGTGCGCACCCAGGGCCAGGAACTCGGGCTGGTTTCCCTACTGCTGGAACGGCGCGGGATCGACCCGTGCCACGACGACACGATGAAGGTTTCGACATGCCGATGATGACCCGCCGCGCCCTCCTCGGCGGTGCCGCAGGTGCCGGATTGCTCCTCGCTTCGGCGCGTGGCGCCGCCGACGCCGGGATCGCCGCACGTACCGGCGGTATCCCACTCACCAGGGAAGAGCGTCGGGCGGTGGTGATCGGCTCGGGATTCGGCGGCGGTGTCGCCGCGCTGCGCTTGGCACAGGCAGGCGTTCCGGTCTTGTTGCTCGAGCGCGGCAGGCGCTGGGCCACCGGCCCGAACTCGGAGACCTTCCCCCGGGCCACCCAACCGGACAAGCGGCTGCTGTGGCACCGATCCAGCCCCACACTGTTCGGCACCCCCTTGCTGTTCGAGCCCTACGCCGGACTGGTCGAAGCGGTCTCCGGCACCGGAATGACCGCCCTGTGCGCGGCCGGACTCGGTGGTGGCTCGTTGGTCTACCAGGGCATGTCGCTGCAGCCGACTCGCGAGGTGTTCGAGGCGCACTTCCCGGCCGGAATCGACTGGGAGCGCATGGATCAGGTGTTCTACCCGCGAGTCGCGCGCATGCTCGGGCTGGCGACCGCGCCGGACGAACTGATCGACAGCGCACCGTATGCCGCCGCGCGGATCTTCGCGGAGCGAGTTCGCGGTGCCGGGCTGCCGCTGTCGAAGATTCCCATGCCGATCGACTGGAACTACGCGCTGGCCGAACTGCGCGGCGAGATGAAACCGTCCTACACCAACGGGGACGGGGCGATGGGGGTGAACAACGGCGGGAAGAACTCCGTCGATGTCACCTACATCGCGGCCGCCGAGGCGACGGGGAAGGTGGAGGTGCAGACCTTGCACGAGGTCACCGATATCGAGCGGGCTCCCGACGGCCGCTGGGTGGTGCGGGTCGACCGTATCGACACCGGTGGTGTCGTGCTGGAGAACAAGATCATCACCACCCGCACGCTCGTGCTGGCTGCGGGCAGCCTGAACACCACTCGCATGCTGGTGCGGGCAGGCGCCAAGGGCGCCATCCCCGACCTGCCGGACGACCTGGGCAAGGGCTGGGGCACCAATGCCGACCGCATCTACGTGTGGCGCGATCCCTCGGCGGGTTTCGGTGCCGCACAAGGTGGTCCGGTCGTGTTCGGCAGCAAGAACTGGGACGACCCGCAGGCGGCGTTCACCTTCATCCAAGCCTCGATTCCCCCGCTGTCGCTGGACGCGGGCAGCACCATGCTCGTCGGGTACGGCGTGAGCGACGGGCGCGGTGACTTCGTCTACGACGCCGCGTCCGACGACGCGCGACTGCGCTGGCCCTACGAGGGTGATCGAGGCATTCAGGCACACATCGATGCCGCGATCCGTCGCGTCGCGGGTCCGAGCGCGCAGGTGATCGACACGAATGCGATCTTCCCCTCCACCTGGCATCCGCTGGGTGGGGCGAATATGGGCAGTGTGTGCGATCTGGACGGTCGCGTGCTCGGACAGCGTGGGCTCTACGTGCTCGACGGAGCCCTGATGCCCGGCAATACCGCCGCGTGCAATCCGTCCATGACCATTGCCGCGATGGCCGAGCGTGCGCTGGATGCCTTGGTGCGCACCGATGTGGGCGTCCTGATCTGAGGTGCTACCCGGAGTCGTCGGCGGTGTCGATGGCGCGCGCGGCCAGAAAATCGTCGACGATCCGGGCGCAATCCGCCGGGGTCGACTCGCGCAGGCCGAGGAGTTTGGCGAACACGAGCGGACCGATCAATTGCGAGAGCACGAAATAGGTGTCGAATTCGCCCAATTGTGCACGGGCTTCGGGGGTTTCGAGCACCTGGTCGAACGGCGCACGGTACTGGTCGATCAGGCGCCCGCGCAGTGACGTGATGGCCGGGCTGTCCGCCTGATCCGAGCCTGTCGCCAACCATGCAAGGGTCGACAGCTGCAGGGGCGTCTCCCTGATCGCGTCGGCCTGGTGCTCGAGCAGGGTGACGAGGCGATCGCGCAGCGGGCCGTCGGGTGGGGTCGGTATCGCCGAGGGTAGTAGCCGTTCGATGGTGGCGGCACGCAACTGGATCGCATTGTCGAAGTGCCGGTACAGGGTGGTTCTCGCGACCCCGGACAGTTTGGTGACGCCGTCGATCGTTACGGCCTCCAGGCCGCCGTCCCGCAGCAGCGCGGTCGCGGCATCGAGCAGCCGGGCCCGCGACCGCACCCGGCGCGGGTCGACCTCTTCGGCGTCCAATGCGCTCATCTCGCCGAGTACTCCTTCATGGGTCTATCTCCTCCGGCGAACTTATGCTACATCTTGTAGCGAAGCGATACTGATAGTAGCGGAGGGGCATATGGTTGCCACGGAACGCGCCCGATTGTCCTCGATTCAGCGTCGCGTGCTGACATTGTCCTGTCTCGCGGTCGTTCTCGTCACCGCCTCGATGGCCGCCCTGTACACCACGTTGCCGGAGATCGCGGCCGACACCGGTGCGAGCCAGTCCGAACTCACCTGGATCGTCGACGGCTACACCCTGGCGCTGGCCTGCTTGGTGCTGCCCGGCGGCGCACTGGGTGACAGGTACGGCAGGCGCATCGTCCTCGTCGTCGGTCTGCTCATCTTCGCGGTCGCCTCGACGGCGCCCCTGGTGCTCGACAGTCCGCTGTGGCTGGTCGTGGCGCGAGTGATCACCGGAGTCGGTGCGGCACTGGTGATGCCGTCCACGCTGTCGCTGATCACCGCCGGTTTGCCACCGCAACGACGCGGTGGCGCCGTCGGATTGTGGGCGGGAGTGGCGGGCGTCGGCGCGATCCTCGGCATTCTCGGCTCGGGAGTGCTGAGCGAAAGCTGGTCGTGGGTCTCGATTTTCGTCGGGATGGCGATCGCGGGCGCGGTGCTCGCGGTGGCGGCCCTCACCCTTCCCGAGTCGGTCGAGACCTCCCGGCCCGCGATGGACCCGCTCGGAACGCTCACCAGCGCCCTGGCCGTCGGCGCGATCGTGGTCGCCGCCATCGAAGTGCCCGCGCGCGGCTGGCTCGATCCGATGGTGCTCGGCGCGAGCGTCATCGGCGTGGTGCTCGGTGTCGCGTTCGTGGTCGTCGAGCGGCGGGTGGCACATCCACTGATCGATGTGCGGCTGTTCGCCGACCGGGGCTTCGGCAGTGGCACCGCGATCGTGACGGTGCAGTTCCTGGTCACCTTCGGCTTGTTCATGCTTGTCGTGCAGTATTTTCAGCTGATCCTCGGCTATCGCCCGCTGGTCGCGGCCTTCGCGCTGGCACCGATGGGTTTGCCGATGGTGGCGGTCTCCGTCATCGCGCCGCGGCTGGCGACCCGGTTCGGGCTGCGAATTCCCGCCTTCGCCGGTTTGGTGGCGATCGGTGCCGGGATGTTGCTGATCGCGCAGGTCGATGTGCACACGTCCTACCTCGACGTGCTCGGCCCCCTGGTCCTGATGAGCGCGGGAATCGGGCTGTGTACCGCGCCCGCCACGGCTGCGATCGTCGACGGCACGCCGGTGGCGAAGCACGGTGTCGCGGCCGCGGTGAACGATGCGGCTCGCGAAGTCGGTGCCGCCATCGGTATCGCGATCTCGGGCAGCGTGCTCGCCGCGGGATACGGTGAGCGCATCGCGCCCGCCCTGCCGAGCCTCCCCGAGGCGGCCCGCGAACCTGTCGGCGACTCGCTCGCAGCGGCCCTCGAGGTGGTGGCGCAGATCGGACCGGCGGCGCAGCAACTGGGTGACTTCGCGAAAGTCGCCTTCCTGCACGGCATGCGGGACTCAGCGACCGTGCTGGGGGTCCTGACGATCGGTGCGGCCGTCCTGATCGCGGCCTGGGCGCCGGGCCGACGCATCGCCGCGTCCGCCGGAGAGCCCGGTGCTGTCGCGACCGAGGACACCGACCTCGCCGCCTGTGCTGAAACCGGTGGAAATGAGTCTCCTGTCGACAGTGCCACGAGGCCATAGCGATAGCGGAAGGTTCGCTGCCGCAGCACAGCTATTGATGTGGCACAGGTCACAATTCGGTTGGCTGAGACGGCTGCGGCGCGATGAGTAATCGGATTACCGTATGAATCGCGAAGGTCCCGGCTTGTCGAAATCCGTCGTCGACGGACCTCGCCGAGATCTTCGAGCTCGAGGTTGGGATGGGAACCATGGCTGCAATCGTCGACTCCGTTCGCTGGCGAGCCCACGCCCGTCGACACCCACTGCGCTACCGGCTGGCCGTTGTCGCGCCGAACGCGCAGGAGGTCGTGCGGCACGCTGGGGGCTGGCTCTTCGACCAGGCGACCGCGGGCTGGGAGGTGACCGTTCTGGTCATGGACCATTCCGATATCCGCCCGCTGCGGATCCTCGGGGCGACGGTGCTCGATCTCGAGCGCTCCCTGGCCGAGCCGAGGCACGAGATCTGGCCGCACGCGCTCGCCGCGCCGGCGCGGATGTGTGCCACCGACCACCGGGTGCGCGACGGGATTCTGCACTGCCTCGAGCACGGTGTCGCCGAGGTGGCACTCTGGGGCGACCCGCTGCCCGTCGGCATCGCCGAACGCGTCGAGCGCGCGGACCATCAGGTGAGCCAGGCGGCTCGTGCGTTCAAGGCGCGGGCCGTCGAGGCGGCCGGGTATCCCGGTGAGAATGTCGGCGCCACAGAGGTATTCAGCGTTGGGCTGTTGCCGCCCGCCGCTGATCCGCGCACTCGCTCGCCGAGGATGTCGATGCGACCTGCCGCGCCGGCACTGAAACTTCCGAAGGGCGCCTTCCGCGACGGACGCGGTTACCGCGGGCCGGGAATGTAGGAGCCGCCATACGGAGTGGGCACCGTCTGCGGCCCCACCGGGGCAGGCGTGGCGGTTTCCAGCGGGTCGGCCGGTGGCGGCGGGCGAACGGGATCGTCGGCCGGTCGTGGCGCGTTGCGGGCGCCGCGCGGCATGAGGGTGGGGTCGGGGTCGGTGCAGTCGGCATTGAGGTAGGGCGCCGGATAGTCGGGCACCGAACCGGGATGACGTGGCACGTTGTAGTCGCAGGCGTAGCGCGGGTAGATGCTGGCCAGCGCCCACACGCCACCGTCGTGAAACGCCGAGGCCACCGCATCGAGCGCCGACCCACCCCGTTGGCGGGGGAAGAAGAACTCCTCGAGGGCGGGGATACGTGAGTAGGCGACCTGGGAGACGGTGACGAGGTTGCCGAGCAGTTGCACCATGGTCGGCGAGTTCGTGGCCAGGACGGTGTCGAGCTCGGTGAGCATGGGCGGTGTCGCGGTGAGCAGTTGTTCGTAGCCGCCGGTCATCGACGCGGTACCGGCAAGCACCGCCGCGAGGTCGGCGGACGTGGCGCGCAAGGTGCCGCGGCCATCGTGCAGGGACGTGACCACGACGCGGCTGTTGCGCAGCAGATTCACGGTGTTCGGCAGCACCGCGTCGAGCGTGGCGACGAGGAAGGTGCCGCCGTCGATGATCGCCGCTAGTTTGTCGGGGCCCGCCTGACCGACGCCCAGTTCGCGCGAGATCGTCGCGAGCCGTTCGGGGTCGATCTGGGCGAGCGTGCCACTGAGACTTTGCAGCATGTCGGCCATCGGCACCGGGGTGGTGGTGCGGTCGGTCGTGATCACCGCGCCCTCGGCGAGGTAGGGGCCGTCGTTGCTCGCGGGCAGGAAATCGAGGTATTGCTCGCCGGCCGCCGAGAGCGCGGCGACCCGGACCTGTCCGGACACCGAGATTCGGACGTCCTCATCGATCGCGGCCACGGCGATCACCTTTTCGTCGACGACCCGCACCGACTCGACACTGCCCACTCGCACCCCGCGCAGGGTGACTTCCTGCCCGGGCAGCAGCCCACCGGACTGCACCAGCTCGACCCGCACCCGGTACGGCTGACTCAGCGGATCGATATCGAAGGTTGCGACGAGCAGGTGCGTGCAGGCGCCGAGAAGGATCGCGAGCAGACCGAGCAACGACACAGCGGACCGATGCCGGTGACCGGCGCGCACCGTGGCGACGAGCAGCCGGGCAGGCGCTTCGGTTCGGCTGCGACGACTGGTCGCGGTCACCGTGGTGGTCCTGTCAGGCGGCTCCCGAGCCGGGCGAGCATGTGCTGCAGCGAACCGACGAAGGCGGTCCAGTCGGTGATGTCGGGTGCCCTGCCCCCCGCGCCGCCGGGGTCGGCAGGGTCGGGGACGGCCAGTTGGGCGACGTCGACCGCGACGTGGCCGTTGGGGCCGCTGATCATCTTCAACACGATCTTCACCATGTTGTTGACGGTGTCGAGATCGGCGTCGGGATTGGTGGCCGCGGCATTCAGCCCGGCCGCCAATTGATTGATGTCGGCGGCCATGCTGGTGGTGTTGGTGCCCTGCACACTCGGGAATCGGGCGAGCTGGGTGGCGATGGTGTGGACGCGATCGACCAGGGTGACCAGCGAATCGGTGTTCTCGGCGAGCACCTCGACGGCCGGGCCCGCGGCGGCGACCGCATCGTGCAGCGTGGCCTGCTCGGCGGCGACAGTCTCGCTGAGGTCGGCGGTGGCATGCAGGACGCCGTTGATCTGGTCGGTGCGGTCGCCGAGGCTGCCGAGTAGCGATCTTGTCTCGTCGAGCAGCGCGGCGAGCCGGTCGCCGCGCCCACCAACGTATTCGCTGAGCGCCGAGACCACCGTGGTGAGGTACTGGATAGTGCCACCGTTGACGAGAAGCGATGCGCGGGTGAGCATTTCCTCGATAGTCGAGGCCGCCGACGTCGATTCCAAGGCGATCGCGCTGCCGTCGGTGAGGGCGGGGGTGCCCGGCTCGACGATCGGTGGCGGCTTCATCGCGACGAACACATCGCCCATCGGCGTCGCCGAGCGCAGCTCGGCCGTCGTTCCCGCGGGGAGACGCACGGCCGCGGTGATGCGCAGGGTCACCACGGCGGTGTAGTCGCGGGCGGTCATGGACTCGACCTGACCGATGTCGGCGCCGTTGAGCGTCACCTTCGCCTTGGTCGGGAGGTTGAGCGCATTGGCGAATGTCGCTGTGAGTGTGTAGGTGTCGCCGCCGAGACCCGGTGCGGGCAGCGGCAGCTGGTCGAGTCCGGTGGCACATCCGGCGACGCACACCGTGAGCGTGGTCGCGAGCGCCGCCTTCGTGATTCGTCGCATCATCGGCCGCTCTTCTCCGCTATTCCCGCCAGGATGGCGGTGATCCCGAAATCCGGTCCCATGTCCCGCATCGTTCCGGTGGCGCAGCCGAGGTTGTGCAACTGCAGCAGATTGCAGACCTCCTTGACCATCTGGCCGTCGAGCAGCAACCGGTTGACGTCCACCCCGGCGCGCAGGGCGCGCACGTTCTGGTCGACAGAGTTGTAGGCGTTGTCGACGACCATCGGGAACACATCGAGGAACTGAGCCAGGTTGTAGTCGTAGGCGGCCAGCGAGCCGGTCACGGTGGCGGCATCGGTGGTGAGACCGGAAATGGTGCCCTGGTGGCGGCGCAGCAGCTCGGCGACCTGACCGATGATCCGGTTCAGCGCGGCACCGGTCGTGCCGGTTCCCAGCTGCTGGTCGGCCAGGAAATCGCTGAGTTGCGCCACGGCACTGCCGAATTCGCGCAGCGTCGTGTCGTTGCGAGCCGCGGCCGCGGTCAGCTCGTCGAGATTGGTGACGACCGTGGTGATCGCGTTGCGGGTCGCGGCGCCGTTGTCAGTGTCCAGTTGCAGTGCGCGGGACAGTTCGCCGAGCGCGGCGCGCATGTCGTCGCCGTTGCCATCGGTCGTGGCGGCACCGAGATCGATCAGGTCGGCGACCGGGCCCGCTCCGCTTCCGTCGCCACCCAGCGACTCGGACAGCTTCTGTGCCATGGAAAGCAGCGCGTCGAATTCGACCGGGGATTTCGTGTGCGCCATGTCGAGTACCGCTCCCGCGGGCAGGGTGGGGCCACCGCGATAGACCGGGGTGAGTTCGACGTGTCGGTCGGTGAGCAACGAGTCCGAGATCGTCACCGCCCGCACGTCGGCGGGCAGTCGGATCGAGCTGTCGATGCGCATCTCGACGGCGACCTCGGTGCCGCGCGCCTCGATCCGGACGATACGGCCCACTCGCATGCCGAGCACTGAGACCGGGTTGCCCTCGTAGAGGCCGTTGGCGTTCGCGAATTCGGCGGTGAGGGTGAAGGTTTCGGCGCCGGATCCCGGTGAACATCCGGTGAGGCAGGCGGCGAGCAGGGTGAGCGCGAGTAGTTTCAGGGGCGACAGCAGTGCTCTCATCGGCAGTCCTGGAGGTAGGGGGAGCGGCCCGCCTCGACGGCGAGCGCACTCAGCGCGCACATCCACGAGTCGACGAACGCGCCGTCGGGGGCGTTGGCGTTGAGTTCGGCCCCGGTGCCGGTGGCATTGGCGAACATGCGCCACGGCACCGGGAGGATGTGCAGGATGCTGCGCAGCAGTTCGTCGTTGCGGGCCATCATCGCGGTCATGTCGCGCAGGTCGGTGAGTAGTTGTTCGATCTCGGCGTGCTCGCCGACCACCAGGGGTTCCAGACGCCGGACCAGGGTGGTCGTCGCGTCGAGTAGCCGGCGCAGCGCGTCCTGGCGAGCGAGGATCTGGCGTAACACCGCGCCGCCTCGGTCGACGACCGAGCCCAGTTCGGCCTGCTGACTACGGATGACCGTGCTGACCTGGTCGGTGCTGGTGAGCAGGGTGCCGATCTGTTCGCGCCGGGTCGCGATGACATTCGACAGCGACCGGATGTCGCGCAGGACGCCGGGGACCAGCGACGGAACGCCGTCGAGCCCGCGCGACAGTGCGGTCATCGATTCGGCGATCCGGTCGGCGTCGAGTTGGTCGAAGGTGGTGGTGGCGTCCTGCAGCGCGGTTTCCAGGTCGTAGGGAACGCTGGTCTGCGACAACGGAATACGATTGCCGGGAAGTTGTCCGTCGCCGTTCGAGCGCAGTTCGACATAGCGCGAGCCGAGCAGCGTGGTGAGTTTGATCGCGGCCGCGGTGTCGGCGCCGAGATCGACCGTGTTCTCGACCCGCAGGGTCACTTCGACGTGCTCACCGGCCAGCCGGGTAGCGGTCACCGTGCCCACCGGAATGCCCGCCCAGGTCACGGGGTCACCGGCGGCGATCCCGGCGGCTTGGACGAAATCGGCCCGAACGGTTCGGGTGCCCAGGTGCATCGAGTTCACCACGACCAGCACGAGCAGCACCAGCGTCATGGTGAGCACGGCGACGAGGCCGGTGCGCAGCGATCTGTCGGTGGCGATCGCGCTGGAGCCCACACGCGGGAGCAGTCGGGCGAGAGCGCTCGGTGGCTTGGTCATGATGGTCCTACCTGCAGATCGCGGAGTGCTGAGGACGACCGGTCGGGGAGGCGGCGCTCAGAACCTGTGAGATCACCGGATCGATGCCCGGAATGATGCTGAACCCGATGTCGCACACATAGGCGTTGACGAACGCACCCGCGTCCGTGGCCCGGATCATGGACTGGAACAGCAGCGGAAGGTTGAAACCGAGGAACGCGAAACGGTCCTTCCCGTCGACGAAGTGGCGGGCGAAGCCGGGTTCACGGTTCATGAATTCGGTCAGCGACGGGCCGGCTCCGTCGATCACGGCTGCCGCGTCGGCGACGACGGTGGATATCTTGGCAGTCTGATCCAAGAGCGTGTCGCGACGGGCGTCGAGTGCGTCGAAGATCTTGCGGGTCTGCGACAGTGTGGTCTGGATCCCGGCGCTCTGCCCCGCGAGCGTGGTCATCACCACCGAGAGGTTGTCGATCAGCGTGCCGAGGATCTGGTCGGGCCCCGCGAACGACTGGACGAGGGTCGCGGTCTCGGTGATGAGTGCGGCGAGCGCGCCGTCGTCGCCCTGCAGTGCCCGGATCAGCGCTGCGGTCAGATTGTCGACGTCGTCGGGGTCGAGGGTGCTGAACAACGGCTGGAATCCGTTGAGCAGCCCGGACAGGTCGAAAGACGGTTCGGTGCGCTCGAGCGGGATCTGCGTGCCGGGTGCCAGCGGGGCGGGGTCGCCGGTGACGGCCCGGCTCAGCCCGAGGTAGCGCTGCCCGATCAGATTCTGATAGATCACCGAGGCGATGGTGTTGCCGTAGACCGGCTGGTCTCGTTGGAGCCGGAAGCCGACAAGGGCATTCGGGCCGTGGATATCGATCGAGTCGACCCGGCCCACCTGGACCCCGGCGACCCGGACGTCGTCACCGACCCGCAGGCCCGAGACATCGCTGAACACAGCGGAATACGAGTGTGTGTCGCCGGTGACGTCGCGTTGCAGGGTCACCCGGACCATCCAGGTCAGCAGGGCGGCGACGAGCAGGAATGCGGTCAGTCCGGCGAGGTCACGTCTGTGTTTCACCGAGGTCCTCCGGCAGCTGATGGGGCGGGTGCATTCAGGCCGAGCAGGTCGGCGAGATCGACGGCTTCCGGTGCCACACCGAGGGTTTCGGCCAGGACCGCGCGCCGGTCGAGCATGGTCACCGGTTGGTCGGCGGCACCGATGACCGGTGGGCCCGCGGCGGGCCCGGTGGCACAGCTGGCGCCGGCGAGTTCGCCGTATCGGGGGCAGTCGGTGCTGGTGTACTGCTTGTGCGGGGTGAGTTCGACGATCACCTTCGCGGTACCGCTTTGTGTTTCCGGGTGCCAGAAGTCGTGGACGAACACGTGCGCGATCCGGGTCTGTGACGTGGTCATCTGGACGAAGTTGCCGCTGCCCGCGGCGAAGACGTGCAGGACCGGACCCAGCCGGGAATTGAGGTCGATGATGGTGTCGGTCCGGTTGGTCAGCGCGGTGCCGACCGATTCGGTGGTGGTGATGGCGCCGGTGAGCAGTTCGGTCAAGCGCTGTCGTTGCTCGGCGACGCTGCGCATCGGCCCGACCGCGTCGTGCAGTGCGGACAGCAAATCAGGGGCGGATTCCTGGAGTCCGTGCACCGCCTCGGACAAGCCGGTGAGCAAGGAGGCGGTCTCGTCCTGGCCGGTCATCTCCGCGCGATAGGCCCGCACGATGCGCTCGAGCTGGGTGGCCGCCGCCAGCGCATCGGAGCCGCGGCCCCGGGTCGCGCGCTCGACCGTTTCCAGGATTCCGACGGTCGGATCGGAATCGGGCCGCCCCACCGCGTCGGCGATGCGGCTCAACGCGGTGAGCGAGGTCTGCAGCTGGACACCGGCCCGGCTGTTGTCCTCCGGAATCGTCGCCCCGTCGGCCAGTGCGGCACCGGGGCCGTTGTCGATGAGCTGGATCGACGGCACCGCGAACACATTGCTCGGCACGACTCGTGCGGTCACCGTCGCCGGGATACCCACCGCGTGCTCGGGGATCAGTTCGAGGCGCACCTGATTCGGGTGGCCACCATCGGCGGGGACCACCTCCCGCACGGTGCCGACCAGCACGCCACGGTATTTGACATCGGAGCGTTTCGGCAGGCCGTCGCCGACATCGACCAGTAGCGCGGTGACCTGAACCGTCTCGGCGAACGCACCCTCGGACCTGGCGATCATTGCCGCGACGGTGGCGACGACGACGGCCAGCGCGGCGACACCGCGCACGAACAGTCCGGCATTGCTCAGATGCCTGTCGTCGGATTCGAACACAATCGACATGGCTACCCGCTGATCCTGGAACTGGCGTCGAAACCCCACAGCGCCAACGTCATCAGCAGATTCACCGAGATCATCACGGTGATGCTCGCGCGCATCGCCCGGCCCGCCGCGACCCCGACGCCCTGCGGACCACCCCGTGCGTAATAGCCGAAGTAGCACTGGATCGTGGTGGTGATGATGACGAACACGATCGCCTTCAGCAGTGAGTACACGACATCGGTGCCGCTGAGCACGAGGTCGAAATAGTGGGCGTAGGTGCCGAACGATTGGCCGCCGACCAGGCCGACGAACAGTTCGACGGCGAGGTAGTCCGCGGCCAGCGCGGCCAGGAACAACGGGATCACCGCCACGATCGAGGCGATCAGGCGGGTCGAGACGAGGAACGGCACGGGGCGGATGGCGATCGCGTCGAGAGCATCGATTTCCTCCGCGATCCGCATGGCGCCCAGTTGGGCGGTGAACCGGCAGCCCGCCTGCGCGGCGAAGGCGATCGAGGCCATGATCGGGGCCAATTCGCGGGTCGCCGCCGTCGCGGCGATCATCCCGGTCGCGGGCTCCATGCCGAGCAGCTTCAATGCGTTGAATCCCTCGATGCCGACGATGCCGCCCGCGGCGGCGCCGAGGATGATCATCACGCCCGCGGTGCCACCGCCGACGATGAGTGAGCCGTTGCCCCAGGTCACATCCGAGAGGATCCGCAGCGATTCGCGGCTGTACTGCCGCAGCGCGATCGGTATCGAGACCACGGCGCGCACGAAGAAGGTGAACATGTGCCCCAGCAGGATGACTCCGCGCCACGGTCCGCTCGTGACGGTGAGTACGGCACGAAGCACCGGGGGACGGTAGACGCTGGCCATTACAGTGTCGTCCTCGGGAACAACATGGTGTAGAGCTGGGTGAATCCGAGGTTGACCACCATCAGCACCACGATGGAAGCCACCACCGCGGCATTCACCGAGTTCGCCACGCCACCGGGCCCGCCCTTGGTGTTGAGGCCCTTCTCGCAGGCGATGACGACGACGATCATCCCGAATACCGCGGCCTTGACCATCGCCAGGTACAGATCACCCGCGGTCGCGAAAGAGGAGAACGTCTCCAGATAGCTGCCCGGTGTGCCGTCCTGGACATAGACATTGAACAGATAGCCGGCGAGGAATCCGACGAAGCAGCTGACCGCGGTGAGTGCCATGGCGATGAGGATTCCGGCGGCCAGCCGAGGTACCACCAGCCTGCGCAGTACCGAAACACCCATCACTTCCATCGCGTCGATCTCCTCGCGGATCTTGCGCGACCCCAGATCGGCGCACAGTGCCGAACCGACCGCCGCCGCCAGCAGGATCGCCGTCACCAGGGGCGCCGACTGGCGGATCACAGCCAGCCCGCTCGCGGCACCGGCCAGCGCCGTGGCACCCACTTGCCCGGCGAGCAAACCGAATTGGATGGACAGTGTTGCGCTGATCGGCAACGCCACGGCGACCGTCGGCAGTAGGGAGGTCTTCACCATGAACACCGCCTGCCCGACGAATTCGGTGAACGGGAAACGTCGGGTGGCGATGTCGGTGACGAGGAAACGGAAGGCGTGGCGGCCGAGTTCGACCTGCCGCCCGACGGTCCGCAGCGAGGCGACGGGATGGCGACGGGTGTACCCCTTCGACCAGTCCTTGATCTCGGCGACCGCCGATTCACTGGATTCCATTGCGAGCCTTCTCTTTCCGGTGGCTACGTCGTGCTACCGCGGTGTGGGTGCGGCCAGTTCCCGCAGTGAGGCGAGGAACAGTTCGTCCATGCGGGGACTCAATTCGCTCAGCGTCGCGGCGTCGGCGTGACCCGCAGTACCGAAGACGCGCTGCAAGGCGTCGGCGGAGGTGGTGGCGCCGATGGACAGGCACAGGCAGGCGACGCCGTCGGCGCGCAGTTCCTCGAGCGCCTTGGCGGCATCGGCTTCGGCGTAGCGGCCTTCGTAACCGTCGTCGTAGGGGCAGCCGTCCGACAGCACGATCAACAGCCGGTTCTGGGTTCCCGCTTCATTTTTGAGAATGTCGCCCGCACCGCGGATGCCTGCTCCCAGCCGGGTGTAGTTCGAGGGTTGGAGCTGAGTGAGCCTGGCCCGGCCGACGGCGCCGAAGCGCTGGTCGAAGGTCTTGATCGCGGGCAGCTGCACCGCGTGGCGGCCCTCGGACCGGAAGGCGTACACCGCCACCCGATCGCCGAGCTCTTCGAGCGTGACGGCCAGGGTGGCCGCCGCGCGTCGCTGATGCTCGTGCACCGACAGTCCGTCGGGGTCGGCATCGGTCGCCGAGCCGGATGCGTCGACCAGGATCAGCACGCCGAGATTGCGTTCGAGCTTGCGATGTTCCAGGTACACGTTCTCCGGTCGCGAATATCCCGACCGCAGGTCCACGAACAGATCGATGAGCGCCTCGAGATCGAGCTCGTCCCCGTCGGGCCTGCCGCGCAACACCTTCGGGCCGAGGCCGACCCGCGCGAGCCTGCGCCGGAGCACATCGTCGTGCGGCACCCGCGCGGCCGAGATATCGGCGGCGACCGTGAGCGGGAAGTCGACCACGCGACACCAATCGGCCTTGTACCGGTCGTTGAAAACATCCCACTCCGGATGCAGGGCACCGCCGATACCCGCGGCCGCGCCCGGCCTGTCGGCGTCGGTGAATCTGATCCGGGTCGGCAGCGGCCGGGCGTTCGGCCCGACCATCCGGGCGCGGCGCACCGCGCTGACCGGCGCCTCAGCGCCCGCCTGCCCATCCCCGTCCGAGCGGGAGTTGCCCATGGTCTTGCGGAAGAAGTCCATCACCGACTTGCCGCTGAAGAGCGGATTCTCGAACAGCTTCAGGATCTTGCTCTCATCGGACTTCTCGACGGAATCGGCCACCTCGTCATCGGCCTCGGGGATGTCGCTGAGATCGAATTCCAGGTGCAGCTCGCGATCGGTTGCCCGCGCGCCGGGTCCGGGCTCGGCCGACAGCAGCTGGGAGGGTTTGATGGTGCCGAACCAGTCCGGGGGATCGGCGACCGCGGTCTTGCTCTTGGCGACCGCGAGGGATTGCGCGGCCGAGGTGGTGTGCGGCTGCTGGTCGAGGCCGAGGGTTGCCGCGAGCGGCAGCCGCTCGGCGAGTTCGGCGAGTGCGCGTCGCCCTTCCAGAGCCAGATATCGGCGTGCCGTCGTGGGCCGCCCCCGCAGCGACTTCACCAGGGCCGGTTCCAGACTCCCTGCCCCGAGCAAGGCGCTCTGCACCAGCATTTCCCGGCGTTGATCGGTACCGGAAACGAAGATCAGCCGACCGTTCGTGTAAGAGGCCTGGCCCGCCGGCAGCTCTGCGAGATCCACAGAGCTGCCGGCGATGTAGGTGGCCAGGAGCCGGAACCTGCCGACCCCGTCGGGTTCGTCGCCGGTCATGATCGTGGCACGACCGCGTCGACGAGTTCGCCGAGCGCCCGCACGATATCGGCGTCGTCGGTCAGGGCCTGCACCACGGCCGATTGCACGGCGCTGCGCAGGTTCAGCCCACCGGCGACGAGACCGCCGGCCAGAATCAGCATCCGGGTCGAAGACACCTCGCGCAGCGGCGAGTTGGCCAGGTTGCGGATGGCGCCGCCGAGCGCGACCAGCGTCCGCGCGGTCTCGGCGTCGACCCCCGCTTCGTGCGCGACCACCTCGCGCTCGATCTCGGGCGGCGGGAAGCCGAGTTCGATGGCGACGAACCGCTGACGGGTCGACTCCTTGAGGTTCTTGAGAACGCTCTGGTAACCCGGGTTGTAGGAGATCACCAGCTGGAAGCCGGGTGCGGCGGGCAAGGTGACGCCGAGCCGGTCGACCGGGAGTTCGCGGCGGTGATCGGCGAGCGGATGGATCACCACCGTGGTGTCCTGGCGCGCTTCGACGACCTCGTCCAGATAGAAGATGGCACCGGCCCGCACGGCCCGCGTCAGCGGACCGTCCACCCAGACGGTTTCGCCGCCTTTGAGCAGGAACCGGCCGACCAGATCCGCCGAGGTCATGTCCTCGTGGCCGGCCACGGTGATCAGTTCCCGGCCGAGCTCGGCGGCCATGGTCTCCACGAACCGGGTCTTGCCACATCCGGTGGGGCCCTTGAGCAGCAGTGGCAGCCCGCCCGCGGCCGCCGCGCGGAACACCTCGACTTCGTCACCGATCGGCCGGTAGAACGGCGTGTGCGGCACGTCGAGCACAGCGCTGGATCGACTCGTCATCTCAATTTCCTTTGTCGGTGTCGGCGAAGGGAACGATCTTCGGCAATTCGGCACCCTCGGGCAGGACAAGCCGCCCGTTGGAATCGATGTAGCCGCTGTGGCGGAACGGGACCGGCAGATCCGGATGCGGGCACAGCCGATCGGTGCCCTCACCACAGATACCCATATTGAAATACGAGCGCTTCTGGATATCCTCGGGCCACGGATCGGTGTGCAGGGCGAAGAACTGGGCCGGAACGTTGTAGCACACGAAGAAGAAGGTGCTCACCGCCGCGAAAATCGCCAGGAAACGGGTGAACTGCTGTTTCACGAAGCCGCCCTGAATCTGATCCAGGCCACGTTCGACGAAAGTCCGGCCGCGGTCGTCGGTGAAATAGCGCAGTGCGCAGAGACCGGCCTGGACCCCGCCCCACATGAGTCCTTCGTACAGTGGCCATTGGTAATAGGTGCCGGCGTTGATCGACCAGTCCTGCAGCGCGCCCGGATAGGTGAAGAGTCCCATCGGCATCAGGAACAGACCTTCGATGACGAGATCGAAGAAGAATGTCCAGACGATCAGTACCCCGATCAGTCCCATATTGTTTATATTCGGAAACCGCTGTTTGGTCTTGCGCATCACCCAGCAGCCGAGAATCGTGCACAGCAGGACGCCGTAGGAGTAACCGGGAGCGTTCATCAGGATCGGCTCGGCCATCATGGCGCCCGGCTCACCATAGGATTGCCAGCCCGGAACATCCTGCACCCAGGAGCCCATATTGAACATCCAGGTGTTGTAGGTACTCCAGGTATTGAAGTAGTTCAGCAACGGGTCCTGGAAGAACATCAGCCCGCAGGCCACCAGCAGCATGCCGTCGAGCGTGATCCGGCGTTCCCGCCGCCAGGGCCGGATGATGAAGAAATAGATGCCGACCGGCAGGCCGAGCAGGATCACGCCGGTCCAGACGGTGAGGATCACCTTCATGAAGGTGGGCGGATCGCTGGGGCCGGTGGGTACGCGTTCGAAATTCGGCCCGGTGATCCAGCGCAGCCAGACATATATCTGGAGCGCGAGAATGAGACCACCGAGGGTGGCCCAGATCTTGACAGCTTTGCTGGTCGATTGAACTTTCGCGCCGAGGCCCGCGAGGTTGCCCACCGGCTCGGTGATCGTTGTTCCCTTGTTCGGCTCCGATGGTCCGCTCACAGCGCACCTCCTTGGTGAATCGGTGTGGTCCGACGAGCTGCTTCGCGCTCGGGAATCGGAATGAGATCGGCGATGGCCGCGGTAGTCGATGGGGGAGTCATCGGTCACCCTCCTGAAGTATTCGTACACCCAGAAATATACCAGTGAGAATCTGAGATACCAGTGGGTTTCTGAGATTCGTGGAATACTCGCCGATATGGCTGAGCGTTGGACCAGGGAGCGCAGACTCGAACACACCAGGGGCTTGCTCCTGGATGCCGCCCAGGAGGTTTTCGCCGAAAAGGGTTTCGCGGCAGCGACGCTCGACGACATCGCCCATGCCGCCGGTTACACCAAGGGTGCGATCTACAAGCATTTCGCCACCAAGGAAGAGCTCTTCCTTGAGGTGAACGACCGATACATGCAGCGGTACTTCGACACCTTCACCGAGGTGCTGACGGCGGCGTCGAGTATGGGGGCGCGGGAACTGGACCGGGTCGGCGAATTGTGGCGCAGGCTCGGCGGCGAGCGTGGCACCCAGCACGCCGCGCTCGGGATGGAATTCACGTTGTATCTGCTGCGCAATCCCGAGATCCGGGAACGGGTCGAGGCCCGGCGCGAAGAGACAGTGGAAGTCCTCGGACGGTTCATCGTCGAGAATCTCGAGCGGCTGGGGGCGACCTCGCTGGTTCCGCCACTGACGTTGGCGCGCATACTCATCCACACCACACCGACGGTGGTGCTCGGCACCGAGGTCGACGGCGTCGACCTGTACGGGCCGATGCTCGAGATGTACATGTCGGCGATCAAGCTGCCCTGATCGGCCCGCCCGGCCGATCATGTGCCGGGTGCTTCGTTCGGTCGACCTGCCGCGGGGCGCAGCGAGAGCGAGACGGGATCGAGGTAGCCGGCGAGGCCCTCGACACCGAATTCGCGGCCGATACCACTGTTCTTGACGCCGCCGAACGGTGCGACGGGATCCATGCTGTACGGCTCGTTGATCCCGACGGTGCCGGTGCGTATCCGGCGGGCGATCGCGGTGGCGCGTTCGAGGTCGGGAGACCACACCGAGCCGGAGAGCCCGTACTCGCTGTCGTTGGCCAGACACACGGCGTGCTCGTCGTCGGTGTAGGCGATGACACTCAGGACAGGGCCGAAGATCTCTTCCTGTGCGATGCGCATGGTGTTGTCCACGTCGGTGAACAGCGTCGGCCGGACGTACCAGCCGCGTGCGACGCCCTCGGGCAGGTCGGTGCCGCCGAGAAGCAGCCGGGCTCCTTCGCGCCGTCCCAGCTCGATGTATTCGCGCACCCGCTGCTGCTGGTGGTGGGAGACGAGCGGGCCGACGCGGGTCGCCGGGTCGAAAGGGTCTCCCACGGTGAGCTTTTCGATCGCGTTCGCGATCGCGTCGGCGAATTCGTGCCTGCGGCGCCGGGGGACCAGGACCCGGGTCTGGGCGACGCAGGCCTGGCCGCCGTTCATCAGCCCGGCGACCATCATGCCGGTGGCGACGGCGTCGGGATCGGCATCGTCGAGCACGAGCGCGGCGGACTTGCCGCCGAGTTCGAGGCTGACCCGGCGCAGCGCAGCGCCGCAGACCTGCGCCACCTGCCTGCCCGCCGCGGTGGAACCGGTGAACGAGACCTTGTCGACCCCTGGATGCGCGACCAGGTACCGGCCGACCTCGCGCCCGCCGGGCAGGATGCTGACCACCCCGGGTGGCACGCCGACCGTATCGAGCAGTTCGGCCATGTGGTGGGCGTCCAGTGGTGTTTCCGGCGACGGCTTGAGCACCACCGTGCAGCCGGCGAGCAGCGCCGGGATCAGCTTGGCGACCGTCAGGAACATCGGCATGTTCCAGGGCACGATCGCGGCGACCACGCCGACCGGTTCGTGGCGGACGACGACCTCGCCCCCGAGGAACCCTGCCCTGGTCTGTTCCCAGAGGAATCCGACGGCGGTGTCGGCGAACGCGCGCATCAAGACGCCGGGCAGCTTGGCGTGTGCCGAGCGCGCGAAGGTGATCGGCGCCCCCATCTCGGCGGTGATCAGTTGTGCCAGTTCGTCTTCGCGCGCGTTGTAGTGGTCGGCGAGCGTGCGCATGATCGCCACCCGCTCCCGCGGGTCGGTGTGTGGCCACGGTCCGGTGTCGAAGGCGGCGCGCGCGTCCGCGACGGCCCGGTCGATGTCGGCGTGGGTCGGTGCGGCGACCCGGGCGATGACCTGTTCGGTGTGCGGTGAGATCACCTCGATCGTCTCACCGCCTGTGGAGTCGACCCATTCGCCGCCGATGTAGAGCTGCTGACGTGGCGACATTGCTACCTCGGATCTCTGTGGGGGTGAGCGGTTTTCGTCGACTACGGCGACTTGTGGACGCGACCGTCCTTCATCACGAACCGCACGTCGTCGAGGGTCGTGATGTCGCGGGTCGGATCACCCGGCACGGCGATGATGTCGGCGAGCAGACCCGGCGCCAAGCGTCCGCGATCGTCCACGCCGATCAGTTCGGCACTGGTGATCGTGGCCGCACGCAGCGCCTGGGCAGGCGTCATGCCGCGGTCGACCAGCGCCCACAGTTCTTTGGCGTTGCTGCCGTGCGGGACAGCGGGGGCGTCGGTGCCACAGGCGATCTTGACCCCGGCGCGGATGGCCTTGCGCAGCGTTTCCCTGGCCCGGGGGAACACTTCGGCCGCCTTCTTCTGTAGCGCCGGTGCGGCTTTGGAGACGTCGAGCCCTTCGGAGAGGTAGCTCGTCGGGACCAAGTACGTACCCTGTTCGACCATCTGGGCGATGGTGTCGTCCTCGGCCAGGGAACCGTGTTCGATGCAGTCGACCCCGGCGCGCAGGCAGGCGCGGATGCCTGCGTCGCCGTGGGCGTGCGCGGCGACCCGCACCCCGGCGCGGTGTGCTTCGTCGACGATCGCGGCCAGTTCCTCGTCGGAGTACTGCTGGGCACCAGCGACGGTGCCGTGCGACATCACCCCGCCCGAGGCCGAGATCTTGATGACTTCGGCGCCGTATTTGATCTGGTAGCGCACGGATTCACGAACCTGAGGCACGCCGTTGGCTCGGCCTTCCTCGACTGTCACCGGCATGATGTGGGGGGCAAGGCGCTGGAACATGGTCGGGTCGAGATGACCACCGGTCGGGGTGATCGCGTGCCCGGCGGCAACGATGCGTGGGCCGTCGAGCCAGCCCTGTTCGATCGCGCGGTGCAGATCGGCATCGAGCAGGTAGCCCCCGGTTTTCACCATCAGTCCGAGATTGCGGACGGTTGTGAAACCGGCGTGCAGGGTGACGCGGGCGTTCACCGAGGCGCGCAGAGTCCGGTACACCGGATCGTCCTGCACCCCGTGCATCGGGTTCGGCAATCCCGAGGGAGTATCGGGCCCGCCGATGAGCAGGTTGACCTCCATGTCCATCAACCCGGGCAACAGTGTGAGCTCACCCAGGTCGATCACCCGGGCACCCGCGGGCACCTCGGCCGGGTCGATCGCCGCGATCAGGTTGCCGTCGACGACGACCACCGCCGGGGTGTGCCGCTGCCCGGTCTCGACCTCGACCCACGCCGCGGCGCGCAGCACGACCTGCCCGCTCATAGGCTCGGCTCGATGACGCACGGCAACGACGCCACCCCGGTGTCGGGAATGCGCGGCTGGTGCCACACCTCCACGGGAAAGGACACTTGAATCATCGAATACAGCAGATACATCAGGTTCTTCGCGTCCTCGGGCAGCTCGTCGATCGCGAACTTGTCGCAATAGGTGAGCGCGTCCTCGGCGCGCGCGGTGATCGCGTCGTAGAACCGCTGCATCTCGGCGACCGTCGAATTCAGGCGCTGTTCGTAGCGTTCGGGTTCGCTCGCCAGACACCACACCGCGGCGAATTCCTCGAGATCGGCGAATTCGGGAGGCAAGAGGTTTCGGTTCATCGGTTGACCTCCGCGCGTTCGCGCTGGTAGTCGCCGACCCAGTCGGCGGCGACCTTGTGCAGGTGCCGCAGCAGGATTTCCTGGTCGTTGAGCTGGAAAGTGGTGACCGCACGGGATTCGAGCATGATCTGCGTCGCCTCGAGCGTCGAAGAATCTTGCAGCCCATACTCTTTGAAGGTGACGGCCGCCATTTCGTGCGCGACCCGGTCGCGAGGTGTGCGCGCGGGCGTGAAATACAGGTTGCCCTCGAAGATGTGGGTGTTGTGCGAGGTCGGCCAGTACTGATAGGTCAGATACCAGCCCGCCGACCAGAGCAGAATGGTGAAATTCGGCCACAACTGGAACGAATCGAGCCCCCACGGTTCGCAGCCGGCGGGGTTGAGCCCGGCAGGCATCGGACCGAGATCGGGGACATCCCAGGGGCCGAACAGGCCACTGCGGGTGATGTCTTCCATCGGCTTGCGCATCGTCGGATCGAGCTCCCAGGTGACGACCCCGGACGTGCTGACCAGGCGATGCGGTCCGTCGAGCTGGTAGTGCGGCGCCTCGAATCCGGCCTGCTGCGCGGCAACGGAGAAATTGTCCGGCGTCTGTTTCCCGTGCAGCACCGGTGCGTGATAGAACTCCTGGAACGCGTCGAGATAGAGCTTCCAGTTGGCGCCGACCTCGGCCCGGTAGGAATAGCGTTCGGTCAGCTTGTCGAAGGGATAACCCTCCAGGCCGGTCACCATCGGGCCGAGGAATTCCCGCAACGTCTGACGTGGCTCGGCGGCCAGGTTGACGAAGATGAATCCCGACCACACCTCACAGTGCACCCGCGCGAGCCCGAGGGCGTTCTTGTCGAGGTCGAAGAATTCGCTCTCCTGCTGCACGAAGGTCAGCGATCCGTCGAGCCCGTAGCGCCAGCCGTGGTATTTACAGGTGAACTGGCGGCACGTGCCCGCTGTCTCCTCGCGCGGGAATTCGTTCCACACCAGCTTGTTTCCCCGATGCCGGCAGATGTTGTGGAAGGCGTTCACCCCGCCGTCGCGATCGCGGACCAGGATGAGCGAGGTGTGCGCGGCGTGGATCTCCCTGGTGAAATAGCTGCCGGTGCGGGGCAGTTGTTCGATCCGCCCGACATTGAGCCAGGCGCGTTTGAAGATCGCGGCGCGCTCGAGTTCGAAGAACTCCGGCGAGATCGAATCTTCGTAGGACATCGGTTCGGTGCCGAGTTCGGGGTAGTGCTGAGTCCAGCTACCTTCGGCGGGCTTGGGCCAACGAGGCATGATGAGTTCCTATTCGATCGGTTCTTCACCGAGCACCGTGGTGCGCAGCATTTCTCGTGGCGAGCCCGCCGGATACGGTGCGGCGCGGTGGATGACACCGCGGTTGTCCCAGATCACCGTGTCGCCGACCGACCAGGTGTGGCGGTAGACGCGATCCGGGGTGGTGCACCGCCGCAGCAGGCTGTCGAGCAGGGCCCGGCCTTCCTCGACGGGCATGCCGACAACGTGGTCGGTCGAGGCGCCGAGCACCAGCGAACGGCGGCCGGACTTGTGCGTCCAGATCAGGGGATGCACTTTGGTCGGGCGTTTGCGCCAGGCCGCCAGTTGCTCCGGTGTCGGCTCCGCGGTGACGCCGCGCTGGGACGCCTCGAGCGAATGGACCACGCGCAACGACCGCAGCGAGGTCTGTTCTTCGGCGCTGAGATCGTCGAAAGCCTTGTACGCGCTGGCGAATTCGGTCTCGCCGCCACTGGTGGCCACCGCTTTGGCGGTGAGGACCGTCGCCATCTGCGGGTAGGCGTCGTCCTCGGGGGTGCAGCCGTCGATGTGCCAGTCGAAGGTGGCGCGCAGATAGCTCGCCGAGGAGTTCTTGGCGGTGTCGAGGCTGACCCGGTAGATGCCGGGTACCGGATGATGGCCCGGCGAGGTGTCCACCTGCCCGAGCAGGCGGCAGAACGCGACCTGGGTCTCGGGGTCGAGGTGCAGACCGCGAAAGACCAGCACTCCGTTTTCCTCGAGGGCCTGCATCACGGTGTCGGCGACATCGCGATCGGCGAGCAACTGCTCTCGTCGTACGCCGACGACTTCGGCGCCGACGGCGCGGCCGAGTTTCTCGATGGTGATCGTCATGGTGGGATTCCTTCGGGTCTCACGGCCAGGGGGCCGCGACGCGTTCGAGTTCGGCGTCGGCGCTGTCGACGGGCTTGGGTTGCTGGAAGATCTCCACCGCCATCGCGACCATGATCAGCGAATACACCAGGTGCAGAAGGTGAACGGCGTCCTCGGGCAATTCGTCGAGCTGGTATTTGTCGCAATAGGACAGGGCGTCCTCGACCCGCGGAAAGCACGCGTCGTAGAAGTCGATCAGCTCCTGCATCGGACTGGCCAGGCGGCGGGCATAGCGTTCGGATTCGGTGGCCAGACACCATGTGGCGGCGAACCGCTCGAGGTCGGCGAAGGCGGGCGGCAGCATGGTCGATGTCATCGGTGGTCTGCTCCGGCGAGTTCGGTGCGGTACTCGTCGACCCAGTCGGCGACGACCTTGTGGAAATGGCGCACAAGGATTTCCTGATCGTTGACCGGGAAATGGGTCATCCCGGCGGTGCGGTAGGCCGACTCCAGCGCGGTCTGGGTGCCGGTGAGCATCCCGGCGTCCTGGAGGGCGAACTCCTTGAAAACCACCGAGGCGACCTCGTGCTCGACCCGTTCACGGACCGTCCGTGCGGGCTGGAAGCACAGCATTCCCTCGAATCGGTGGGTGTTGTAGGAGGTGGGCCAATAGCGGTAGAGCAGATACCAGCCGCGGTAGATGAGGATCTCGATATTGGGAAAGATCTGGAAGTTGTCGATGCCCCACGGCTCGACCCGCCCCGGATTCAAGCCTTTCGGTGGCTCGCCCAGCTCGGGGGACTCCCACGGGCCGACCAATCCGCTGCGGGTGAGGCGTTCGATCGGATACATGAACTCCGCCGGCAACGTCCAGCGTCGCGCACCGCCGGTGGAGACCATCCGATGCGGGCCGTCGAGCTGGAAATGCGCGCATTCGAAGCCTTTGCCCGGCGTACGTACCGCGCTGGGGATCTGCTGGGAATGCAACCCCGGAACGTGGTAGTACTCCTGGAACGCGTCGGCGAATAATTTCCAGTTGCTCTGGTTGTCGGCCTTGAACTCATACCATTCGGTCATCTTGTCGAACGGGTAGCCGTCCAGATCGGTGATCATCGGGCCGAGGAATTCCCGCAGGCTCTGTCGGGGTGTGGTGTCGAGATTGACGAAGATGAACCCGGCCCACACATCGCAATGCACCGGGGCCAGTCCCAGTTCCGACTTGTCGAGGTCGAAGAACTCGCCTTCCTGCTGGACGAAACCGAGCGAGCCGTCGAGACCGTAGCGCCAGCCGTGATACTTGCAGGTGAACTGACGGCAGACCCCCGAGGTCTCCTCCTTGGGGAATTCGTTCCAGACGAGTTTGTTGCCGCGATGGCGGCACACATTGTGGAACGCGTTGATCGCACCGTCACGGTCGCGCACGATGATGAGCGAGGTGCGCACGACATCGAGTTCCTTGGTGAAATAGCTGCCGGTGCGTGGCAGCTGCTCCACCCGGCCGACATTGAGCCAGGCACGTGTGAAGATCGCGGAGCGCTCGAGTTCGAAGAACTCCGGCGACACCGAGTCCTCGAACGACATCATCGAGGTGCCGAGGTCCCGATAGTGCTCGGTCCAGCTGCCCTCGGCGGGCCTCGGCCATTGATGACCAGTGGCTGGTTCGCTGACGAGTTCGCTCATGATCGTTCCTCCCGTTCCGGGTCCGGTTGCAAGGCAACACTGTTGAGCACCAGCGCCAGGCACAGATACGAGCCGGCGATGAACAACAGCTCGATCAGCTGCCGATTGTCGAAATGCTGTGCCAGTTGCGCCCAGGTGGCGTCGTCGACGCGATGCCGGTCCAGCAGTTGGTCGGTCATGGCGAGCAGGCAGCGCTGCACCGCCGACCACACCGGGGCCTGCGGTCCGTGCCGGACCGCGTCGATCTGTGCGGGGGTGACGCCGAGACCGGTGGCGATCCGAACATGCTGTGCCCATTCGTAATCCGAGCCGCTGCGCCAGGCCACGCGCAGGATCACCAGCTCGCGATCGCACGGATCGACCGTCGGTCGCTCCAATAGCAGGCCGTTGTAGGCGAGCCAGGCACTCGCGAGCGCGGTGTGATGGGCCAGTATCCCGAGAATGCCCGGCATGGCCGGGGCGTCCGGTGCGCCGGACAGGTACTTCTCGGCCGAGGAGAGATGTCCGCGGAACATGGCCCGGGTGTCGGTGTCCCAGTCCCGCACCGGCAGCGGTGCCAGCCGGGGAGCGGCGGAATCGCTCATATCACCGACCCACCGTTCACGCCGAGTACCTGGCCGGTGATGTAGCCGGCCTGTTCCGAGCACAGGAACGCGCATGCCGCGGCGATGTCTTCACCGGTTCCCAAGCGCCCCACCGGGATCGCTCTGGTCATGGTGGCGTTGTCCGGGAGATGCCCGGACGCCTGCGACTGGCGCGACATGGGGGTATCGATGCCCGAGGGCGGAATCGTGTTGACCGTGATTCCCGCCGCCGCGTATTCGCGCGCCAGCGCCTTGGTCATCGCCACGACGGCGCCCTTGGCCGCGGTGTAGTGCACCATGCCCGGCGAACCGCGCTGTGCGCTCGACGACGAGATCGTCACGATCCGGCCCCATCCGACCGCAACCATGTCCGCGACGACGGCCTGCGCGCAGTGGAAGACCCCGTTGAGATTCACATCGACGACGCGGTTCCATGCCGATGGCGCGATCTCGGTGAAGGGCGCGAAGTCGACGGATCCCGCACTGGTGACCAGGATTTCGATCGCGCCGAACTCGGCCCGCACCTTGGCCATCGCCTCGCGGACCGCGTCGCGATCGGTGACGTCGACGGTGCACGCCATCGCCGTCGCACCGCTGGTGGTCAGCTGTTCGGCCACGCGCTGCGCGGCGGCGCCGTCGACGTCGAGCACGGCGACCCGATGCCCGGCATCGGCGAGTGCCGCGCAGATCGAGCGGCCCATGCCCGACGCTCCACCGGTCACCACGGCGACCCGACTCGCTGTCGTTCGTCGGCTTCCGCGCTCTGCGGATATCGGGGCTGTGCTGCTCATGTCGGTGTCCTCTGCTCGTCGGCAAGGCGGGCGATTCGCCGCGTCCGTCGTGGGATGGCGACGTGCCCGGCGCAGTGGGGAACCACGCGCCGAAGGGGGGGATCGTGACGGCCGTCGGGCCGTCGGGGGCTGCCGGAATGCCGGATAAGGCCTGTTCCGGGATGTTAATCGACTGCTCAATTTGAGCGAGTGATTAAGATATACGTGACGGCGCTCACGACTGTCAAGAGTCGGCTCGTGAACCGGCCTTGCCGGAGTTCGCGGCCACTTGTGGCCGTAAATTGGTGCACCCCAGCACCACTGGGCGCGGTCGGCGAAACGAACCACGAACCATGCGGTGGGCCGACTGCCCCTCGCACGACAGACAGGTCCCCAGGTGAAAGCCGAGCGCAGCTCCGACGCCGAGAACTCCACGTCCCGTACCGCGCTGCTGGACGCGGCCGAGCAGATCATGCTGGAGGAGGGTTACGCGGCCGTCAGCTCCCGGCGCCTCGGCACCAGAGCCGGTGTGAATCCCGCGCTCGTCTACTACTACTTCAGCAATATGGACAACTTGTTCATCGAGTTGTTCCAGCGCGGCGCCGACCGCAGCTACGAAAGGCAACTGCGTGCCTTGGATGCGGCGCAGCCGCTGTGGGCGCTGTGGGACGCCATCCACGACCAGTCCCACACCGCCTTGACGATGGAATTCGTCGCCCTGGCGAACCACAGAAAGGCGATCAGGGCCGAGATCGCCGCGTCCTCCCGGCGATTCCGCGCGCTGCAACTCGATGCGGTGGCCAAGATTCTGGCCGGTTACGACTCGAGCGCGGTCGGTTACACACCCGGTGCCCTCGTGCTGCTGATGTCGAGCGTCTCGCGCTTCCTTCGGATGGAGGAAACTTTCGACGTCGATACCGGTCACGCCGAGGTCATCGAACTCATCGAAGCGTTCTTGCGCGAGGTCGAAGGCGAGCGGCGCGACCGGGTACGGTGACGCGCCGCTCGACTTGGGTACCCAAGCTCAGTTGCCGACCGGCACCGGGCTGCCTGCAGCGCGGTGGGGATCGATCGCGGCGGCCCGGGCCAGGGTCGCCGCGGCCATCTTGATGTGCGCCGCGTCGACGAGTACCCCGTCGACGCCGACGGCGCCGCGTCCGTCCGCCTCGGCGGCGCGATAGGCGGCGATATTGCGTTCGGCCAGGGCGATTTCGGCGGGCGTGGGGGAGTAGACGGTATTGGCGATGGGCACCTGGTTCGGGTGGATCGCCCATTTGCCGGTGTAGCCGAGCAGCGACGCGCGGCGGGCATCGCGCTCGTAGCCCGCGAGATTGCCGTAGTCGGGGAAGGGTGCGTCGATGGCGTCGATGCCGGCGATGCGGGCCGCGACGAGGACCTTGTTGCGGGCGTAGTGCCAGAAGTCGCCAGGGTAGTCGCCGAGCGGTTCGAAATTGGTGTCCACCCGGGCGCCCTGCGACAGCGAGAAATCGCCGACACCGAAGATGAGGGCGTCCACGCGCGGACTCGCGACCGCGATCGCCTCGGCATTGGCGAGTCCCTCGACCTCCTCGATCAGCACTTCGAGGCGGATCCGGTGCTCCAGGCCGAGCTTGTCCTCGAGCTGAGTGAGCAGCACATCGACCCACCACACATCGCGGGCGGTGCGTGCCTTGGGCACCACGATCGTGTGCAGGTGCGCACCCGCGCGACTGACCACTTCGATGATGTCGTCATGGCACCAGCGGGTGTCGAGCGCGTTGATCCGGATCGCGGGCACGGTTCGCCCCCAATCCAGTTCGGTCAGCGCGGTGATCGCCTTCTCGCGGGACTGCTCCTTGAGCGCTTCGGGGGTGGCGTCCTCGAGATCGAGGAACACCAGGTCCGCACCGCAGCCCAGGGCCTTGGCGAACATGTGGTCGTTGCAGGCCGGGAGCGCGAGCTCGGAGCGCCGGATCAACAGGGTCATCGTGGAATCCTTTGTGGTGGTGGGTGACTCACAGCACGCCGCGACGGCGTAGGTCGTCGATGTCGTCGCCGCTCAGCCCGAGCAGTTCGCCGTAGACCTCGGTGTTGTGCGCGCCGAGGCGCGGTCCGAGGTGGGCGACTCGGCCCTGCGCAGCGGAGAACCGTGGCACCGGCGCCTGCACGGTCATCGTGCCGAGTTCGTCGTCGTCGACCGGAACGAACACCTCGCGGTGACGCAGTTGCTCGTCCTGCACCAGATCGGCGATGTCGTAGACCGGCGCCGCGGCGACCTGTTCGGCATCAAAGATCTTCATCGCTTCGGTGAGGGTCTGCTGCGACACCCAGGCCGCGACGATGTCGTCGACTTCGCGTGCCCGGGCGAGCCGGTTCTGTGGGTCGGCGAAGTCGGCGTCGTCGATCAGATCGGCTCGGCCGATGGCACGAAACACGCGCAGCGCCAACGCGGGTGAACTGCCCGACATCGCCAGCCACTTGCCGTCGGCGGTGCGATAGGTGTTGCGGGGCGCGGAGATGTCCCAGCGATTGCCCGCGCGCTGTGCCACGATGCCGAGCTGGTCGTAGCTGAGCAGCGTCTGCTCGAGCAGCCGGGTGAGTGGGTCGACCAGGTTGATGTCGATCAGTTGTCCCGGTCCGCCGTGCACGTCGCGGTGATAGAGCGCCATGAGCACGGCGTAGGCGGCATTGAGTGAGGCCACGCCGTCGGCCAGCATGAATGGGGGCAAAGTCGGCGGACCCTGCGCTTCGCCGGTGATGTGGGCAAATCCGCTCATCGCCTCGCCGAGCGTGCCGAACCCGGGTCGCTCGCTCTTGGGCCCGGTCAGTCCGAAGCCGGTGATGTGCAGCATCACGATGCGCTCGTTCACCGCGCGCAGCTTCGGATAGTCCAGGTCCCACTTGCGCAATGTCTGCGGGCGGGTGTTGGTCACCACCACATCGGCGGTCGTGACGAGCCGGCGCAGCAGGTCTTGGCCTTCGGTGACACGCAGGTCCAAGGTGATCGATTTCTTGTTGCGCGACACCGACTTCCACATCAGCCCGACGTCGTCGCGCTGCGCGCCCCAGGTCCTGATCGGGTCGCCGCCGGTCGGCTGTTCGACCTTGATCACCTCGGCGCCGAATTCGCCAAGGTAGGTCGCGGCCAGCGGAGCCGCCGCGAGCGTGGCTAGGTCGAGTACCCGCAGCCCGTCGAGCATGGCCTTGCTCATGTCACACCGCGGTGCCGGTGCGGCTGGGGACAGGACGGTGCAGACCGAGGTGCTCGCGCAGGGTCGTGCCGTCATAGGACGTGCGGAACAGCCCGCGCTGCTGCAACCGGGGCACGACCATCCGGGTGACGTCCTCGAAGGAACCCGGCATATGGGTGGCCGCCAGCACGAAACCGTCGCAGGCGTCACCGTGGAACCACTCGGCCATCTGGTCGGCGACCTGCTCGCCGGTGCCGACGAACCGCGGGCCCTGCAACAGGGTGGCGCGGTGACCCGCGAGGTCACGCACGGTGACGGTGCCGCCGATGTGGGTCCGGAGGTTCTGTACGAGGCCACGGATTCCCGAGACCGAAGCGATCAGCTCGTCGGTGACCGGGTCGTCGAGATCGTGCTGGGCGAAGTCGTAGTTCATCAGCTCCGAAAGCAACGTCAGTGACGCCATCGGATGCACGAGATCCTCCAGGAGCATGGCCTCGCGCTCCTTGGCGTGCTGCTCGGATTCACCGACCACCGCGTACGCCATCGGGCAGATGCGCACCGAGGCCGGGTCGCGGCCCGCATCGGAGATCCGGGCCTTCTGGTCGGCGTAGTGATCGCGCGCCACCTCGAGACCCGGATCGCCGGTGAAGATTAATTCCGCCCAGCGCGAGGCGAATTCGCGGCCACGGCCGGACGAGCCCGCCTGGATGATCACCGGTCGGCCCTGCGGCGTACGCGGGACGGTCAGCGGTCCGCGGGTGGAGAAGAAGCGGCCCGCGTGGCGCAGTTCGTGCACCTTGGCGGGATCGGCGAAGACGCCCGCCGCGCGGTCGTGCACGATCGCGTCGTCGTCCCAGGTATCCCACAGGCCGCTGACCACCTCGAGGAATTCGTCGGCGCGGTCGTAGCGTTCGTCGTGCCCGAGGTGGGCGTCCATGCCGAAGTTCTGCGCCTCGCTGTCGTTGACCGAGGTCACCACGTTCCAGCCCGCCCGGCCGCCGGAGAGGTGATCGAGGGTCGCGAAGGTGCGCGCGACGTGGAAGGGCGCGTAGTAGGTCGTGGAGTAGGTCGCGCCGAGGCCGATGTGTGAGGTGCTCTGCGCCAAGACGCCGAGGACCACACCCAGGTCCAGCTTCACCGGGCGGGCGCCCGTGCGGACCGCCTCGTCGACCGAACCGCCGTAGATGCCGGGCATCGCCAGCCGGTCGTCGAAGAACATCAGATCGAAGCAGCCCTCCTCCAACTGCCGCCCGACCTTCGCGTAATACGACGCGTCGAGATAGCCGTGCTCGGTGGCCGGGTGCCGCCAGGAACCCGAGTAGACCGAGGTGTTGCCCGCCTGCATGAATGCGACCAACGTCATCCGGTCGCCGTGTCTCATCGCCATAATTGGAATGTAACATCTGGTATATCAGATATCAAACCTGGTACTTCTGTCCTGTTAGGATGCGCGGATGGCCACCGATATCGCAGGGACCGTTCGGGAACGGGCGGCCCGCGAGCTGCGCGATCGCATCCTCACCGGGGCACTGCCCGCGGGAACGCGCCTCGATCTGGACGCGATCACCGACGAATTCGCCACCAGCCGCACTCCGGTGCGCGAGGCACTCCTCGAGCTGTCTTATGAGGGGCTGGTCCGGGTCGCCCCGCGCAGCGGGATCACGGTCATCGGGATCAGTCCGGCCGACATCATGGACAGCTTCACCATCCTCGGCGTGCTCACGGGGCAGGCCGCGGCCTGGGCCGCGCAGCGTGCGAGCACCCCTGAGCTGGAACGTTTGCGCGCACTGGCCGCCGAGGTCGCGGCCAGCGCGGGAGACGACGCGATCGGCGACGCCAACTGGCGGCTGCACCAGGAGATCCATCGGGCCGCGCACTCACCGCGGTTGCTGACCCAGATCAAGCAGGCGGTGCGGGTGGTCCCCTCGAACTTCCTGCGCCTGTTCCCGGAGCACGAGCAGCACTCGCTCGACGATCACGGCCAGCTCATCGACGCCCTCACCGCACGGGACGCGCCGCGGGCCCGGGCCATCGCCGAACGGCATGTGCTCGACGCGGGCCGCTCGCTCACCGAGTGGCTGGAGCGCAACGCCACGCGCGGTGCGCAGCCGTCCTCGGCCTGACGGGCGGCGGGAGGTCAGCGGGCCGACGGCAGGCCGATCGCGCCCCTGGCCGCCGCGTGCGACGCCGTGTTGCTGTGGAACCCTTCGATCGCCGACATCGGCCCGATTGCGCCGTCGGTCGCGGCCAGTGCGCGGGCTTTGAACGCGCGTGCCGCGCCGGTGAGCCGATGGCTCATCCCCTCGACGTGCCGACGGAACTCTGTGGGTACCGAACCCCACAACACGACCTCGACCAGATCGTTGTCCAGGCAATTCAGCACGCCGTCGTGCACGCGGTGGTCGGTCCGGAGCAGATCCGGTGCGACCGCCAGCACATCGGGCCAGCTGTGATGCACCGGAACCGAGAGTGGTCCTTCGAGTTCGAGGACGGTCGCGCCGAGGATCTGCAGCGGCCGCAGGTCGGTGACATCGGCGAGAACGACATTCACGTCCCACCCCGCCATCGAGCGGTCGAACAGCCAGCCGCCGGCGTGGGTCACCACCTCGCGAGCGTCGGTCGCCAGGACCGCCAGGCGATACCGCAGCGGGTGCCGGTGCGCGTAGGCCCACCAGTCGGTGACCGGACCTGCGCCCTGAGCTTCATCCACGAAGTGAGTCGTACTACAACTTCACCGGCTCCGGGGCGATAAGGCGGAACCTTTCCGAACCCGCGTACCTGGGCGGTTGACCTGGTGGGCCTGGGACACTCCGGGAACCACATTCGCGAGAATATAATTATCAAAAATTAGAACGATCCTCTTGACCACGGTTTCGTCTCGATGCTAAGCCTGTCTGCAGGACTTGTGTGCACGAGGCCGTGACGCCGAAGGGGATTGCGATGACGCTGCGATCGGTACTGGACGAAATACGTGAGCGACCCGGAAAGGGCGAGGTCATCCCGATCATCGACCCGGTGACCGAGGAGCAGATCACCGAGTTCACCGACTGTGGACCCGAGGCGGTGGACGAAGCCGTTGCCCGTGCGAAGGCCTCGTTCGAGTCCGGCGTCTGGCAGGGGTTGCCCGGTCGTGAGCGAGCCAAGATCATGTGGCGTATCGCCGACCTCATGGATGCGAATGTCCAGGAGTTGGCAGAACTGGATTCGCTCAATACAGGTATGCCACTTGCGCAGGCACAGATGATCGTTCCGACCTGCGCCGAGTTCTTCCGCTACTACGCGGGCTGGTGCACCAAGCTCAGCGGCTCGGCCTACGAGGTGCAGATGACCGGTGGCGTCTCCGGCGCCTACGCGAACATGCACGCCTACACGCTGAAAGAGCCCTACGGCGTGGTCGGCCTGATCTTCCCGTGGAACGGGCCAGTCTTCAACGCCTGCGCGAAACTGGCCCCGGCGCTGGCTGCCGGCTGTAGCAGCGTGGTGAAACCGGCCGAGGAGACGCCGCTGTCGGCGCTGTTGATCGACCGGCTCATCGCCGAGGCAGGTGTGCCCGACGGAGTGGTGAACCTGCTGACCGGTTACGGGCACACCGCGGGTGCCGCGATCACGGCGCATCCCGATGTCGAGAAGGTGGCCTTCACCGGATCCACCGAGGTGGGCAAACAGATCGTGCAGGCGTCGGCGGGCAACCTGAAGAAGGTGATGCTGGAACTCGGCGGCAAGTCACCGGTGCTCATCTTCGACGACGCGGACCTGGACATGGCGGTGATGATGGCCTCGATGGGCATCTTCATCCACTCCGGTCAGGGGTGCGTCTGCGGTTCGCGGATCTTCGTGCAGCGCGGCGTCTACGAACGCGTCGTCGAGGGCATCGCCACGGTGGCGAACAACCTGAAGCTCGGCGGGCCCAAGGAAGAGGGCACCATGATCGGCCCGCTGATCAGCGCCAAGCAACTCGGCCGCGTGATGGGCTATATCGACGAGGGCAAAGCCGACGGTGTCGAGGTCGTCACCGGCGGGCACCGCCTGGATCGCAGCGGCTACTTCGTCCATCCCACGGTGCTGACCAATGTCGATCCCGCCACCAGCAGGCTCTACCGCGAGGAGATCTTCGGCCCCGTGGTGACGATTCTGCCGTTCGACGACGAGGACGAGGCGGTCGCGTTGGCCAACGACACCTCCTACGGTCTGGCCGCGACCGCCTGGACCACCAACCTCAGCCGTGCGCACCGGCTCGCCAAGCGGCTGCAGGCGGGCACCGTCTCGCTGAACTGCCAGCTGGTCTTCGATCACGCCGTGCCGTTCGGTGGGTACAAGCAGTCCGGGTGGGGTCACGAATTCGGGCGCGAGGGCGTCGAGGCCTACATGAAGACCAAGTCGGTCTGGGCTCAGCTCTGAGCCATCGAGCGAGCGAAAGCGGCGGCGGGGCAACCCGGCCGCCGCTTTCGTGGTGTCAGTCCACGAACAGGTCCCGGGTGGGGGTGGGGCCGCCGCCGTAGCGGGCGAAATCGTCGATCCCGGCGAAACGCGCGAGCGCTTCGACGTCGAGGAAGCACTGTCCGGTGACGCTGCGGGCGGGTTGGCCGAGGATGGCGACGGCGGCGTCGGCCATGATCCGTGGGCTGCGTGCGGCGGCGAGTTGGTCGGCGGCATTGTCGAGGGCCGCGACGGCTGAGGTGGCGATGTAGGTCTGCGGCCACAGGCAGCTGAATCCGATTCCGGCAGCGTCGAATTCGGCCGCCCAGCCCTGGCTGAGCAGGGTCATGGCGTATTTGGACTGGGTGTAGGCCGGGTGCGCACCGAGCCAGCGCGGTGCGAGATTGATCGGCGGCGAGATGCTGAGCACGTGCGGATCGGCCGACTTGCGCAGGGCGGGCAGGCACGCGGTGGTGAGCAGGAACGTGGCGCGCACATTGATGTCGTGCATGAGATCGAAGCGCTTGATCGACAGCGCTTCGGTGGGCTCGGTGGCGATGGCACCCGCGTTGTGCACGCAGACATCGATTCCGCCGAATCGCTCGAGCGCCACCGACACGGCGCGCGCGACATCCTCCGGCTTGCGTACGTCGCCGACCACGGCGGCGGCACGGCCACCGGCGCCCTCGACCTCGGCCGCGACAGTGTGCACCGTGCCGGGCAGCCGGGGGTGTGGTTCGGAGGTCTTGGCCAGCAGGACGACGTCGGCGCCCTGTTCGGCGGCGGCCACCGCGATGGCGGCGCCGATGCCGCGGCTGGCGCCGGAGACGAGCACGGTGCGGCCGTGCAGCGGCTGGGACTGGTCGGACATGGATGCTCCTCTGGTGCCGCCGGGTCGCGGCATCGTATTCTCGTGAACAGAAATTCTGTTCTCAGTTTAGGCAAGTTCCATATTCAGTCGCGAACCACCTGGAGGAAACGTGCGCATCGGTGTGATGATCGGCCCGGAGAAGGGCGACTCCGGACGCAAGCTCGAGCGCATGCTGCGCGATATCGCCTGGGCCGAATCGGCGGGACTGTACACCGCGTGGATCCCCCAGATACCCAGCGACTTCGACGCGCTGATCACGGTCACGGCTATGGGCCTGGCCACCTCGCGTATCGAACTCGGCACCGCGGTCGTGCCGCTGCAGGCGCAGCACCCGATCGCCTTGGCCAGGCAGGCGCTGTCGGCGCACGCGGCCGCGGGCGGCAGGCTCGCGCTCGGCGTCGGGCCGTCGCACCACTGGATCGTGCGTGACATGCTCGGCCTGCCCTACGACAAGCCCGCCGCCTACACCAGGGACTACCTCGAGGTGCTCACCGCGGGCCTCGCCGGGCCAGGCTCGGTCGACGTGGACAACGACACCTTCTCGGTGCACAACCCGCTCGACCTCGGCCCGGTCGCCCCGGTGCCGGTGCTGGTGGCAGCGCTGGGGCCGGCGATGCTGCGGATTGCGGGGGAGCGGACCGACGGGACCGTGCTCTGGATGGCAGACGAACGCGCGGTCGCCGAGCACGTGGTGCCCAAGATCAGCAAGGCGGCCGCCGAAGCGGGCAGGCCTGCCCCGCGCGTGGTCGCAGGGCTGCCGGTATGCCTTTGTGCGCCAGGGCAAGTCGACGAGGCGCGCGAACGGGCGAATCGAATTCTCGGCGAAGCGGAGGTCTCGCCGAATTATCAGCGTCTGCTCGAGCAGGGCGACGCACGCACCATCGGGGATCTGTGCCTGGCGGGCGACGAGGACGATATCGCGGCGGGCTTGCGCCGCTACGCCGATGCCGGTGCCACCGACATCTCGGTGCGGCTGTTGCCGATCGGCGCGGACCGTGAGGCGCTGATCGCGTCCAAGCAGCGCACCAGGGAGATGATCGCCGACCTGGCCCGGCAACTGCGCTGACGGCGTGACCGGCTGTGCCCCGGCGGATTTCGCCAGGGCACAACCGGTGTCACTCGTAGTCGACGGTGAGATCGGTGGTGTCGGGCACCGCCTGGCAGGTGAGCACATAGCCGTCGGCGACCTCGTCGTCGGTGAGCGCGTCGTTGTGCCGCATGGTCGCGTGTCCCGAGACGACCTTGGCGATGCAGGTGGCACAGTTGCCCTGTTCGCACGAGAACGGCGGAGCCAGACCACCGCGGCGAGCGCTTTCGAGCAGGGTCTCACCCGCCTTGCGGGGCACCTCGCGCTTCTTGCGGTTCAGGATCACCGTGACAGTGCCACCGGAATCGTCTTGTGGCGCGGACGAATCCACTGCTGGAGCCGCGTTCGCCGGTGCGAACCGCTCGCTGAACACCACTCCGGGGCCGGGGACGGCCTTTTCCACCAGCTCCATGAAGGCTTCGGGCCCGCAGATGTAGTGATCGCCGTCGGTGTCGGCGCCGACGAAGTCGCGGATGGCCGCCGGGGTGAGGAATCCGCTCTCGCTGTCGAGGTGCCGGACCACCTCGAGCCGGCCGGGGTAGTGGGTGACCAGGTCGGCGAGCGCGTCGTCGAAGAGCATCGAGGCTCGGTCACGGTCGGCGCACAGCAGTCGGACCCGCCGGGTGGTGCTCGCCAGCGCCGCCTTCGTCAACGACAGGATCGGAGTGATGCCGCTGCCGCCGCTGAAACCCAGGAGCGCTACCTCGGTGTCGCGCAGGCAGAATCGGCCCGCAGCCTTGGACAGTTCCACTTCGTCACCGGCGCTGATGGTGTCGATCATCCAGTTCGACACCGCACCGCCCGGTACCCGTTTGACCGTGGTCATCAGCTCGGTGTCGGTCTCCGGCGCGCTGGACATCGAGTACGAGCGGTACAGCGCGGTGCCACCCACAGTGACGCGGAACGTACAGAACTGCCCCGCCCGGTAGCTGATTGGCCCGTCGTGCGGGGTGAGCACGAAGGTCCGTGCGTCGGGGCTCTCCGCCACCACCCGGGTCACGGTCGCTCGCAGAAATGAAGAGAGTGTCGCCATGGACCGCGTCCTCCTGGTATTAAGGTTCTATCGAAATGAGAATAGTATTCTCTCTCATGAGACGGGAACCCTCCAAGATGGCCGATACCGCGCCGTGCGCTCTCGTATTCGAGGAACAGGCCTATGCCGCGGACGAACTCGACGCCCTCGCTGCCGGGTTGGCCGACGAGCTCGCCGGCCGTGGTGTGCGGACCGGCGACCGGGTGGCGCTGATGTCGTCCAACCGTCCCGAATTCGTCGTCGCGGTGCTGGCGGTCTGGCGCCTCGGTGCCTGCGTCGTGCTGATCAGCCCGGCCTGGAAACGCGACGAGGTCGCCCACGCCCTGAGCCTCACGAACCCGGTGGCTGCCCTCGGTGACAGTTCCGTGCTCGGGGAGCTGCTGCCGATGCGCCACCTCGACGAACCCCTCCCCGCATCGAAATCGGCAGCGGCAGTGCCGAACCCGGAGGACGATGCGGTGCTGGTCTTCAGTTCCGGCACCACCGGGATGCCGAAGGCGGTGCGCCACACCCACGCCTCGCTCGACACCGCCATCCGGCAGTGGACCCAGGTGCTCGAGCTCACCGGCGCCGACCGGATCCAGATCGCGACCCCGCCCTCGCACATCCTCGGTCTGCTCAACATCCTCACCGCGCTGCGTGCAGGCGCGTGGATGCGGCTGCACCGGCGCTTCGACCTGAACACCATGCTGACCTGCATCCAGGACGAGCGCATCACCGTCGAGATGGCCGTCGCGCCGATCGCGCTCGCCCTGGCCGCGCACCCGGAACTCGAACGCTACGACCTGAGTTCGCTGCGCTACATCATGTGGGGCGCGACCCCCGTCACCGCGAGCATCGCCGAAACGGTGACCGCGCGTACCGGTGTGCCCTGGGTGCCCGCCTACGGCGCCAGCGAACTTCCGGTCATCGCCTGCAACCCACTGGGCGGCGCCCGCCTGGACTCCGTCGGCAAGGCCGCCCCCGGCGTCGAGATCCGGGTGGTCGATCTGGACACCGGCAAACCGGTGGGGACAGAGGAAACCGGTGAGATCCAGTGCCGTTCGGCCTCGGTGATGGCCGGCTACCTGCCCGCCGACGCGACCGCGAGTGCCTTCGACGGGTCCTGGTATCGCACCGGTGACGTCGGCACCGTCGACGCCGAGGGCTGGATCAGGATCACCGACCGGGCCAAGGAGATGATCAAGGTCCGTGGCTTCCAGGTGGCGCCCGCCGAGATCGAGGCGGTGCTGCACGAGCATCCGCTCGTCACCGATTGCGCGGTGTTCGGCACACCCGACGAGCGCGACGGGGAAGCGGTTGTCGCCGCGGTCGCCGTGCTCGACGGCGTCACCGCCGAGGAGCTGATCGGTCTCGTCGGTGACCGGCTGGCCGCCTACAAACGGCCCCGGCGCGTCGTGTTCGTATCCGAGATCCCGCGCCTGCCCTCGGGCAAGGTGCTTCGCCGAGTCCTCGAGGAGCGTCATGGACGTCCGACTGACCAGTGAGCAGCGTCAGCTGCGTGATGCTGCCGCCCGGCTGGCCGACGAGCTCGGCCCCGGCTCCGTCGCCGACCTCGACGACCCGGGCAGGCGGGGTCGCCTCGAGAAGGCGGTCGATGCCGCGGGCTGGCGCACCTTGCGTTCCGATGGTGCTTCCGGCGTCGAAATCGCCTTGGTCGTCGAGGAATTCGCCCGCGGACTCGTGGACGTCGCATTCCTCGGCCCGGTTCTCGCCGACGATCTGCGCGGTGCCGAGCAGGGCAGATGGACGATCGGGGTGAACGGCCGCGTGGTCGACTCAGCGGCCCGCGACCAGGTGCTGGTGATCGACGATCGGCAGCTCTACGCCGCGGGCGTCGGCGCACCGCTGCCCGGCGCCGATCCCACCCGGCACAGCGCCCGGTTCGCCGGCACACCGGAACTGGTCGGCGAACTGTCACCCGACCAGCTCACGCAGTGGCAGGCGCTGGCCGCCACCGCGACGACCGCCGACCTGCTCGGTGCGGCCCGCGGCACCCACCGCCTGGCCGTCGACTACGCGAAGGTCCGTGCCCAGTACGGCCGACCGATCGGGTCGTATCAGGCGGTCGCGCACCTGCTCGCGGAGAGCCTGGCACTGATCGAAGGCTCGATCAGCGTGCTGCGCTACGCCGCCTGGGCCGTCGACGAACTATCGCCCGCCGAGGCTCTGCGCGCGGCGCGTGTCGCCAAGGTCTACACCGCCCGCGCCGCCCGTGCGGTGTGCGAGACCTCGATCCAGGTACATGGCGGCATCGGCAACACCTGGGATTGCCTGGCCCACATCTATCTGCGCCGGGTACTGACAGCGACCGAACTGTTCCCGGCACGACTGGAGGACATCGACAGTGGACTATCGTGATTCGCCCGAGGAAGCCGCCTTCCGTGCCCGGCTGCGGGACTGGCTCGCCGAGGTGGCCGGCGCCTTCCCCTCGTCCGGCGACGAGTACTGGGCCCGCGCGGGGGACTGGCATCGGGCGCTGTACGAGGCAGGATTCTTCGGGCTGTCCTGGCCGAAGGAATTCGGCGGGCACGCACTGGCTCCGGTCTACGACGTCATCCTCGACGACGAACTGACCAGGGCGGGCGCCCCGGCCAGGCCGAGTCTCGGCTATCTGGTGCACGGGCTGGGCAGGCACGCGAGTCCCGCACTGCAGCAACAGTTTCTGCCCGGCATGATCGACGGGTCGCAGCGGTGGTGCCAAGGCTTCAGCGAGCCCGACGCGGGTTCGGATTTGGCCGCCCTGCGCACGACGGCGACCCGCGACGGCGACGACTATGTTCTGCACGGGCACAAGATCTGGACCAGCTACTCCGATGTCGCCGACTGGTGCCTGCTGCTGGCCCGCACCGACCCGGATGCCCCACGGCACAAAGGTATTTCGGCGTTCATCGTCTCGATGCACCAACCCGGGGTCGAGCAGCGGCCGCTGCGGATGATCAGCGGTGTCACCCGGGAATTCGGGCAGGTCCGCTTCGACGGCGCCCGAGTACCCGCCGACCGGATGGTCGGCGGCCCCGGCGACGGCTGGAAACTCGCCATGACCGTGGTCGGGCACGAACGGGAACCCTCCACCCTCGGTTTCGCGGCCCGCTACGCGAAAACGGTGCGGCAACTCGAAGCGCGGGTCAGTGGCCGCAAGCCCGACGAACTCGCCTGGGCCGCAGTCGAATCGGAAATGCTGCGGCTGCATGTGCGGCGCAGGCTCTCCGAACAGCTCGACGGCATCGTGCACGGACCGAACGGATCACTGGACAAGCTGCTGATGACCTGGGTGGAGCAGGCGGTCGGACATGCGGCACTGGCGGTGGCCGGCACCGGCGACGACGACATGTTCGGCAGCTATCTCTACAGCCGTGCGCAGAGCGTGATGGGCGGGACGTCGCAGATCCAGAAGAACATCATCGCTTCCCGAATCCTCGACCTAGGAGTCTGAAATGTACGACATGCCACCGGAGATCAGCGTCGAGGCCGACGGACCACTTCGGATCATCACACTGAACCGCCCCGAGGCCCTCAACGCCGTCGACGACGCGCTGCACTCGGGTCTAGCCGCGCTGTGGCCCCGGCTCGCCGCCGACCGCTCGGCCAGGGCGGCGGTTCTCACGGGAGCCGGAAAGGCCTTCTCGGCCGGCGGTGATTTCGCGTACCTCGCCGAGCTGTCGCGCGACGCCGAGTTGCGTGCGAAGACCATCGCGCACGGGCGGGAGATCGTGCTCGGCATGGTGCGCTGCCGGGTGCCCGTGATCGCCGCGGTCAACGGGCCTGCCGTCGGGCTCGGCTGCAGTCTGGTGGCGCTGAGCGATATCGCCTACATCGCCGAGGACGCCTATCTCAAGGACCCGCACGTGCAGGTCGGTTTGGTGGCCGCCGACGGCGGCCCGCTCACCTGGCCGCTGCACACGAGTCTGCTGCTGGCCAAGGAATACGCCTTGACCGGTGCCAAGATTCCCGCGGAAAGGGCCAGGGAGATGGGGTTGGTGAACCATGTCGTCGCCGATCCGCTGGCCGCGGCGCTCGCCTGCGCCAAGCGGGTGCTCGAGCTGCCCGAGCAGGCGGTGGAGAGCACGAAACGACTGTTGAACCTGCACCTGGAACGTGCGGTGGTAGCCACTCTCGACTATGCGACCACGGCGGAAGATCTGTCGTTCCAGACCGAGGCGTTCCGTTCCGTGATCGCGCGGCTCACCGCGGACAAATAGCGGCTGTGGGGCGAAGGGCCTTCCGTCCTTCGCCCACACCGTGGCCTACCGCGGCGGGAACCGCAGAGCACCGTCGAGGCGGATGACTTCACCGTTGAGATAGTCGTTCTCGACGATCGCCGTGGCCAGCTTGGCGTATTCGTCGGAGCGCCCCATCCGCTTGGGGAACGGCACCCGCGGCCCCCAGTAGCTCTCGAGCTTGTCGGCGGACTTTCCGTAGGCGGGCGTATTGACGGTGCCGGGAGCGATGGTGACCACCCGGATTCCGAGCGGGGACAAATCGCGCGCGGCCACCAGCGTCATCGCGGCGACACCGCCCTTGGCCGCGGCATAGGGGAGCTGTCCGATCTGACCTTCGTAGGCGGCGATCGAGGCGGTGTTCACGATCACCCCTCGGGCACCTTCCTCCAGTGGTTCGGCGGTGGCCATCGCCTCGGCGGACAGCCGGAGCACGTTGAACACCGCGGTCAGATAGAACTCGATCGTGGTGCGGAAACCCGTCAGGTCGAGCGGCGAGCCGTCCTTGCCGATCAGCCGCCCGCCGGTGGCCGGTCCGCCGTGGGTGTCGACCGAGATACGCAGCGGCCCGAGGGATTGCGCTTCGGCCACGGCGGCGCGCACCGAATCCTCCTGAGTTGCGTCGGTATGCACGTAACGGATACCGAGTTCGTCGACGAGTTGCCTGCCCTTGTCGTCGGCGACATCGGCGACCACGACTTTCGCGCCCGCGGCGTGCAGTCGGCGCACGGTCGCCTCGCCGAGGCCACCGGTCCCGCCGACCACCAGCGCGGCACTTCCACTGATCTGCATCCCGCAACCTTCCTTGTGAATAATGATCTCTTAGGGTGAGAATACTATTCTCACTAGTGTCAGTCAGCCCTTTGCGGGCGATCCACCGAGGAGGCCCTCATGCCCGAAGCCGTCATCGTCTCCGCCCTGCGGACACCGATCGGCACCGCCCGAAAGGGGACGCTGCGCGACACCACCGCCTTCGACCTCGCCCATCACGTCGTCGCCGCGGTCGCCGACGAGCTCGACGCCGACCGGATCGATGACGTGATCCTCGGCGAGGGTCGTTACGGCGGCGGTGTGCTGGCCCGCCACGCCGCCGTCACGGCCGGACTCACGGCGGTGCCAGGGGTCGCGCAGAATCGCCACTGTGCCGCGGGGATGGCTGCCGTGCAGACGGCGGCGGCCGGAATCCGGGCGGGCATGGACGAACTCGTGATCGCGGGCGGGGTGAACAGCGATTCCACCGCCCCGCGTGCGCGATTCAAGGTCGGGCCCGACGAATGGATCGATCCGTGGGTCTCGCCGAGTCACCCCGACCGTCCGGATGCGCCTGCGATGGACATGTCGATCACCGTCGGCTGGAACACCGCGGTGCGGGCCGGGCTCACCCGCGACGATCTGGATCGGTGGGCGCTGCGTTCGCACCGCAACGCGATCGCGGCCATCGATGGCGGTCTGTTCAAGAACGAGATCATCGCGGTCGACACACCACATGGACTGTTCGACACCGACGAGAGTCCACGTCGCGACACCAGCCTCGAACGGCTGGCGTCGCTGAAAGTCCTGCACCCGGAGATCGACGGCTTCTCGATCACCGCGGGCAATGCCTCCGGTGCCAACGACGGTGCGGCTGCCTTGGCGATCGCCTCCGACCGGCTCGGCTTGCCCGCGCTCGGCTACATCCGTGCCTGGGCTTCGGTCGGTGTCGACCCGGCGGTCACCGGACTTGCCCCGATCGAGGCGATCACGAAGGCGGCTGCCAGAGCGGGTATCTCGCTGGGGTCGGTGCGGCTGATCGAGATCAACGAGGCGTTCGCCTCGGTGCCGCTGGCGGCGATCCGGGCGCTGGATCTGGACCCGGAGATCGTGAACTACAGCGGCAGCGGCTGTTCACTCGGTCATCCGGTGGCCGCGACCGGAGCCCGGATGATTGTCACGATGGTGCACGAATTGCGCCGTCGTGGTGGGGGTTTCGGCATCGCCGCGCTGTGCGCGGGCGGCGGGATGGGGTCGGCGACGGTCATCGAAGTGCCGTCGGCCTGACGGGAACCGGCGGGACGGTGTACTACCGTCCCGCCGGTTTTCTCGTCGTGCCGCCCCGGGGCGGTTTCACGCGCGGGCGAACCCGTGTGCGCAGAAGTTCCATACCTCGGCGGACGTGATCGGGTGCTGGGTTTCCTCGTCGACCGCGCCGGTGGACTGGGCGGTGAACATAACGGTCTGCATCACCATGGCCGCCGCCCGGCGGGTGTTCATGTCGGCGCTGATCTCCCCGGCCGCCTTGGCGAGGTCCATCAACTCCACGAACAACGCGAGAACCGGGGCATGCGCCACCTTGACGTGCCCGGGATGCGATACCAGCAGTTGCGGCGCGAAGTCGGTGAACAGCGGCCGTTGCGCGGCGGGATCGGGCCTGCACAGTTCGAACAGCAACTCGACGGCGACCTGCAGCTTGTCCATCGGATCGGTCTGCCCGTCGGCGGCGGCGCGCAGCTGTTCGGAGGTACGCGACAGCGCGTCCTCGAACAGTGCGAGCAGCAGCTCGTGCTTGCCGTCGAACTGCAGGTAGAAGCTGCGCAGTGACTGACGGGAGCGGTCGACGACCTCCTGCACCGTGAAGTCGGTGGTGCCCTTCTCGGTGATGATGGCCTGCGCGGCGTCGAGGAATCGCTGGACCCGCTCCTCGGCGCGCAGCGTCGCCGTGCGTAACGATCTTTCGACCGCGCGCTGCTTCCAGGCCGGCTTCTCGCTCGGGCTGGTCACGGGCACCTCGATCCCCGGTCATTCGAAGAGAACATGAATGCACTGTACCGGAGAACATCGTTTAACTGTGTAGCCATGTGCCGCATTTCGCCGCCCTTCTGAGACTGTTACTTTCAGTCGTGAGAATGATATTCTCATCTGATCGTTTCCCGCCCGGCAAGGAGCATCTTTTGTACATCCGCTACGAAGTCGCCGATCGCATCGCGACGATCACCCTGGATCGGCCGGATGCCGCCAACGCCCAGAACGGCGAGCTGCTCGACGAGCTGGACGCCGCGTGGCGGCGCGCCGCCGACTCCCCGGACGTCGCGGTGATCGTGCTCAGGGCCGAGGGCAAACATTTCTCGGCCGGCCACGACCTGAAGGACCGATCGTGGCCCGACCCGAGCACGATCACTCTCGACCGGATCTACGAGCTGGAGACACGCCGCTACCTGGAGTACTCGATGCGGTGGCGCAACGTACCCAAGCCATCGATCGCGGCCGTGCAGGGCCGCTGTATCGCCGGTGGGCTGCTGCTGTGCTGGCCGTGCGATCTGATCGTGGCCGCCGAGGACGCGCTGTTCTCCGATCCGGTCGTGCTCATGGGCATCGGCGGCGTCGAATACCACGGTCACACCTGGGAACTCGGCGCGCGCAAAGCCAAGGAGATCCTGTTCACCGGCCGCCCGGTGACGGCCGAGGAGGCACGTCAGGTCGGCATGGTGAACGCGGTCGTCGCACGGGACGAACTCGACAGCCACACCCGGCAGCTGGCGACCAGGATCGCGGCCATGCCCGCCTTCGGCTTGCGCCAGGCCAAGCGTGCGGTCAACCAGACGCTGGATGTGCAGGGCTTCTACGCCGCCATCCAGTCGGTCTTCGACATCCATCAGACCGGGCACGGAAATGCGTTGAGCGTCAACGGTTATCCGATTCTGGTCGACATGGACGAGATGAAGGCCAAACTCACCTAGCGTCGCCCGCGGCGCTCGTCGAAACGAGGAAGTTTCATGTCTGCATTCCTGCGCCGCACCACCGCGGCCTGTTGTGGTCTCGCTCTGGCCGCCGTGTTGGTCGGCTGTGGTTCCGACGACGGCTCGACCACGGCCCCGGCCACCACTTCGGCGGTGGTGACCACCGCCGCCGCGGGTGGTGCCGACGCGGCAACCACCCAGGCCGTCACCGCGGCCTACACGACCTTCTTCGACGGCAAGGCCCCGACGAACGACCGCGTCGCGCTGGTCGAGGGTGGGGAAGCGTTCCGGTCGATTCTGGAAGGCCAGGCCCAGACTCCCCAGGCCCAGGGCACCTCGGTCACGGTGAGCGCGGTGAAACCCACCGGTGACACCACCGCCGATGTCACCTACACCTTGCTGATGGGTGGTAATCCGATGCTGCCCGACCAGACCGGACAGGCCGTCAAGGAGGGCCAGTCCTGGAAGGTCGCCAAGTCCACGTTCTGCGCGCTGCAGGCGCTGCAGGGTCAAACCCCGGCCACCTGCTGAGACCGGCTGGTCGACGGCCCGGTCCCGGCACAGCACGACCGCATCGACGTCACCTTCGCCACCGCCGTCGTGGCGTGGTAGGTCGCGGCGGGCTGTCCGGTGCCGGGCCGTTCTGTGCCCTGGTCACCGCTACGCCGGACGCCGCGCGGATGCGACGCCATGTGCCTGGTCGGGTGTCCCGGAGATGGACGGTGTCCGGTGGGGGATCAGAGGTTTGCGATCCGAATGGCATTGCCCGACAGCCGGATCGATTCTCCGATCGCCCGGGTCAGCTCGCGCGAGCTGCCGAGCAGTCCGTCCAGAACCACGGCGCGCCGCACATGCCGGTGCAGTGGGTGTTCGGCGGTGAAGCCGATCCCACCGAGTACCTGCTGACAGTGCCGCGCGGCGGTGAGTGCCGCTTGCCCCGCGGCCGCTTTGGCCAGCATCGCCGCGAGGACCTGGTCCTCGGCCACCGGGTCCGGGCCGGGACCGCCGAGAGTCGCAGCACCGGTCGTGTTCGAAGTGTCGCTGGCGGCAGCTGATCCGACACCCCCGGGTCCGATGTGCCCGGCGGTGGGCACATCCTGTCCGGCGTCATCGGCGACGAGCAGTGCGGCCTCGGCGCCGTTCAGCGCGACCAGCGTTTCGGCCAGGCGGTGCCGCACGGCCTGAAACGAGGCGAGGGGCCGGCCGAATTGGGTGCGCTCGACGGCGTGGGTTCGGGCCAGAGCGAGCATGGCGTGGCCGGTGCCGAGGAGCCACCAGCCGAGCAGCCGCCTGCCGTCGGCGAGGTCGCGGTCGGACAAGGCTGAACCATCGGGCATCGCGTGCAGGGGCAAGTCACTGTCGAGCGAGGGGCCACCGACCCCGTCGCGGTCCCACCGCACCCACCGTCCCCCGGCGAACGGCAGCACAAGGCCCACGGCACCGTCGCGGTCGATGACATCGAGCAGCAGTGGAGCGTGCGCACCGGTATCGCCGAGTATTCGGAAGAACACCGGTCCGGCGAGTTCGGGTGCTTCCGTGAGTATTTCGGGCCAGCCGAGGTCGACCAGCGCAGCGGTCAGCGCCGCACCGGTGTGCTCGGTCATGGTCCGGCGCACCGCCTCGGTGAGCAGAGCCAGTTCGGCCGCGTCGAGGCCGGAGTCCACGGTCATCCTCATTCCTTCCCGAGGTCGAGGAGTCGGCGGGCGATGATATTGCGCTGGATCTCGGCGGTGCCGCCGTAGATCGTCGCCGCCCGCGAGTACAGGAATTCGGTGCGCCACGGGCCGTCGTCGAGCTCGACCGCACCCGGCAACAGGTCGCGGGCGAGGTCGAAGAGTTGTTGTTCGGCGCCGGCGAGCAACACCTTGTCGACAGAGGTCTCGGGTCCGAGCTTGGCACCGGCGGCCAGCCTGCGCTGGGTGCCGAGGGATCGGCAGCGCACGGTGTGCAGGGCGAGAAAGGCGGCGCCGAGATCGCGGTCGTCCTCGGCACTGGGATCACCCTGTGCGAGCACGTTTTCCAGCCGGGTGAACAGGTAGGCGATGCGATGCCAGAAGCAGGTGGACCGTTCGTGCGGCAGCAGATCCATGGCGATCCGCCAGCCATCGCCCGGCGCACCGAGCAGACGATCGCCGGGCACGACCACATCGTCGAAGAACACCTCGGCGAACTCGTCCACCCCGTGCATGGTCCGCAAGGGGCGCACCGTGATTCCCGGTGAGTCCATGTCGAGGAAGAAGGCGGTGATGCCGTCGTGGCCCGGGCCCGTGCGGGTGAGCAGCACGCAGCGGGCCGCGTACTGGGCGAGGCTGGTCCACACCTTCTGCCCGGAGATCACCCAATGACCGTCCCGTGGAATGGCTTTCGTGCTCAGCGAAGCGAGATCGCTACCGGAGCCCGGTTCCGAGAAGCCCTGGCACCACTGTTCGCGCCCCGACAGCAGCAGCGGCACCATCTCGGCGGCCAATGCGGGTGGGGCATAGGAGATCATGGTCGGCGCAAGTACTTCGATCATCGACCAGATGCCCGGTTCGGCGAGGTCGCGGGTGGCGACCTCCTCCCCGAGCACGGCGCGCAGCGCGGCCGGGCCGCCGAGACCGCCGATCTCGCCCGGCCAGCCGTAGCGCATCCAGTCCGCGTCGAACAGCGCGCGGCGCACGCGCAGCAACTGTGTCACCTGAGCGTCCAAGGAGTGGTCGGAGCCGGGACTCAGATCGTTGGCATCGAGCCAGGTACGCAGACCGGTACGGAATTCGGCGATGCCGTGCAGGGCAGCCACCTCGGGGCCCACGGTCATGTCCGGGAACGCTCGAAAGCGTGCGGGATCCCGGAATCGTGGTCGCCGTTGCGGCGGATGAAGGTCATCCGCCGGGTCCTCAGCCGCCAGCCGTCGTCCGTGCGGATCAGGGTGTCGGTGTAATACCCGATGCGCATGTCGTGGGTGCTGTGGTCGACGAAGCACAGCGGCTGCGTGCCGGTCGCAGTGTCGCCGTCGATCTCGAGAGCCGGAGTTCCGGTGAGGAACAGGCCTTTCGGTGCGGCGGCGACCAGCTCGGGGAACAACTCCACGCTGTAGGCGTCGCCGAAGGCGCTGTAGGTGCCGTCGGGAGTGAACACTGCGAGCAGGCCCGGGATGTCGCCCTTGGTGATATTCACCGCGTAGCGGGCGAGTACCTGCTGGATTTCGAGCAGGTCGTCACTTCTGGACATAGATCTTTCCGCCTTTCATCACGAACCGCACGTCCCTGGTGAGCGTGATGTCGTCGAGTGGGTTACCGGGGACGGCGATGACATCGGCGAGCTGGCCTTCGGCCAGGCGGCCTCGGTCGTCCACCCCGATGAGTTCCGCGCCGCGAATAGTGGCCGCGCGCAACACATCAAGGGTGGGCAGCCCGCGCTCGACGAGCGCGACCAGTTCGTCGGCGTTGCGCCCGTGCGGGATGGCGGGCGCGTCGGTGCCGACGGCGATCTTCACCCCCGCCTTGTATGCGGAAAGCACCGAGGTGCGGGCCTTGGGGAACATGACGGCCGCCTTGGCCTGCAGCGCCGGGTCGGCTTTGGAGACGTCCATGGCGTCGGCCAGCCGGGTGGTCGGCACCAGCCAGGTGCCGTGCGCGACCATCAGGTCGATGGCTTCGTCGTCGATGAGGAAGCCGTGTTCGATGCAATCGATCCCGGCGGCCACGGCGTGCTTCACCGCGTCGGCGCCGTGGGTGTGCGCGGCGACCCGCAGCCCGCGCCGATGCGCCTCGTCGACGATCGCGCGCAGTTCTTCGTCCGAATAGTGTTGCGCCCCAGGCGCTCCGGTGAGCGACATGACGCCGCCGGACACACAGATCTTGATCAACTGCGCGCCGTGCTTGATCTGGTAGCGCACCGCCTTGCGCACCTCGTCGACCCCGTTGGCGATGCCTTCCTCGAGGGTCAGGTGCAGCACGTCGGGGGCGAACGCGGCGAACATGGTCGGGTCGAGGTGCCCGCCGGTCGGGGTGATCGCGTGCCCGGCGGGCACGATCCGCGGCCCGTCGATCCAACCCGCGTCGATGGCCTTGCCCAGCGCCACATCGAGCAGGTAGCCGCCGGTCTTGACGAACAGGCCGAGGTTGCGCACGGTCGTGAAGCCCGCTCGCAGCGTGCGGCGGGCGTTGCCCACCGCACGCAGCATCCGCAGCGCCGGATCGTCTTTCACGCTCGAGGCCAGCCCGGTCTCACCGCGCCCGCCCATCAGCAGGTTCACTTCCATGTCCATCAGGCCGGGCAGCAGGACGACCTCGCCCAGCTCGATGACCTCGCCGACCGGGTCGCCGCCGACACCGACGATCCGGTCGTCCTCGATCCGCAGGATGCCGGGCCGCACGATCCGCCCGGCATCGATGTCGAGCAGCCCGGCCGCGCGCAGGGTGAGCGTGGCCACCGCGTCAGACCACCGGTTCGCGCACGACGTCCAGGTACGCGGCACCGGAATCGGGCACGCGCGCCTGCTTCCAGACCTCGATCGGGAACGACACCATCACCAGCGACTGCAGCAGGTGGAACAGGTGCCGGGCATCGTCGGGCAGGTCGTTCCAGTCGTGCTTGTCGACGAAGTCGAGCGCGGCTTGCATGCGCGGGAAGACGGTGTCGTAGAGCTCCTGCATCTCCTCCATCGTCGAGGCCAGCCGCTTGGCGTAGCGCTCGGGTTCGGTGGCCAGGATCCAGTCGGCGAACCGTTCCAGGTCGGCGAACTCGGCGGGCAGCGGCTTGGTCTGGTCAGTTGGCGCCATCGCGGTACTCCTTGACGATCTGCTGGGCGGTCTTGTGCAGGTGGCGGAGCAGGATCTCCTGATCGTTGAGCGGGAAGTCGGTGACCTCACGGGTGGCGATCATGGTCTGGGTGGCTTCCAGGGTGTTCGCGTCCTGCAGCGCGTACTCCTTGAAGGTGACCGCGGCCAGCTCCTGGGCGAGCCGTTCGCGTCCGTTCTTGGCAGGCACGAAGTACAGATTCGCTTCGAAGATGTGGCGATCGACCGCGGTCGGCCAGTAGTGGTAGGTCAGGAACCAGCCCGGTGCCCAGAACAGCAGGGAGAAGTTCGGGAAGATCTCGAATTCGTCCACTCCCCAGGCCTTGTGGCCGGCCGGGTTCAGGCCGGGCGGCAGCGGGTCGAGGCCCTCGATATCGGGGCGGTCCCATGGTCCGAACAGCCCGCTGCGCAGTTCACGCTCGAGCGGTTTGACCATCATCGGGTCCTTCGGCGGGGCCATGCCACCCCATGACGACACCATCGAGTGCGGGGTGGCAATCTCGTAGTGCAGCGCCTCGAAGCCGTACCCGGCCAGTTTGTCGGCCTCGTCCTTGACCGCCTGCTTCTGATGCAGCACGGGTGCGTGATAGAACTCGGCGAAGGCGTCGATGAACAGCTTCCAGTTGGCCCCGATATCGGCCTTGTAGCTGTAGACCTCGCTCATCTCGGCGAACGGATAGCCCTCGAGGCCCTTGATCATGGGGCCCAGGTACTCGGTGAGCGGCTTGGCGTTGTCGTCGAGGGTGACGAAGATGAAGCCCTCCCACACCTCGCAGCGCACCGGCTTGAGCCCGAATTTGCTCTTGTCCAGGTCGAAGAACTCGCCTTCCTGCTGCACGAAGGTGAGTTCGCCGTCGAGGCCGTAGCGCCAGGCGTGGTACTTGCAGGTGAACTGCCTGCAGGTGCCCGCGGTCTCCTCGTTGGGGTAGTCGTCCCACACCAGCTTGTTGCCGCGGTGGCGGCAGATGTTGTGGAACGCGCGAACCACCGCGTCCTTGTCCTTGACGATGATGAGCGAGGTGCCCACGCAGGCAAGCTCTTTGGTGAAGTAGCTGCCCACCTTGGGCAGCTTGTTCACCCGGCCCACATTGAGCCAGCTCTTGCGGAAGATCGCCTGGCGCTCGTCCTCGTAGAAGGCCGGGTCGATGGAGTCGGTGTAGTCCACCGGGGCGGTACCCAGCTCCGGATAGTTCTGTGTCCAGCTCCCCGCCGCTGGTTTGGTGAAGTGTGCCAAGGAACTCCCTTTCGTGACGGCACCGGACCGCGGCGCCGAAATGAGAATAGCATTCTCCAAAACTGGCTAACAGGTTTCCAGGCAGGTCTGCGCCTGTCAACGCGAGTAGCGCGGGCGTCGAGACTGTAATCGGTGCCCTGTGGTCGCCGACCTGACAGATTCCTACTCTCTCAAACCCGCATATTGATTATCCGATTCTGAGAAGATAGTTTCCGTAGTAGCGGGCTGGAGCCCGCGCTGCTCGATGAGGAGCACGGGTGTGCGGCGGCCGATCGGCGTGCCGAGCCACCCATGGAGGAGGAAACCGTGAAACCACAGCGAACAGTTGTCGCCCTGCTGGCGGTCGCGCTTCTGGCGGCGGGCTGTGGCCGCGACAGCGGTGCACGCGAGGACGGGCCGGGCGCTCCGGCACCGGCGGCCTCCGGCGACTTCGGCACGCTCACCGATGTCTGCTCCCCGGGCACACCGGGCATTTCGCAGGCGCAGGGCGTCACCGCGACCGAGATCGAGGTGGGCGTCTTCTCCGACATCGGCTTCACCAAGAACCCCGACTTCGTCGACGCCGCCAAGGTTTTCACGTCCTGGTGCAACGCGGCGGGCGGGATCAACGGCCGCAGGATCGTCACCAACCTGCGCGACACCAAGCTCATGGAGGTCCGTCAGCGCATGCTCGAGGCGTGCCGGGAGGACTTCGTGCTGGTCGGTGGCAGCGCCGCGCTCGACGGCCTCGGCGTCAAGGACCGGCTGTCGTGTCTGCTGCCCGAGTTTCCCGCCCAGGTCTCCCAGACCGCCAACACGGGCTCGGATCTGCAGCTCGGCTTCGGCTCGGCCGTGTCGGAGAACGTGAATCCCTATACGGGATTTCAGGATTGGCTGATCAACGAGGCGTATCCCGGGTCGAAGGGCGCCATCGGCATGATCAACGGCGACTCGCCGATCACCAAGGTCATGGGGGAGAAGCTCACCGAGTCGCTCACCGCGGCGGGCGCCACGATCACCTACAGCGACCTGTACCCGATCTCCGGTGTCTCGGACTGGACCCCCTACGCCCAGGCGATCAAGTCGGCCGGGGTGAAGGGCCTCATCTTCTACGGCGACTTCCGCTACCTCGCCAAACTGCAAGACGTGCTGACCAGCATGAACTACAAGCTCGACTGGGTCGACGCCAACGCCAACTCCTACAACAAGGTCTTCCTCGACGGTGCCAAGAGTTCGCTCGGCACGCAGAACAACTTTTTGGACATGAGCGGAACGGCACCGCTGGACGCGGCCGACCGGGTCCCCGCGGTGCAAAAGGTCAAAGACCTGTTCCAGCAGTACTCTCCGGGCAGCGACATCACCTTCCAGGTGCTGCGCTCGTTCCAGTCCTGGCTGCTGTTCGCCAAGGCGGCCACCAGTTGCGGCGCTGAACTGACTCGCGCGTGCGTGTACAACGCCGCGGCGAAGGAGACCGCATGGACGGCGGGCGGTCTGCAGGCACCGGTGGATCTGTCCAAGCCGATGTCGGAGCAGACTCGCTGCTTCAATGTGGTGCAGGCGGGCCCCGACGGCTGGAAGTCGGCGAAGTTCGCGCCGAACACCGATGGTCTGTACCGGTGTGGCTTCACCCCGTACCGGTATCGCGGCGATTTCGGTCAGCCGGCGAAGCTGGCCGATGTCGGCAAGACGCTTGCCGAGTTGAAGTAGCGGGAACCAACCACCGATGGAACAGTTCCTCGCCTTCGGCATCGTCGGCCTGAGCACGGCCGCGATCTACGCTGTGATCGGCAGCGGCCTGGTGCTCACCTACACCACGACCGGGGTGTTCAACTTCGCCCACGGAGCGGCGGGGATGGTCTCGGCCTTCGTCTACTGGCAGCTGTCGGTCGGCTGGGGCTGGCCGGTCCCACTGGCGCTGGCTGCGGTGCTGCTGGTGTTCGCCCCGGCGTTCGGGTTGTTCTTCGGCCGGACCCTGGCCCCTACCCTGGGGCTGGGGGACGCGGAGAAGCTCGTGATGACGATCGCCTTGCTCAGCGGACTGATCGTGGTGGCCCGCTGGATCTGGAACCCGAACGAATCCCGTTCGCTACCAAGGTTCTTCGCCGACCAGCCGTCGATCGACCTCGGCGTGGTGACGCTGACCTGGCATCAGGCGCTGACCATCGTGGTCGCGATCGCCGTGGCGCTTGGCTTGCGAATCCTGCTGTACCGCACCAGGACCGGGGTGGAGATGCGGGCCACCGTGGATGACCGAGCGCTGGTCGGGCTCACCGGTGCCGACCCGCGCCGCGCCAACCGGATCGCCTGGATCCTCGGCATCGAACTGGCCGCGATCGGCGGCATCCTCATCGCCCCGATGGTCACCCTCGACGCGGCGCAACTGTCGCTGCTCATCGTGAGCGCCTACACCGCGGCCATTTTCGGCCGGTTACGCAATCTGCCGATGGTGTTCGTCGGCGCGGTGGCGGTCGGCCTGCTGGAGAGCTACCTCACCGGGTATCTCCCGCAGAACGAGTACCTGCCGGGTCTGCGCCTGGCCGCTCCTGCCCTGCTGTTGTTCGCGGCGCTGATGCTGTTCCCGCACGGACGGTTGCGTGGGCGCGACCGGAAGGTGGGTGCGGTGCCGCTACCCACGATCGGCGGCTCGGTGGCATTCGCGGCGGTCGTGGTCGCGCTGGGGTTGCTGCTGGCTTCGATGCTCAGCGAGCCGGACCTGATCACCTACGGCGCCATGTTCGCCTGGGGCGTGATCGCCCTGTCGTACGTCCCGCTGCTGGGGTTCGCCGGCCAGATCTCGCTGTGCCAGCTGGGTCTGGCCGGGATCGGCGCGGTGGCTTACGGACACCTGGGGCCGGACGGGCAGTGGTGGGCACTGTTCGCCGCCATGGGTGTGGCCGGGCTGGTCGGTGCCGTGATCGCGATTCCGGCGCTTCGGCTCTCGGGTGTGTACATGGCATTGGCCACCGCGGCCTTCGCTGTCGTCCTCGATCGCTGGATCTTCACGCTGCCTGCGTTCGAGGTGCTCGGTGTGCGGATCGCCCTGTTCGATCAAGGCTCGGTGTCGATCGCCGGGCCGAATCTGTTCGGCTGGCGGGTGGACACCACCGCCGGGATCACCGTGTTCGCGGCGGTCTGCCTTGCGACGGCTGGGTTCGGGGTCGCGCTGTTGCGGCGCAGCCGGTTCGGCAGGCGCCTGATCGCGCTGCGCGACAGCGAGGCCGCCTACGCGACCCTCGGCGGCAGCCTGCTGCTGGCCAGGGTGGCGGTGTTCGCGCTGTCGGCGGCGATCGCGGGACTGGGCGGTGCGCTCTACGGGATGCAGCACCAGGCCGTGGCACCCGACCAGTTCAACATGGTCGCCGGGCTGCCGATCTTCCTGATCGTCACCATCGCCGGGCTCGGTGCGATCGGGGCGGGCCTGTTCACCGGCCTGGTGTTCGCGGGCCCGCTCAATGTCATCCCGGTGCTGTGGCCGGGGTTGCTCAACCTGTCGCAGGTGCTGCCCGCCCTCGGCGGGATCCTCTTCGGCGGCGGCGTGCTGAAGGACGGCGCGATCGCCCCGATGCGGCGCGAGTGGTTCCCCATGCTGCGCGACCCGTTGGTCGCGCCGTTGCTCGGCGTCACCGTGCTCGCGCTGTGGGGGTTGCGTCTGCTCGACACGATCGACGGCTGGGCCTTCACCGGCGGTGCCGCACTCGCCATCGTGGCGGCGCGGATCTGGCACGCGGCCCGGACCAGGCCGCCGGTCGACCCGGCGGTCGTGCCGGTCGAGTGGTGGGGGATCCGGCGGCCGTGGAACGCCGAGGACAGGGAGGTGCTCGACCGTGCCGTCGCTACTGCGAGTTGACGAGGTCACCGTCGCCTTCGGCGGTCACCTCGCCCTGGACTCGGCGGCGTTGTGCGCCGAAGCCGGGACGATCACCGGCTTGATCGGCCCCAACGGGGCGGGCAAGAGCACGCTGTTCGATGTGATCTGCGGGCTGCGTACCCCCGTGCAGGGGCGGGTCGCGCTCGGCGGCCGCGATGTCACCCGGCTCGGCCCGGCACGTCGGGCCCGGCACGGTCTGGCCCGCACATTCCAGCGCCTGGAACTGTTCGGCAGGCTCAGCGTGCGCGACAACCTCCTGGTCGCCGCCGAGCTCGGTCCCGACCGCCGCCGCGCCGGGCAACTCGTCGACGACATCATCGACCGGTTTGGTCTGGCCGCCGTTTCCGACACCTCGGCTGACGAATTACCCACCGGCACAGCAAGACTCGTCGAAGTCGGGCGCGCGGTCGCCGCCCGGCCGAGCGTGATCCTGCTCGACGAGCCCGCCGCGGGCCAGGACCACACCGAGACCGAACGCTTCGGCGAACTGCTGCGCGCCCTCGCCGACGAGGGCACCGCGGTCCTGCTGGTCGAACACGACATGGGCCTGGTGATGAACGTCTGCGACCAGGTCTATGTCCTCGATCTGGGCAAGATCATCGCCGCAGGCCCACCCGCGACCATCCGAACCGACCCCGCGGTACTCGCCGCGTACCTGGGGGACCTGTGACCACGATGACGACAGGACAGCAGGCCGCACTGATGGCGCTGCGCGGTGCGCGCGCCGCCTACGGCGCCATCACCGTCCTGCACGGTGTCGACCTCGCGGTCGCACCAGGACAGGTCCTCGCCCTGCTCGGACCCAACGGTGCCGGCAAGTCCACCGCGCTGAACGTCGTGGCGGGTATCCATGCACTCATCGGCGGCAGCCTGCACCTGGGCGGACGCGAGGTCACCGGCGCGGCCGCCCGCGATCTGGCGGCCGCAGGGGTGTGCCTCATTCCCGAAGGCCGCGGCATCTTCCCGAATCTCACTGTGCGCGAAAACCTGTGGATGATGACCGGCACCGGCAGGCGGCGCGCCGAGATCGAGCAGATCGCGTTCGACCGGTTCCCGGTCCTGCACACCAAGGCGAGCCAGGTTGCGGGCACCATGTCCGGCGGCGAGCAGCAGATGCTCGCGCTGGCACGGGGTCTGGCCACCGACCCGGCGGTGCTGCTGCTCGACGAACTCTCGATGGGACTTGCCCCGCTCGTGGTCGAACGGCTCTACGCGCAGGTCGCCGAGATCGCGCGATCGGGTGTGGCGGTACTCGTGGTCGAGCAGTTCGCCGCCGCGGTGCTCGACATCGCCGACCACGCGGCGGTCCTGGTGCGCGGACGCGTTGTGCGCCAAGGACACCCGGACAGCGGAATCCGCAGCGAACTGGCTGCGCTCTATCTAGGAAGTGACCCCTCATGACCGAATCCCGCGCGGAGCGTTTCGCCCGCGAGCTGGCTGACCTCGACATCCCCGACCCAGCGGCAGGCCGCTCCGGGCTGTGGTTGCGCACCGGCGCCGTGCTGATGGTGGCCGGGCCGGTGCTGGCCGTGCTCGCCTACCTGATGTCGCACGGCACCACCGATCCGCTCGCTCAGCGCGACGCCATCGTGCTCGCCTTGATCGCGGTGAGCGCGACCGTCGCCGGATCCGCGCTGTTCCTGCGTTATTCGCTGACCAACTTCCTGCGGTTCTGGCTGGCGCGCCAGGCCTACGACCTCGACGGCGCGGCGCAGCGATGGAACCGGGAGCCGGTGCAGTCCGGCTCGTCCGACTGACAGAAGGGACTCCACCGTGCCCGACGGCATGCATTTCGACCTGTCCGAGGACCAGGAACTAATCCGCTCGTCCGTTGCCGAACTATGTCGCAAGTTCGACGACCAGTACTGGCTGGAGAAGGACCGCGAGCACGAATTCCCGGTCGAGTTCTACCAGGCCATCGCGAGCGGCGGCTGGCTCGGCATCACCATTCCCGAGGAGTACGGCGGGCACGGTCTCGGCATCACCGAGGCCACCCTGCTGGCCGAGGAGGTGTCGCGCTCCGGCGGCGGGATGAACGCCGCGAGCTCGATCCACATGTCCATCTTCGGGATGCAGCCGGTGGTGGTGCACGGCTCGGAGGAGCTCAAGCGGCGCACCCTGCCGCGGGTGGCGGCGGGGGAGTTGCACGTGTGCTTCGGTGTCACCGAACCCGGTGCGGGACTGGACACTCCGCGCATCACCACCTCCGCGCGCCGCGACGGCGACCACTACGTGATCAACGGCCGCAAGGTGTGGATCTCCAAGGCCCTGGAGTCCGAGAAGATCTTGCTGCTCACCCGGACCACCCCGTACGACCACGTCGCCAAGAAGACCGACGGGATGACGCTGTTCCTGACCGATCTCGATCGCGCCCGCGTCGACATCCGGCCGATCGCCAAAATGGGCCGCAACGCGGTGAGCTCCAACGAGCTGTTCATCGACGACCTGCGCGTCCCCGTCGAGGACCGGGTCGGGGAGGAGGGGCAGGGCTTTCGCTATCTGCTCGACGGACTCAACCCCGAGCGCATGCTTATCGCGGCCGAAGCGCTCGGTCTCGGCCGCGTCGCGCTGGACCGGGCGGTGCGTTACGCCAAGGAACGGGTAGTCTTCGACCGGCCCATCGGCAGCAATCAGGGCATCCAGTTCCCCCTCGCCGATTCCGTGGCCCGCCTCGACGCCGCCGAACTGATGCTGCGCAAGGCGACCTGGCGCTACGACAACGGCAAACCCGCTGGGCGCGAGGCGAATACGGCCAAATACTTGTGCGCCGACGCCGGTTTCACCGCCGCCGACCGAGCCCTGCAGACCCACGGCGGGATGGGGTACGCCGAGGAGTACCACGTTGCCCGCTACTTCCGGGAGGCGCGCGTGATGCGGATCGCGCCGGTCAGCCAGGAAATGATCCTGAACTATTTGGGCACCCACGCCCTTGGACTGCCGAGGAGCTACTGATGGCACCATCGACCCTGTTCGACCTCACCGGCCGATCCGCCCTGGTGACCGGCGCGGCGGGCGGTATCGGCGCCGCGGTCGCCCAAGCGCTGGCCACCGCAGGCGCCGCTGTCCTCGTCACCGACTTGGACGCCGCGGCCGCGGCCGCCGTCGCGGAGACGATCACCAGAAACGGTGGCACCGCAGCCAGTTTCGCGTTCGATGTCACCGACAGCGCGGCCGCGGCCGAGGCGGCGGAACGGGCGGCGAGCCTGACCGGTGGCGTGCTGCACATCCTGGTGAACAATGCGGGTGTCACCGCACCGGCCATGATTGCCAAAACCACCGCCGAATCGGTGCGGCGCCTGTTCGACATCCACGCCCTCGGCACGATCGGGTGCGTGCAGGCCGCGCTGCCGTACCTGCCCACCGATGGCACCGGCCGCATCATCAACGTCACCTCGGCGGCGGGCCTGGTCGGCACGCTCGGCCAGGTCAACTACTCGGCGGCCAAGGCCGCAGTCATCGGCATCACCAAGTCCCTGGCCAAGGAACTGGCCCGCAAACAGATCCTGGTGAACGCGCTCGCCCCGCTCGCAGCGACCCCGATGACGCACACCATTCGCACCGACGACCGGTTCGCTCCCCAGATGCTGGATCGAATCCTGTTGCGCCGCTGGGCCGAACCGGAGGAAGTCGCGGGCGCGTTCGTGTTCCTGGCCTCCGACGCCGCCTCCTTCATCACCGGGCAGGTGCTGCCGGTGGACGGCGGCACGGTGATCTGATGTCGCAGCGACCCGCGCCACTGGCCGGGATCACCGTCGTCACCCTCGAGCAGGCCGTCTCGGCGCCGATGTGCACGCGGGCGCTGGCCGATTTCGGGGCCAGGGTGATCAAGATCGAGAACCCGGCCGGTGGCGATTTCGCCCGGCACTACGACGATGTCGTGCACGGACAGGCGGCGCATTTCGTGTGGGTCAACCGCGGCAAGGAATCGGTGGCGCTCGACCTGAAAACCGCTGCGGGACTGGAAATTCTGCACCGCCTGCTCGAGCGCGCCGACGTGCTGGTGTCCAATCTCGCCCCCGGCGCCACCGCCCGTCTCGGCCTGGCACCCGAGGAGGTGGCCGACCGCTACCCGGACCTGGTCGCACTCGAGATCGACGGTTTCGGGCGGTCCGGTCCGCTGTCGCACAAACGTGCCTACGATCTGCTCGTGCAGGCCGAGGCCGGTGTCTGCGCGGTTACCGGGACAGCCGGTCAGCCGGCGAAACCCGGCCCACCCGTGGCGGATGTGACCACCGGTCTCTACGCCGCGCTGGCCATCGTCACCGCCCTGTACCGCCGCGACACGGCTCGGGGTTCGCTGAAACCGGCGGGGGCGAGCATCGGCCTGAGCCTGTTCGACACCATGGCCGAGATGATGGGCTATCACCTGACCTACGCTCGCCACGCCGGTATCGACCAGGAACCGCTCGGCATGAGCTCACCGGCGGTCGCCCCCTACGGTGCCTACCCCACCGCCGACGGCCAGACCGTGGTCCTCGGCACCACCAACGACCGCGAATGGCAGCGCCTCGCCACCACCATCTTGCAACGCGACGACCTGGCCGCCGACCCGAGATTTCACACCAACCCCGGCCGCACACGCCACCGCGCCGCACTCGACGACGCGATCACCGCCTGGTGCATCCGTCACGATCTGGCCGACATCCAGCGCATCGCCGACGACGCGGGCATCGGCAACGCCCGCTACAACCGCCCCAGCGAGGTGCTGGACCACCCGCAACTCACCGAGCGTGACCGCTGGCGCGACATCGACACCCCGGCAGGACCGATCCCGTCCCTGCTTCCGCCCGCCGTGATCGCCGACTACGACCCCCCGATGGGTCCGGTCCCAGCCCTCGGTGCCGAAACCGACCGTCTCCTAACGGAGATCGGCTGCGCTGCAACGGATATCGACGAACTGCGCAGGGCCGGCGTGATCGGCGGCCCCACCCGGATCGGGATGTCCACATGATCGGGAGCAAGCGCCTGGCGTCGAGCGATCGACGAATCGGCGGATCGACCCTCGAGTTCGTCCTCACACCTGAACCGCGCCCCGGCGCAGGAACAGTCATTGCGCAGTCGGAGGCCGTCCGGTGAGCGACGAAGAAGCGTCGGGTTCGGTCCTGCTGTGCACCGACCACGCGGGCGTGCGCACGCTGACGCTGAACCGCCCGCACCGGCGCAACGCCATCGACGCCAACCTCTTCGCCGAATTGGCCGACGCGCTGCGCGCGGTCGCGACCGACCGCACCGTGCGCGCGCTGGTCCTCACCGGGTCGGGGAGCGCGTTCTGTTCTGGTGCCGATATCTCGGTCCCCGACAACACCCACCCCGTCTACCGGATGCGCCCGCTCAGCGACGTGGCGACACTGCTGCACGAACTGCCGCTGCCTACGGTTGCCAAGGTGCGCGGCCCGGCGATCGGCGCGGGCTGGAATCTGGCACTTGGCTGCGATCTGGTGGTCGCCACTCCGGAATCGACCTTCGCTCAGGTATTCACGGCCCGCGGACTGACGATGGACCTGGGTGGTTCGTGGCTGCTGCCGAGGCTCGTCGGCATGCAGCAGGCCAAGCGGCTGACCCTGCTGGCCGAAACCATCGGTGCCACTGAGGCATTGGAACTCGGCTTGGTCACCTGGGTGCGGTCCGCCGGCGAGATCGACACTTTCACCGACGAACTCGCGTCCCGGCTGGCCGCAGGAGCACCGGTCGCCCTCGCCCAGTCCAAAGCCCTGCTGCACGAGGGTGTCGACACCACGCTGCGCCAGGCAGTCGCCGCCGAAGCCCGTGCCCAGGGCTTGAATTTCGCCACCGCCGACGCCCCGGAAGCGTTCGCCGCGTTCGCCGAGAAGCGCGAACCACAGTTCACCGGGCGCTGGACGGTGCACCGTCCACCGATCCGTCCCACGAGTTCCGAGAACGGGAGATAGACATGCCCGAAGTAGTCATCGCCGGTGCCGCCCGCACCGCGGTTGGTAAACGCAACGGCGGACTGGCCGGGGTCCACCCGGCGGACCTGTCCGCCCACGTCCTCACCGCGCTGGCCGAACGCACCGGCCTCGATCCGGCCGTCGTCGACGACGTGGTGTGGGGTTGCGTCTCCCAGGTGGGCGACCAGTCGAGCAATATCGGCCGCTACGCGGTGCTGGCGGCGGGCTGGCCCGAGAGCGTGCCCGGCACCACCGTCAACCGTGCCTGCGGTTCCAGCCAGCAGGCCGTCGACTTCGCCGCGCAGGCGGTGATGTCGGGGATGGCCGATGTGGTGGTCGCCGGTGGCGTCGAGTCGATGAGCCGGGTGCCCCTCGGTGCGGCGAAAGCCGGTGGCGCGCCGTATGGTCTGCAGGCCCTGGCTCGCTACGATGGATTCGCCTTCAACCAGGGCATCTCGGCCGAACTCATCGCGCAGAAATGGGGCTTCGATCGGTCCCGGCTCGACGAGTTCTCCGTGCTGTCGCACGAGCGTGCCGCCGCGGCCCAGGATGCGGGCGCTTTCACCGAGCAGATCGTGCCCGTGCACACCGAGGACGGCGTCGTCGACACCGACGAGGGCATCCGTCGGGGCAGCACCGTCGACAAGCTCGCGAAACTGAAGCTGGCGTTCCGCGACGACGGAGTCATCCACGCAGGCAACTCCTCCCAGATCTCCGACGGTGCCGCCGCCCTGCTGCTCACCACCCCGGAGAAGGCCCGCGAACTCGGCCTGACCCCCTTGGCCCGGTATCGCGCGGGCGCGGTGGCAGGGTCGGACCCGGTGCTCATGCTGACCGGCCCGATCCCGGCCACCGAGAAAGTGCTGCGCCGAGCCGGGCTCACCCTCGACGAGATCGGTGTGTACGAGGTGAACGAGGCCTTCGCCCCGGTGCCGCTGGCCTGGCTCGCCGAAACCGGCGCCGATCCCGCCCGGCTCAACCCGCTCGGCGGGGCCATCGCACTCGGTCATCCCCTCGGCGGTTCGGGTGCGATCCTGCTGACCCGCATGGTGCATCACTTGCGCGACAACGGGATTCGCTACGGCCTGCAGACCATGTGCGAGGGCGGCGGCACCGCCAACGCCACCATCGTCGAACTCGTCTGAGGGAGCCTCATGCGCCGCGAACTGTTCACCCCCGACCACGAGTCCTTCCGCGAACTGGCACGCGGTTTCATCGAAAAGCGCATCGCACCCAACTACGCGCAGTGGGAGCGCGACGGCCGCATGCCCCGCGAGGTCTTCGGTGAGATGGGCGAACTGGGCCTGCTCGGCATCGCGCTGCCCGAGGAATTCGGCGGCGCGGGCCTGCGCGACTACCGCTACAACGTGGTCCTGCAAGAGGAGGCGGCCCGCGCCCTGGTCACCCTCGGCACCGTCCGCACCCAGCTGGACGTGATCCTGCCCTACTTCCTCGAGTACGCCGACGCGGATCAGCGGCAGCGCTGGTTCCCCGGCCTGGCGAACGGCACCCTGCTCACCGCCGTCGCCATGACCGAACCCGGCACTGGCTCGGACCTGGCGGGCATGCGTACCAGTGCCGTTCGCGACGGCGACCACTACGTCCTCAACGGCGCCAAGACCTTCATCACCGGCGGTCTGCTCGCCGACCTGGTGATCGTCGTGGCCCGCACCGCCACCGACCCCGGCAACCGGAGGGCGGGGCTCACCCTGCTCGTCGTCGAGGACGGCATGCCCGGCTTCGAGCGGGGCCGCGAACTGGAGAAGATGGGTTGCAAGGTCCAGGACACCATGGAACTATCCTTCACCGATGTCCTGGTGCCGGTGACCAACCGGCTGGGCGAGGAGGGCGCCGCGTTCGGCTACCTCGGCCACAATCTGCCGCAGGAACGGATCACCGTCGCGGTCGGCTCGGTCGCCCAGGCCCGCGCCGCCATTACCGCCACCGTCGAATACACCAGGGAGCGTAAGGCTTTCGGCACCCCGGTCGCCTCGTTCCAGAACACCAAATTCGAACTGGCCGCCCTGTCCACCGAGGTCGAAGCCGCCCAGACCATGGTCGACCGAGCCGTCGCGGACTTGGTCGACGGCGTCCTGTCCGGCGCCGACGCCGCCCGCGCGAAACTGTTCTGCACCGAGGTCCAGGCCCGCACCGTCGACCGTTGCCTGCAACTGTTCGGCGGCTACGGCTACATGATGGAATACCCCATCAGTCGGCTCTACACCGATGCCCGCGTAGCCAGAATCTACGCGGGCACCAGCGAGGTGATGAAAATGATCATCGCCAGGGATCTCGGCCTCTCCTGACCCGGCAGACCGAAACGGATCCCGGAACAACTGCCGATTGCCGTTCTCCACGAGGACTTCCGGGCTGTCGCTACCTCGGTATATCAGCGCACCGTGACGCGGATCCGCCCGATCATCCAGCACGGCTACGACCATGAGATCGCCCGCGTGCTCGCCGGGTTCGTGGCCGAGCCCGCTCCGCGGCTCAGCGGCCCGGCCGCGAATCTGTTCGCGCCCGAAGACCTCGCGCGGCTGCGCTCGTCTGGATCGGGCCTGAGGGCCAGTGCTGGGCGGCAGCGCTACCGGCCGAAGTCGTGACCGCAAGCCTCATCACGCTCGTGGCTCCGTTAGCCCGGGTTTTGTCAGCCGCAGCTCAGGAGGGGGCGTTCATATGCACTTACATTTGCAAGTACCTTTGTGATCCAGATCGCAGTTCGGGAGGACAGCTTATGAACAAGACGCGCTCGTTCATGGTCGGAATTTTCGCCGTCGTAGCGGTGGCATCGCTCGGGAGCGGCGTAGCTGTCGCCAGCGACCCGCCCGCAGTGACGGTCGAGGAGTGCGAAAGGTACGGCGGGGAGGCGGTCCGCGATGATGGCACCATCATCGCGCCCGGCGACGACTGGAACTACGCCCGGTGTGAAGGCGGGCACTGGGACGGAAAACCGATCGCCCGTTGACCTGGGGTCAGCTGCCCACTTTCAACGGCTCGGTGGAGGTTCGAATCCGATCGGCCATTTGGTCTTCGGGCTGTGACGAACGTTGTGCAGCTTCACGTTGGTCAGCTCAAATCCACGTCTACGACCTGCCCACACGTCAGGTCGGTGCCGGAGAGGATCACACCGCGCAGCTTGGCTGACCGCATCGAGGCGTATCGCAGGTTGCTGTCGGCAAGGTTGATGGGGTCCGGGCCGTCATGGGCGGTGTTCCGTCGACCGATGACCGTCAATGCCGCCTGGACGTCGAGGTCGACGATGCCGCTGACCTCGCAAGGACCGAGATCAGACTTGGGCGGGGCACGGTGAGTGCGAACGAAACCGCTAATGACCTCGAAGATCATCGACTGATTCGATGCCTGCTCGGGAGATGAGGAGTCCCGAGCCAGCCACTCCAGCGAGTAGATGCCACCCAACCGGACGTTCAACTTTTCGCTGCCGATCTGCTCGGTTGCCTTGGTGAATCGGTCGGTGAACCACGTCCGCTGTGTGAGCCCGTACTGATTCTCTGTCGCCCGCAGGGACTTTCCGGTGAACAGCACCGCCGCCACGGCGGTCGCAGCGGTGGCCAACGCCGCGGCTTTCACCCACCCGTCCCACACCATCATCTTGTGCAGCGCGCGACCGGTGGACAGTGCTACACCCCGCCAGCCTCCCGGAGAGGGCGAAGCCGGCGCAGGTGAATTCTCCGGCGTGGGGTCGGGTGCTGGTGGCGCCGCCGGGTCGGGCGACGCAGCAGGTGCAGGACTAGACGGTGGTGTGCTCACGCGCGTGATGTTCCTCGGTTGCCGCTGCCGGATGGGATACGTCGTCTGATCATTCCACGCGACCCTCCGCTGGCAGCTCAAACAGTCGACAGCTCAACGGGTTCCGCCGAAGCCATTGCAGCGGAACCCGTCATAGTGCGCTTGAACCCTGGACAGCGTCGCAGATGACCTCCCAGTCAGAGCGAGATGCACTCGCAGATCTTGCCTTTGAGGTGGGGCCGCTTCCTCGACAACTGGGCAGCGCCGGCCAAAATCCCCCGGCTCTACACCGTGCTGGCCGCGCAGGCCACCGACCCCCGACCATCCGGCGCACGAATTCTTCACCGGCCACTACGCCCGCGCGGTCGAGACCTGGGCCGAACTGATCTGGCACCGTCAGAACAGGGGCAGTGCCCATCCGCACCTCGATCCGCGTGCCGCTGCCCGCCAGTTCCTTGCCGCGTGGGACGAGCTACAAGCCCAGTGGCTCATCGACCCGGCGCTGCCACTCGGCGAACTCGTCGTCTCCGCCTTCCGTCGGCTGACAGCACAGAACTGGATGGAAGTCCGGGAACAGCTACTCGATCCGGGCGCGGGGATCTGACCCGCGCGCTATTCCGCGGATGCGTATCCGAGGATGCCTTTCACCTCGAGATAATCGTCGAACTCGAACGCACCCCACTCGCGCCCGTTGCCACTCTTGCGGCAACCGCCGAAGGACAACCGAAGTCGAAGCCGTCGTTGATCGAGACGTACCAGGCACGGATCCGGTGGGCGACGCGCCTACGACATTCGGCTTGGTGAACCGACATGCCGAACCTGAGGACCTGCTCTCGATCGCCTTAGACTTGGCTCGCGTGATCGCCGCTTTCGGTGCGCGCGGCGCGTGACACCGTCATGCTTGCCACCGAAATGGGCCGCTCCGCCGCGCTACAGGCCGCCCGCTGCGCCGCCGAAGCCTGCTATCGCAGCGCGGACGCGCAGGAGGGCCCACGCGCTTTCGCCCAGAGGCGAACTCCCGCTGGGCCGACCGCTGACCTGCCCGTAGCGCACCTCCGCCCGGTGGGCGGAGGACCATGCGCAGCCATCCGCCCACCCGAGCTCATCGTCCGTGGGGAACCTGGTCGAAGGGCACGTCACGGTCGCCGGTGGCCTCGCGCGGCATGCCGAGGACTCGCTCGCTGATGACGTTGCGGGCGATCTCCGTGCTGCCGCCTGCCAAGCTCCAAGCCGCGCGGAACAGGTAGTCAAGACCGACGGTTTCGGTGTCCGCCGCGGCGCCGGGGGTATAGGTGGCGCCGTCGGCACCGGCGATGCGTAGGGCCGTGTCGGTTTGCAGCCAGCCGTTCTCGGCCGAGAACAGACGCGGGATGGCACCGGCGGCGGGCGGCAGGGCGCCGGTGGTGATCGCTTGGGTGACGTGGGCGATGAGCTGGTCGCGCACGACGTTCATCGCCCTCGCCTCGCCGATGTCCTCGCGCACGCCCGAATTACTCAGGCGTCCCATCGCTTTCGCCATGTCGAACAGCCGGTCGGCCTCGCCGCCGAGGTAGGGGCGGGCCCCGCTGGAATAGGGGGAAGCGCCGCCGAGCGCCGCGCGCTCGTGAAAAAGCAAGCGCGAGGCCGCTTCCCAGCCACCGTCCACCTGACCGACCACCGCGTCGGCGGGCAGCACCACATCGTCGAAGAACTCCTGACAGAACTCCGTCGACCCGGTGACCTGCTTGATGCGCTGCACGGTGACACCCTCGGCGTGCACCGGCACCAGGAACAGGGTGAGCCCTTGATGTTTGGGCACCGACCAGTCCGTGCGTGCCAGGCACAGCCCGTAGTCGGCGGCGTAGGCGCCCGAGCTCCAGATCTTGGAGCCGTTGAGGATCCACTGGTCACCGTCGCGGTCGGCGCGTGAGGTGAGCCCCGCCAGGTCCGAGCCGCCACGCGGTTCGGACAGGAACTGCACCATGATCTCCTCGCCGCGCAGCACCGCGGGCAGGTGCGCCCGCTTCTGCTCCTCGGAGCCCAGATCGAGCAGGCTGGCCGCACAGATGGACAGGGTCGGCACATTGAGCAGCAACGGCATCTCGTAGGGCAACGACTCCTCGGTGAACGCCCGCTGATGGTCGGCGGTCAGACCGAGCCCGCCGTATTCGGTGGGGAAACAGATGCCGGCGAAACCCCCGTCGTGCAGCAGACGTTGCAGTTCGCGGGCGCGGTCCCAGGCGAACTCCTCATCGGATGCGGGCAGGGGGCTCGGGGCGGGCGGCATGTGCTCCTTCAGCCAGGTCCGCGCCCGGGTGCGGAATTCCTCGACGGTTTCGATGGCAGTCATCGGGTGTGCCTCTCTCGGTGGGTGCGGGTCACGCGGCGGCGTCGAGCAGATCGGTGATGTGACGGCGGTGTTCCTCCGGTGTCCCGTACAGCGCGCGGCCGAGGGTGATCCGGCGCAGGTAAAGGTGCAGGTCGTGCTCCCAGGTGACACCGATCCCGCCGTGCAGTTGCACGCAGTCCTGCGCGATCACCGGAGCCTTCGCTCCCACATACGATTTCGCGACACTGACGTACTCGCCGGTCTCGGTCGCCTCGGCGTCCCAGGCGGCCGCGGCGGCGAAGGAGGTGGCCCGGCAGGCCTCCAGCCACGTCTTGTTGTCGGCCATCCGGTGCTTGAGCGCCTGGTACGAGGCCAGCGGTCTGCCGAAGGTGTAGCGCTCGAACAACCAGGTGAGGGTGCGCGCCAGGACGTGGTCGGCGGCTCCGGCGGACTCGGCAGCGGTCACCAGCGCGGCGGCCCCGGCCTGCGCGCGTACCGCGGCCGCCGCCTCGGCGCCCGTGTGGGTCACCGCGTCGGCGCCGAGCTCGACGTCATCGAAGGTGACTCGGCCGGTACGGCGGGTGAGATCGATGGTCCAGGTGGGACTGACGGTGACACCAGGTGTTTCGGCGGGTACAAGCAGCTGGACCGGCCCGTCGGCGCTGGTTGCCGTCACCAGGAACAGGTCGGCCTGATCGGCGGCCTCCACCCGGTCCTTGACCCCGCTGAGCCGGTAACCGGTCGCGGTGCGCGTCGCCTGGGTGCCGGTGACCGCACCGGTGAGCACGTCGAAGCCTGCGCCCGGTTCGTACACCGCCCAGGCCACCACGACCTCGCCTGCCACGATCGCGGCGAGCGTCTCGGCGTGCTGGTGGGCGGTGCGCAGACCGGCCAGGGCCGCGGTGGTGGTGACGAACGGGCCGGGTGCGGCTGCCCGCCCCAGTTCCTCGGCGACCAGGACGAGTTCGGTCATCGGATGGCCGGATACCGAACCGCCGCCGAGACTTTCGGGAATCAGCATCGCCGTCCAGCCGAGCTGGGCGCCGCGGCGCCACCAGTGCTTGTCGAACCCGACGCGCGCCTCGGCGAGGGCGCGCACGGTGGTCGTCGGCACGGTCGCGGCGAGGAAATCGTGGGTGGTCGCCTGGAAAAACCGCTGGTCGGCGGTGGGGTCGTCGGGCATGGGATCGGTCCTCCGGTTGACGTGCGACGAGCAGTGTGGAAATCTCATACTCACATGTGAGAGGCATATTCTCAATCACGGAATGTCGATTGGCGCCAACAGCCGCTGGGGGCCTCGACCGGAATCTCGAAGGGACCGTCACGTGGTGAACAACTTCCAGGACCTGGACTTCTTCCTCGGGCAGGAGCTGGTCGAAGATCCCTATCCCTACTTCGACGCGCTGCGCGAGCAGTGCCCGGTCGCCCGCGAACCGCATCACGAGGTGATGATGGTGACCGGCTACGACGAGGCGCTCGAGGTATACAACGATGTCGGCCGGTTCTCCTCCTGTATCGCCGTCACCGGTCCGTTCCCCGGTTTCCCTGTTCCACTCGACGAGAACAGCGACGTCGACGCACTGATCGCACAACATCGCGACAGCCTGCCGATGAGCGACCAGTTGCCGACCCTCGATCCGCCTGCGCACACCGACCACCGGGCGCTGCTGATGCGGTTGATCACGCCGAAGCGGTTGAAGGAGAACGAGGAGGCGATGTGGTCGATCGCCGACCGCATGCTCGATCACTACCTGGCCACCGGTGGCGACTGCATGCGCGAGTTCGCCGGGCCCTTCACCCTCTATGTGATCGCCGACCTGCTCGGTGTGCCCAAGGACGACCAGGACGAGTTCCTGCACACCCTGCAGCGTGACCCCCACCGCGAGGGTGCCAGCGTGGGCTCCACCGAGGGTGAGGGCATGGCGCACAACCCGATCGAGTTCCTGTACGGCAGGTTCTCGGACTACATCGAGGACCGGCGCCGCGCTCCGCGCAACGATGTGCTCACCAGTCTGGCCGCCGCGACGTTCCCGGACGGCTCGCAGCCGACGGTGCTCGACGTCGTGCGGGTGGCGGCGAATGTGTTCTCGGCCGGGCAGGAGACCACGGTCCGGCTGCTGAGTTCGGCGCTGAAACTGATCGCCGAACGCCCCGACATCCAGCAGTACCTGCGCGAGGACAAGAGTCGCATCCAGAACTTCATCGAGGAAGCGCTGCGGATGGAGAGCCCGGTGAAGGGCGACTTCCGGCTGGCCAAGTCGACCTCGACCGTCGGCGAGGTAGAGGTGCCGGTGGGGTCGGTGCTGATGGTCGTCAACGGCGCCGCCAATCGTGACCCACGCCGTTTCGACGACCCGAGCACCTTCGACCCCGCGCGGCCGAATGCCCGCCAGCACATCGCGTTCGGCCGCGGCGCGCACACCTGCCCCGGCGCACCGCTGGCGCGCGCGGAAGCTCGGATCGCCATCGAGCGCCTGCTCGACCGCACCACCGACCTGCGGATCGATGAGAGTGTGCACGGGCCTGCCGAGGCCAGGCGCTATCACTACCTGCCTACCTTCATCCTGCGCGGGCTCACCTCGCTGCACCTGGAATTCGATGTGGAAGGTGAGGCCCGATGAAGGTGCGTGTCGATACCGATCGCTGTCGTGGCCACGGTGCGTGCCTCGGCTCGTGCCCGGAGGTCTTCACGCTGACCGACGACGGTTATGCCGAGGCGAGGGCGGGCGCGGTGCCGGAGGATCTGGTCGATGCGGTGGAAGAGGCCGTATCCGCGTGCCCGGAACAGGCGATCGTGGTGGAGTGAGTGTGGTGGATTCCGGTGTCAGGCAGCGGAATCCACTATGTATGCCGGATTGTCAGGCGTTGGGGTTGGCAGACGTCGACTGTGTACTACCGGCGCGGATCGCGGCTTCGAGCAGGCCGAGTTCCGCGCCGAGTGCGGTGATGACCGCGTTCGCCACAGCGATGTCCTTGCGCAGGAATTCACCGGCGCTGAAACGGAATTCGGCTACCGAGCCCTTCGCGGCGATTCGGGTGAGGGCGTTGCCGCTGCTGCTGGCGTGGGGGAGTGCGGCCAGGAGCGCGGATTCGGCGACACCGAGGTGGGTGCCGAGACGGACAGCTTCGGCGACGAGACCGATCTGCGCCGCGAACAAGACATTGTTGACCAGCTTCACGCGCTGCCCGTCGCCGAGCCGGCCGACGGGCAGGATCGGATCGGCGTAGGCGCGCAGGACGTCGGTCGCGGTGTTGCGATGGGCGTCGGCACCGCCGAGGAAGACGGTCAGCGTGCCCGTAGCGATGTCGTGCGGGCCGCCGCTGACCGGGGCGTCGACGACACCGATGCCCCGGGTGGTGGCGGCGGTCGCGACGGCTACTGCTGTGTCCGGGCTGCCTGTGGTGTGGACGAGGACGAGTGCGCCTGTGGGTAGGTGAGCGAGAAGTGGTGTGTCCAGGCAGATCTCGCGCACCTGATCATCGCTGAAGACGCAGACGATCAGCACCTGCGCGTCCCGGGCCACCTCCTCGAGGGACGCGGCGGCCGCGGCACCGACGGCGAGCAATGCGGCTCGTGTCTCGGCATTGCGGGCCAGCGCCCGCACCGGGTGGCCCGCGGCGACGAGCCGGGCGATCATCGGTCCGCCCATCCGTCCCGCCCCGATGAATCCCACGCGCATGCTGTTCTCCTCGATCGATACGCGACAGCACACCCGGCGATGTCGGAAACTATGGCGGGGCTGTCTACCGACGCGCGGTTCGTTCGCGGTTCATCACCGCCAGCGCCGCATCGGCGGCACGCAGTTCGATGCCGGGTGCTGCGTGCGCGGCGGCGGCGAGTTCGGCGAGCAGGCCGACATCCTTACGGAGCAGATCGCCTGCGCGAGCGGCCAAACCGTCGAGAGTGCCGCCCGAAGCCACCACTCGGCCGAGAGCGAAACTGTCGGCGGTGCCGTGGGTGATCACCTCGCCGAGGCGGCCGATGTCGAGCCCGAGTTCGGCGCCGAGTCGCAAAGTGCCTTGCGCGGTGGCGAGATTCGCGGTGAACAGCAGATTGTTGAGCAGTTTCGCGCACTGGCCCGCGCCGACGTCGCCCAGGTGCACGATCGGGTCCGCGTAGGTGGCCAAGACCGGGCGGGCGAACTCGACGGCCGCGCTCGGGCCGCCGACCATCACCAGGAGCCTGCCCTCGGTGGCAGCCGGACCACCACCGCTCACCGGAGCGTCGAGCACCGAGACACCCTGGCGTGCGGCGAGAGTCGCGAGATCACGGCAGGTGTCCGGGTGCACGGTGGAGTGCACGGCCAGGGTCGTGTCGGGCTTCATGCCCGCCAGCAGTCCGTTCTCGCCGGTGACGACCTCGCGGACATCGTCGTCACCCACCACACACACGCAGACCAGATCGCTGGCCGCGGCCAGCGCGGCGGGCGAGTCGGCGGTGGCCGCCGCGGTGTCGGCGTAGGGGTCGAGCGAGGCGGACCGGCGCGCCCAGAGCGTGGTCGCGAAGCCCGCGTCGATGATCCGGCGGGCCATCGGCCCGCCCTGGCTGCCGAGTCCGATGAAGCCGACGCGCATCAGTGCGCCTCCGTTCCGGTCGAGACAGGAGCCGGCACCGGGCGATAGAACGCCGCGAGCAGGCCGATGGTCGAGGCGACACCGAGGCCGAGCGCGAGAATGCCGCCCGCCCAGCCGGTGACGGTGATGTCGAGTGCGTGATCGAGCGAGACACTGCCGGGTCCGAGGATTCCGAGGGCGACCGCGACCACCGCGAGCACCAGCACGTATTCGTAGCCCTCCTTGAAGACGAAGAAGCCGTGTGTGCGGTGGGCGAGCAGGCCGGCGACGAGCATCACGCCCACCACCGCACCGGCGCCGAGTGGCACGAACAACCCGAGGACGAGCAGCACACCCGCACCGATCTCGGTGACCACACTCGCCCACGCCTGCAGTACCCCGTGGCGCAGGCCGAGCCCGGTGAACCAGCCCGCGGTGCCTGCGATCCCGCCGCCGCCGAGCCAGTGGTTGACCCCGTGCGCGATTATGGTGCCGCCGACCACCACCCGCAGCAGGAGCAGCGCGATATCGGTCGCGTCCATGGCGTTCACCTCCTCGGCGGCACGGTGCCGCCGTCCAATTGTGGTGTGGGACCCGAGAATCCGCCGTGCTCGGCGGCGACGAGACATTCTTCGGCGAAGGCGAGCAAGCCCAGGTGATAGGCGGTGGCCGTATTGCCCACGCTGATGTTGTGCGCGCTGTTGGGCTGGATGTTCAGCACGACCCGGGGTGCGGCGGTGAACATCGCGCCCACTTCTGCCAGGGCTGCCACGTCGTTGCTCCAGACCCGTTCGTGGTCGCCCACGGTGAACCGCACCGGCACGCCGATCCCGGCGGCCAGCTCCGGGAAGACCCTCGACGGCCAATCGACGACCGCCGTCGTTTCGGCCGGTGGCGCGGGAACCGCGATCGCGGCACCACGCCGGGCGTCGGGCGGATAGAGCGAAGCCGGATTCCAGATCAAGTCACCGACACCCGGCGGCCGGGGCGAATCCGGGCCGACCGTCCGCAGAATCCCCGCACCCTCGGGGTGATAGCGGCAGCCGGTGCCCGCCAGCTCCACACCGAGCAGATCCGCGAATCGAGGATCACCCGCCATCCGCATCGCCAATTCCGCGCCCGCCGAATGGGCGGTGAGCACGACGCCCGCACCACGCGGACGATCACGCAGGAAAGCGGCGATCGCGTCGAACATCAGCTGCACGCGGACCGGTGCCGGGACCAACTGTTCGGCGTGGGGGGCCGAAGCGCCGTAACCGGGTCGGTCGACGGCGAGCACGGTATAGCCGAGCCGCACGGCCAGCCGGACGAGCGAGAGCTCGGGATGGCCGGGACAGTCGAAGTAGGCCGAGGTCGTCGAGCCGCCGTGCAAGGCGATCAACACCGCCCGCGCCGACGGTGCCTCGGCGAGCAGCGCGGACACCGGCACACCGTCGACCTCGACGATCACCGTCGCCGGGGCGTCGCCGTCGGCGGCACGGAGTTCGGAGTGCGTGAGCGTCACGTCTTCTCGCTTTCCTGGTTCTGAACCACAGCGGTCATGAATCCGAGCGCAGCAACATCGCACCGCCGGGCGTGAGCCCACCGCTGGACACCACCGCGACCCTGGCGTCGGGCACCTGCCGCGCGCCGGCCTCGCCGCGTAATTGCACGATGGCCTCGTGCAGCAGCCCCATTCCGTGGGTACGGCCGTGTGAGAGCTGCCCGCCGTGCGTGTTCACCGGGATCAGCCCGTCGCGGGCGATGTTCTTGCCGCCGTCGAGGAAGTCGGCCGCTTCGCCGATGCCACAGAAGCCGAGTGCCTCGAGCCAGGACAGGCAGTTGAAGGTGAAGCCGTCGTAGAGTTCGGCCACGTCGACATCGCGCGGGCGCAGATCGGTGCGTGTCCACAGGTGCGCGGCCGGGCCGAGTACCTGTGGCTCGTGGGTGAGGGTGCTCTGGTCCCATTCGATGCGCTCGACGATCTGGGTGCCGACCGCCTCGACGAAGACCGGGGTGGCGGCCAGGTCGCTTACGGTGTCGGCGGCGGAGACGACGACCGCGACCGCGCCGTCGCACGGCACATCGCAGTCGTAGAGCCCGAACGGGCTGGTGACCGGCCGGGCGCCGAGGTAGTCGTCCATGGTCATCGGGCTGCGATAGACCGCGGTGGGGTCGAGTGCGGCGTTGGCCCGCTGATTGAGTGCGATCCAACCCAATGTCTGTCTGCTGGTGCCGTATTCGTGGAAGTGGCGCTGGGCCTTCTGGGCGAGGGTGTGTGCGGCGGAGGTGGCACCGAACGGTGTCAGCCAGCTGGTGGTGCGGCCGCCGCTCGTGCTGATCCGGCCTGCCTTCATCAGTTCGGTGAACGTGGATTCCCAGACCGTGCGGAAGCACAGCACGTGCCGGGCCAGGCCCGCCGCGACCGCGGTCATGGCGGCGATCACCGAACCACCGGGGCCGAAGGTCTCGATGCCGCCGTTGTGCCAGGTCGGCCGGATGCCGAGCGCGGCTTCGAGGGCGCTCACGCCGCCCTCGCCGAAGCCGCCGAGATTGCCGCCACCGGGATAGGACGACAGACCGTCGATGTCGTCGAAGGTGAGCCCGGCATCGGCGACCGCACGCTCGCAGGCGGTGACGGTGAGCGAGAGCGCGGGCACCATGAGACGCCGCCCGAGCTGGGACATGCCGATCCCGGTGAGGGCGACGCTGTCCTCGAACTTGGTGCCGCGCAACATCGGTCGCATCCGGGTGGCATAGGTCTCGGGGGCTATCTCGTCCACCGGGAGCGGTTGCGGCGCGTGCTCACCCGGCGCCGGCCGGAACAGGGGCAGCCAGACGTCGCCGTCGGGCTGGAAGGTCACCTCCACCGGGATCCCGAGCTCGAGCGAATCTGGTTCGGCTGCCACGATATTGGTGGTCAGCCGCACCCGAGGGTCCTCGGCGATCGCGACGGTTGCCACCACGTACGGCGGGTCGAGCCCCGGCACGGCGAAGCGGTGGTTCACGGTGAAGGCGATGAGGGTGGCGCGGCCCGAGACCGCGCGGATCCCGAGGTCGCGGCCGCGGCAGTAGCGGCAGACCGGCTGCGGGGGATGCAGCAGCGCGGTACACGACCGGCACTCCTGGATCCGCAGGACACCGTCGGCGCCTGCGGTCCAGAAGAATTCGTTGTCGGGGCCGAGTTGCGGCAGCGGCCGCCCGGACGGGGGTGCGGCCGGTTCGCCGCCTGGCCCCTCGGTGCTGTCCACCGCCACCGCCGTCTCCTTTGTGTGTCCGAGTTTCAGATCTGTGCGCTGGCGCGGTTCTGGGTGACCGGCTCGGCGAGCCGCTGTTCGTCGACGACCTGCTGCAACTTCGCCAGCGTTTCGTCGAGTCCCGGCCCGAGGCGCGGGCCGGGGGTGAAGGTCGCCGGGAGGTGCCGCATACCCTGGATCACCGCGATGGTGTCGTAGTGGACGGTCTCCTCGGTTACAGCCTGGTAGTCGGGCATCCGGTCCAGCACCGCGAGCAGCATCCGCTTGAACACCGTGCGCGCCACATTGGAACCGATGCAGCGGTGGATGCCGAGCCCGAAGCTGTAGTGCCGGTTGCCCTTCCGGTCGAGCACGACCTTCTCCGGGTCGGTGAACACCGCGGGGTCGCGGTTGGCCATCGCCCAGGACAGCCACAGGCGCTCACCCTCGCGGAACGAGGCACCCGCCGCCTCGAAGTCGGCGGCGATGGTTCGCCCGTCACCCGGTGCGGGCGTGTAGTAGCGCAGGAATTCCTCGGTGGCCGAATCGAGCAGCGCGTCACGGTCGCGGCTGAGCGCGGCGCGCTCGTCGGGGTTCTCCGACAGCCATTCCAGCGCGTGCGCGGTGAGCGCGGTCGTGGTGTCGAAGCCGCCGCCGATGAGCAGGCTGAGCATGCCGAGGATCTCCATGTCCGGCAACGGTTCCCCGTTGACCTGGGCGGCGCAGACCGCGTGGATGAGGCCGGGACGTGGCGTCGCCCTGATCTCGGCCATCGTGGTGAGCAGGTCCAGGCCCATGGTCCGGTGCATCTCCGCGACGCGCGGATAGTCCGGCGAATCCGGTGGAGTGTAGACGGCGGCGTGCACCGGCTCGTTGTAGATGGTCCACTTCGCCAGCGGCACCCCGAGCATGCCGAGGGTGAGCACGGCGGGTACCACATTGGCCAGATGGTCGACGAAATCGATACGGCCGCTTTCGATGTGCTCGTCGATGGCCGCCCGCACGACTTCGTCGACGAACGGCTCCCAGCGCCGCACGGCGGCAGGCGAAAGATAGGGGTTCAGGGCCGAACGCAGTTCCCTGTGTTCGGGTTCGTCCATTTCGAGGATGCCGCCGCGGATACCCCGGGCCCGGGGTGCGGGCGGGATGGAGATTCCCCGGTAGCCCTTGCGGTCGCCGTGCGGATCGTGGTCGTTGGACACGTGCGGGCACCGCGCCAGTTCGAAGACCTCACGATTGCCGGCGGCGACCCAGTGACCGTCGTAGGTGTCGGTCCAGGCGATCGGGCACTCGCGATGCATGGTCTCGGTGATGTCCTGGAACTGTTCGCGGTATTCCGGTGCGTAGCGGTCGAAATGGAATCGGGGCTGTTTGCGGTCGTCGTCGGTCATGTGGTGACCTCGTGTTCTGCCAGGGAGATAGCGCGCTCGGGGCACGAGTGCGCGGCTTCACGGACCTGCTCGAGCTGGTCGGCGGGTACCTGCTCGGTGACGGGGGTGGAGTGGCCGTCGATGTCACTGAGTTCGAACGACTGCGGCGCGATCATGGCGCACAGGGTGTGCCCCTGGCAGCGCTGCGGGTCGACGTGGACCTTCACGATGGATCTTCCTCTCAGATGTGGTACTCGTACCACTTCAGGTAGCCGCCGGCGTCGACGCGCAGCTGCGTCCCGGTGACGAACCGCGACTCGTCGGAGGCGAGGAACAGCACGGCGTCGCTGATGTCGCGGGGTTCGACGAACGGGATCGGCATCGCCTGCTGCACGCTGAACACGGGTTCGGCGTCGGCGCGCGTCGGGTGTTCGAGGTCGGGGCGGAACGAGCGGTACATCGGTTCGCTCTGCAGCATCGGGGTGTCGCAGTTGGTCGGGTGGATCACGTTGGCACGGATGCGTTGTGGCGCGATGTGCAGCGCCAGATGGTGCACGTACTCCGACAGGCCACGCTTGGCGACGACATAGGCGACCCCGCCCGGATCCCGGCCGGGCTGGTCGACCTTGCCGATGTCCATCAGAGCGGCGACCGAACCGGTCGCGATGATCGACGCGCCTTCGCGCAGGTGCGGCAGCGCGACCTGGATGGTGTTGATGACGCCGATCAGGTTGGTGTCGATGACATCGGACCAGGCCTGCCACTGCGGCGTGCCCTTCATTCCCGCGATGCCTGCCTGGGCGATCACGATGTCGAGGTGACCGAATTCGGCCACCCCCTGTTCGACGACGGCGCGCAACGCGCCTGCGTCGCGAACGTCGGCCTGCTGGGCCAGGATTCGGCGCCCCGTCTTCTCGACCAGCCGCGCCGTCTCCTCCAGATCCTCGGGCCGCGACAGCGCGTAGCCGATGGTGTCCACGTCCTGACAGATGTCCACGGCGATGATGTCGGCGCCCTCTTCGGCCAGCCGGACCGCATGGCTGCGGCCCTGACCGCGGGCGGCCCCGGTGACGAAGGCGACTTTGCCTGCTACGCGTCCCACGGAAGTTCCTCTCGTTCACAGTGTTCGGTGTTCATGTGTTGCGCCCGCCGTTGACACCGAAGATCTGCCCGGTGATGTAGGAGGCTTCCTCGGAGATCAGGAACGCGCAGGCGGCGGCGATATCGGCGGGCGTGCCGACCCGGCGCACGGGAGTGCGTTCGATGTGTTCCTCGACCGTCCCGCCGAGTCGTTGCGCCTGTTCGTTCTTGCGCAGCATCGGGGTGTCGATGAACCCCGGCGGCACCGCGTTGACGGTGATGCCTGCCGGGCCCAACTCCAGCGCGAGGGCTTTGGTGAGGCCGTTGACGGCCGACTTGGCCGCGACGTAGTGCGCCATGAAGGGCTGGCCGGAGTGGGTGCTCGAGGAGGAGATGTTGACGATGCGGCCCCAGCCCGCGTCGACCATATCCGGCAGCACGGCCTGGATGGTGTGGAAGACACCGTGCAGATTCACATCGATGACGCGCTGCCATTCCGCGAACGACAACTTCGAGAATCGCTTGAAACCGTCCAGGCCCGCCGAGTTCACCAGCACGGTGACCGGGCCGAACTTCGCCCGCACCGCGTCGAGTGCCGCCGCCACCTGGGCGGGGTCGGTGACGTCGGCCCGGAAGCCGAAGTCGTCGTCGGCCGCAGGCTGTAGGTCGAGGGTGGCGACGTGGAATCCGTCGCCGCGCAGGCGTTCGGCGATTCCGAGCCCGATACCGGAGGCGCCCCCGGTGACAACCGCTGTCTTCACAAAGAATCTCCATTTCGATTATGAGAATCGTACTCTCGCTCGATTCTGGTTGGCAAGGGTTGTAGATGGAATTCGATCCGGGTGGGGGATGGTGATCGAATCACCCGCTTCAAGTGGCCGATCCTTGCTACAGTTCCCCCGAGTGTATGTATCATTCTCGAAAGAGAGAATGATATTTCCAAGGGACTGTGGTCCCAGGAGGAGGCCGGATGTCAACGCAGGAAGTGGCGGGGACGGCGACACGGCGGATGCTTGTCGACGGGCAGTTGCGCGAGACCGGGCAGACGCTCGCTTCGCTCGATCCCGCGACCGGCGAGGTGTACGGGTACGCGCCCGAGGCGGGAGTCGGCGACGTGGACGACGCTGTCGCCGCGGCGCGGCGCGCCTTCGACGAGACCACCTGGGCAACCAACCCGCGGTTCCGGGCACGCTGCCTCAAACAGCTTTACCGCGCACTCCGGGCCAATGTGGAGGAACTGCGCGAACTGACGATCGCCGAGGTCGGCGCCACCCGATCGCTCACCGCGGGCAATCAGCTGGAAACTCCGTTCGAGATCGTCCGCTACTACGCCGAGCTGCTCGACACCTATTCCTGGACACAGGATCTCGGCAATGTGGAGATCCGGGGCAGACAGCACCACCGCTGGGTGGAGAAGGAAGCGGCAGGTGTCGTCGCCGCGATCGCCGCCTATAACTATCCCTACCAGCTCGCCCTCGCCAAGCTGGCGCCCGCGCTGGCCGCCGGGTGCACCTTGGTACTCAAGGGCGCACCCGACACCCCGTTGACGACGCTGGCGCTGGGTGAGCTCATCGCCGGGGAGACCGAGATCCCGTCGGGGGTGGTGAACGTGCTGACCTCCTCCGACATCGAGGTGGGCAAGCGGATGACCACCCATCCCGACGTGGACGTGGTGACTTTCACCGGCTCGACGCCCGTGGGCCGCGAGATCATGGCAGCGGCCAGCGCGACCCTGAAGAAGGTGTTCCTCGAGCTGGGTGGCAAGTCGGCGATGATCCTGCTCGACGACGCCGACTACACCAGCTCGGCGATGTTCGCCGCGTTCAGCGTGGTGACCCATGCGGGGCAGGGGTGCGCGCTCACCACTCGGCTATTGGTGCCCGCCGCGGACCATGATCAGGTGGCCGAACTGGTCGCGGCGAACTTCGCCCATGTGCGCCACGGCGATCCGAACGACCCGCAGACCTACATGGGGCCGCTGATCAGCGCGAAACAGCGCGACAAGGTACACGCCATGGTGCAGCGCGCGGTCGCGGCGGGAGCGAAGCTGGTCACCGGCGGCGAGAAGATCGATCCGGGCTTCTTCTACGCACCGACATTGCTGGCGAACGTCGATCCGGACAGCGAGATCGCGCAGGAAGAGGTGTTCGGTCCGGTGCTGGCGCTGATTCCCTACACCGATGACGACGACGCCGTGCGTATCGCCAACAATTCGATCTACGGTTTGTCGGGAGCGGTCTTCAGCGCCGACTCCGAGCGGGCCAAGGCGGTGGCGCGGCGGGTGCGCACCGGCACCTTCAGCATCAACGGCGGCAACTACTTTCACGCCGACGCGCCGTTCGGTGGCTACAAGCAGTCCGGCATCGGCCGGGAGATGGGCGTGGCCGGGCTCGAGGAATTCCTCGAGTACAAGACCCTGGCGGAAGTGGTCGCATGAGCGGGGGGCCGCTGGCGGGCATCACGGTGCTCGAGGTCGCGATGTACGGGTTCGTGCCGTCGGCGGGGGCGGTGCTCGCGGATTGGGGCGCCGATGTGGTGAAGGTGGAGCACGCCAGCGGTGGCGATCCGCAGCGCGGGTTGCGCCGGGTCGGTCCCTTCACCGTCGAGGGTGATCCGAATCCCAATGTGGAACACGCCAATCGGGGCAAGCGCAGCATCGGTATCGACATGTCGGTGCCGGAGGGTCGCGAGGTGGTCCGGGAACTGGCCAAGGGCGCGGATGTGTTCCTCACCAGTTTCCTGCCCTCGGCACGGACGAAGTTCGGCATCGATGTCGACGACATCCGCGCCGTCAACCCTGGGATCGTCTACGCGCGGGGGAGCGCGCTCGGACCGCGTGGCACCGAATCCGCTCGGGGTGGCTACGACATGACGGCCTTCTGGTGTCGCGGCGGGATCGCCGCGACCATCACCCCGGAGGGCATCGACGGGCTGATCCAGCCGCCCGGACCGGCCTTCGGCGACACCATCTCCGGCACCAATCTGGCCGGGGGGATCGCCGCGGCACTGCTCAAACGTGAACGCACGGGCGAGACCTCGGTGGTCGATGTGTCGCTGCTCGGCAGCGGGTTGTGGGCGCTCGGGCACACGATCGCGCTGTCGGCCTCGCAGCAGCAGCCGATGCGCGCGCCGCGGCCCGGCGTCCACGGTGCCCCGACCAATCCGCTGTCGGGTCTCTACGCCACCTCCGATCAGCGGTATCTGTCGTTCGTCATGCTGCAGCCGGCCAAGTTCTGGGCCGATGTGTGCCGGCATATCGACCGACCCGAGCTCGCCGAGGATCCGCGTTTCGCCGATGCCGATTCGATCGCCGAGCACACCGCCGAGGCGGTGGCGATCCTGCGCGAGGTGATCGGCACGCGCACCCTTGCCGAGTGGACCGAACGGCTCGCCACCCTGGCCGGCCCGTGGGCACCGGTGCAGGACTCGCTGCAGCTGCAGTCGGACGCCCAGATCCGGGCCAACGACTACCTGTTGCCCGCCGGGGAGCTCGAATTGGTCAGCAGCCCTGTGCAATTCGATGTCGCCCCGCCCCAGCTGCGGCCGGGGCCGGAGTTCGCCGCGCAGACCGAGGAAATCTTGCTCGAGCTGGGGCTCGACTGGGATCGCATCATCACGCTCAAGACCGCGGGCGCGGTCACCTAGCCGTGGCGGAAGGGAACGACAATGCCGCATATCGCGTCGATGGGGACGTATCTACCGTGCTGGGGTGAGCGGTACCGCCGGGTCGTCGGTGACGACGAGGACGCGGTCACCTTGGCGGTGGCGGCGGGCCGGGCCGCCCTCGGCGGCAGTGAGCCGGTGGAGCGGGTTGTGCTGGTCAGCCGCGATCTGCCGTTGGTGGAGAGCAGCAACACCGCGGTGTTGCTCGCCGGACTCGGCCTCGATCCCGAACTCGAAGTGACCGAACGGCTCGGTGGCGCCCCGGCGACCTTGGACGCGCTGAGCTCGGCGCGGCCGCGCACCCTGGTGATCGGGGTCGATCTGGAGCCGGCCGGTGCGGCGGCCGCCTGGATCTCCGACCACGGTGGGGTGCAGGTGCGCACCACCGCGCGGGTGGCGCGCAGTCTGCCGGTGCGCACCCGGCACGCCGACGGTGTCCACGACTATGGCGACCCCAGGCTGCTGCGCGAGCGCGGCCTGGTGGCGTCACTGTCGGCGGCTTGGCTCGACACCCCGGTGGCTGTGGCGGGCGTGGAACACAAGCAGGCGGTGGCGCTGTGTGGCGCGCCACCGCAGCTGCCGACCTGTGGGGCATCCTCGGCACTGTTCGCGCTGGCCGCGATGGTGGATCGCGACGCCACCGGACTGCTGGTCGGGGTGGAACAGGCCAGCCTGTCCGGTGTGACGGTCGGCGCCGGTCAGCTGCCTGTACGGCGGTTGGAGGGTCCGACGCACGCACCCCCGGCCGGACTCGTCGAACCGGGCACAGACCTGCCGCTGTCGCTGGCTGCCTACGAACGCGCCTTCGAAGCCAAGGTGCGCTGGGAGGCAGGCAGGCACGACGGCAGCGACGAGCTGAATTTCCCGCCGCGCTACCGGCTGGGCCCCGACGGCACCCTCGCCACCGATTACACCCTGGTGCCGCTGCCCCGCACCGGCACGGTATACGCCACCACCACCGTTCGCCTGCCGGTGCCCGGCCAACGCAGCCCGTACTCGCTGGTGATCGTGGAACTCGACGACGTGGGTGTGCGCGCCCTGGCGAAGGTGACCGGAGCCGACGCGGACACGATCCATATCGGCACCCGGGGCCGAATGGTGTTGCGCCGGGTCGCGATTCGTTCGGGCGTCCCGGACTACGGCTACGCGTTCGAGCCCGCAGATCAGGCTGTGCGGCCGGAAAGGGAATCGGCATGAGAAGAGTTGCCGTCGTCGGCGCGGGGATGACCCCGTTCGCCGAGCATTTCGCGTTCGGATTGGGCGACCTGTTGCCGATGGCCTTCGCCGAGTGCGCCGCCTCCGTCGACAAGGGCCTACGCGTCGCCGATATCGACGCCGCGTGGTTCGGTGCGCTGCGCAATACCGACGGGTTCGCCGCCGGAATCCTCGCCGAGTCGCTCGGCCTGCCCGATCTACCGGTCACCCACATCGAGAATTCGTGTGCCACAGGCAACGATGCAGTGCGAAATGCCCTGTACGGCATCGCTTCCGGGGCGGTGGACGTCGCGCTGGTGATCGGTGCGGACAAGCTGCGCGAGACCGCGGAGAAGGACATGCTGCGCGAATGGGAGTCGATGACCAGGTACCGCGCCTGGGACTACGAGCTCGGTCTGTTCGCGCCCGCGGGCTTCGCTCTGCACGTGAGCAGGTACCTGCACGAGTCGCCTGCCACCCGGGAGCACCTGGCCATGATCGCGGTGAAGAATCATCGCCACGGTGCGCGGAATCCGAAGGTGCGCTTGCCGTTCGAGATCACCGTCGAACAAGCGCTGGCCGCCCCGATCGTGGCCGACCCGTTCGGGGTCTACGACTGCGCACCGCAGAGCGACGGCGCCGCGGCACTGGTGCTCGCCGCCGAGGACGTGGTCGACCGCTACACCGACGCGCCGGTGTGGGTGCGCGGGGTGGGGCTTGGGCTGGATTCGACCATGCTGCAACACCGCCCGGACCTCACCACCTTTCCGGCCACCCTGCGGGCGGCGCGGCGTGCCTTCGCGATGGCCGGGGTGGCGCCGACCGATATCGATGTGGCCGAGGTGCACGACTACTTCACCGGCATCGAGCTGATGAGCTATGAGGACCTCGGGTTCGCGGACCGGTTCGAGGGCTACAAGCTCGTCGAGACGGGGGCGACCGCTCTCGGTGGTGTGTTGCCGGTCAATCCCAGCGGCGGTCTCAAGACCAAGGGTCATCCGCCGGGCGCCACCGGAATCGCCCAGTGTGTCGAGCTGTTCGAGCAACTGCGCGGCACCGCGGTGAACCAGGTGGACGGTGCGCGAATCGGGTTGGCGCACAACCTGGGTGGGCCGACGGCGGTAGCGGCGGTCACGATCCTCGAGGGTCCCGCCCGGTCGGTGTGACCCAAGGAAGAAGCCCGGCACCTGACGGTGCCGGGCTCTTCTGTGCGTGGGGCGAGCGTTAGAGCGAGTCCCAGACGGTGATGCGGGTGCGGGCGGGGTCGGCCGAGGCCGACATCGTCATGCGCCCGTCCTTGGCCCGCGCGCCGATCTCGGCCAGCACGGCGGACGGCTCGGCGTCGAGGACGAACACCGACAGGTAGCGCATCTCGTCGGGTGCACCGCGTACCAGCTGATGCCGTTCGGCCGAGACCACACCGGGGATGGCGAGCATGTCGGGGATGTGCACCTCGGTGTACCAGCGGTTGTACTCGTCGTCCATGCCGTCGTGCGGGGTCGCGAAAACCATCAGGCGGGTAGTCATCGTCGGGTCATCCGTTCTGTCGGGTGTAGGCGGCCGCGTAGTCGGCGCGCGAGCGGGTGGAGACATCCACATCGGTGGCGGTGGCGCGCAACGCGCCGACGGTGGCGCGTTCGCGTGGGACGACCTGAAACGGATCCCATCGGAAGTGCCTGCAAGCGTTCTCCCAGGTGATCTGGTGGATATCGGAGTCGGAGGCACCTGCGGCGAGGAGCTCCTCGAGCACGAATTCCGGGGCATTGGGCCAGATCGAATCCGAATGCGGGTAATCGCATTCCCAGGCGATGTTGTCGATGCCGATGTCGTGGCGGAACTTCAGCGCGGTCCGGTCGGTGACATAGCAGGCGAGGACATGCTCGCGAAAGACCTCACTGGGCAGCTTGCCGCCGAAGTCGCGACGCAGCCAGCGCTGATTGGTGTAGTGGCGATCCGAGCGGTCGAGGAAGAACGGGATCCAGCCGACACCGCCTTCGGACAGCGCGACCCTCAGGTTCGGGAAGCGACGGAAAGCCGGTCCCCACAGCAGATCCTGGGCGGCGATGAGGGAAATGCTCGGCGCCAGCACCATCAGGTTGTCGATCGGTGCGTCCGGAGCCAGCCGCAGCACGCCGAAACCCTGTCCGATGTGCAGATTCATCACGGTGTCGTTGTCCTGCAGGGCATGAAACACCGGAGCCCAGTAGTCGATGTCGTGATAGCTGGGCAGGCCGTCGATGTGCGGTAGTTCCGGCATGGTCACCGAGTGACAACCGCGCGCGGCGAGGCGCTCGATCTCGGCCACCGCCAGTTGCGGATCCCACATGGGCAGGATGCCGATCGGGATGAAGCGGCCCGGGTACGCGCCCGCCCAGTCCTCGATGTGCCAGTCGTTGTAGGCCGAGATCATCGCGACGGTGATCTCGTCCTGGCCGCCTCGGCTCAGGTGTCCGGCGCTGAAGCCGGTGAAGGTGGGAAAACACATGGAGGAGAGCACACCGTTGACGTCCATGTCGCGCACCCGGTCGTGCACGTTGTAGACGGCTGGGCGCATCTCGGCGTAGCCGGCCGGGTCGCGGCCCCACTCCTCGGCCGGCCAGGTGACCACGGCGTTGAGTCCGGCGACGCCGGTCGGCCGGTCGCGGTAAATCCAGCGGTCGATGCCCTTCTCGTCCGCGACCACCCGGGGTGCGTACTCGGCCCATTTGCGGGGGACGTGGTTGTCGAACATGTCCAGTGGCTCGACGACGTGGTCGTCGATGCTCACGAGTATCAGGTCGTCGGTCTTCACGGGACTCCTCGCTCGGTCGTGCACTGCCATCGGTGTGGGTCGTGTGCTGCGCGTTGGACCGCATCTCCAAGCGCAATCCAACGGGCGAGAATGAAATTCTCGCATTGTGGAAATCATACCGCAGAGCAATCGTGTTAGAGGGTGAAGATTCCCTTGATTGCGGGCATTAGTCGGCGATGATGGGTATCGTTTACGCAAGAACGCCATTCTCACATGGAGGTGAGCATGACTGCGGATCGGTTCCTCCCGGCGGCAGCGCCTGGCACTGTGATCCCGCCGACCACCGTCGTCTGGGAGCTCACCGCACCCGTCGAGAGCCCGGGTGGACCCGGAACGCTCGACGACCGGCTGAGCACGTCCGACTGCTTCGACCTGGTCGACGACCTCGCCCGCTGTGGCGTGGATACGGTCGTGCTCGGTGGCGAACCCACCGGGCACGCCGACTTCTGGAGCATCGTCGACCACGCCCGCAGGTGGGGGATGGGCCTGGCTTTCGACACCGACGGCACCGGTGTCACGCCGGCGGTGGGTCGCCGGATCGCCGGCGACCATCGCCTCACCGCGCGGATCCGCCTGGCCGCGGCCACCGCCGCCACCAACGACGCGCTGCGCGGCCCAGGTGCCTTCCGTGCGAGTGTGCGCGCGATGGAGCTGCTCGCCTCGAGCGGCGACTACGAATTCGAGATCGTGGTCCCGCTCACCCGGCAAAATGCCGATCACCCCGATGCACTACTCGCCATCGCCGGACTCTTCGGCGCCCGGTTGCGGCTGACCGGCGACCGGCCCGCCGACCTGGCCCCCGATGGCGGTCAGCGTCGCGCCCTCGCGGACTGGCTGCGCGCCAACCACGGTGAGATCCGGCTCGGCCCGCACCCGACCGGCGACCTGGCCGAGGACTGCGGCGCAGGGCTCGACACCTGCCGGATCGATCCGGCCGGGCTGGTCTACGCGTGCCCCGTGCTCCGCTCGGCACCATCGGTCGGCAGTGTGCGAGACCACGGCGGGTTCGGTCAGCTCTGGCGCAGGTCCCCGGTACTGGACCGGGCCCGCACCATCGGTTGCCCGGCCGCACCCGCCATCGCGCGCTCGGCCTGAGAGGCTGATTCACGATTCGACGGGCTCGTCGGGCCGCCGAACGGTGCGGAGGTCGGTGGTGGGCTCGAGACCGTTGTGAACTGTTCGCATTGGGCGCGAACACGTTTCGATCAGCGGTCGGTGGCTGTCGGCACGGCGGAGCCCTCCGTGTAGCGGACAGTGGTGTCGGCGGTGAAGACTACCTCGCCGCGAATGACGGTGGCGGCGACGAGAGTTCGGCTCGGTACGATGATGTCCGTCGGCGGAAGCCGGAGCAGGGTGAGGTCGGCCGGTGCGCCGGAGGAGATCCGGCGTCGACGGGCGGGATGCGCGGGCTCGCCGAGGAACAAGCCCACCGCGGCGGTCAGTGACAGGCGTTCGGGCTCGGGGCGGTGCATGGCGGCGCGGATCACCGCCCAGGGATCCGCTCCGCCGAACGGGGCGTCGGTGCCCGCGGCGAGCCCGATCCCGGCGTCGCGCAGTGAGCCGAGTCGCCAGAGATCGGGGCGGTCGGCGGGATCGACGTCGGCCGCGTATTGTGCGGCGCGCTCCACGGGGAAATGTGGTTGGGTGACCACGGTGACGGAGCTGCGCCGCAACCAGTTCAGGGTATCGGCGGGGATCAGGGCGCCGTGCTCGATGCGGTCGCCGGACAGGATGCCCGCGTCGTCGAGGGCCGCTGCGGTCAGCAGCAGTTGCACCGGTGTCACACAGTGCACGGCAACCGGTCGACCGATCGCGTGCGCGGCCTCGATGCGTGCGATGAACGCGGGCAGGGTCGGCAGGTCGGTGTCGTCGAGCAAGATCTTGGTCGGACCGAGAGCGAACGCGTCGTCGGGCGGGCGGGTTCTCGCCGGGGGAGCCATGCAGTGCACCCGCTGCGGCAAGGCCCCCGAGGAGACCTCGGCGGCCAGGGCGTCGATCGCGTTGGCCGTGAGATCGGGTGTGGCGTCGGTGAATCCGGTGACACCCGCTGCGGCCGCTCGAGCTCCGAGCGCGGCGAGGTCGCCGTGCCGGGTGCCCACCCGGTCGCCGAGCCAGCTGTCCAACCGCCACAGCCGCCCGGTCGCCCGGCCCGCCGCGTCGCGCTCGATCCCCGGCAGCGCGCACGAATCGACCCCGGCCGCCCGGCACGCCGCCGAGTTCAGCACCCACAGCGCGCCGGACCGGTGTTGCACGCGGACCTTGCGATCCGGCGCGAGGTGATCGAGGACGTCGCGATCCAGCGGTCCGGCAACGCTTTCGTGATAACCGACCCCGCGCAACCAGCCATCCGTCGGCAGCCGCACACAGGCGCGCCGCAGCGCCGCCGCGAACTCGTCCGGTCCGATGACCTGCGGTGGACCCACCGGGACCGAATCGTCGCGCGCCGCGAGGGCCCGCAGGTGAATATGATGATCGTGCAGCCCCGGCAGCAGCCACCCGCCCCTTGCTTCGATCACCCGTTCCCCGTGCTCAGGGCGCAAGTTGTTGCCACAGGCCGTAATTCGACCGTCCTCGAAGCGCACATCGGTGCACGACCGGCCGAAAACCGTGGCACCGCGAATCAGGCCCGACCCGCAACGACGCATGATCAGCTCAGATATCGCACGAGATGCCGAGCGACGCAGACCGGTTTGGCGACACCGTCGGCCACGAGGGTGATATCGCGCGCGACCTGCACCCCGCCCTCGATGTCGGTGACCGAGACGAGCACGAGCGTGCCGCGCATTCGGCTGCCCACCGGTGCCGGTGCCGGGAACCGGACCTTGTCGAGACCGTAGTTGATCGCCATGCGCGCAGAACTCACCGCCATCAGCTGCTGGGAGATCGGGGCCAGCAGGGCCAGCGTGAGGAAGCCGTGGGCGATCGTCCGGCCGAACGGGCCTGCGGCCGCGCGGATGGGATCGACGTGAATCCACTGCCGGTCGCCGGTGGCTTCGGCGAAGCGATCGATGCGGTACTGGTCGATCTCGATCCACTCGCTCACGCCGACCTCGGTGCCGATCGCGGCACGCAGCGCGGCGAAATCAGCGAACGTGGTCACCGGCGCGGCCTTCATGTGAGCTGGTCTTTCATCACCTTGCCGGTCGCGTTGAGCGGCAAGGCATCGAGAAACCGCACCGACCGGGGCACCTTGTATCCGGCCATCCGGTCCCGGCTCCAGGCGATGAGCTCGTCCTCGGTGACCGCGTCCGCGGACACCACGTACGCCCGCCCGACCTGACCGAGTCGCTCGTCGGGCACCCCGACAACGGCGGCCTGAGCTACGCCGGGATGCTCGAGCAGATAGCCTTCGACCTCCGCAGGGTAGACGTTGAAACCACCGACGATGAACATGTCCTTCTTCCTTCCGACGATGCGCAGGTGGCCGTCGATGTCGAGTTCACCGAGATCGCCGGTGTGCAGCCAACCGTCCGGGTCGATCGCCGCCGCGGTCGCCTCGGGATCGTCCAGATAACCGAGCATGACCGAATATCCGCGCACGAGGATCTCGCCGTCCTCGGCGATACGGACTTCTACCCCGTCACACGGTCGCCCGACGGTGGTCGCGATCTGCTCGAAGGTGTCGCCGGGCCGGGAGGCGGTGGCCGTCCCGGCCTCGGTGAGGCCGTATCCGGTCATGATGGATCGGAACGGCAGTTCCTCCGCAATGCGGCGGATGAGTTCCACCGGGATGTCGGCGGCGCCGGTCACCGCAGCCCGCAGCGAGGACAGATCATGGGTGCCCTTCGCCGCCAGCAGCGAGTGGTACAGGGTCGGTGGTCCGGGCAGCATCGTCACCCGCTCGCGTTCGACGAGGTCGAGGACCGTGTCGACATCGAAAACCGGCACCGGCAGCACGGTCGCGCCCCGGATAAGGGACGCCACCAGGCCCGCCTTGTATCCGAAGGTGTGGAAGAACGGGTTGACGATCAGATACCGGTCGCCTTCGCGCAGATCGGCGAGATCACACCATTCCGTGTAGAGACGCAGCGTCTGCTGATGATTCATCATGACGCCCTTGGGGCGGCCGGTGGTCCCGGAGGTGAAGATGATGTCGGCGACATCGGTGCCCGCCACCGCGCACTCGAACGGTTCGCCCGCCTCGAGGAACCCGGATTTCAGGTCGAACACCGGCACGTCGGTGACGCCCGTGTAGTCGGTGCCGAGGAAACCCTGTTCCACCAGAACCGCTTTCGCCGCGCTGCGCCGGATCACTTCGGCGGCTTCGCCCGCCTTGAAGCGCGTGTTCACCGGCACCAGCACCGCGCCTGCTGTGAGCACGCCGAACGCCGCGATCATCCAGTGGGCGGAGTTCGGCGCCCACAACGCCACCCGGTCCCCCTTGCCGATCCCCGCACCGGCCAGCGCCCCCGCGGCCCGGTGGACCCGGGCCGCGAGTTCGGTGAAGCTCAAGCGCAGCGGGCCGTCGACGACCGCTTCGGCGTCACCGAAGCGCTCCGCCGCGCTGGTGACCAGCTGCGGGAGGGAATCCCAGCTCATACCTTCAGCAACCGCGCGAGATTGCCGCCCATGATCTTGGCCTGGTTCTCCATCGGCATGTCCTTGATCTCGTGGATGTACCGCGCGGGCTCGGCCAAGCCCTCCGGGTGCGGCCAGTCGGAGCCGAACAGCACGTGATCGGCGCCCATCACGTCGGAGAGCCGCACCAGGTCCTCTTCCCAGAAGGGACTCACGTAGAGGCTCTGCTTGATCGCCTCGATCGGATTGCGGAAGCCGAAGCCCTCCGGTGCCTTTTTGTAGACGTCCGAGAGCTGCTGCAACAGTGGCTCGAGCCAGGCCGACCCGTTCTCGATGACCGCGATCTTCAAGTCGGGGAACCGGTTCAGCGCACCGTGACACACCCACGAGGCGACCGCGTCGGTGACCGGGCGCCACTGGTTGGTCATGGCGAAGGTGTTGGTCTGGAAGGGCAGCATCTCGAGGCTGTTGCCGTCCCATTCGGCATCGAAACGCGAATAGCCGCTGTCGGAGGAGTGCATGGTGACCAGCACGTCGAGTTCGACGACCCGCTTCCAGAACGGATCGAACTCGGGCAGCGCGAACGAGCGCATGCCCTTGAACCCGGGCACCGGCGCCGGCCGGACCAGAATCGCCTTGGCGCCGTGTTCGACCACCGCCCAGTTCAATTCCTCGATCGCCTTCTCGACAATCGGCAACGTGATCACCGGGACGGTGAAGATCCGCCCCGAGTGCACGAAGCTGCCGTCCTGGCCCCAGTCTTCGAGCATCCACTGGTTCAGCGAGTGGATGACCGCGTGGATCAGTTCGGGGTGCTGGCGCATACGTTCCTCGACCAGGCTGGCCAGCGTCGGGAACATCAGGGCCCGCTGCAATTGCAGGTCGTCCATGACCTTCAGCCGGGCCTCCGGATTACGGAAGGCATCGATCGCCTTCATCGACTTGCCGAAGATCTCCCGGCGGCTCTTGCCCTCGGGATTGCCGTACTTGAAGTACTCCTCCATCGCGCCGGGGCGAGCCACCACCTCGAAAGTGGGGTTGGGGATGTACTCGCTGATCTGGCCGAGAATCGCGATCTTGGTGCGGCCGTTGATCTCGACGTACTGGACGGCTCCCGCGTACTGCTCGGGCAGATGGCGGGTGAGCGCTTCCTTGCTCTCGTAGAGATGGTTGTCCGCGTCGAAGAGCTGATAGGGCAGCTCGATCTTCGTCATATGGATCCCTCCTTACCGGTTTGTGAGAATCATATTCTCTTCAGGATTGAAGGGCAATGTCCTCGCGCTGGGCCGCCAGGTTCCGGCGCACCACGAACTTCTGTACCTTGCCGCTGGCGGTGCGCGGGAAATCGGCGACGATGTACACCTCTTCGGGCCATTTCTGCTTGGCCATCCCTGCCGCGGCGAACTGCGCGCGCAGCTGATCCAGGGAGGGGCCGGCGTGACCGGGCAGCAGGCGCAGGACCGCGGCGGTGCGTTCGCCCAGCCGGGGGTCGGGCACTGCCACGGCGACCGCCTCGGCCACCCCTGGCACGGCCAGGAGTACCTCTTCGACCTCGAGCGCGCTGATGTTCTCGCCGCCGCGAATGATCATGTCCGACTTGCGATCTGTGATGGTGAGGTAGCCGTCGGCGTCGAGGGTGCCGATGTCGCCGGTGTGGTACCAGCCCTCGTCGTCGAATGCGGCGGTGGTCAGTTCGGGCTCGGTGTAGCCCAGGCACAGATCCGGCCCGCGGCTGAGGATCTCGCCGTCGGGCGCCAGCCGGATCTCCACCCCCGGCAGGGCATTGCCGTCGGTGAACAGCCGCTTGTCCTCCGCTGCCCAGTACCGTGAGCCGCTGATCGACGGGTGCTCGGTGCTGCCGTAGGAGCGGTACACGGTGATGCCCTCGCGCGCGAGGCGGCGGGTGAGGGCGGCTGGGACCGCGGCACCGCCCAAACCCACATAGCGCAGATACGGCAGATGTCCGGCGGTCCAGTCCGGGTGATCGAGCAGGCTGGTGACGTAATACGGGACGCCACCGCCGACCGAGAGTCGATCGGTGGTCATCAGCGCGAGGATGCGCGCCGGATCCCACACGTCGACCAGGTTGATCGGGGCGCCGTCGAGGACGGGGATGAGGAAGGCGTTGAGCATGCCGATGAAATGGCCCACCGGCGCCGCGGTGATCTGATTCCCCCGGTCGGCGGGATACAACCCGGCGAGCTGACGGGTCTCGTAGGCGAGCGTATGGTGGCTGTGCACAACACCTTTCGGTGACCGGGTGGTGCCGGAGGTGAAGGCGATCAGGGCGGGGCCCGCCGCGGGAACGGGCAGCGTGCCGGTCAGTGGTCGCTCGTCGAGCAACTGCTCGAAATCCGCGCCGACGACGCCGGTGATCGGAACGTCGCGGTAGACCTCCGGCGCGAACTCCATGCTGCCGAATCGCTCGGTGGTGACGAAGACGTCGGGACGGACCGTCTCGAGGATGTGGGTCAGTTCCCGGCTGCCGTAGAAGTGCACGACCGGAACGACCGTGGCGCCCAGGATCGCCGACGCCCAGAAGACTGCGGCCGCCTCCATCCAGTTGGGCAGCTGGAAAGCGACGATGTCGCCGGGCTCGACGCCGCGGCGGTGCAAGCCGGCTGCCAGTCTGCGGGCGATGTGCTCGACCTCGCCGAAGGTACCCTGCCACGGGCGGGTCGCGGAGTGGACGCGAAAGGGTGTCTCGGGGGCGGCGCGCAGGCCGTCGGTGAGCAGATCGCCCAGAGTCTCGGATGTCCACCAGCCCTGTTCCTGGTAGTGGCGGACCAGATCGGGTGGGATCTTGCGCATCGTCGAACTCCTTCGTCGGCGGGCGGGGCACCCACGGCGAGTATCTGATTCTTCAGAACAGAGAATCACATTTGCAGAAGTGTGAGCAAGGTTAGGGGCGGTTGACCGTATCGCCCGATTTGCGGGGCGCGCGGCCTGGATAGAAATCGTGATGTGGATCACATTCGCTGGTGGGCGAGAATGATGCTCGCGCTGCAGAGAATCGAATTACTGTGTGGTCGGTGGTTGCGTCCCCCGGTTCGGGGCCTGCCGGTCCTCGCAACGCACCATCTCGGCTTTCCGCAGGCGATGACGGGTTGGAATTATGGCTACACGATCCATCGAATCCATGGACGGTGCTTGTCGCGGCATTCATTCGGCAACTCGGTGGCGCGCGCACGCGCATCAGCACCCGCTCCGACATCGGCTGGCCGTGGTCGGGCCGGATGCGGCCGATATCGTCCGGCACGCGGGCGGGTGGCTGTTCGACCGAGCCGCGGCGGGGTGGGAAGTGACCGCACTCGTCACGGCCACGGACAATGCCGCGTCCCTGCAGATCCTCGGCGCCACCGTGCTCGACCTGCGTCAATCGCTGGCGATTTCGCGTCATGACCTGTGGCCGACCGCCGTCGCGGTCTCTGTGCGCAGCTATCTCGCCGAACGGGAGGTGCGCGAGGGCGTGCTCGACTGTCTGGACCGGGGATTGGCGGAGGTCGCGATCTGGGGCGAGGACCTGCCCGCTGAACTGGCGGAGCGGGTGGCCACCTCGTGTCATCGGGTCAGTGTCGCCGCCATGGCGTTCAAATCCTGCGCCCTCGCTGCGGCGGGATTTCCCGGGGTGAGCGTGCCGCCGGTCGAACCGTTCCGGTCCGGGTCGCTGCTTCCGCCCGCGTTCCGTGAGGAGATGCGCGACCTCGTACCGCTGGGGTAGCAACTGGACGGCCGCCCTGTTCGTGGCCTCGACGCCGGTCGTCGCGTCGCCGTACCTCGGCGACGCGGCGACCGGCGTTTCGTGTGCCCTCGGCGGCGCCCGCATGGACGTCGGTCTGATCGCGTCACATTGAGAGAATTGGATTCTCATGAATAGTTCGTGCTGCTCTTGACTAGTCAGTGACGTGTAGCTCAGAATGGAGAAGCTAATTTCCGGCCAGGGGTGCGGTGGTCTCCGCGCTCTTTTCGTCGCCCGCCACAGTCTCGCGCGGCCCGACCGACCCGAAAGATCACCCATGACGATCCCCCGCGATGCAGCGGTCCGGGACAGCCCGGAAGGCGATGTCGGCCTTTCGCGTGCGACGCCGGCCACCCGGGAGATCTCCGCATGGTGGCGTGGCTATCTGCGACGGCACCCGATGGCGGCGCTGGAGACGGTCGGCGGGCAGTTCGTGCTCGGTGTCCGTGCCGTGCAGTACCTGATCACTGATATCGCTACCGGCCGTTTCGCTTTCGCCGAGTTCATCAGGCAGTCGGCGTTCATGTCCTCGGCGGCGGTGCTGCCGACCATCTTCGTCTCCCTCCCGATCGGGGTGACCCTGTCCATTCAGTTCGGCCTGCTCGCCGGGCAGGTCGGCGCCACCTCGCTGGCGGGCGCGGCCAGTGGACTCGCGGTGATCCGCCAGGGCGCGCCGATGGTGGCGGCGCTGCTGATGGCCGCGGCGGTGGGTTCGGCGATCTGCGCCGATCTCGGCTCACGCAAGATCCGCGACGAGCTGGACGCGATGGAGGTCATGGGCGTCTCGGTCGTGCGGCGCCTGGTGGTGCCCCGGGTCGCCGCGGCCGTGCTCGTCGGTGTCTCGCTCACCGGGGTGGTGTGTTTCGTCGGCTTTCTGGCCGGATACCTGTTCAACGTCTTCGCCCAGGACGGCGCGCCGGGCAGCTTCGTGGCGACCTTCGCCTCGTTCGCCACCGTCGGCGACCTCTGGCTGACCATGGTCAAGGCCGTGGTCTACGGCATGATCGTCGCGGTGGTGGCCTGTGAGAAGGGCCTGCACACCGACGGCGGACCGGCCGGTGTCGCCAACTCCGTCAACTCGACGGTGGTCTCCTCGATCCTGCTGCTGATGCTGGTGAACGTCGTGTTCACACAGCTGTTCATGATCTTGTTCCCACGGCAGGGGCTGTGATGGCCGCGCCGTATCTCCCGCCGGGCACCCGCACGATCGTCCGCGTGTCACGCCGGGTGGGTGTGTCGGTCATGCGCCTCGGGCACATGTTCACTTTCCTGCTGCGCGCCCTGTTCTCCATCCCGGTGATGTTGCGGCACTACCGGACCGAGTTCCTGCGGATCCTGTCCGACGTCACCTGGGGCAACGGCTCGCTCGTCGTGGGTGGCGGGACCGCCGGGGTGATCATCGTGCTCGGTGCGGCGGGCGGGGCGATCGTCGGCCTCGAGGGTTACAACGCCTTGCATCTGCTCGGCATGGAGCCGACCATCGGCCTGATCGCCTCCACGGCCTCGACCAGAGAACTGGCGCCGATCATGGCGTCGCTGGCCTTCGCCGCGCAGGCCGGCTGCCGTTTCACCGCCCAGCTCGGTGCGATGGGCATCGCCGAGGAGATCGACGCCATGGAGTCGATGGGCATCCGTTCGGTGCCGTACCTGGTGAGTACCCGGCTGCTCGCCGCGATGGTCGCGATCGTGCCGCTCTACCTGGTCTGCCTCGCCGCGAATTATCTGGCGGTGGAAGCGGTGGTCGGGCTCTCCGGTGGACTGTCTGCGGGCACCTACGACCACTACTTCCAGCTGGTGCTCAACGGTCCCGACATCGTGTACTCGCTAGGCAAGGCGATCGTCTTCGTCGTCATCACCACGGCGGTGCAGTGCTACTACGGCTACTACGCCGCCGGTGGTCCGCAGGGTGTCGGCATCGCGGCCGGCCGCGCGATGCGTGCGGCGATCTCGCTGATGATCGTGGTGAATCTGCTGCTCACCGTGGCGATCTGGGGCATCGGTGCCAGTGCCAGGTTGGGTGGGTGAGCCCGTGTCGGTGATCTTCGAAAAGGACGGTCGTGGCCCGGCGGGCTGGAATCTGCTCCTGCGTGGGGTGGTGGTGCTGGTGGCGGTGAGCGCGGTCGTCATCGCGCTGCTGATGAAGTCCACCGGGCGCTTCGACGAGAAGGTCGAGGTGTTTGCGGTGCTCGAGCAACTCGGTGACGGCCTGCCCGCCCGTTCCGATGTGAAGTTCCGCGGCATGCTGGTCGGGATCGTCGCCGGCGTCACGCCCGCGCGGGCAGGCACGGCCAACCGGGTCCGGCTGCTCCTCGACCCCGTTGCGGCCCAGGGTGTTCCGCGTACTGTGACGGCACGGGTCGTGCCGAGCAACGTATTCGCCGTCTCCTCGATCCAGCTGGTCGACAACGGGCCGGGCCCCGTGCTCACCGCGAACACCGAGATCCGCCAGGACACCAGCCTGTCCACCGTGCAGTTGCAGACCGCGTTGACCAAGCTGCGCGAGATCATCGCCGCCACCGCGCGGGTCGGCAGCTCGGGCACGGTGGGTGTGCTGGCCGCAGTCGCCGAGGCAACCGATCGGCGCGGTGACGACCTGGTCGGAGCCGGTGCCCGCCTCGAACGCATCACCAGGGAATTCGACGCGCTGCTCACCCCGGACGGCGGCCCGCCCACCCTGACCCTGCTGGCCGATTCGGTGCGTGGGCTGAACGCGGCCGCCCCCGAGCTGCTCGACGCGCTGCACCAGGCTGTGGTCCCGATGCGCACTGTCGCCGAACAGCACGACCAATTGGCGGGACTGCTCACCGCCGGGGGGACAACCCTCGGCACCGTCGGCGCCACCCTGGAGCGCCGCACCGACCAGATCGGCCAGGTGATGCACCAGATGGGCCCGGTCCTGGACGTTTTCGCCGCGGGCTCGCCGTCGTTCAGCCAGATCGTGGTGAGTATCCGCAAGCTGTCGGACCTGTGGTACCAGGAATTCTGGAACGCCGACAACCCACGTGGCCGTGGCAAATTCCAGTTCCGGCTGACTCCGCACACGCCCTACACCAGGGCCGACTGTCCGAGGTACGGGGAACTCGCCGGCCCGAGCTGCGCGACGGCGCCGGTCTCTGTTCCGCTCGAAGAGGTACCGCCGGTCATGGATCCGCGCTCTTATCCGGTACCCCCTGAGCTCACCGCCGGGCTTCCGCCCGAGATCACGGCGCTGATCGAACGGGCACTCGGCGGGGCGCACAACGGTGCCGAGGCCGTGCTCACGCCACTGCTGGCCGACGGCCCGCTGCCGATGGGGGTTCCGCGATGAGTTATCGCCGCCCGCTGGTCGGGGTCTGCCTGTTCGTCACCGTCGCCATGGCCCTGATCTGGGTGACCTTCGTGACCCTCGACCGTGGCATCAACGGTGAAACCCACCGGTACTCGGCGGTTTTCAGCGATGTCAGCGGTTTGCGGGTCGGTGACGACGTACGGATGGCCGGTGTACGGGTGGGACGCGTCGACAGCATCGAGCTCACGGGAGTGCGGGCCCGCGTTCGGTTCCGGGTCGAGCACGACCAGGTCCTCTACGGCAACACCAAGGCCTCGATCACCTACCAGAACGTGATCGGCCAACGCTATCTCGGCCTCGCCCTGGCCGACTTCGGTGATGGCGCGCGGTTGGCACCGGAGTCGGAGATTCCGCTGGAACGCACGGAACCGTCGTTCGATATCTCCGGTCTGCTCAACGGATTCGAGCCACTGTTCGGCGGGCTTGATCCGGCCCAGGTCGACAATGTCACCGGCGCGCTCATCAAAGCCCTGCAGGGCGATCAGACCTCGATGGTCCTGCTGATCGAGCAGGTGTCGTCGTTGGCGCAGTCGCTGGCCGGACCCGACCAGGTGCTCGGCACCGTGATCGCGAATCTGAGCCGGGTGGTCGGTGATCTGGCCGGGCACAGCGGCGAGGTGAGCGGGCTGATCACCCAGTCGCGCGCGATCATCGGCGGGTTGGCCGCACACCGCGACGAACTGCTGTCCACGCTGGATTCCGCGGCGCTGGTGACCGGCCGGATGGCCGCGGTGCTCACCGAGGCGGAGCCGGATCTGAACGCGATGCTCTACCGCGAACCGGGCTTCACCCGGCATTTCGAGGAGAACAAGGAGAACTTCGCCTACCTCGGCTTCAACCTGCCCGCGTTGATGAAAGGCCTGGCCAGGGTGAGTCAGGAAGGCGCGTATCTGAGTACGTATCTGTGCAATTTCAACATCACGCTGTTGCCCGCGCTGGTGGCGCTGGTGCCGACGGTCGTCGGTCTGGCCACCCCCGGCGGGCAACCCCGATATTCACCGATCTGCAGGTGAGGCGAGTATGAAAGCAATTGTCCGACAACGGTTCCAGCGGCCGATCGAGGAGCATCGGCGGGTCGTCCTCGGGCTGTGCGCGGTGCTGGTGCTGCTCGCGGTGACCCTCGCCGCGGTGGGTTTTCAGGCACTCGGTCTCGGCACCACCCGCTATGAGGCGGAATTCGCCCAGGCCGCCGGGATCAGCACCGGCGACGCGGTGACGATCGCGGGGGTGGGGGTCGGCACGGTCGGCGGCACGCGGCTGGCAGGCGATCGGGTCGTCGTCGTGCTGAATGTGGATTCCTCGGTGCCCCTCGGTGCCGATACGGGGGCCGCGGTCAAACTCACCACCTTGCTCGGTGCCCGCTACATCGAACTCCGTCCCGCGGGCGAGGGCGTGCTGTCGGATCGGCGGATCACCCTGGAACACACCGAAGTTCCTTACGACCTGCAGACCGCGCTGGACAATGCCACGGTCACCTTCGACCAGATCGATGCCGCCCGGATCGGTGACTCGCTGACCACGCTGGCCACCCAGCTCGAAGGCGTGCCGACGGTACTGCCGGCCATGCTGGCGAATCTGCGCGCGTTGGCCGCGATCGTCGGGGAACGGCGCGGGGAGATGAGCGCGCTGCTGGCGAGCACCGCGCAGCTCACCACCGTGCTCAGCGGTCAGCAGGCCGACCTGGCCGCACTCATGACCCAGGGCCGCGACCTGCTCACCGAGATCGTGTCCCGCCGCGACGCGGTGAACCGGTTGATGAACGCCACCCGCACCCTGGCCGACCAGGTGCGCACGCTGGTGGTGCACGACCGCCCGGCCCTGGACAGCCTGCTGACCGGTCTCGACGGACTGCTCGGGAGCCTGGCACGCAACGACGCCCTGCTGCGCAGCACGCTCGAGATCCTGCCGATCCCCGTGCGCAACTTCGCCAATGCCTCCGGCACCGCCAACGAAGTCGACTTCACCGCACCGGCGGGACCACTGATCGACTCCTGGATGTGCGCGCTCGGCGGCAACGCGGAACTGGCGAAGCTGCCACCCTACTTCCAGGACTGCCGATGAGGGCCGCACGGACAGTGCTGATCGCCGTGGTCGTGCTGGTGGCCGGCGCGGTGGCCGGTTTCGCCGACAGCCCGATCCGCGGCGAGCGCCGGATCACCGTCACCGCCCTGTTCGACAACGGCGCGGGGCTCTACGTCGGCAACACGGTGGCGGTGCTCGGGATGCCGGTGGGCGAGGTCACCGCGGTCGAACCGCGCGGCTCGCAGGTAGAGGTCACCCTGGAAGTCGACCGCGATGTCGAGATTCCCGCCGACGCGCGGGCCGTGACCCTGTCGACGTCGGTACTCACCGACCGGCACGTCGAACTCACCCCCGCCTATCGCGGCGGCCCCACCCTCGCGGACGGTGCGCGCCTCGGCCTCGACCGCACCCGCACCCCGATGGAATTCGACCGGCTGCTCGGCGCCGCCGACCGGATGGCGGGCGAGCTCGAGGGGGCCACACCCGGCGACGGCCCGGTGGCCCAGCTGCTCGCCGCATCGTCGGCGATCGCGACCGGCAGCGGCCCGCAGCTGCGCGAGACCCTCGACCAGCTCGCCACGGCGGTGAAACTGGGCGAGGACGGTGGCGAGGACACCCGCCAGACCGTGACCCAGCTGGTCGATCAGCTCGCCGAACTGGTCCGTGTCGCCGCCGCGAACAAACAGACCATCCACGAATTCGGCACCGCCACCGGGCAACTCGGCGATGTCGTCGCCGATCTCGGTATCGGCACCGGCGGCACCGGCGCCCAGATCGTCGACATCCTGCGCGAGGCCGACGCGCTGCTCGCCGCGAACGCCGGGGTGCTGCAATCGACGGTTGCCAACGGGGCCACGGTCACCAAGGCGCTGGCCGATTACCGCGGGCAGCTCGCCGAGTTCATCGATGTGACGCCACTGCTGCTGAACAACGCCTATCGGGCCGTCGATTTCGAGTATCGCGGTGTGCGCGTGCACGCCCTGCTGGACAAGGTCTTCTTCGACGGCCAGCTGGTCAAGGAAGTGTGCAATATTCTCGGGCTGCGCCAATTGGGCTGTGCGACCGGCACATTGCAGGATTTCGGCCCCGACTTCGGGCTCACCGACATGCTCGAGGCCATGTCGAGGATGCCGCGATGAGGCCCGGGCCCCGCGTCGCGGCGCTCGCGCTCACGGCGTTGTGTGCAGGCACGAGCTGCGCGGTGGGCTTCGGCGACCTGCCCCTGCCCGTGCCGGGTGGTGGCCGTGAGAACTACACCGTCCGAGCCGACTTCGAGAACGCCTTGAACCTGCCCGCCAAGGCCAAGGTGCGGCTGTCGGGCGCCGATGTCGGCGAGGTGACCGACATGGCGGTACGCGACTACACCGCCGTGGTGACACTGAGCATCCGCCCCGACGTGCGCTTGCCGCTGGGGACCACCGCCGAACTGCGCACCGCCACACCGCTCGGCGATGTCTTCGTCGCCCTGACCGCGCCGCCCGAGGCCACACCCGCCACCCCCGTCCTGGCCGACGGTGACCGCATCGCCCGCGAGCACACCGCTGCCGCGGCCACCATCGAAGAGCTGCTCACCACGGCGTCGCTGCTGGTCAACGGTGGTGCCATCCGCAATCTCACCACCATCGTCAACGGGTTGGGACGAGCCGTCGGGGACCGCGGTGACCGGATGGCGGAGCTGATCGCCCAGTCGACGCGGGTGGTGCAGGCGCTCGCCGCCCGCTCCGACGACATCCGCGCGACCCTCGCGGAGGTGGACCGGCTCGCGCGCACCCTCGACAAACAGAGCGGCACCATCGACGAGGTCCTCCTCGCCGCCGGACCTGCGCTGACCACCCTGCGCGACAACTCCACGCAGGCGCTGTCGTTGGTCGGCGAGGTCGATCGGATCTCGCGCCAGCTCGCGCGGTTCCCCGGTCTCGACGGCAGCCAGACCACCGGGATGATCGCCGACATCAACCGGATCGCCGAACAGCTAAACGCGGCCGCGACCGACCCGAATGCCAGTGTGGCGGCGATGAACTCGATGCTCGGCCCGGTGATCGCGGTGACCACCAGCACCGCGGCCAGCACCGACGCCGACTTCCAGGACCTGGCTCTGGGCGTGCTGCCCGATGTGAACCATCCCGGCGACCCGGCGAGTAGACTGCCCGACACCCGGGACTGGACGAACTTCGTCGGCACCCTCACCTACACGCTGCTGCGCCTGCAGGGCCGGATCTCCGGAGCAGGCGGATGACGGGCGGCATGAGCGAAGCGGCGGCGCGCGCCGTTGTCGCGACGGTGCGGGCGATCCGGGCGCGGCGGGCGACGGCGTCGGCCCTGTCGCTGGTGGTGACACTGGTGGTCGGGATCGGCTACCTGACTTTCGGCGCGCTCGGGGTGAACCCGGCCGCCACGACCTACCGCGTGCGCGTACACCTCGCCGACTCCGGCGGGCTGCTGACCGGGCGCACCGTGGCGCTGCGTGGGGTGCCGGTGGGCACCGTGGAATCGGTGTCGCTCACCGAACGCGGGCTCGTCGCGGTCACGGTGATCGACGCGGACACCGCGGTTCCCGCCGAGGGCGAGGTGCGGGTGGCGAGCCTGTCGCTGGCGGGGGAGCAGTACCTGGACTTCCGGCCCACCCGCGACGAGGGCCCCTACCTGGTCGACGGCGCGGAAGTGGACGTGGCGCGCACCAGCACACCGACCCCGCTGTGGCAGACCCTCGGGCAACTGGATTCCACACTGGCCCAGGTGGATCCGGCCCAGCTGGCCGCGATCGTCGACGAGCTCGGCGTCGGTCCGCAAGGCGCGGACAAGCTGGCCGACCTCATCGACGGTGGGGTGTTCCTGATCTCCACCCTCGACACCGTGCTGCCCCAGACCGTCGAGCTGCTGCGCGGGGGCAGACAGGTGCTCGGTACCGTCCGTGAGCTCGCCCCCGGCCTCGGCGATTTCGCCGCCGACGCGAACCAGGTGCTCACCGGAGTAAGCGCCAAGTCCGGTGGCTATGTCGCGCTCCTCGACGCGGCGCCGGGAACCTTGCGCGCCCTCGACGGTGTGCTCGCGCAGAACGCGGGTGCGGGCGGGCAACTGCTCGACAACCTCGGCGTGGTCGCCGAAATCACCGGAGCCAGGGTGCCCGCGCTCCAGGAGTTCTTCTTCCCGACCGAGCGGGCGGGTTCCACATTGGAGGCGATCGCCGTCGCCTTCCACGACGGCGGTGTCTGGGGATTGGTGAACCTGTACCCGCGCTACTCCTGCGACTACGACCTGCCGCGCCGGGCACCGTCACTGCCCGATTTTCCCGAGCCCTTCGTCTACACGTACTGCCCGAACACCGACCCGTCGGTGCTGATCCGGGGCGCCGCCAACGCGCCACGACCGGCAGGCACCGTCGTCCCGGGGGCGCCGCCGCCCGGCGAGAGCCCCACCCGGCAGACGGTGTCGACACCGGTCGGCCCCCTGTCGCTGCCTCTCACCTTCGCGGGTCCGCCCCTGCCCGACCCGCCGCCGGCCCCGCACCGGTGACCGACCGACCCATCGCCAGCCCGATCCCTACCGCGAGGAATGACACCATGAGTGACACCGAGACTGTAGAAGCCGACCGGCCGACGGCCGAGCAGCCGAAGACCGGATCGGAAGACGCTGCCGAAGAACAGATTTCGTCGTCGGCCGAACCCGCCGGCGACGACGCCGAGCCGGCCGCCGGGCGGCGTGCGCGCGTGGTGCGCTTCGCCCGTCGCGCGGCGGTGCCCGCCCTTGCCCTCGTCGCGATCGTCGCCGTCGCGGCCGCGGTGTTTCTCGGCACGCGACTGCGCCACGAACAGGCGGTGGACGACGCCGCCGCGGCCGCGGTCACCGCTGCCCGCGCCTACGGGGTGACGCTGACCAGCGTCGACTCCACCCGGCTCGACAGCGATTTCGCCGCCGTGCTGGACGGGTCGACCGGGGAATTCCGGGACATGTACACCCGATCGAGCGGCCAGTTGCGCGAGCTGCTGCAGCAGAACAAGGCCACCGGCAAGGGGACGGTGCTCGAGGCGGCGGTGAAATCGGCGACCGAGACCGAGGTGGAGGTGCTGCTGTTCATCGACCAGACCGTCACCAATGCCGCGTCGGCCGACCCGCGGATCGATCGCAGCCGGGTGTTGATGACCATGCAGCTCGTCGACGGCCGCTGGCTCGCCAGCCGGGTGTATCTGCCCTGAGCTGAGCGGTGATCGCCGTGCAGGGGCCTACCATACCTATTGGAGAATGCTATTCTCGCGAGAGAATAGTGACGTTTTCGAGGAGAGCACGAATGACTGATTTCGACACCGTCGACTACTTCACCGATCCGGCGCTCGTGCCCGATCCCCACCCGTATTTCGATCACCTGCGGGCGCAGTGCCCGGTCAGCAAGGAATCGCACTACGGGGTGTACGCGGTGACCGGCTACGAGGAATCGCTGCAGGTGCTGCGCGACCCGAGCCTGTTCTCCTCGGCCATCGCGGTGGGTGGACCGTTCCCGCCGCTGCCTTTCGCGATCGAGGGTGACGACATCACCGAGCTGCTCGAACAGCATCGCGCGCAACTGCCGATGTACGAGCACATGGTGACGATGGACCCGCCGCAACACACCTACGCGCGGTCGGTGCTGAACCGGCTGCTCACCCCGGCCCGCCTGAAGGAGAACGAGGACTTCATGTGGCGGCTGGCCGATCGCCAGCTCGACGAGTTCCTGGCCGCGGGCAAGTCCGAATTCCTCGCCGACTACGCCAAACCGTTCTCGCTGCTGGTGGTCGCCGACATGCTCGGAGTCCCCGAGGAGGACCACGCGCAGTTCCGCATCGTGCTCGGCGCCTCGCAGCCCGGGACCCGGGTCGGCGCCCTCGACGACGAGGTGCTCGCCTCGAATCCGCTGGCGTGGCTCGACGACAAGTTCGTCCGCTACATCTCCGATCGCCGGGAGAACCCGCGCGACGACGTGCTGACCTCCCTCGCGCTGGCGAAGTATCCCGACGGCTCCACGCCCGAGGTGATCGACGTGGTGCGTTCGGCCACCTTCCTTTTCGCCGCGGGCCAGGAGACGACCGCCAAACTGCTCAGCGCCGCGATGCGCATCCTCGGCGACCATCCCGATCTGCAACAGACATTGCGCGAGGACCGCAGCCTGATACCCGCCTTCATCGAGGAGACGTTGCGGATGGACGCGCCGGTGAAGTCCGGGTTCCGGCTCGCCCTGCGCGACACCACCGTCGGTGACGTGGAGATCCCGGTCGGCTCGACGGTGATGTTCTGCCCCGGTGCGGCCAACCGCGATCCGCGCCGCTTCGACAACCCGCACGAATTCCAGTTGGGCAGAACCAATTTCCGTGAGCACATGGCCTTCGGACGCGGTGTCCACTCGTGCCCGGGCGCACCGCTGGCGCGGGTCGAGGGACGGGTGTCGATCGAGCGGATTCTGGACCGGATGCTCGACATCCGGATCGACGAACAGCACCACGGTCCCGCCGGTGACCGGAACTACCGCTACGAGCCGACCTACATCCTGCGCGGCCTGACCGAACTGCACGTCACCTTCACCCCTCAGTCCTGAATTCCCCACCGAAGAAAAGAGATTCACGATGACCGGACGGGTCGAGAACAAGGTCGCCTTCATCACCGGCGCGGCCCGCGGCCAGGGCCGCAGCCACGCGGTGCGACTGGCGCAGGAAGGCGCCGACATCATCGCCGTCGACGTCTGCAAACAGCTCGACAATGTGCCCTTCCCCATGTCCACCCCCGAGGACCTCGCCGAGACCGCCGAACTGGTCAAGGCCGAAGGCAGGCGGGTGGTGACGGCCGAGGTCGACGTGCGCGACTACGACGCGCTGAAGGCCGCGGTGGACAGCGGTGTCGAACAGCTGGGCAAGCTCGACATCATCGTCGCGAATGCGGGCATCGGCAACGAAGGCGGCCCGCTGGCCGACCTGGACGAAACGCTGTGGGACGACATGATCGCGGTCAATTTGGGCGGTGTCTGGAAGACCGTGAAAGCCGGTATCGGGCACCTGGTCGCGGCGGGTGGCGGCGCGGTGGTGCTGACCGGATCGGTCGGTGGCCTCAAGGCCTACCCGAATGTCGGGCACTACGTGGCGGCCAAACACGGTGTGGTCGGCCTGATGCGCACCTTCGCGGTGGAACACGGGCACCAGTCCATCCGGGTCAATTCGGTGCACCCCACGCATGTCAGCACCTCGATGCTGCTCAACGAGGGCACCTACAAGCTGTTCCGGCCGGATCTGGACAACCCGGGCCCGGCCGATCTCGAGCCGATCTGCCGGATGTTCCACACCCTGCCCACGCCGTGGGTGGATCCCGTCGATGTGAGCAACGCGGTGCTGTACCTGGTGTCCGACGAGGCCCGGTTCATCACCGGTGTCTCGCTGCCGGTCGACGCCGGCAGCATGCTCAAGTAGCGGAGGCTTCGATGCTGTTCGAGTTCGACACCGAGCAGCGGCTGTTGCGCGACATCGTGCGTGACGTCGCGGCCAAGCACTGCCCGCCTGCCCTGGTGCGCGAGATCGTCGACAAGGACGCCGATCCCACGGCTCTGTGGCAGACCTATGTCGGACTCGGCTGGACCGAGCTCACCGGGCCCGGTGCCGCGATCGAATTGGGCATCGTGTGCGAGGAACTGGGCCGGGCCACCGACCCGACACCGTTCCTGGCCACGATGACTCAGTTCGCGCCCCTGGTACCCGATACCGACCGGGTGGAGCGTCCCGGCGCGGCGGTGTACGGCGGGGTCACCGCCGCGCGCGACGGGGTGGGCTGGCGGCTGCACGGCACCGCGCACCAGGTGCTCGACGGCGATCGTGCCGAGCAGTTCGCCGTGGTCACCGACGCCGGGGTATTCGTGGTCGCCGCCGAGGCCGTGACAGCCCGGCGCACAGCGGTTTTCGACCCGGTGCTGCACCTGGCCGAGGTGACCTTCGACGCGGTCCGGGTCACACCCGCCGACCGGGTAGGCGCCCGCGTGGTGCACGCCGAGCAGTGCGCGCTCACCGGTATGGCGCTGACCACGGTCGGTGCCTGCCGCCGGATCCTGGATCTGGTGCTCGACCATGTGCGTGGGCGGGCCCAATTCGGGGTGCCGATCGGGTCGTTCCAGGCGGTGCAGCACAAGGCCGCCGATATGCACGTGGCGATCGAACGGGCACATGCCCTCGGCTTCTTCGCCGCGCTGTGCCGATCGGTCGACGATCCGCGACAGCGGCTGGCGGCATCGATGGCGAAAGCCGCGGCGGGGGAGTGTCAATCCACGGTGTTCGCCCATGGCGTGCAGCTGTTCGGTGCCATGGGCTTCACCTGGGAGAACGATCTGCAGTTCGCGCTCAAGCGCGCCAAGGCCGGCGAGCTGCTGCTCGGCGGTGCGGCCGAACACCGGGTCCACGTGACGGAGGAATACCGTGCAACTCAGCTTTGATCCCTCGGTCGAGGCCTTCCGGGCCGAGTTCGTCGACTTCCTCGCCGAGCATCTGCCCAGCGAGGCCGAAGCGGTGCAGCGCTCGGAATCCAGTGCTGACGTACCGGAATGGGCCCGGCGCTGGCAGCGCACCCTGTTCGACAACGGGTGGCTACTGCCCGGCAACACCCCGGAGTTCGGGGGCCGCAACGCCACCCTGCTGCAGCAATACGTCTACCGCGAGGAACTGTCGCGGCGGCGGATCTATCACAGTTTCAATCCGCAGGGCGTCGGCATCATCGCCGCCTCGATTCTGTCGTTCGGAACGCCTGCACAACAACGGGAATGGGCGGTGCCGATCCTGCGGGCCGAGCTCACCGCCGCGCTCGGGATGAGCGAGCCGGGTGCCGGTTCGGACCTGGCCGGGTTGCGGACCAGAGCGGTGCGCGACGGCGACCACTACGTCGTCGACGGGCAGAAGGTGTGGACCTCGGGGGCGCACGACGCCGATGTGCTGCTCACGTTCGTCCGCACCGATCCGGCGGCGCCCAAACACCGGGGGATCAGCGTGCTGCTGATCCCGACCGACACCGCCGGGGTGACGGTGCGCCCGTTCCCTTCTGCCTGCGCACCCGACGACCTGGACTTCAACGAGGTCTATTTCGAGGGCGTGCGGGTGCCGGTGGCCAACCGGATCGGGGAGGAGAACGCGGGCTGGTCGGTGGCCAACGGTTCGCTCGGGCACGAGCGCACCCTGCTCTGGCTCAGTTTCGCCGACCGCTTGCAGGATCTGCTCACCGATTTCCGCCCGCGCACCGCGCTCGACAACGACGCCTACGCCCGGCTGGTGATGGACAGCTACGCGCTGCGGCTGCTCGGTTCGGCCGCGCTGGCCAAGGAATCGCGTGGCGAACCGGATGTGCCCGCGCTGTCGGTGCTCAAGGTCCTCGGGTCCGAGGCAGTGCAGGCGGCGACCGAACACGCCCTCGATACCGCCGGGCCGGACGGGCTGGGTCATCCCCGGATGACCGCACCGCAGAATGCGCTCAACCTCGACCACTTCTCGAGCAGCTGGTTCGAGCGCTACCTGCGCAGTTTCAGCGGGACCATCGCAGGCGGCACCTCGGAAATCCAGCGCAACATCATCGCGCAGCGAGTGCTCGGCCTGCCGCGGGCGTGACGGCACCGGGCGCGCGTCCGGCGGGGAGCGCGCGCCCGGTGAGTTCAGTGCGGCATGGCAGCGGTCTCGTCCGGTGCGACACCGAAGGTGTTGAACGCCATGGCCAAGGTGGTGTAGCAGCCGACGGTGAACACGAAGTCCATCCGCTGACGGTCGTCGAGCCGGGTGCCCAGGGCCGTCCACGTCTGCTCCGACAGTGCCGATTTCTCGTCCAGTTCATCGACCGCGTCGAGCACCAGCCGGTCGAACGCGTCGGGTGCGGTGCCGGTGCGGGCTGCCGCGTCGATCTCGGCGTCGGTCAGCCCGGCGGCCCGCCCCATCTCGACGTGATGCTGCCATTCGTAGGCGCACTCGCGGCGGTGCGCCACCCGCAGCACGGCCAGTTCGCGCAATCTCGGTTTGAGGGTCGAGCCGAACAGCAGGTGTGTGTTGAAACCGAGGAAGGCGCGAGTCAACCGGGGATGGTTGACCAGCACCGAGAGCGCGTTGCCCGCCTCGGTGGGGTTGCGTCGCTCCTTGGGCAGCATGCGCGCCAGCGCGTGGTCGACATCGTCGTCCCACTGGTCCTCGGGAAGCGGGGGCAGAGCCATGCGGGCTCCTCTCCGGTGCGCGAAAGCGACCGTGGCTGAACTCAATTCGTGTCATTGAAGAATATACTTCTCTTCAATGGAGAATGGCATAGTGTGCCGTGCGCGTCGACCGGCCCGGTGTGGTCCGATCGCGACAGTGAGTCCGCGAGGAGATGGACCGCGGCGTTGTCGCCGCCCAGCCGTGAGGCGTGTGCGGTGACCGTCGGTGCCGTAGGCCGGGCGGCGAGGAGGCCGGGCGTCGCGGGAACGATCGGTAGAGCCGCGTATTCCGCGGCGACCGCGCTCAGCGACAGTTCGATCAGCTCGCCGCCACCGCGGGCGAGGGATTCCACGACCGCGCGAGCCGCCTTCAGGCCGGTGAGTGGGTCGGCCACGGCGTCAGCGCAGAAATAGGGGCCGCCGGCCCCGACGGCGACCAGCCCACCGGCCACCGCGGCGTCATCGCCGAACCCGGTCCAGTGCGCGCCGTGCCCGGTGCCGTGGGCGGTGATCCGTGCCCACACCCGACCCGGCCGAGCGGGGAGTTCCGGGCCGAGGCCGCGGCGGGTCAGCGCTGCGGGCCGGGACGACTCCAGTACCACATCGGCGCGCAGAAGCAGCTCGCGTAACAGCCGAGCATCATCGAAATCCGTTGCATAGCAGAGCTTTCCCGCATTCATCCAGTCGAAGAACGCTGGTGCGCCCGCGCGGGTGCCGTCGGGGCGCGACGGGCTCTCGACTTTGATCACAGTCGCGCCTGCCTGCCTGAGCAGTCGCCCGCACAACGGGCCCGCCCACATCGAGGACAGGTCGACCACCAGGCATCCGGCCGGAGTCCGCGCGGCACCCGCCGGTCCGATGCGCCGCACGATCGGCCGGGCCGGTGCCTGCTCGCCGAGGACCGCCGCGGGCAATCCGAGCAGACGGGCGCGCGCCACGACATCGGTCGCTGGTCGCTGCGCTGACCATCGGGTAATCGCCTTCCATGCGTCCGCCACCACGGAATCGGCAGTGCTGGAAGCCCGAATGTCCGGTCCCGGTGCCGTTCCGTAGTCCGCTGTCGCGACCAGCGCAGGGACTGCTGCCCAGTCGCCCGCTCTGGCCAGGGTGAGCGCACACCACCCGTCGCTGGCCTCGAGCAGCCGTGTCGCGCCACCCGCGGAGATCCGCCCGCGGCGGCTCAACCCGAGTTGTGCTGCGCGCCCGGCCAATTCGATTCCAACGTCGATCGGAACCCCGGTAGCCGCGGTGAAGGAGTCGGCGACCAGGCGAGCTCGTGACACGATCGCTGCCCGGCTGTGGTCGGGCTTGCCCGCCGGATCGCCGGTCAACCAGAGCGCGCCGGAGGCGGCCCATTGCGCGGCGGCTGTGTCCGGGTGCTCACGGCTTGGCCGGATCCTGGTGGGGTCGGTGCTGGATGTGCTTCGCGTGGGGGTCTCGGTGGGGTAGTCCTCGGGTGGGGAGGGCCGGTTCAGTTGTGTGCCGGGCGTGGCTGTACGGGCGGCAGTGGTGCAGTGCTCGTCGGGTCGCGAGGTTCGGTCGGGTTGTGCCGCGCGTGCGGGTCGGGCGGCAGTCACGGTGCAAGTCCTGGGGTGATGCCCCTCGGGGCGCGGTGGGAGTCGTGCCGGTGCGTGACCGGCTCGGTGAGTTCGTCGACCAGCCCCCAATCCAGGGCGGTTCGCGCGTCGATCGTTTGTCCGCTCAGTACCAGGTAGGCGGTGCGCCAGCGGCCGATGCGGCGCGCGACGCTCACCGTTCCGCCCGCGCCGGGGATGAGGCCGAGCCGGAGTTCGGGCAGGCCGAGCATCGTGTCGGGGTGCGCGCTCACGACACCGCAGAAGGCGACCATTTCGAGGCCGCTGCCCCGGGTGTGGCCGTGGATGTGCGCCCGCAACCCCGGCCCGAGACGTTCGGCCAGCGCGTTAAGTGCCCGCGCCGGGCTGTACTCGGTGCGTGCCAGGTGGGCGCGCACCGGATCGGTGAATCGGCCGAACTCGGTGAGATCCCCACCGCTGCAAAAGCTCGGACCCGCGCCGCTGAGTTCGACCGCGCGGATCGAATCGTCCCACCGGGCGATGGCCAGCGCGTCGAGCAGCGCCGCACGCGTGCGGTCGTCGAACGCGTTGTGCCGGTGCGGTCGGGTGAAGCGGATGTGCAGAGCGGGTCCGTCGCGACGAACCGTGAGCGGCTCACCGGGCTCCGGCTCACCCGGCGCCGCCCGCCGGGTACGCAGCCAGGCAGCGAACTCCGGTCCGCTCTGCAGGGTGGAATACGCCAGCGACTCGACGAGCAGCCCATGCTCGACATTCGGTGACGGCTGCCCGGCGCGGAGTACGGCATCGCAGACCGTGGCCGCCAGTGGACGGGATCGGCAGTGCTGCCGGATCTGATCGAGAGCCCGCGCGATGGACGGCACCGTGACGACGCGGGGGTCGGCCGTGGCCACCGTCGTGAGCGTGAACGTCGCGTGCTGGAGCCAATGCGCGCCCGAGGCAGCCACGGGATCCGCCGCGACCGCGACGACGACACCGGGCGGTGTCACAGCGGCGTCGAAGTCCGCGGTGTCGAAAGCGCCGACCACTCGGATCACGGCTACCGCCTCTCGCTGCGCAGGGCACTGCTATGGATATGTTATTCTCCTGAACGAAGAATGCAATATCGCGGCATCGACTGCGTCGCCCCGCCGACGAGCGTTGCCCGTGGAGAGGGCGACATGAGCATTGCGCTACTGCTCGACATGGCCGCGTCGAACGATCCGGACCGGACCGCGGTGGTCTGCGGCGAAACACACTGGACGACAGCGCGATTGCGCGAACTGACGCACGGTGGTGCCGCGGTGCTCACCGAGTCACGCGCCCGCAGCGTCGCCTACGTGGGGACCGGCGGACATCTGCTGCCGCTGTTGCTGTTCTCCTGCGCCGGTGCCGCGCTGCCCTTCACGCCGCTGAACTACCGGCTCGGCGCGAGCGCACTCGGTGGGCTCATCGCCCGGCTGGACGCACCCCTGATCGTCTGCGACGACGAGTACCACGACACCGTCGCGAGTGCGGTTTCCGATTCTGTTGTCGCCGTTGTCCGTTCGACGGATTTCCGCGCGCGAGCGGCGGCGGCCGAACCCGCCGCACTCGATGCCGCCCCTGACGAGGTGGCGGTCGTGCTGTTCACCTCCGGGACGACGTCCGCACCCAAAGCGGTCGAACTGACCCACCACAATCTGGTCAGCTACATCACCGGCACGGTCGACTTCGCTTCCGCCGCGCCGGACGACGCAGCGCTGGTGTGCGTGCCGCCGTACCACATCGCCGGCGTCGGTGCCGCGATGTCACATCTGTACGCGGGCCGAAAAGTGGTGTACCTGCGCTCATTCGACGCGGCGGAATGGATCGCGGCCGCGCGTCGGGAATCGGTGACCACGGCGACCGTCGTGCCGACCATGCTCGCCAGAATCGTCGCCGAACTGGAACACACCGGTGCGACACTGCCGTCGCTGCGCACTTTGGCCTACGGCGGCTCCAAGGTCGCCCTGCCGCTGCTGCGCAAGGCCCTTCGCCTGCTGCCCGACGTCGGCTTCGTCAACGCGTACGGACTGACCGAAACCAGTTCGACCATCGCGGTTCTCGGGCCCGAGGAGCATCGTGCGGCGCTGGCCACCGACAACCCGGCAGTGGCTCGCAGATTGGGTTCGGTCGGAACCCCGGTGCCCGGCATCGAGCTGCAGATCCGTGACGAGAACGGTACCGTGCTGCCCGCAGGCGCGCCGGGCGAGCTGTACGTCCGGGGCGCGCAGGTGTCGGGCCGCTACACCGGCATCGGGTCCGTCCTCGACCCGGACGGCTGGTTTCCGACGAAGGACGTGGCCGTGCTCGACACCGATGGATACCTCTATGTCGGTGGGCGTTCCGACGACACCATCATTCGTGGGGGTGAGAACATCGCGCCCGCGGAGATCGAGGACGTGCTGGTGGAGCATCCGCAGGTGCGTGAGGTCGCGGTCATCGGGGTCGAGGACGAGCAGTGGGGTCAGATCATCGTGGCTGTCGTGGTGCCCGACGGCGATCCCGACCCGGAGGAGCTGCGCGGCTTCGCGCGCGCGGGCTTGCGCGGCTCACGCACCCCGGACAAGGTGGTTTTCCGGGATGCGTTGCCTGCCACACCGACCGGGAAGATTCTGCGGCGCGAGCTGGTGGACGAATACAGCCGCCGGCCTGCTGACAGTCAGACCGGCGCCTGAACCCGGAAACACGGGCCCGTGCATCGTCACGGTTGCATGCGGAACATCGCTTCCTGGGCGTAGGAAGCCACCAGCAGACCGTCCTCGGTGAGGACGTCGCCGCGACCGAAGATGCGGCCACCAGACAGGATCGGGCTGTGCTGACGCAGCATCTGCCAGGTGTCGCTGCGGACGGCGCCGTGGAACCACAGGGTGTGGGTGGTGACCGCCGACAGGAACCGCGTGCCGTTGCCGGTGTGGCTGATCCCCGCTTCGGGTCGCAGTGCGGTGCCGATCAGTGTCAGGTCGGTGGCGTAGGCGGTGAGCGCTCGGCCCAGCTCCGGCTCGACCGGTGGGGTGCGCATCCACATCGTGTACTCGGGGGCGCCGACGGCGATGCTGTCGAGGTCGTCGCTCGCGCGGACTTCCCAGGGCAGCAAAGGGAATTCGACCCGGTGTTCGGGGCCGAGCACGGGACCGACCGCGGGCAGGCTCTGGCGGTGCGGGCCCTCCTCGGGGACATGCAACGACGCGATGGCCGAGGCGATCACTCGTTCGCCCTGGTAGGCAAGCATGGACAAAGTGGCGAACGAGCGGCCTTCGTGCTCGACGCTGACGTAATACCTGATCGGGGTGTCGGAGCGCCCTTCCCTGGTGAAGACGGTGTGCAGCGACTTCACCACCTTGTCCGGGCGGGCGAGCCGGGCCGCCGTCAGCAGTTGCCCGAGAATCTGACCGCCGAACACACGGTGATAGGGCAGGGCCTGGTTCCCGCCCTGGAGTGCGATGTTGTCGATACCGAGCACCGGTTCGAGGTCGAGGCAGGACAGAAGGTCGTTCCACATGTCGGGCATGGCCGTCATTGTAAGATAGATTCTCTATTGGGAGAATCAGATTCTCGTCCTGTTTGGGAGGTCGGATGAACGCGACGGCAGCGGAGCAGGCAGTGCCGGAGTCTTCGGTCGGGCGGATGCTGCGGATCTTCGATGTCGAACCGGCGGAACCAGGGACCTTCTCCGGCTCGAGTGACGGCGGCGGGCGGCAAGTCGTCGACGGCAGTCAGCTGCTCGCGCAGTCCCTGGTGGCCTGCGCGAAATCCTTGCCCGGCAAGGTGATCCGGTCGGCGCACGCGGTGTTCACCCGCGTGGTCGACCCGGCCGAGTCCGTATGGTTCTCGGTCGAGGTAACGCACCAGGGACGGACCACTGCCGGTGCGGTCGTCGCGGTGCGGCAAGCGGGCAGGTGTTGCGCGACCGTGTCGGTGCTGGCCGATGTGCCGGTGGAAGATGTTGTGCGCCATCATGTTCCACGCCCCGAGGTAGCCGGTCCCGCGTCGGCGCTGCCTGCGCGGATGCCGATGAGCGGCCGGGATGTGCGCATCGTCGGCGTCGCCGATGTCAACCATCCGGACGAGGTCGGTCCGCCTGAATTGCACGCCTGGGTGCGCTACAACCAGATACCCGAGCGTGACGACCTGGCCAAGGCGCTGCTGGCGCACTTCACCGGCCACCTGTCGGTGTCGACTACGTTGCGTGCGCATCCTGGAGTCGGCACTGCGCAAGCCCACCGGAGCCTCTCGACCGCGGTACTCACCATCGGCGTGCGATTCCACGAACCGGTCGAATGGGACGGCTGGTTGCTGTACTCGCACGAGAGCATCCAGGTCGGTGCAGGGATGTCGTGCGTGCATGGTCTGATACACACCGAAAGTGGCAGCCTGCTCGCCTCTTTCACGCAGGAAGCGATGATCCGCGGCCTCCGCGTCGATGACGCGCGGGTGCCGGCCGCGGCCCGGCTCTGAGAGGAAGAACGTCGTGTCCCGAGGATTTCTCGACCGTCCCGACTACCGCGTCGACATCCACGCGCGTCGCAATCTCGTCACTGTCGGTCTCGGTGACCGGCTGATCGCGGAATCGACGCGAACCCTGCTGGTCGACGAGCAGGACCACGGCCTCGTGTTCTACGTTCCCCGCGCCGACGTGGCGGTGCCGCTGTCGCGAGCCGAGGGGCGTGCCAGCACGTGCCCGTTCAAGGGCGTGGCGACCTACTGGCACTTCGACGGCGACGGCGGCACTCCGCTGATCTGGAGCTACGAGGATCCCGCACCGCAGGTGGCTCGGCTCCGGGGCCACGTGGCCTTCTACCAGGACCTCGTGACAGTGCGGATCGGCGCCGCGATGCCCGTCGTGAGCGGACGCTGACCGGCCTGGTCGCGGCGCCTCGCCGGTCATCCGATCCGTTGCTCGCGCGCCGTGCCGCGCCATCCGCACGGTAGCCCGCACGTGGGCTGCAGCGTTGTGTCGATACGGCCGTCGCGGAAGATGGCAACGGTCTCGGTCGCCTCCGCGGGATAGTCGCAAGCCGGGCACTTCTCGAAGAAGTCCAGCACTTGGCGCACGATCACCCGGCGGGGTTGGGCCGGTTCGCTGGGTGCGGGAGCCGGCTGCCGACGGCTCGACCGTGGTGGTCCTTTTCGGATCGCGGTGTCGCCGTGGTCGATTCGAGGATGCATGGTCGTCCATCTCTTGCCGGTACTCGGCGGGGGCGGGGCAGGGCGGTCAGCGCGAAGCGATCTTTGGAGAATTACATTTCCATTCTATCCTCAGCAATGTGGTCTATGTCGAGCAATCTTCGCCGAAGAGGTTGATATAGCTGCGAGAATGGCGTTATCGTTCAGTCTGTGAAGCAAGCTGTAGACCCCCGTTGGGAGCCGCCCGGGTCTGTGTGGATCTTCTGCCCGGCGGACCGGCCTGAACGATTCGCCAAGGCGGCGGCCTGTGCGGATGCCGTGATCCTGGACTTGGAGGACGGGGTGGGCGAGGATGCGAAAGCCGCTGCGCGCGAGGCGGTCCGGGGGAGCCGCCTGGACCCCGCACGCACGATCATCCGGATCAACCCGCTCGATTCACCGCACATCGACGACGATCTCGACATGCTCGCACGGTCGCCTTACCGCGTTCTCATGCTGCCCAAGGCCGAGACCGGTGCGCTCGCCGCGGAATTGGCCGGCTACGACATCATCGCCCTGATCGAGACTCCAGTCGGGCTCCGGCGAGTGGACGAAATCGCCGGGGCCGCGAACGTGGTCGCGGTGATGTGGGGTGCCGAAGACCTGGTCGCCGCGCTGGGCGGCAGTTCCTCCCGCCATGCTGACGGCACGTATCGCGACGTAGCCAGGCAGCTGCGGGCGACGACTCTGCTCGCCGCGAAAGCACAGGGCAAACTCGCCGTCGACGGTGTGTTCCTCGACATCGCCGATCTGGCCGGCCTCGCCGAGGAAGCCGAGGATGCGGTGGCGTCCGGCTTCGACATCAAGGTCGCGCTGCACCCCGGGCAGGTTCCGGTCATCGCGGCCGCGTACCGCCCCACCCCCGACGAAGTCGACTGGGCCCGGCGCACCCTCGCCGCCGCGCGACACTCGCACGGAGTCTTCGCGATCGGCGGGCGCATGGTGGACGCACCCATCCTCGGCCACGCCCGCCGCATCGTCGCTCGCGCCCAGGCCGGACAGAACGAGCAGGACTGACTGCCCGGATCTGCGCCGAGGGCAGTGGGTTTCCAGGTCAGCGGGTGGACACCGTCGAGGGAGGTAGCTCGAGGCTGGTGCGGATTCCGGGGGGTGCCATGCACAGGAACGGGATCGTGCGGGCCGCGCGATGGGCAGTGTGGGTGGGGACGGGCTCATATGGTGCCCCGAGCGGGAACGCGGAGCGCACAGTGATCTCCATGGGTGTCGGATCGCCTGTGATGGTGGCTCGCCAGCCGTTCGGTTCGAGTCGCCATGCCGGCTCGAGGTTTCGCGTGCAGTACCACGTCGCCCGGTAGGTGACACGGGTGATGCCGAGATGGCTGCCCACCAACGACATCCGAAGCGCTCCCACTGTCGCGGCTGGGATGTGCGCGGTTCCCCCGCGCGTCGCGGCGTAGTCGCCACTGACTTCGACCGTGTCCACGGCGAGCCCGAGACCGTCCGCGATCAGGCGAAGCGAGGGGCCGAAGTTCTGTTGGAAATGGATCAGTGCCCGATGGTCCATGTGGGTGGGGCACGGTGTGCCGAATCTGGCGAGGCCAGGCGGTGGGGAGGTCGGTTCGTGGCCGGTGAGATCGGTGTACTCCTCGATCGATACGTTCTCTATCCGGCTCTGGATCGCACCGATGGTGATCGGCATCAGCTCGGTCACGAACGCCGGGCTGACCCCGGTGCTGTACAGGGACGCTCGCCCCGCCCAGCAGGCGGATTCCAGCCGGGCGAGCACGGTGGGCTCCATGCTGTCGGGGTGATGCAGCTCGCTACGGGTGGTGATGACGTTGATACCGGCCATGAGTAGTCGGCAGACGGTGTCGGTGTCGTAGTGGCGAGGTAGGTACAGCACGCAGTCCGGGGCGAGTGTCACGACGCTCTGCACGGTACGCGCGAGGTCGGTCTGTGCTGGGATGTCCGCACCCGGGTGGGCGTCGGAACAGATCGCGAGCAAGTCCAGGACCGGATGTTCGCCGACCGCTGCGGCAAGGTGATCCGCCGACTGACCGGACGCCCACACGACGACGGAATATCGGCGGGGGTCCGGCCGTATCGCGTGGCGATACAAGAAATCTGGGTCCACAGCAAGGCCTTTCGGTGTGAAGGACGGATCGGAACTGCCCGACCTTCTCCCTCATGAGAACGAGATTATCAGTGGAGCCTCTCTGTAGTGCGCCATTTTGTAGCTAGGTGAATATGATATTCTCCGAATGAGAGAATGCTGATACGTCCGAGGATTGGGAGGTCGACCGTGGTCACCAGCGGTACGCGACTGCGCAGCCAGGTCTGCGACACCGAAGTCATCGTGGTCCGCCCGTCGGCGAGCCTCGACGACCTGCGGGTCGGCGGGGTACCGATGGTCCCCCTGGGGGCGCCCGCGGTGGCCGGTGTCACGCTGGATGCAGACTTTGCCGAGGGCACCATCCTTGGCAAGCGCTATGTCGACGGCTCCGGCGCCGAGGTCCTGGTGACCAAACCCGGAATCGGGACGCTCAGTATCGGCCGGGTCCCGATGTCCCTCAAGGGCGCCGAGCCGCTGCCCGCAAGCGACTGATATGCGCGTCGGCGCGATCGCCCGGCGTATTGCCTGCGATCGACGGGTGAAATCGATGCTGGCCGTGGCGATGCTGTCGCTACAGCATCTGGGGAAGTCGCTGTGGCCCGTCGAAGACCAGCGGGTGGACGTTCCGGTGGAGTCGCCCGACGTCGAGCCGCGCTGAACGCCGCACCGGTCTTCGCCGCCCGGGCTCGACGAGCGGGCGGGGGATCAGCGACGACGCGCGGTCTCGAGGAGTTCCTCGACCGAGACGAGCTTGACGCGCGGCCGGGACACGGCGGCGCCACGCGCCCGTTCCGCGGCGTCGATCGCGCGCCAGCCCGGCCAATCCACCGGGGCGATTTCCCGTTCGGCCATCAGCTCGAGCAGTGATCGCCGATCCGCGACCGGACGGTCGAGGCTGCCGTTCGCGTGATCGGCGAGTAGTCCGGCGACGGTCTCGGCAGCGCAGCCACGATTGGTGCCGATGACACCGCGCGGCCCGCGTTTGATCCAGCCGGTCGCATAGACCCCGGGGATCGCGACGCCGGCCGCGTCGACAACCCGGCCTGCCCGGTGCGGAATGGTGCCGGTGCGGGCGTCGTAGGGCACGCCGTCGACGGCGCGGCCGAGGTAACCGATCGAGCGGAACACCAGGCCGGTCTCGATCGGCTCCGTCGCACCGGTGACCCGCAGCGCCTCGACGCGTTCGGTACCGACGAATTCGACAGGGGCGGTGTGGAAGCGGAAGGTGATGCGCTTGTTCCCCTGGGTCGCGGGGCGCTCGCGGTATTCGCGAGCGAGAGCCAGTTTCGCCGCGGTTTCGACGTCGTCGTCGGGGTGCGGTGTCAGATCGGCGTCGTCGAGGACGACATCGACGCCGTCGAGATGGCCGAGCGCGCTGAATTCGCCGACGGAGAAGGCCGCCTCGCGAGGACCGCGCCGACCGAGGATCACGACCTCCTCGATGCGATGCTCCGAGAGTGCCGCCAAGGCGTGCTCGGCGATATCGGTCGCGGCGAGCGCGACCGGCCCGGCCAGCAGCATCCGGGCGATGTCGAGGGCGACGTTACCGTTGCCGGTGATCACCGCTCGCCTGCCTGTCAGGTCCACGAGGTGCGCGGCGTGATCGGGATGCCCGTTGTACCAGCCGACGAAGTCGGCGGCGGCGTGGTGTCCTGGCAGGTGCTCTCCGGGGATGCCGAGGTCGCGGCTGGCCGGGGCGCCGATGGCGTAGACAACGGCGTGATGGTGGGCCAGCAGGTCTTGATGGGTCAGCGTCGAGCCGATCTCCACGCCGAGATGACAAGCGAAACGTTCGGTGCGAAAGGCGTTGTCGAACGCCTTGACCACCGATTTGGTGCGCTGGTGATCCGGGGCGACACCGAACCGGACCAGCCCGAAGGGCGTGGGCAGTCGATCGAACAGGTCGACCTCGACGCCGTCGACACTCAGCAGTCCGGTCGCGGCGTAACAGGCGGCGGGCCCGGCCCCGACGATCGCGACCCGCAGCGCGCCCGGACCAACCGGCGCGCGCTGCTGCGGCGGCGCCGCGACGGGTCCGGGCTCGAGCGGATGCCGTTGGAAATAGGCGGCGTTGAGCTCACGGAATCGTTGTTGATCCGGCGGCAGATCGTATTCGGAGTAGATGGCGTCGACCGGGCACTCGTCCACACACGCCCCGCAATCGATGCAGGTCTCGGGATCGATGAACAGCATCTGGGTGCCCTGGGCGCCATCGGCCGGGCGGATGCAGTCCACCGGGCACGCCGGGACGCAAGACGCGTCCTTGCAGCAGTTCTGGGTGATGACATAGGCCACGGTGGCTCCTCGACGGGGGCGGCTCGGATGGTTGTTTACCGACGGCGTGCGGACGCACTATCCGGGCCGTCATCGGCCGGTCGGTCATTCGGCAGATATTGCGGACTGCGCTTGGAGAGAATAACATTCTCGACAGAGGATAATACAACTCTCGCCATCCTCGGCGCACGACGAAGAGACGAGGCCGCACAATGATGGTCAGCCCGACGAGCAAGACCACCCCCGCACCGGTGGAGGACGGACGCCCGTTCGTCGTCGCCGTCGGCGGCACCCTGCGGCAGGCGTCGTCGACCGAACGCGCGCTGCGACACTGCCTGACCGCCGTCGAACGCCGCGGCGGGCGCACAGTCCTGTTCAGTGGAGCCGACATCGATCTGCCGATGTACAGCCCACACGATCAAGGCCGCGTCCCCCGCGCGCTCGCCCTGTTGGCGGCATTGCGGCAGGCCGATGCGGTGCTCATCGGGTCTCCCGGCTACCACGGCGGGGTATCGGGGCTGGTCAAGAACGCGCTCGACTACATCGAAGATCTGCGCGGTGACCCAACGGTCTACCTGGACAACAAGCCGTGGGGATGTATCGCCTGCGCCTACGGGTGGCAGGCCGCGGTCGGCACCCTCGGGCAGTTGCGCGTCATCGGACACGCACTGCGCGCCTGGCCGACTCCTCTCGGGGTGGCGATCAACTCGGCCGAGCCGATCTGGGATGCCGAGGGTGCGCTCATCGACCCCGGCATCGCTGCGCAACTGGACATGCTGGCGGGTCAGCTGCTGACCTTCGTTCCCGCGGGTCGCGCGTTGCCGTGAACGAAAACCCCATCGAGACCGCGTATCCGGCCGTCACCGCGACCCTCGGCGCGCTGCGGGCGGGCCGGATGGCCGTGGTCGTCGATGAGGTGGCCGGCGGCTACCGTGGGCATCTGCTGCTGGCCGCCGAGCATGTCACCGGCGCGGCGATCACCGTGCTCGGCGGTCTGGGTTGCGGCCTCGTCCAGGTCGCGATGCCCGCCACGGAGCTCGACGCCCTCGAGATCCCGCCCGCCGATCCCTCGGGTACCGAGGCCGAGCGATCCCGCCACCGAGTCGCGGTCACGCTCGCCGCGGCCCAGGCGGGCGGCATCTGCGCCTCCCAGCGGGCCGCGACGCTACGTGCGCTGATCGAACCTGGCAGGGCAGCAACCGATTTCACCCGGCCCGGTCACATTTTTCCCGTCGGCACCGCCGACGACGGAGTACTCGCGGTTCCCGATGTCCCGGAGGCAGCCGTCGACATCGCCGAACTCGCCGGGCTCCGGCCCGCCGCCGTGCTGTGCGAATTCATCGGTGCCGACGGCGAATGGCCCACTCTGGCCGAACTGACCGAACTGGGCCAGGCACACGGGTTTCCGCTCGTGACAGTGCGCCAACTACTCGCCTACCGACGCCGCGAATTGTGCCGGGTGACCAACCATGGTGCCGCACGGATCCCGGTGCCGCACGGTGAGTTCCAGGCCGTGGGCTTCACCGACGGGCTCGGGCGCGAACATGTCGCTCTCCTCCACGGCGACCCGGCATCGGCTCCGCGACCGTTGGTGCGGCTGCATTTCGAATGCATTCTCGGCGACGTTCTCGGTGCGCTGTCCTGTGGTTGCCGGGATGCCCTCGACGCCGCGATGCGCCGGATCGTCGAGACGGGGTGCGGTGCGCTGATCTACATCCGGGCAGGCAAGACCGCCATCGGCGACACCCTGCGCGCGGGCGGACACGTGGGGAACGCGACGTTCCAGCAACCACATCCGGTCGGACACAGCGATCTGCAATCTGCCTTCGACATCCTCGACGAACTCGGCATGCGCGAGATCCGGCTGCTCACCGAACCAGGCGAAACCTACGCTGTTCCCGCCCACGTGCACGTGGTGCAACACCTCGCGCTGTCGGGTCGCCGACTCGAGAGTCGTCTGCTTGGCCAGGCTCAGGTCCAACGCGAGGACCCTTCGTCGATTCTCGAGCGTTGACAATCGCGGCGCATGAGCGGTTCTGTCGGCTCGAGGTGCGCGGCCGTTTTCGGCAACTGTCGTCGATTGATCCGAACGCCAACTGTTTCGATACGGACCAAGGGTGTCCGGTGTTCAGCAAGTACTTTGCCTGGAGATTGCCGGAAGTTGATGACCGAGCCTAGGTCTTGGCGAACGTCGGGGTTTCCATGCTTGTGCGTGGTCGCGGCTCACCCTTCGATATCGTCACAGTGCGTGGTCTTTCATCGTCGGGATCGATGGTCGCCGCGCGGGCGTATTCGCTGGAGTATCCGAGAGTGCGAGTGGCCCGACGCTCAAAACGTCCACAAAACGGTCACAGGCCGACCTTCTCCGGGGATAGCAGCAGGTCAGGCTAGGTAAGATGCCCGAGTTAGGTACACCGAGCCGATCCTGCACCGGCGTCGTCGTGAGTTCAAGGCCGCGCAGAAGTAGTGTGGCGAGTGGTGAAAAGTAGCTCGTAGCAGCTCTTTTCGTTCGAGGCCCCGCATCGGAGACATTCGATGCGGGGCCTCTGCTGTCACTGGAGATCATGTGGATACCAGCTCGTCAGCCTCAAACGGCCGCAAACGAAAGTGCCGCCATCGTCCGCAGAGTGTTCTGTCAGCGGATCCGCGTCTCGTGAGAAGGAACCTTGCGCGATCCGGTGGGTGGCGGAAGGCACCGGACTGCGAGTCGAGTGGGTGAGTTGGCGCCGAACGGTGTGAGGCTGGGCAGGTATCCCGGGCTCCGGTGAGTCATCGCTCGCGAGTACCCGGTTTGCGTGCTCGAGGTGCAGCGGTTCACCCGAAAAGGGTGAGGTCTACATCGGCGTCTGTGGCGACGATGGGAAGTATCCGAATGCTTCGGAGCGGGGACCGGTGCTCGGTGAGCCGGTCTCGCTCAATGACTAGGCGTGATGATCTCGAGGACGGTGCGATGGCTGAGCTGCGCTTTGATGACAAGACCGATTTCGAAGATGCCGAGCGAGGGTTTATCGCGGCTCTGGAACCTGCTGTCATCACCGACGCGGCCGGAACCACGATCTGGGACGGCGACGCGTACGGCTTCCTCGACGGTGAGTGCCCCTCGACGGCGAACCCGAGTTTGTGGCGGCAAGGCCAGCTGTGCGGCAAGCAGGGATTGTTCAAGGTCGCCGAAGGGATCTACCAGGTCCGCAATCTGGATCTGTCCAATATGACGCTCGTCGAGGGCGAGCGTGGCGTTATCGTCATCGACCCGCTGATCTCGGCCGAGACCGCCGCCGCGGCGCTGGAGCTGTACCGGGCCCACCGGGGTGATCGTGCGGTGACGGGGCTGATCTACACCCATTCCCACGGTGATCATTTCGGTGGCGCCCGCGGTGTGGTCCCGCACGGCCACGATCCTGTCCCAGTGCTCGCTCCGGCGGGGTTCCTCGAACACGCGGTGAGTGAGAACGTCTACGCCGGTAACGCGATGACACGGCGCGCGGTGTACATGTACGGCGCCACGCTACCGAAAGCCCCTGACGGGCAGATCGGTTGCGGGTTGGGCATGACCACCTCCACAGGCACCATCACGCTGATCCCGCCCACGGTCGACATCACCCACACCGGGCAGCAGGAAACCGTCGACGGTGTGCGCATCATCTTCCAGCTGACGCCGGGTACCGAGGCCCCTGCCGAGATGAACTTCCTGTTCCCCGACCGGCGTGCGATCTGTATGGCCGAGAACGCCACCCACAACATGCACAACGTGTTGACCCTGCGCGGTGCGGTGGTGCGTGATTCGCGGATCTGGGCGCGCTACCTCGACGAGGCGATCGCGATGTTCGCCGACAAGATCGATGTCGCGTTCGCCTCCCACCATTGGCCGGTGTGGGGGCGCGACCGGTTCGTCGACCTGCTGGCCGGCCAGCGTGACATGTACTCCTACCTGCACGACCAGACACTGCGATTGACCAACCAGGGCCTCACCGGCGCGGAGATCGCCGAGCAACTCGAATTACCACCGGCGCTGGATGAGAAATGGTGCAACCGTGGCTATTACGGGTCGCTGAGCCACAATGTCAAGGCCGTCTACCAGCGATACATGGGCTGGTTCGACGGAAATCCCGCCCATTTGTGGGAGCACCCGCCCGTCGCTACCGCCCAGCGGTATGTCAAGGACTACGGCGGCGTCGACGCCGTGCTCGCCAAAGCCGAATCCTATGTGCAGGACGGTGATCTGCGGTTCGCCGCGACCTTGCTCAACCACGCGGTCTTCGCCGAGCCGGCCAACACGGCGGCCAAGGCCGCGCTGGCCGATGTGTACGAGCAGTTGGGCTGGGGCGCGGAGAACGGCACGTGGCGAAACTTCTATCTCACCGGTGCGCAAGAACTACGCCATGGTCCCGGCCATACCGAAATCGACACCGCCAATCCTGAGATGGCCTCGGCACTGACGGTGGACATGATCGCGGACTCGCTCGCTGTCCGCATCGACGGGCCACGGGCGGCGCGCATCGGCGGCTTCACGATGGACTGGAAGCTCACCGACGAAGACCAGGTCATCCGTCTGACATTGTCCAACGGCGCGCTCACCCCGCGCACCGCTACCGCCGAGGCGCCCCACGTCGGTCCCGCCGACCTCACCCTGACATTGACCAAACCGCAACTGCTCGGGGTGCTGGCGGGCCAAGGCCTCCACGAAGTCGATGTCGAGGGCGACCCGCAGGTGCTCGCGACCCTGTCGGGGCTGTTGGACACACCGAACCCGGACTTCGACATCGTCATCCCCTGACCAGGGCACCTCGACGGTGCGGGTGAGGGGTGTTCCTTCGACGAACGGACGGTGGGACCCATGGCCGACAACCGTCGGGGTTGGCCTGTCTTCTCCTCGCTGCGGCACTATCGCGGCAGTTGGCTGCGTCCCGACGTTGTCGCGGGTCTCACGGTCTGGGCGGTGCTGGTCCCCGAAGCACTGGCCTATGCCACCATCGCCGGGGTACCGCCGGTGGTCGGGCTCTATGCCGCGATCCCGGCGCTGATCCTCTACGCCGCTGCCGGGAGTTCGCGGCACCTGGTCGTCGGTCCGATGTCGGCCACCGCGGCATTGTCGGCCGCCATCATCGCGCCCTTGGCCGCATCCGACCAGGGTCGCTACATCGCGCTGACCGCGGCGTTGGCGATCGCGACCGGCCTGCTCGGGCTACTCGCCGGACTGATCCGGTTGGGCTTCATCGCGTCGTTCATCTCCGAACCGGTCCTCAAGGGTTTCATCGTCGGCTTGGCGTTGACGATCATCATCGGCCAAGTCCCCACGTTGTTCGGCGTCGAGAAAACCGACGGCAACTTCTTCGAGCAGGCGTGGGGCGTGCTGAGCCGTCTCGGCGATACCGACTGGCGCACCCTGTGCGTCGGCGTTCTCGCCTTGGCCGTCGTCCTCGGTCTCGAACGGTGGCTGCCGTTGGTTCCAGGATCGTTGCTGGCGGTGCTACTCGGCATCGCCTCGGTCGCGGTGTTCGATCTCGACAGCAAGGGCGTCGAGATCGTCGGGCACATCGATGCCGGCCTGCCCTCGATCGGGCTGCCGGGCGGCCTCGGCGTGGACGACTACCTCGGGCTGCTGGGACCAGCGGTCGGTGTGCTGTTGATCGGATTCGCCGAAGGCCTCGGCGCGGCGAAAACCTACGCGGTCGAGGCGGGGTACGAGATCGACGCCAACCGTGAACTCAGCGGGCTCGGCGCGGCGAACCTCGGCGCCGGACTGTGTTCGGGCATGGTCGTCAACGGCAGCCTGTCCAAGACCGCGGTCAACGGCGCCGCCGGCGCGAGAACACAGCTCAGCGGCCTCGTGGTCGCGGCACTCACCACTGTGACGTTGCTGCTGCTGACCGGGCTGTTCGAGAAACTTCCCGAAGCCGTCCTGGCCGCCGTGGTGATCGCCGCGGTGATCGAACTGGTGGACTTCGCCGCCCTGCGTGCGCTGTACCGGGTGTGGACCGAACGGGTCGGCAGCATCTACCGGTATGCCGCCCGTGCCGATTTCACCGCCGCTCTCGCGGCGATGGTCGGTGTGCTGCTGTTCGATACCCTGCCCGGTCTGATGATCGGCATCGGTGTGTCGATGCTGCTCCTGCTCTACCGAGTCTCGCGACCACACGTAGCGACCCTGGCGTGGTCGGGCACCGCCTGGGTCGACGCCGAACAACACCGCGACCTCGCCCCTCCGGTCGGCGCGCTGGTCGTGCGTGTCGAGGCCGGATTGTTCTTCGCCAACGCCGATTTCGTGAAACAACGAATCCGGGCGCTGCGCACCGACGACACCCGAATCGTCGTGCTCGACGCGCAGACCTCACCGTTCATCGACGTCACCGCCGCGACAATGCTCACCGAACTGGCCACCGTCCTGGCCCGTCAGGGCACAGGACTGCGTATCGCACGCGATATCGGCCAGTTCCGTGACGTTCTCGGCAAAACCGAGGGTGCCACACCGCTCGAGGTCTATCCCAGCGTCAGAACCGCCCTGTCCACCGATCCGACCGGGGACACCACGCCACCTCCCGGCACCGCACGGCGCAAGCCCAGCGATACCGACACCGAAAGCGAGACGTGATGGGCGCGCTCGTCGTTGCCAAGGTCCCGGAGATGACCGGACTGATCATCGGTGCCGTGGCCTGGGTGCGCCCTGATCATTCGTAGGGAGCCACCGAAATAGTTGCCGGCGTCTGGGCGTCGATGTGGCGCAATGCCTGCTCCAGCCGCCGGATCAGGGCAGCAGCAGGGCTTTGACGGCACGGCGTTCATCCATCGCCCGATAGGCGTCGGCCACCCGGGACAGCGGGAGAGTGAGGTCGAAGACCCGGCCGGGGTCGATGCGGTCGGTGCGGACGCGGTGGATCAGGTCGGGGAGAAAGCGGCGTACCGGTGCTGGTCCGCCGCGCACGCCGACGGTGGAGGAGATCAGTTCGGCACAGTCGACCCCGTCGGTGTGGGGTATGCCGACGACGCCGAGATTGCCGCCGGGGCGGGTCGAGCGCAGCGCCTGCGCCAAAGATTCCGCCGTGCCAACGCATTCCATGACCGAGTCGGCACCGGTCCCGCCGGTGAGGTCCCGAACGATCGCGACACCCTCGCAGCCGCGTTCGGCGACGACATCGGTGGCCCCGAACGACAGTGCGAGCCGCTGTCGGGCGGGGTTCCTGCTCATCGCGATGATGCGTGCGGCGCCGAGTTCCCTCGCGGCCAGCACGGCGCACAGTCCGACGGCGCCGTCGCCGACGACGGCCACCGTCGAACCCGGCCGCACCTCGGCGCAGATCGCGGCGTACCACCCGGTGCCCATCACGTCGGACAGGGCGAGCAGATCGGCCAGGTGACGGCTGTCCGGCGGATCACCGATCGCGACGAGCGTGCCGTCGGCGTGCGGAATCCGGATGTGTTCGGCCTGACAGGTGTTCAGAAACGCACCGTGCTCGCACCGGGACTGGTAGCCGTGACGGCAAGTGCCGCAGGTGTTGTCGGAGATCGCGAACGATCCGACGACGAATTGCCCGGGGCGCAGCGTGCGCACGTCACCGCCCACTTCCTCGACTACTCCGACGTACTCGTGGCCCATCGGCTCCGGGCGGTCCACGGGTTCGATGCCTCGGTAGACCCACAAGTCGGTTCCGCACACGCACGCCGCCACGGTGCGGATGATCGCGTCGGTCGGCGTCTCGAGCCGCGGGTCGGGCAATTGCTCGAAGCGGATGTCGCCGGGCGCGTGGAGGACGGTGCCGTACATGCGATCGCTCCCTCGGGTAGCTGGCGGATCTGCGGTCGGTTCAGCACAGAAATCGAAACATACTGCTGCCCAAGATAAGTCGACTTCTCGCAGTGGTGATCGCGCCGGTTCGGGCGGACGTCCGTGGTCGGCCGTTCTCGGACTGCAAACGCAATATTGAAAGTCACTGATGCGCAACATGATTCGGCGCCATCGTGTTACGGTGATTTCACCGCCGGAGTGGCAGCCGGGGTTCGAATAGCTTGCGTAGCAACGTGTTTCAGCAGGCGAATCATCGAAAGATGATGATTCCTTACCACTTCTTCTCAGGGGGTCTGAGTGATGCGTGCGTTGGTGACCGGAGGTGCCGGATTTGTCGGCTCGCATGTGACGGATGCACTTGTCGCGCGTGGGGCCGAGGTGCTCGTCGTCGACGATCTGTCGCGCGGCAACGTCGGGAATCTGAAGTGGGCATTGAGCCACGGCGCGGACCTGGTCGGTGAGGATGTCCGATCGGCCGCCGCCGTGCGCCAGATCGTCCAGCGGTTTCGGCCGGATGTGGTGTTCCACCTCGCCGCGCAGGTCAGCGTTCACTGTTCCATCGCCGACCCGGTGACCGATGCCGAGCACAACGTGGTCGGTGTGGTGAGCGTGCTCGCGGCGTCCGCGGCGGCCGGGGTCCGGCGCGTGGTGCTCAGTTCGACGGGCGGTGCGATCTACGGCGAATCCGCGGACTACCCGACGCCCGAGGGCACGGCGCCCGATCCACCCTCGGCCTACGGCCTCGCGAAATGGGTCGGTGAACGCTACGGGCGGTGGTTCGCCGAAACCACCGATATCGATGTCGTTGCCTTGCGCTACAGCAATGTCTACGGGCCGAGGCAATCGCTGGACGGCGACTCCGGGGTGGTGTTGCGTTTCTGTGCGGCGGCACTCGAACGGCGCCCCCCGATCATCTACGGCGACGGAATGCAGACCCGTGACTTCGTGTACGTCGACGATGTGGCCGAATCCAACATCGCCGCCGCGCTGTGTCACACGCACCGTTTCGGTGAGTACAACGTGGGAACCGGCGTGGAGATCACCGTGAACGGACTCGTCGACGCCATTCGTACCGCCGCCGGACTACAACAATCCGGTTGGCTTCCGCAGTACGCCGCCGCCCGCGTCGGCGAGGTGCGGCGCAGCTGTCTCGATGTCGCCCGCGCGCGTGCGGAACGCATTATGGCTCCGGCCACTGCTCTGCCGAACGGTATCGAACGCACCCTGAATTGGTTACGGGATGCGCGGGCGTCGCTCGTTCCCACCGTGTAATCGCTTGTTGTCGAAGGGAGGGTCGGGCACATGCGGCCTGTTCTCGATAATGACCATATCGGCGTCGGTGTGGCACAACAGTTCGCCGAATCGGGCTATCTGATCGTCCCCGGACTGATTCCGGGCGAATTGTGCGCGCGGGCATTACCGGAAGTGGATCGATGGGTCGACCAGGGATTACGCGCCCGGTCCATCGATAGTTGCCGGGATCCCGCGACGTTCGGGATTCCGCCGGTGATGGAACTGGAATTGCCCGCACACGGCGAAATCCTGACCCACCGATCGCTGATGGCGATTCTGTCGCAGCTGCTCGGCCCCGATTTCGTGTTCCACCACCTGCACAGCGACCGTCATGACGCGACGATCGCGGCCAAACCGTGGCATCACGACTACGAACCCAACGATCGAGCCGATTCGTCGTTGATCATGGTGCACGCGCTGCACTATCTGAACGGTCTCGACAACGGCATGGCCGAGCTGGTGATCCTGCCGGGGTCCCATCGTGAGCCGCGCGGCAAGTCGGCGATGGCTCATCTGGGAACCGCCCGGATCGAGGGCGAACTGACGATCAACGCTCTGCCACCGGGTTCGACCGTGCTGCTGCATTCGGCGTTGCTGCACGCGCGACGCCTGTCGGGCGCCACGTCGGATCGGCACCGCTATTTCGTCGATGCGTCGTACTGCCAAGTCGGTGCGGCGCGCTGGCGCCCGGTGAAGCCGTACTGGCGCCACATGCTCGCCCGCGCGCGCGAGCTCGGGCTCGGTGCCGGGTTGTCGCCGGAACTGTTCGCGGACAAGCACTTCCGAGACGATATCGCACAAGGATAGGGGCGCGGCGGATCATGAGAATCGTCGGAAAGAGCGATTTCACCGAGGTCGTGGAGATCTATCGTGGGGAGCACTGCGCGCACGGCGCGGAAGAGGGCGTGCGGTTTCGTGAAGGCGAGGACAATCTTCGTCGAGGTGACGCACTGTCGGGCACCTGGACACGGGTGAGGCTGTCGCGGGCCGATCTCACCGGCGTCACCCTGCCGTGGCACCTGAGCGAAGGCGGGGAGCGGGAGCTGGTTCCACGCACCGGGCTGACAGTCGCGCAAGCCGCGGCGCGGGTGCGCACCGAGCGCGCCGATCTGCTGGCGGCGAATCCGGTGTGCACCGAGCTGATCACGGCTCTTGCCGACGCGCCGCTCACCACGGTGTTCCTCAGTACCGCTCCGGTGGACCACAGCGACTACGCGGATCTGCGCGCCGATCGAGGTCTGTTCCACCTCGACGGGCTGCACCGCATGATCGCGTGGGAGCTCGCCGGGCGGTTGCCCGAGGAGGAAACGATCGATGCCATTGTGGCCGGCGACTTCCGAGACGGAGGTTCGCCGCGATGACCTCCGACACGCTGATCGACCTGCTGCGGCGAAACGCGCGAACATACCCGCACCGGCCCGCGCTGTCCGATTCCGAACGCGCGTTCACCTACCTCGAGGTCGAGCGAATAGCCGAGGTGACCGCGCGGCGGTTGCGAGACGACGGAATCCGCCGGGGCGACCGCGTCGCCGTTCTCGGTGACCGCGATGCCCGTCAGTGCGCCTTGCTGTTCGGGGTATGGCGCTGCGGCGCGGTCGCCGTCGCCGCCGAATCATCCTGGAGCCCAGCACAGTTGCGCAGGCGACTCGACGCCGTCGGGGTGCGCTGCGTGGTGACGGCGGAGCCGGGCCACGACGGCACCCTGGTTGTCGACCCGGTCGCGGCGCTGGGGAGCGACGTTGTCGCGGGCACCTGCGCCGTCGACGCCGCCGACCTCGCGTATCTTTCGTTCACCTCCGGCTCGTCCGGTGAGCCGAAGGCCGTCGCCGTCACCCACGGCAACGCCACGCACTACGCGTTGTCGCTGTGTACGCGACTCGGTTTCGAGGCGGGCGAGGCACCGTGCGTCGGGCATGTCACGACGTTGGCGGCGGATCTCGGGCATACCGCGTGGTTGCTCGCGCTGGCCTGCGCCGGTTCGGTGCACGTGGTCGCCGATCGTGACACCCGTGATCCGGCGGCCTTCTGGGCAGCGGTGCGGCGGGCGGGAATCTCGGTGCTGAAGACGACGCCGTCCCATCTGGGCGCACTCGAGCAGGGCGCGCCGGCCGAGCGCGAGCCGTTGGACGTGGTGTTGCTCGGCGGCGAACCGCTCTCGCGCGAATTCACGGCGAGTGTGCTCACCCGCGGCATCGCCCACCGGGTGATCAATCATTACGGTCCCACCGAAACGACGGTCGGTGCGGCCTGTTTCGTCGCGACCACGGTCGCCGAACTGCCCGACGAGCCGATCGTTCCCATCGGGACGGCAATCGGCACCACGGTGTTGTCGCTGCACGACGAGCAGGGCGACCCGGTACCCGACGGTGTCGAAGGTGAACTGTATATCGGCGGAAAGGGTGTCGCCGCAGGCTATTTCGGTCTTCCAGGCGACACGGCGTGCAAGTTTCTCGCGCGGGACGGCGAACGTGTGTACCGCACCGGCGACATCTGCCGGCGACGCGAGGACGGTGCGCTGGTGTTCGTGCGCCGCGCCGATCGTCAGATCAAGATCCGTGGCTTCCGGGTCGACCCGGCCGAGGTCGAACGTGCGGCCGAACTCGTGCCGAGTGTCGAACGGGCGGCCGTGGTGGTCCACTCGACCGGCGCGGACCATCGCTTGAGCGCGGCAGTGAGCCTGACCGACCCCGCCTGCGACGAGACGGCAGCGGTGGCGGCCCTGCGCACCCACCTGGGTGCGGTCCTGCCGGACTACGCCGTCCCGCAACCGATCTTCGTGCTACCGGCACTGCCGCTGGCACCGACGGGCAAGCTCGACCGCGCCCGCCTCGCCGCCACAGTCACCGCGCTGCTCGGCAGCCGAGCAGGCGGCAGCGCCGGTGTGCTGCACGGTGGCGAGGCGAGCGGCCTCGCACACAGCATCGCGGCCTTGTGGGCGGGTGCGCTCGGCGTACGTACGGTGCATCCCGAGGCCGACATCATCGACCTCGGTGGTGACTCGATTCTGGCGATGCGCACCATCGCCCTGCTCCACCGGCACGGCCGACGCGTCACCTTCGACGACTTCTACCGGCACCCGACCCCGCGACGCCTGGCGGCAGTGGCGCGGCCGATCGAATCCGGCGTAACGGCGCCCGCTACGACCCCCCGGACCGCGCGCAGGCCGGGGCCCGCTCAGCGGTGGATGTTCGCGCAGCCGGTCGGCGATCATCGGCAGTGGAACCAGTCGGTGGTGCTGCGCTGTGGCAAACGCGTCGACGCGGGCGTGTTGTCGCGTGCGGTCACCGATCTCGTCGAGCGGCATGCGGTACTGCGCACCGAGATCGGGCCGACCGGTCCCGGTGCCACCCGCGAGGTCGACGAGGGCGAGCTGGTCTCGTTCTCGCGATTGCCGCGATCGGCGGCGGCGATGGCGCAGTTCGTTGCCGACACGTGCACCGACCTGCACCTGAGTGTGGATCCGGCGGCCGGACGGCTCCTGCGGGTGCACCTGTTCGACGGGGGCGATCATCACGCCGATCGCATCGCCCTGGTGATCCACCATTCGGCGGTGGACGGATTCTCGTGGCACATCCTGCTCGACGACCTCGCCTACGCCTATCGAACAGCCTTGCAGGGCAAGCGATTCGACCTGCCGCCCACCGGTGACTACTACCGATGGGCGAGCGAGCGCGCCGACCCGGTAGCGGTGGCGCCCCGACCGGCCCGTTCCCCCGGGCAGGCACCACGCCCCGCCGGTCTGGTGTGGACCTTGGACAGCGCGGCGACAACGGCACTCGTTCGCGAATGCGGCGGCGGTCACGGCCTCGAGGCGCAGCTGCTGGCGGCCTTCCTCGCGGCGCTGTCGCGGGACGAGATCGCGGTCGAGGTCGAGACGCACGGTCGTGACGTCGGTGACGACGGCGGCGAATATCTCGACACCGTCGGCTGGTTCACGGCGGTGAAGTGGCTCCGGCTCCCGCGAGCGACGTCCCACGCGCACACTTACTCCGCCGCGGCGATCGAGCGGCTGCTCGCGGCCACACCCGAGCAGCCGATGGACACCGAGGGGGATCGCCCCGATGTCGGCTTCAATTTCCTCGGCACCTTCCAGTTACCGGACAAGCACACCTTGGACTGGTCGGTCGCGCCGGAACAGGCAGGCATCGCGCGTGACCCGCACTGCGACTCGCTGTACCGGCTGAAGCTGACCGCGCGCATCGTGGAGGGGCGCCTCGTCGCCGACCTCGTACACCCTGGCACTCCGGCCTCCGACGACCAGGCGCGCCGGATCATGGCGGAATTCGCCGCCACGCTCGCCGGGCGGGTCGGGGTGGTCGCCGACGCCTGCGTCACCTCGGCGCTGTCGACCTCCGGCCAGGTTCTGCTCGCGGCGGCTCGCCCGCCACGCGCTCGGGTGCGTGTCCTCGACGAGGCACCACGAGTGCTGGTCACCGGCGCCACCGGGTACCTCGGCGGGCATCTGGTCTCGGCGCTGCGCGCGCGCCACGCCCACGTGACGTGTCTCGTGCGCGCGGAGCGCGACCTCGACGCGCGGCAACGGCTCCGGCACCAGCGGGGTGTCCAGGTGTTCGCCGGTGACATCACGCGCCCGGACCTCGGGCTGTCGGCCGAGGCGGCTCGCGAGGCCCGGCACGCCCAGGTGATCATCCACGCCGCCGCCGATACCCGGCTCGTCGCCGCACCCGCCGAACTCGAACGGACCAATCACCTCGCGGTGCGCGGGCTGCTCGACTGGATCGACGAGCACGTACCGAGCGTGAGATTCCATCATCTGTCGACGCTCGGGGTCGCCGGCGCCGTCGACGGCGCACCGCGCCGGTTCAGCGAAGCGGACCTGCGGATCGGCCAATACTTCCGAACTCCGTACGAGCGGGCGAAGTTCGGGGCCGAGCTGGCTGTGCGGCGGTGGGCGGCGCAGGGCAGACAATGCTATGTCCATCGCAGCGGGCACATCGCGGCGCACAGCCGGACCGGGGAGTTCCAGCGCAATATCGGCGACAACCGGGTCTACCAGTTGCTGCGCGGGTATCTGCTCGCCGGTGTCGCCCCGAGGCGGCCCGCGGTGACTTTCGGGTTCTCCCATGTGGATACCGTCGCCGCGGCGATCGCGACGGTGGCAGGCCGTCCGGCCTGTGCGCCCGGGGTCTACCACATCGAAACCCCGCATCTGGTCGCCCATGACGATCTCGTCGCGTGGAGTGCCGCGGCGGGCTATCCGGTGGCCCTCGCCGACGACGCCGAGTTCACGGCCGCCCTCACCCGCGTGGAGGGATCGCACGCGGCGGCGGTGCGCGAAGCCCTGGCGTGGTCGCACCATGACGCGGATCGCCGCGTTCGCCTCGACAGTTCGTGGACCGTCGAGGCGCTGAACCGGCTCGGCATCCGATTCCACGCGCCGACCCCGCGGTGGTGGTCGGCCGCGCTCGCGTGGGGGAGCGCGGCCGGGTACTTCCCGGCCGTCGCGACCGCCGACCGCACCGCCTGACCCTCCACCCACCTCGTTAGGAGCCGAATGTCCGAACTCTCACCGGTCCTCACCCAGGCCACGCCCGTCACGGTCTGTCGCGGCGAGGGGATGTACCTGTACGACGCGGCGGACGTGCGGTATCTCGACTTCACCGCCGGCGTCGGGGTGACCAGCACCGGCCACTGTCATCCGCGGGTGGTGGCAGCCGCCCAGGAGCAGGTCGCGCGGCTGATCCACGGGCAATACACCACGGTCATGCACGAACCGCTGCTCGAATTGGCCGATCAGCTCGGGTCGGTGCTGCCGTCCGGTCTGGATTCGCTGTTCTTCAGCAACTCCGGCAGCGAGGCGATCGAAGCGGCGGTACGCCTGGCCCGGCACGCCACCGGCAAGCCGAACGTCGTGGTGTTCGACGGTTCGTTCCACGGCCGCACCATGGGCGCGGCGGCGTTGACCACCGCCTCCACCCGGTACCGGGCGGGTATCGGCCCGCTCATGCCCGGTGTCGCGGTGGCGCCGTTCCCGGCGGCCTACCGGCTCGGTCTGAGCGAGGACGCGGCCGTCGAATTCGCCCTGCGCGGTCTCGATTACGTGCTGGCCACCGTCACCGCGCCCGCCGAGACCGCGGCGCTGCTGGTCGAACCGATCCTCGGCGAAGGCGGCTATGTCCCCGCACCACCGGGATTCCTCGCCGGTCTGCGCGAACGCGCCGACCACCACGGCATGCTGCTGATACTCGACGAGGTGCAGACCGGCTTCGGCCGGACGGGGCACTTCTGGGCACACCAGCACGAACCGGTGGTTCGCCCCGACATCTTGGTCACCGCAAAGGGATTGGCGAGCGGGTTCCCGCTCTCGGCCATCGCCGCACCGACGGAGCTCATGCGCCGCGCCTGGCCCGGGTCCCAGGGCGGTACCTACGGTGGCAACGCCGTCGCCTGCGCCGCCGCCCTGGCCACCTTGGCGGTGATCCGCGAGGAGAACCTGGTCGAGAACGCCGCGACCCAGGGTGAGCGACTGCTCACCGCATTGCGAGCGGGCGCGCTGGGCGAACCCGGAATCGGGGACGTGCGGGGACGGGGTCTGATGGTCGGCATCGAATTCCGCACGCCCGAGGGCACACCGGATCGGGACACGGCTACCCGCGTTCAGCGGGCCGCCGCCGATCTCGGGCTGTTGCTGTTGACCTGCGGGCCCTACGGCAACGTCGTCCGGATGATGCCCGCGCTGGTGGTGACCGCCGAACAGATCGATGCCGCGGTGGTGCTGTGGTCGAAGGCGCTCGCCCGGGTGAGCGGTGACGTAGGACAAGGGAAGGGGACCGACAGTGTCCGATAACGTTGAAATCGGCTGGGACGCAAAGCACCTGGTCGATCGCCCGGAGCTCTGGTCGCTGCCTTTGGCCCGGGACGACCAGCACACCCTCGCCGCGGCCGACGACGACGCGCACAAGGTGCGTTCCGCCGTGCACGCTTTCGTCGACGCCGCCATCGAGCGAGTGGGATTCGCCCATATCGCCGGTTTCGTCGACCCGGGCCGATCAGAAGACGACATCACGCGCACCCTGCTGTTCGTGCTCGACGGGATCGGTGTGGTCGTCCCCCAGAACGGTGCGGGCGATCTGCTCCAGGTGCTGCGCGACCGCGACGGGGACGGCGTCACCGCACTCGGATTCCATTGCGACACGTGCGATCTGCTGGTCCTGCTGTGTCTGCAACCGGCCGCCGACGGTCAGGGCTTCACCCGGCTGGCCAGTGCCCGCAAGGTCGACGACATCCTGACCGCCGAAGACCGCGACACCCTCTCGCTGCTGCGCGAGGACTGGACCTACGACCGCACCGGCCGGGCCGGACCGCAGATCGTGGTGTCACCCATCCTGTTCACCCAGCCCGACGGCACCATCGGTTGCTACTACCAGACCAGAACCGTGCGTGCCTCGCTGAATCCGGATCGCCCGGCCGATGCGCGCCGGCTGGCCGCGCTCGATGTGCTCGACGAGGTGCTGCACCGGCCCGGCGTCGGATTCGATTTGATGCTGGCCGCAGGCGATCTGCTGCTCATCCGCAACAGCCGGGTGCTGCACGGCCGCTCACCCTATATCGATCAGCCAGGCCCCAAGGCCCGCCGCATCCTGCGCCTGTGGGTGGACGACGTGGCAACGGAGGAAAACCGATGAGCACCCACGATCGCATCGCACTCGTCACCGGAGCGGGCAGTGGGCTGGGTCGGGCGGCGGCGCTGGCTCTGCTCGAGCACGGTTGGTCGGTCGCGTTGACCGGCCGTCGTGAGGCACTGCTGAAGGAGACGGCCGATCTGGCGAACGTCCCCGCGAACCGCGTGCTGGTCGCACCCGCCGACATCACCGTCCCCGCCGAGGTCACCGAGCTGTTCGCCGCGGTGGAACGGCATTTCGGCCGGCTGGATCTGCTGTTCAACAACGCGGGAGCGGCGGTCCCGCGCTGTCCGATCGCCGACATCCGGGTCGAGGACTGGAACCGCGCCATCGACACCCTCGTCACCGGCGCGTTCCTGTGCGCGCAGCAGGCCTTTCGCCTCATGTGCGCGCAGTCGCCCGGTGGCGGCCGGATCATCAATATGGGTGCGCCGTCCGCGCACGCGCCCCGACCCAACGCCATCGCCTACACCACCGCCAAACACGCGCTGCTCGGCTTGACCAGAGCGCTGTCGCTGGACGGGCGGGCGCACGGAATCGCCTGCGGTCAGATCGATGTCGGCAATGTGACGCCGCCGGACGGCAGCGCGCAACCGGCGGCCCGGCAGGCCGACGGCACACTGTCGGTCGAGCAGACGATCCCGGTCGAGCGGTTCACCGAGTCGCTGGTGCTGATGGCCTCGATGCCGCTGGACACGAATATCCAATTCCTCGGTGTCTTCCCGACGACGATGCCGTTCGTGGGAAGGGGCTGACCATGGGCAGTGCGGGAGTTCCGCTGCACCGGCGCATCGAGCGGCTGTGCGAGAGCGACGCGCAGGTTCGGGCCGCGTTACGCGACCCGAGGATCACCGAGGCGGTTCTGGACCCCGCACTGCCGCTGGCGCATCTGGTCGAGACGGTACTGACCGGGTACGGCGACCGACCGGCCCTCGGGTACCGGGCCGCCGAACCGTCCCACGAAAACGCCGGTGGGCCAGCGCGATTGCTCCCACGGTTCGACACCGTCGGCTATCGGGAACTCTGGGACCGGGTGGGTGCCGTCGCGGCGTTCTGGCACGGGGAACGCGGGTTGAGCCCCGGCGATTTCGTCGCGATCGTCGGTGTCACCGGAGTCGACTACGCCACCGTCGACCTGGCGTGCGTGCGCCTGGGCGCGGTGGCGGTGCCGGTGCAGGCCGGAGCCGCCGGACACGAGATGACCACCATCCTGGCCGAGACGTCACCGCGAATCCTCGCGGTGGGCGTCGAATTTCTCGCGCGCGTTCTGGAAAGCGTTGCAGCCGAACAGATTCCACGGCACCTTGTGGTGCTCGACGCCGATCTGGCGGACGAGGGACACACTCGCCTCGTCGATCAGGCCCGGCAACGCCTTCCCGGCGTCACCGTCGACACGCTCGAGACGAACATCGCCGCGGGGCACACGCTCACACCGGCCCCGTTGTTCGCGGGTGACCCCGACTCGATGAGCCTGCTCATCTACACCTCCGGCAGCACCGGCACTCCGAAAGGCGCCATCTACCCGCAGCGGCTGGTCGCCAGAATGTGGCGCAATGCCGGCCCGGTACCCGCGCTCACCCTGGCCTATATGCCGATGAGCCATGTGGCGGCTCGTCTTTCGCTCTACGGCACACTCGGTCGTGGTGGCACCACGTTCTTCACGGCACGGTCCGACCGTTCGACACTGCTCGACGACCTCGCGCTGGTGCGACCCACCGAGATCGCCTTCGCCCCGCGCGTCTGTGAGCTGTTGCTGCACCGGTTCCGCGACGACGTGGACCGCCGCTGTGCGGCGGGCGCCGACCCCGATGCCGCGCGCGCCGCCGCGCTCGACACCATGCGCCGCGACGTCCTCGGCGGACGAGCACTCTATGCCATCTTCGGCAGCGCTCCGATGGCCGAGGAAGCCAAGGACTTCGCCGAGGCGCTGCTCGGGTTCGAACTGCACGACGGATACGGCGCCACCGAAGCACTCGACATCCTGCTCGACCATCGCATCCAACGTCCGCCGGTCACCGCGTACAAACTCGTCGACGTGCCGGAACTGGGCTACTTCACCACCGACCGGCCCTACCCGCGCGGGGAACTGCTGGTGCGCACCGCCACCGCCGTTCCCGGGTATTACCGGCAGCCGGAGTTGTCGGCGGCGATCTTCGACGAGGAGGGCTTCTATCGCACCGGCGACGTCATGGCCGAGATCGCCCCCGACCACCTGCGCTACCTCGACCGGCGCAACAACGTGCTCAAGCTGTCCAACGGCGAGTTCGTGACGGTGGCGCGGTTGGAGGCCGTCTACGCCACAAGCCCGCTGATCCATCAGATCTTCGTCTACGGCTCCAGCGAACGCGCGTACCTGCTCGCGGTGATCGTGCCCACCGACGAAGCGCGGGCGGGCGGGACCGTCGAACAGGCGCTGGCCGCCGCCCTGCGCACAGCGGCCTCGGCGGCGGGACTGGCCACCCACGAGATCCCCCGCGATTTCCTGGTGGAGCCGGAACCGTTCACCGTCGACAACGGACTGCTCTCGGGCCTGGGCAAATTGCTACGGCCGAAGCTTCGGGACCGCTATGCGGCGCGGCTGGAGCGGATCTATCGCGACCACGCCGACGACCAGGCCGACGACCTACGGGCACTGCGGCAGCGGGCGGGTGAGTTGCCGGTGCTCGAGGTCGTCGTGCGGGCGGCACAGGCGATCGTGGGTGGGGAAGTGTCCGGCGCCACGAGCTTCACCGAACTGGGTGGCGACTCGCTGGCGGTCGTGTCCTATGCGGCCCTGCTGCGGGAGTTGCTCGGCGTGGAAGTGCCTGCTCGGCTGCTCACCGGGCCGACCGCCGACTTCGGTTCCATCGCGGGATACATTCAGCAGCAACGATATTCGGATAGCATCCGGCCGAACTTCAGCTCAGCGCACGGTATCGGCAGCCTCACCGCGCACGCGGCGGACCTGGCGTTGGAGGTCTTTCTCGATCCGGCGATCGTCGCCGAGGCCGACGCGATGCCACGGTCGGCGGAGGTGGTGCGGACAGTGCTGCTGACCGGTGCCACCGGCTATATCGGGCGCTTCCTGTGCCTGGAATGGTTGCGCAAGCTCGCCCCCACCGGTGGCACCGTGATCTGCCTCGTGCGGGGGACCGACCCCACCGCCGCCGAACAGCGGCTCGACACCGTCTTCGACAGCGACACCACCCTGCACCGCGAATTCCGGGCATTGGCGGCGCGGCACCTCGAGATCGTCGCCGGCGACGTCGCCGCACCCGCCCTCGGCGTACCCGGTACGGTCTGGGAACAGCTCGCCTCACGCGTGGACCACATCGTGCACGCGGCGGCCCACGTCAATCATGTTCTCCCGTACCAGCATCTGTTCGATGCCAATGTCGTGGGAACGGCCGAGATCATCCGGCTCGCCCTCACCACTCGCGGGAAATCCGTGGACTTCCTGTCCACGATCGCGGTCGTGGGTTCGCGGGAAGGCTCGCTACTGGACGAGGACACCGACATCCGCGTCGCGCTGCCGAGCAGAGCCCTCGACGAGCGGAGCTACGCCAACGGCTACGAGGTGAGCAAATGGGCGGGGGAGGTCCTCTTGCGTGCGGCGCACGAGCGATGCGGGCTGCCCGTCACAGTGTTCCGGTCGAATATGGCGCTGGCACACCGGGACTACGTCGGTCAGCTCAACGTCGAGGACACCTTCACCCGGCTGGTGCTGAGCCTTGGCGCCACCGGTGTCGCGCCGCGATCGTTCACCGGCGACACCACCCCGGGCGATCACTACGACGGGCTTCCGGTCGACTTCACCGCGACAGCGATCGCGAGGCTGGGCGGTGACCCGAGGCCGGCGCACAGAACCTTCAATGTCACCAACCCACACGACGACGGAGTGAGTCTGGATCGGCTGGTGGACTGGCTCATCGAGGAGGGACTGCCGCTGCAGCGCCTGGACGGTTATCCCGAGTGGCTGGCCCGGTTCGAGTCGGCACTGACCCAGCTGCCGGAGCCGCGACGGCGCCGGACGGTGTTCCCGCTGCTGCGTGCCTACCGGCGACCCGCACGCGCACGCGGCATGGTGCCGGCCAAACGGTTTCACGATGCACTGCGGGAAATCGACCTGCCCATCCCACATCTCGACCGGAGCTTGATCGGGAAATACCTCACCGACCTGCGTACGCTGAACTTGCTGGGCTAGAGCTACGCCGTGGCCGGGTCGAACGGCGGCACATTCTCACCCCACCGTGTGCACTCCCACCCGGTGAATTCGCCCGCCGAATAGCGTGGCACCAGCTCGATGGTGTGGGTGAAGTCGAGCCGCGTGCGCGCGGCGAACGCCGTCGGGACTTCGGTGATCGCCCCGGCCGCGAGCCGCATGGCCATCCCGTGACTGACCACGATCACATCCGTCCCGCCGCCGGCAGGCAGATGGCGAGCCCGCAACTCCTCGAGCACGGGCAGATAGCGATCGAGCACCTCGTGTCCGGTTTCCCCACCCGGCACCGCGAGGTCGAGCTCGCCCTCGTGCCATCGCTGGTAGGTCTGATGGAATACCGCACGCGCGGTATCGGTTTCGAGTCCTTCGAGCGCGCCGGCCTGCACCTCCTGTACCCCCGGCAACACCGTGACAGGGGTGCGGACCACCGATTCGATGTGGGCGGCGGTCTGCTGGGCCCGCAAAGCAGTCGAGCAGAACAACCGCGGCGAGCCGGTCACACCGTCGGCGAAACGAGCGGCCTGTTCCGCCCCGCGCTCGGTGAGGCGAGGTCCGGGGACCCGGGTTTCGAGCCGACGTCCGACATTGCCGTGTGACTGGCCGTGACGCACCAGAATCAGTTTTCCGGTCCGTTTCTCATGACCGATCTCCACCGTGCGCCTTCCCGGTCGGCCCTACCCCGCCCCAGCGGCGAAACGAAAAGACCTGTCCACCAATACAGTCCATGTGCCCACACGGCCGATCCGGACGCGAGGTTCGGCGACGGTGCTGCGATCAGGCAGACGTTGCCGACACGTGCGGGCGAATACCCTTGTGTACCAGGTCGAGCTCTTACGATGCCACGCATGGGCGAACAGAAGAACCGCATGCTCAGCGGTGAGCTCTACCGTTGCCACGACCCCGAGCTGGCCGCCGAGCGGATGCATTGTCGGCAGACGTTGGAGAAGTTCAATGCCTCTGCGGCGGAAGAGAAGCCGCTCCGCCGCAGCATCCTGGAGGAGCTACTGGGAAGCATCGGCGAGGGCTCCCTGATCCTGCCGACCTTCCGGTGCGAATACGGCTACCTCATCCACCTCGGCCGCGACTGCTGCCTCAACTACGACGCCATCATCATGGACGGTGCGAAAGTCGTGATCGGCGACAACGTGCAGATCGGCCCACGGGCCCAGATCATCACCGCGCTGCACCCGGTGGCCGATCACCAACTTCGGCGCGAAGGGTGGGAGACCGTCGCCCCGGTCACTATCGGCGACAATGTGTGGTTCGGTGCCGGGGTCATCGTGTGCCCAGGTGTCACGATCGGCGCCGACACTGTTGTCGGCGCAGGCAGTGTGGTCACCCGCGACCTCCCCGAAAAGGTCTTCGCCGCAGGCAATCCCGCGCGCGTGATCAAGCCGCTGTGAGGTGTGTTCGCGCATCGGCTCGTGGTCGTACCGGCTCGGCGATCAGCGGGCCGGTCGGCCGCTGTTCACCGGGGACTATCCGGTGATCACAAGCGCGCCCAGCACGAGCGCTGATGCCGTGACGACCGAGCACACGCGACCGTCGACCGCGACAGGCCAGTGACCACCATCAGCATCAATAGGCCGCACGCAACGCGGTGGCTCGGCGCTCGCGGACGTCTCTCGCGCCTTCGATGCCGACCCCGACTTGTGTGGCGAAGGCGGAACCTTCTGTGCCGGAGGGGATCTGAAGGCGGTGGCCGCGGGCGACCCGAATCGTTTCCAGCCGGACGGTAACGCCCGATGGCCGTCTCGCGGCTGCGCCGGTGCTACTTCTCGGAATGGGTGCGCAGTGCGTGGGCGAACCAGGTGAACACCGCGACTCGTCGTCGATGAAGTCGTGGATGAAGCGGCCAGTTTGTGCATCAGATCCATCTCCTGTGGGTTCGACTCCCGCTTCGCTACCGCCTGCAACACGGCGCGCCGCAGACGCAACACCCGGATCTGCACATCCAGCGCCGCCGCGTGCGCCGCGCCGACGACTGATATTTGCTTAGCGCATGCAACTATATTATAGTTGCATAATGCAAATAACTATCTCGCGTTTGGGGCGATCATGGTGGTGTCCGCCAGTACGGCAGAGGGCCTGATCAAGGAGATCTACCTTGTCGGCAGGGCTACTCGCTTCGCACTGCCGCACCCGGAAGAAGGCGAACTGCTTCCCGGCGGTGTCGCGGTACTCGGTCTTCTCGAAGCCAAGGGGCCGCGCAGGCAGGGGGATCTGAGCCCCGACCTGTGCATCAGTCCGTCCGTGCTGAGCAGGCAGGTCGCCGACCTCGTCGGCTCCGGCCTGGTCAGCCGCCACGCCGACCCCAGTGATGGCCGTGCGTGCGTCCTCCGGATCACCGACAAGGGACGCGATCTGCTACTGCGCGTTCGGTTGTCGAGAGCGCGCGGCCTGCAAGCGGTTCTCGCCGACTGGAGCGAGGACGAAGCAGAGCATGCGCGCGCTGCCATTCAGAAACTCACGAACGCACTGACCGCACACGCGCATCACACTGCGGCAAGCCACGATCGGCCGATCTCGGCAGAGAGTCAGGAAACACATGTCTAGTTCAGTGCAGGCGGTGACGCCGCGCGATCCCGCCGCGATGACTCACCGCGAAGTCCTGGAAGCGCTGACCGGCTTGCTGGCGGCGCTGTTCACGGCCCTGCTCAGCACCACGATCGTCGCGACCGCACTCCCGACGATCATCGGTGATCTGGAGGGTTCGCAGACCGCGTACGCCTGGGTCATCACGACGGCGCTGCTCGCCAACGCCGCGTCCACACCGATCTGGGGCAAGTTCGCGGATCTGTTCAACAAGAAGCTGCTGGTGCAGTCGGCGATCGTCGTCTTCGTCGCCGGTTCGGTCATCGCGGGATTCGCGCACAACGTGCCGGTGCTGCTCGTCGCGCGTGTGGTTCAGGGTGTCGGCATGGGCGGGCTGACCGCGCTCACCGTCGCCATCATCGGTTCCATCGTCGCGCCACGTGAGCGTGGGCGCTACTCCGGATACATGGGCGCTGTGATGGCGGTGTCGATGTCGGGTGGGCCCATTCTCGGTGGCGTCATCGTCGACAGCCCGCTCGGCTGGCGTTGGACCTTCTTCATCTGCGTGCCGCTGGCCGTGATCGCGTTGGTGCTGTTGCAGCGCACCCTGCGGTTGCCCACCGAACGCAAGCAGGGCGTTTCCATCGACTGGCTCGGTGCCACGTTGCTGACCGCAGGTGTGTCCGTGCTGCTGATCTGGGTTTCCTTCGCGGGGAAGGCCGGCTATTACGGCTGGTTCTCCCGGGAAACGGCGCTCTACGTCGGAGCGGGTGTGCTGCTCCTGCTCGCGACGCTGTGGGTCGAATCCCGCGCCAAGTCGCCGATCATCCCGCTGCCGATCATCACCGAACGCACCACCGGATTGGCGATCATCGCCTCGATCGCGGTCGGCGTCGGCATGTTCGGCGCGACCACCTTCCTCGGTCAGTACTTCCAGACCGCGCGCGGATATTCCCCCACCATGGCGGGCATTCTGACCATTCCGATGGTCGCGGGCATGCTCATCGGCTCGGTCGGTTCCGGGCAGTTGATCACCCGTTTCGGAAAGTGGAAGGCCTTCGTCGTCACCGGCGGCGCCTTACTGGTGGTCGGTTTCGCATTGCTCTCGTCCCTGGATCACGCCACCAACCTGTGGCTGGTGGGAGTCTTCATCGCGATCGTCGGCTTGGGCGTCGGCATGATGATGCAGAACCTGGTACTCGCCGTGCAGAACACCGTCAGCGTGCACAACATCGGGTCCGCGTCGAGCAGCATCGCCTTCTTCCGCACCTTCGGCGGCGCGATCGGGGTTTCTGTGCTCGGCTCGATCCTGGCCACTCGCGTGAGTGACCTTTCGGCCGCGGGCTTCGCCGAGATCGGTGTGCAGCCGAGTTCCTCCGGCGGCAGCAATCTGAACATCGGTGCCCTGCCCGGACCGATCGCCACCATCGTTCGCGCTGCCTACGGTGACGCGACGGGCCGGATCTTCCTCATCGCGGCGGTCGCCGCGGTCGTGGCTCTCGTGGCGACCTCCTTGTTGCCGAACCGTCCGCTCCGACGCACGATCGACATCGATCCCGCGCTGGACCCCATGAGCGTGCCCGAACCGGCCACCGGGGCGCCGCCCGTCGCGGCGGGGCAACCAGGACGCTGACCGTCGGCTGTTCCAACGGCGCTCGTGGTGCCATCGCGCTCAACTCGCGGTGGCAGTGTCGGCTCGGACCAGGTCCCGGTGACCGGCCGAATACCGTAGCCTCGTTCGTATGAGTGTCCAGGTTGCAGGGGCTCCACCGCACGACCACGTCGTGAGCATGTACGACGATTCGGAGGAGCTGGCCCGCCACGTCAGCGACTTCCTCGGGCAGGGGCTCGACGCCGACGGTGCGGCCGTGGTGATCGCCACCCCCGCCCACCGGGAAGCTGTCGCGGCGCGGTTGAGCGAGCACGGCTTGGACGTGACCGCCCTGATCGCGGCCGGCCGCTATCGCGCCCTGGATGCCGCGCAGACTTTGGCGAGCTTCACCATCGACGGCGTGCTCGACCGGAATCGTTTCACCGAGGTGATCGGGGACGTCATCGCCGCGGCGAGTGCGGGTCATCGTTCCGTTCGCGCGTTCGGTGAGATGGTAGCGCTGCTGTGGGCCGACGGCGATCCGGGGGCCGCGATCGAGCTCGAAGCGATGTGGAACGAGTTGGCTCGGAGTCGTCAGTTCCTGCTCTACTGTGCCTACCCGCGTGACATACTCGCCGGCGCCGACGATCTGGTGCGCCTGCAGCAGGTGTGCGCCCATCACTCCGAGATCGTCGCTCCCGACAGCTACACCGTCGCCCGCGCGGAGCTCGAGCCGAGCGTCGACCCGGACACCGATTCTCGAATCTTTGTGCCGGTACCCAGCGCCGCGAGCGCCGCGCGCCGGTTCGTCACCGGCAGGCTGGGGGAATGGCAGCACGACCCCGCGGTCATCGACGATGCCGCGCTGGTGGTTTCCGAACTCGCCGCCAACGCGGTTGCCCACGCGCACACCGCGTTCCGGATCCGTGTGTCCCAGATCGAGGGGGCGGTGAGGATCGAGGCCGAGGACCTCAGCCCGCGCCGGCCGGTACTGGGCACAGACCGCGGAAGTGCGGTCGGTGGACGTGGTCTGATCCTGATCGCGGCACTGGGGAGTCGATGGGGCACCGAACCGGACCCAGCAGGGCACGCCAAGAACGTGTGGTGCGAAATCCCGTCCTCCGGCCTGCGGGAAGGAATCTGAGACATGTCGATCGACCTCTCCGCACCCGCGCGCGGTTCCTCGGTGGCCAGGGCGGCCGGTCAACTGACCGATAAGCGCAGCGCGGGCTGCCACGATCATGCCTGCGTGGCGTATTCCACCCGCGCCGAACGCGACCGCGCCGCCGTGAAATGGCTGCTCGAGGGTGCCGCGATCGGACAGCGGCTGCTGGCGTTCACCGACGACGACGATGCCGGTGAACGTCTGTCGGCCGCTTTCGCCGCGGCCGATGCCGGGCACGGCCGCGAGCTCACCCATACCTCCCTCAGGACGCTCTACGACCTGACCGCACCGATCGACGCCGAAGCCCAGCTCGCTCACTACCGCGCCGAAGTCGCTTCGGCCCGCGCCGCGGGTTTCGCAGGCATTCGCGTGTTCACCGATATCACCGCACTGACCCTCGACTCCGCGCGCCGTCCCGGTCACGTCCGGTGGGAGCACGTCGTGGACGCGTTCATGGCCGACGGCCACCCGGTGGCCGCGATGTGTGCCTACGACCTCACCGCGACCGGCGAGGACCTGGGCGCGGTCATGGCCGTACACCCATTGCGCCACGGTCCCTCCCGGGTCCCCACCACGTTCGGGATGTACTGGCGAGACGGCCACCGGATCCTCGACGGGGAGATCGACCAATTCGGCATACCCGCACTGATCGGCGCGCTCGAGGTCTTGCCGAGCGAGGGCGCCGACCTCGACGTCAGCGGTCTGTCGTTCCTGAGTGTGCGCGCGTCGGCGGTGCTGGCGGGCATGGACCCGTCCCAGCGTGCACACCGATCGATACGGCTGGTCAACGCCCATCCTGTCGTCGAGCGGGTATGGAGCGTCATGAATTTCGATCCCCGACGGCTGATCAAGCGCACCGATTCCTGAGCCGGCTTCCGGGCGGTCGCCGTGCCGGACCTCGCGAACGAGCCGGACACCCGGTACTGGTAGTGGCGCGTTCGGCGGCGGATTGGCGCGTTCTGCTCTTGGCGAGCCGCGGTGAGGAATCGAGACTGACAAGCAATCTTGTCGGTAGAGAAACTGGGAGGTGCGGTGTCGATGACAAGGGAAAGCGCTACCGCCTACGTGGTTTCGGCGCTCGAGGCCAAGGGGACCGCCACGCGGGACGATTTCGATGTGGCCGGCCTCGTCGCCGCGTTCCGCGACATCGCGGGCGGCTGGGATTTCCGCTCGATGGAGCAGGAGACGTTCTGGCGGATCGCGTCGACCCATCTCAGGTTGTGAAAGTCATCGGTGGTCGCTACGCCGTCCAGCGCCGGGCGGCCCGGCGCAACGACGCGGCATCGGAGTAACCGAGGAGTTCGGCCTGTCTGGTGGCGCTGACCGGTCCTGTCGCGGTGGCTCGCGACAACCGTGCGCGACGCGCCCGTTCCAGTTCGGCGCGCCAGGTCGTGCCCGACTCGGCCAGCCGCCGCTGCAGCGTTCTAGGGCTGATGCACAGCATCAGCGCGACCCTGTCGAGGGAAACGGTTCCGGCTTCGATGGCCTCGTCCACCGCGTCGGCCACCCGTCGGGGCCAGGCCGAGGCGAGGGTCGGTGGGGGCGGTAGTGCGGCGGCCAAGGGCCGCAAGACGGTCGCCAGCACCGGATCGGCCGTGGTCAGTCGCAGATCCAGGTCCACGTTCCGGAAGGTCATCGAGTCCGTGTCCGCACCGAATTCCAGCGTGGCCGACCCGAATACGGCACGGAACATGTCCAGGGTCGGGGCAGCGGATTGTCGCAGTGAGACGCGCACCGGATCCAGTGGGGCGTCGATCACGCGACGCGCGCGGCTCAGTACGGCCGCCAGCCCCCACAGCTGAGTGTGGTCGCGACCGCGGCCTTCTCCGTCGATCATCTCCAGGTAGAGGGTCGACTCGTCGTCGGATTCGGCGACCAGGTCGAACCGGTGGTTGGTGGTGACCGCGGTGACGTTGGGCCCACAGGTGGCCAGCCCGGCGCCCAGCGTCGGCGCCGAGGTGAACAGATAGTCGTACAGGCCGAGACTGGACAGCACATAGCGCTGGGCCACCGCCAACGCGACGTCCGGGCCGAGACGATATTCGCCGACCTCCCAGAGCCGGGAGAACGTCTCGCTGGGCAGATGCACATCGTGGCCGGTCATCGACCAATCCGGGATACCGGTGTCCCGGATCAGCTGGGTGCGATCGAGCCCGGCCGCGCTGAGCTGGGAGATGACGAAACGGTGCAGCAAACTCTGGTCGGTAGCCATTGACGTCTCCTGGTGCCGGCGTGTCGATCCGCAGACCGGGGCACGGCGACCGCGGACGCGTGCGTCGGCAGATCTGAACAGGCTCCGGTCGGCCTCTCGTCATCTGGTTCTACCAGGTATGCGGCATCGTATGGGGTGTGTACGGCTCGGTCGGACAGGGGCAGATCGAGGGACTGGAAGGTGAGTCCAGGTGTCCGATGTCGGCGTGCCGGAGCCGTGCGATGCCGTCGTGGCGGATCAGTACCTCGTGCGCGGCTTAAAAGGGCGCACTCGACCATGCTTCGTCTGGGGCCTGGTCGTGGTGATGCTGCTACGCCGAATATGGTCCGGACCTGTCAGTGGTCTGGTTATGATCCGGCCCCGAGTCTTCGGGTGCGATGGTGGGAGCGGGTGCGGTGAATTTCTCGACGTTGATCGGTGCTAGTGCGTTGGTTCTGGCGGCAGTGGCTACGGTGGTGTCGCCCTCCACGCAGGCTGTCGCGGCGCCGCCGGTTACCGGCACGAATTGGCTGTGTCACCCCTCGACCACGGCCGATCCGTGCGATCTGCCCCTCGACACCACCGACCTCGGTTCCGGCACGGTCAGCGCGCCGGAGCCGGTGGCCGAGTCCGACAAACCGGTCGACTGCTTCTATCTGTATCCGACGGTCAGCAACCAGGTCGCGCTCAACCAGGACCCGGTCGCCCAGCCCGAGGTGCAGGCGATCGCGTCGTATCAGGCGGCGAGGTTCTCGAGCATGTGCCGTGTCTTCGCACCGGTCTACCGGCAGGTGACTCTGCCCGCGTTGCCGGTGAGCCTGCTGGCCGGTGTCGATCTGGCCGAACCGGGTTACCGCGATATCGAGGCGGCTTGGAGCGAGTACCTCGCCGAACACAACAACGGTCGCGGCGTGGTGATCATCAGTCATTCGCAGGGAACGTTGATGGCGCGCAAGCTGATTCGTGAACACATCGACCCCGATCCGGTGCTGCGGTCCCGGTTGGTCGGTGCCTTCCTCATGGGCGGAAACTTCACCACTGCCCGCGGCAGCACCACCGGTGGTGACTTCGCGAACATCCCACTGTGCACCCGGCCCGGTGAATACGGGTGTGTCGTCGCGTATTCGGTGGCGCAGGATGATCCGCTGCTGTCATTGTTCGGCAGCGCGGACCTGAGCTTGATCTCGCTGCGCTGGGGGCTGCCGTTCGGGCCCGGGTATCAGGTGGCGTGTACCGATCCCGCGGTGCTCAGCGGCGACGCCGGCCCACAACCGGTGACGACGCCGTCGGCCCCCTATCCGTTCGGCATCATCTCGATCCTGTTGGGCTACACCACATTCCCCGATGCCCTTCCACATTCGGATTCCTCGTGGACCAGCACCGCGACACGGGGCACCGGCCGCTGTGCGGAACGCAATGGATACAACTTCTATCAGATCGACATCAGTGGCCCGGGCCGGCTGAACGAGATTCCCCTGTTCGAATCGCACCTCGTGGACATCAACTTCGGTTACGACCGGCTCGTCGCCATCGCCGAGCGTCAGTCCGCAGCCTGGACGGCGGCCGGCTAGCGCGCAGGGGTCCCGACAGGCGCCGCTGATGTAGCGGACACGCACGCGGAGACAGCTGAGTGCCGCACTCACCACGCGTTTGCCGAGCATGTTCGCAGCGGCGGCCATGTCCGTGTAGCGGGCGAACGACCTGCGTGTCGGTGTTCGGATCTACCGGGCGACGGGGACGCCTGCTCGTTTGAACGGCTGCACGATCGGCGCGGTCTCGATCCGGGTGATGGCAGGCAGGCGGGCGAGTGGGCCGGTCAGATACCGATGCAGAGCTCGCGAGTTCTCGGCGAGGACCACCGCGTAGAGGTTCGTCGGTCCCGTAGTCGACCCGACGAAGGTCACCTCCTCGTGGCCCGCGAGTTCCTCACCCACCTCCACCAGAGCAGCCGGGGCCACCGACAGCCAGAGGATCGCGGTCGTATGCCGGGCTATCAGTGCGTCGTCGAAGTCGACGCGGAAATACAGGGCACCCGCCTCCCGAAGTTCACCGACTCGGCGTTGCACGGTGGATTGTGACAGCCCCGCGGCACGGGCGAGGTCGCGATAGGGTGCGCGCCCATCGCGCGACAGTTCGGCGAGCAGCGCGTGGTCCGAAGTGCTCAGAGCTACCTGCCCGTCGCCGGGCGGCGCGGGGGGACGAAGCGCCTCGATCTGATCAGCGGACAGTGGACCGATCTTGTTCAGAATGTTTCGCTGGCCGCCGTAGAAGGTGTGCAACAGCCAATGCGCACTGACGCCGGTGACGCGACGAGTACGGGGCAACTCGCGCAGCAGCACTGAATCGCCACCGACGGGAGCTCTCGTCGTGCAGACGATCTCGGTCGCGCCCGAGGTGAGCTGCACCCAGCGCGCCTCCGGATGCCTGGCGACCGCGGTAGCGATGGCTCCCGCGGCATCCGGCGGGCATTGAATGCGCAGCACCCATTCCTCTTCGCCGACAATCCACGCGTCGGTTTGCGCGGTGACGCGGATGGCGTCGTGGGCACGAAGTCGCGCATACCGCCGGGCCACCGTTTGGTCCGAGACGCCGATCGTCTCGCCGATGAGGCTGAACGGGGCTCGGCCGTCGATCTGCAGCGCGTGGATGATCTTCATATCCAACGGGTCCACCTGCGGGGATTTCATCAAATTACGTTCGCAGATGTCGAGATTATTCGCAAATGGCGCTGTATGTATCGAGGTGGCTCCGTGATCGCGGACAGTGGCACACATGAGTAGAAAGTGGCTGCCGCTGGTGGCGATCTGCCTCGGCGCGTTCATTCTGCTGGTCGATGTGACCATCGTGAATGTCGCGCTGCCGCAGATGGCGCAAGATCTGAACGCGTCCATGTCCGCGCTGCAGTGGGTGATCGATGCCTATGCGCTGGGGCTCGCCGCGGTGCTGCTGGCGGCGGGCGCGCTCGCCGACCGCGTCGGCCGCCGTCGGGTCTATCTGATCGGCTTGACGGTTTTCGCGATCGCCTCGCTGGTGTGTGGATTGGCCCCCAACAGCGCCGTCTTGATCCTGGGCCGTGCGACGCAGGGCATCGGTGGTGCTGCCATGTTCGCCACCACCAGCGCGCTTCTGGCCGTGATCTACCACGGCAAGGACCGGGCTGTGGCGTTCAGCGTGTGGGCCGCGGTCAGCGGGTCCGCGGCGGCGGTCGGCCCGGTGCTCGGCGGGCTGCTGTCGCAAACCTGGGGATGGTCTTCGATCTTCCTGATCAATGTTCCCATCGCCGTCCTCACGATCGCGTTGTCGCGCAGCGTGTTACCCGAATCGATGGCGCCGACCGGGCGCAGGTTCGACTTCGCGGGTGCACTGTCCTTCACGGTCGCGGCGACGGCCCTCGTGGCCGGATTGATCGAGGGAGCGGTCGCGGGCTGGGGCGGCGTCACAGCGCTGCTGCTCGGTGTCGGAACCGGTGCGCTGGTGCTGTTCGTACTGATCGAGATTCGCAGTGTCGCACCCTTGCTCGATCTCAGCCTTTTCCGGCGGCCGGTCTTCACCGGACTGATGGTCGCCGCACTGCTGTTGCCTGCTACCGCCTTCGCCTCGCTCGGCTACACCTCGATATGGCTGCAATCGGCGCTCGGGATGAGTCCGCTGACGTCCGGGCTGGTGGTGACCCCGCTCAGCGTCGCCTCGTTCCTGGTCGCGACGATCGCGGGCAGACGCCTCTACCGCGCGCATCCGCGCTGGACGATCGGGGGCGGCCTGGTGTTGATCGGCGCGGGCGCCCTGTCACAGACCGCGATCGAGGCGGGGTCGGGCTGGCCGGTGTTGCTGGTCGGTCTGGTGCTCATCGGAACCGGTGTCGGCGTCGCGACCGGACCGCTGATGGCGGCCGCCCTGGAAACCGCACCACCTCAGCACGCTGGTCTGATCGGCGGCGCGGTGAATACCTTCCGTCAGCTCGGTCACGCCCTCGGCGTCGCGGTATTCGGCCCACTTTTCCTCATCGGGGCGCGTGAAACCCTGGCCGAGGCCGCCACCTTCGCCGACCCGCACGCCGCCGCCTCAGCGCTGGGCGGTGGTCGCGCAGCGGAGCTCATCGCGCAAGCACCACCACGCGCACAGGAATCGGTCCACCACGTCGTGCATGCCGCGTTCACCGCCGGTCTCGACCGAATCTTCTACACCGCAGGCATCGGCGCGATCGCCGGCGCGGTGATCGTGTTCACCCTTGTCCGAAAACGCGAAACAGCGACCCCCGTTCAGCCGGTCGAAGCACCGGCACGAGCGTCTTGATCATCGAAATCACAAGGTAGAAGGAGCAATTCAGTGCATCAGGGACAGAGAACGCTGATCCGCGACGTCACGGTCCTCTCCATGGACCCCGCGATCGGTGATCTCCCCCGGGGAGATCTGCTCATCGAGGGCGACATCATCGTCGCTGTCGGCGTCGATCTCGATCCCGATGAGCCGGCCGCCGTCATCGACGGTGCCGGGCAGATCGCGATTCCAGGGCTGATCGATACCCATCGTCACATGTGGCAAGCCGTGCTGCGGGGCTGCGCGCCACACCACACGCTGATGGACTATTTCGGTCATGTCCTCAGCAGATTGGGTCAGGTGGTCACGCCCGACGACGTGTATCTGGGAAACCTACTCAGCGCCTACAGCGCATTGACCGCCGGTGTCACGACTGTCCAAGACATCTCGAATGTGCAGAACACCCCCGGACACACCGAAGCCACCATCGCCGCACTGCAGGAATCCGGCCTACGCGCCGTCTTCGCCTACGGCAACGGCATGCCCCATGGGCTGGCCAGCGACCGCAAGCTGCCCGATTACGTTCGCACGGTGCGCGATCGGCTACTGCCCGACGACCACGCCCGCGTCACCATGGCATTGGCGACCGAACAGGGCACCGCGCAGGATGAGCACCGAAACTGGGGCTTGGCCCGCGAACTCGACGTGCCGGTCACCCGGCATGTCGTGGCAACCCACCCCGGTGATCGCCCGATGCTCCGCCTCGCCGACCTGGGTGTGATCGTGCCCGGAACGACGTTCATCCACGGCAACGGACTCGATGAGCACGACCTGCGCATCATCGCCGACCAGGGCTGCGGGCTTTCCATCGCACCGGCGATCGAGCTCATGATGGGCCATGGGCTTCCGCCCTTCGCCGCCGCGGACGCCGCGGGGCTGCGCCCCAGTCTCAGCGTGGACGTCGAAGTCACCGTGGCTTCGGATCTGTTCGGGCAGATGCGGACAGCCTTCCAACTCAGCAGGTTCGCCGGGCTCGAGCACACCGTCCGCGACATTCTCGAGTTCGCCACCGTGGAGGGCGCGCGCACGCTCGGCATGTCCGACCGGATCGGCTCGCTGACCCCCGGCAAACAAGCCGATGTCGTGCTCTTGCGTGCCGACCAGCCGGGCACGGCACCGGTCTACGACCCTTACAGCACGGTCGTACTCGGCATGGACACCGCGCACGTGGACACCGTGCTGGTCGCAGGCAGGACCGTCAAACGCGACGGCCGATTGTGCGACGACACCCTCGCGGCGGTGACGGCGGCAGAGCTGGTCCGCGACCGGCTCGTCGCCGCCGGCCACCACGTGACCGAATTCGTCAGTCAGTAGAGATGGAGGAACCGTGAACACAGTGCACCAACCCGACCGTGAACAGGTTTCGCGCCACCCGGCGGCCCGCCCCGGTTCGGCCCGTACCGGGTGCGTCATCATCGAACGAAGAGATGCGGCACGCAACCGTCGGCGGGTCCTCGACGCCGCCGCAGAGTTGATCGACCTCCATGGCGTCGATGCCCTGACGATGGACGCCGTCGCGAAGCACGCCGGAGTCGGCAAGGGCACGCTGTATCGCCGGTTCGGCAACCGAACCGGATTGATGAACGCCCTGCTCGACGCCTACGAGCACGACCTGCAGGTGGCATATCTGTCCGGGCCCGCCCCGTTGGGGCCGGGCGCCTCACCGCTCCAACGGTTGCTCGCGTTCGGTCGCGCTCGACTCGCCTGCACCCAGGTCGAAGCCGACATCCGCCTGGCAGCCGACGGATCACACCGATTCGGGTCGTCGTACTATCTCGCCGCACGGGATCATGTCACCGGCCTGTTGAACACGGCCGGGGTGGGCGACGATCCGTACTTGTCGGCCGACGCCGTCCTCGCCCCGCTCGACGCCGCCTTGGTAGCGCATCAACTCCACGACCAGGGCTATTCACTCGAACAAATTGCCCGCAATTGGGAGACACTGGTGGGCCGGATCTTCGCGGCGACCGAATGCGCATCGCCGAACGCGGTGCCGCGTGCACTGCGATCGGACGAATACGCGCAGAGCCGCGGAGTCGTATCGGGGTTTTCGTTGCCGCCGAGCGTAGGGTCCCGAGCATGACCGACTACGGGCAACCGCTTCGATTCGGAATATTCCCGACTCCGGACGCCGACAGCGCGCAACAGGTGCTCGCCGTCGTCGAGACCGCCGATCGCGACGGGCTCGACCTGGTCGGGGTGCAGGACCACCCATACCAGAGCCGGCATCTGGACACCTTCACACTGATGGCTTTCCTGCTCGCCCGGACACAGCGCATTCAGGTATTCCCCGACGTCGCGAACTTGCCGCTCCGGCCACCCGCAGTGCTGGCCAAGGCCGCGGCCGGCCTCGGCCTGCTGTCGGGCGGACGATTCCAACTCGGTCTCGGGGCAGGCGGATTCAACGAAGCTGTGCAAGCCATGGGCGGTCCCGCACGCAACCCACGCGAAGCCGCCGAAGCGCTCGAGGAAGCCATCGATGTCATCCGTCTGATGTGGTCGGGCCAACGATCGGTGCGCTACGACGGATCCCATTACCAGCTCGCCGGGGTGCACCCCGGTCCCGCTCCCACGCCCGCGCCGGGCATCTGGCTCGGTGTGCGCGGCCCGCGGCTGCTGCGGGCACTCGGCCGCAAGGCCGATGGCTGGGTGCCCTCGTCCAGTTACGTACCCCCTTCCGACCTGCCCGAGATGCAGCGCCGTATCGACGACTCCGCGCAGCAGGCAGGTCGCGATCCGCGCGAAATTCGGCGCGTGTACAACGTCTTCGGCACGATCACGACCGACGGATCCTCATCGGGTGCGTTCTCCGGCCCTGTCGACCAGTGGGTCGAGGAGCTGACCGACCTCGTCATCGAGTACGGCATGGACACCTTCGTCTTCGGTGCACCGGCGGATGATCCCGTCCAACTGAGGCGTTGGGCGCGCGAGGTCGTTCCCGCTGTGCGGGAATCAGTCGAGCGCCACCGAGGAAACTGATTCGCCAGAGCACGGCGACTTCGGCCTGGTCGTAGGCGAGCAGACGCTTCGCCTCGGGTGCACGCGGATTACGTCGAGCTGTGCAAGTGAGGCAGGTTGGCGCCCCGGCGGGGCACGGTGTGCATGGAACGGGTCAGATCCGCGTCTTATATCCGGCAGTCGACGTGTGATGTGAATTGCCGGCTATGAACGGATCGCGCCGCCGCTGTGCTCGGAAGCTGGTGTGGGCGTGACGAGGGTGGGTGCGACGAAGCGTTCGATGAGGTGACGTTCAGCCGCGGAGTCGGGTAGCGGCCAGGCGAGCAGTGCCAGGACGACACGCACGATCCATTGGGCCGCCTCGTCGTCGGGGTTCAGGCCGGTGACCGCGATGGCAATGTGGCCGAGTTCGGGTGCGGTGGCGAGGTATTCGTCGGCGCCGTTGGCGCGGATGTTGGCAAGCCACTGCGATAGCGCTGGGTCGGTGCGGATGGCGCGGATCGAGGCGACGATGGCCTCGACGGTGCGGCGATGCCCGGTGAGTCCAGCGACCTCGGCGTGCACCCGGTCGGCGACGGTGGCGGCGGAAGCGGCCATGACGGCACGGACCAATTCGGTCTTGCCGCCCGCATGCCGATAGAGGGTGGCGCGCGAGCAACCGGCGTGGGCGGCGATGTCGTCGATACCGACCGCAGCGACGCCGTGCTGCAGGAAAAGGTCCGCAGCGGCAGCCACGATGCGCTCCCGCGCGACGGTGTGGCGGGCGCGGCCGGTGAGCCAATCGATGCGCTGATCAGGCACCTGCGTCACTGTCTCTCTCGCCGATCTCCATACTGTCTCAGCTTAAGACAGATTCTCGAATCCGTCTCGACTTTGACGAGTCGGATTTGTGGATCTGACTGCACAATCAGTAGGTATCGCAGGGTGGAGACTCCGTTCGTGCTCGGTTGCAGCAGACGTCCTGTCTCAGTGTGAGAAGCCCATTGACACATGTGTCACTCGGGAGCACGGTGGCGTGCGGCAAGCAGTTCCGCGGATGGGAGTCAGCATGGCAATGGCGTCATCGCCGGTGATCGACGTGTTCGATGCGGCGAACCTCGAGGATCCGTATCCGATGTACCGGCAGCTGCGGGAGCAGGCGCCCGTGTATCGGTTGCCGGGTACCGATTTCTATCTGGTGTCCTCGTGGGAATTGGTGACCGAGGTGACCGGCCGAAGCGGGGAGTTCTCCTCGAACCTGACCGCGACCCTGGTGCAGCAGCCCGACGGCACCACCACCGCCTTCGACATGGACCACGGCGGTCAGGCCATTCACGTGCTGGCCACCGCCGACGACCCGGTCCACCAGCTGCACCGGAAGCTGGTGTCCTCGGTGCTGTCCAAGCGGATCCGCACAATGGGGCCGACCGTAGACGAACTGGTCGATCGGCTGTGGTCGCAGGAGCTGCGCGACGGCCGCATCGACTTCGCGGCGGGTATGGCCGACAAGCTGCCTCTCGCACTGGTCGCTGCGGTGATCGGACTGGCCGATGCTGATGTCCCGCAACTTTTGCGGTGGGCCTACGACAGCACCGAGATGCTCGGTGGTGTGGTACCTGTCGAACGTCTCGGCGCGCTGGTGACGTCGGCGGCCGAGCTGGCGGCTTACCTGCACGAGCAACTGCTCTTTGTGGAAGGATCTGCGGCGCAAGAGGAGTCGGCTCACAGCCTGCTCGGTGTGCTCGCGCGCGCAGTCGACACGGGGGAGCTGCTTCACGAAGTAGCGGTCCTTACCCTGGTGCAGCTGGTCGGCGCGGGCGGGGAGTCGACTGCGGGCCTGATCGCCAGCGCAGCAAGATTTATCGCCACCGACCCGGAGGTGCAGCAGCGGCTGCGTGAGCAGCCGCACCGGATCCCAGCCTTCCTGGACGAGACGCTGCGGCTGGAGTCGCCGTTTCGTGGCCACCATCGCCACGTCACCCGCGATACCGAACTCGGAGGCGTGCCACTGTCTGCGGGCAGTCATCTGCTGCTGTTGTGGGGAGCGGCCAACCGCGACCCGACCATGTTCACCGACCCCGACGCGTTCGATCTCGACCGCAACGGCGCACGCGCGCAGCTGGCCTTCGGCAAGGGTGTGCACTTCTGCGTCGGCTCGGCGCTGGCCAAACTCGAGGCCGTCGCGGCCATAACCGCACTACTGGAACGCAGCACATCGATCACTCTCGATCCCGACAACCCGCCGCTGTGGGTGCCGAGCTTCTTCGTTCGCCGGCACCAGAGCCTTCCCCTGATCATCCACTGACTCTCGACGGGACTATCGTGAACACCACCGACCCTGCCACCCTGGTCACCGCGTTCTGCGCCGAATGGGGCGTGGGCACACCGGAATCCATTGCCGCCTATTTCAGCGAGGATGCCGTCTACCACAACATTCCGATGCCCCCGCTCATCGGCAAAGCCGCGATCCTGGATTTCCTGCACGGGTTCATCGGCACCTTCGGCCGCATCGACTTCACCATCCACCACCAGGCGATGGTGGGTGACACTGTGCTCAACGAGCGGACCGACCGCTTCATGCTGGGAGAGAAGAGGATCGAGCTGCCGGTGATGGGAACCTTCGAGGTACGTGACGGCAAGATCGTAGCCTGGCGCGACTACTTCGACATGGGCCAGTTCACCGCGATGAACCAGGAGGCATGAGGCTGCCACTTCGACCAGGGGTTTTCTTGTTTCCGGTTGCTTCAGGTCATAGCTGAAACCCACGGCCGACTTCGGTATAGGTCTCGAACCACTGCGCGGCCCGGTGGTGCAGGTGGCTCATCTGCTACGGAGGTGATCTGCGACGGTGGCGAACATCAACCGCGTGATCATGATCCGTTCGGGGTCGAGGGGGACTGGCCAGCTCGACAGTTTCACGCCGACCATGTCGGCGGTGCGGTCGATGTAGATGAATTGTCCGTGGATGCCTACGCAGGACGCTGTTTCGCCATCTGCCGGCACCCAGAACTGGCTGCGATAACGGCCGCCGGGAAGGTAGTCGGCGTCAGGTCCGGAGGCAAACGCTGCGGTGAGCTCGTCGCTCGGCGCGAACAGGTCATCGATCCACGCCCGGCTGACGACGCGTTCACCGGCGGGCGTGATGCCACCGTTGAGCACGGTCATCCCGAAACGGGCGACGTCGCGCGCGGTCGCGACGATTCCGCGGTCGGGCATCGCGCTGCCTCCGGGGTCCACGCAGAATGAGGCGTCGGCCTCGGCTCCGAGCCGAGACCACAGGAGCTCGGCCGTAAGGTCGGCGAATGGCTTCCCGGTGACGGCCTCGCACACCCAGCCCAGCACCGCGGTCTCGCAACTGCGGTACTCGAAGTATCCGCCGTGCGGCCGGTCAGCGGTGAGACCGCGCAACAGCTGCCTCTGGCCGAGGGGGCCGCCGTGGTGGTGGGGTGCCCAGCCGATGGCTTCGTTGTGGAGCGCGTCGTCGGAGTCGGGGTCGAAGTAATCCTCGGAGTACCGGACTCCGGTGCGCATGTCGAGCACATCGCGCAGGGTCGCGCCCGCGTACCCGCTGTCGGCCAGCTCCGGTAGGTAGGTCGTCACCTGCTCGGAGGTGGCGAGGGCTCCCTGGTCGACGAGCGCGCCGACGATGATGGATGTCATCGACTTGCTCACCGACATCAGCAGGTGACGGGTATCGGCGGTCATCGGCGTGAAGTATTGCTCTTCGACGATGCGTCCGCCGTGGAGCACCAGCCACGCATCCGTCTCGGTCCGTGCATGCGCGTCGGTGATCGTGCCGTAGTCGGCTGAGACGACCAAGTCGCGCAGCGGCGTCGGCGCAAGTGGTAGCTCGGCGACGGAGCGATCACCTCGGCGGATCAGCGCCGTCGGGAGGAAGTCCGCGATGTGTTGCAAGGATTCCCGGATCCGTTCGGGCGTCCGCCAGGTTGCCAGAACGGTCTCGTCGTTCGTCTCCGGCGTGGTCATGGTCATCGTCCTCTCAGGTCACGTGCGCGGATGAGGTTCGGAGCCGCGCAAGTTCTGCGCGGGCGCGGATAGGGCTCCAGCTCTCCGCGCAGCCAGTTCCATCGGCTCCTCGGGGCCGTGCGGTGCGATGGAGCCCTACTTCGATCGGGTCGAGTGGTGCTCCATGTCGACACGACGTCTCCTCAAAATCAGTCATACAACCGACTGCTGATGCATGGAGGACGGTAGCAACGTTTTGCCGTGGCCACAGGGCTTTTCGGCAAAGTTCAAGTCATGCGACCGAAAGATGTGCGCGTGCATGGCGTACGCGGAGGCATCAACATTCGACATGTCGACCTCGGATAAGGCGACGGGCGCCGTCCTTGGCCGGGCGGATCGGTAGGCGGTTCAGCTCGAGCACGACGGTGCGGTTGTGGGCGACGGCAGCAGCCAGTCGCGAGTGTCCCCTCGGCAACGAGCGGGGGCGAGGGGTCCAGTCCTTGATCGCGGTGGCGATGCAGACCCACTCGTGCGCCTGGGCCGCCGTGGCGCCCCAACGGCGAGGAGCAGGGAGCGCGCCGCTCAGCCGATGCTGCGCCAGACCGGACGCGCAGTCCGACTGCCGGCCGTCCGACCATCGCGTCGAGGTCGCCGACCCGCTGTGGCGCTCATGAGAGGTGCCCGGCAACGATTTCGGCGGTGCGGCGCCCGGAGCGGACCGCCCCTTCCATGTAGCCGTTCCAGTCCACGGCGTACTCGGCACCGGCCCAGTGGATCCGGCCGACGGGCTCGCGGAGAACATCGCCGTAGCTGGTCCAGGTCCCGGGGCCGAAGTGGGCGCCGTAGCAGCCGCGGGTGAACTCCTCGGCGCTCCAGTTCTTCTCCAGGTAGGAGACAGGTTTCGCGGCCTCCGGGCCCAGGTATCGGGCGAAGCAGTCGAGGACGGTACGGCGGCGTTCGTCCTCGGGTAGGCGCTGCCAGCGGCGTGCCTCTCCGCCCTCGACGAAGCCCAACAGGACGCCGATCTCGCCGCTGGGTGGCGAGACGTCGAAGGTGACCTTGACCGGTCCCTGGTCGCTGATGGCCTGACCGTTGAGTCCCTTGTCCCGCCAGAACGGCGTGGGGTAGGTGGCGAAGGTTTTGACGACGGTACCGGCAGGGAGGCGCTGGGTGAGCTGGTCACGCCAGGCCGGCATCACCGGGTCGTAGTCCAGCCGACCGGCGAGGGTGGGAGGGATGGTGACAATCACCTGCTGTGCCGTGTGAGTTTCCCCGGAGCGAGTGGTCACGGTGACGCCCGAGTCGTGCTGAGAGATGGTGGCCACGGGTCGGCCGAGCCGGACGTCGAGGCCGTCGGCGAGTCGTTCGGCGACGAGCACCGAGCCGCCGACTACACGGTCCTTCTGGGCGCCCTGGTCGACCGAGATCAGCGTCTCGAGGTCGCGGTTGCTGCGGCTGTAGAACAGCGCGTGCAGAAGGGACAGGTCCTCGGCGTCAGCGGAGAACAGTGCTTCGGCGACGATCCGGAAGTACGCTCTGCCGCTCGCGGTCCGCAAGTTGCGCCGGATCCAGGACTCATAGGTCTGGCCGTCGAGCTCACGCGCCTTGGGATGTGTCCACGGCTTTTCCGGGTCGATGGTGCGTGCGAGACGCTCCCAGCGCAGCAGGCCCTGGGCGAGGTCGGCGAGCGCGAACGGGTTCAGCTTCGGCGTCGCGCCCTTGTGGCCGGCGAGTCGGGACTGCTTGCCGCCGAGCTGGAGCAGGAGCAAGCCCTCCTTGTTCCATGTGGGGAAGGTTTCCAGGCCGAGCTCCTCGACCAAGGCGTACATCTCGTCGTGGCCCTCGCCGATCCAGGTCCCGCCGAGTTCGACGGGCCGGCCGTCGATGGTGCCTCCCTCGGTGCGGCCGCCGACGCGGTCCCGAGCCTCGAGCACAGTCACGGTCTTGCCCTTCGCGACCAGCGTGCGGGCCGCAGTCAGCCCGGCTAGACCGGCACCCACGATCACGACATCGACGTCCTGCATGGTTTGCACTCCTCACTGACAAAGTCAGTCGTATGACCGAACTTGTCTGCGAGCGTAGATCGCGACAACGCCGTCGGGCAAGAGGCGAGCCCAAATCGTCACGCGTGGTGGCTCAGGTCGACGAGCCGCACCGGGTTGTTGGGGTGTCGTTCGTCGGTGAATCCCGACGCCGAGGGGCAGCGGGCAACGGCTCATCGGATCGGCGAGTTCTGACGTGGCTGACTACTTGTGGTGCCAGACCTTGATCGCGGAGACAACCAGCAGCGCGGTCAAGACCGGGATGAGCGCAGCGCTGGGCACGATACCGAGCAGCAGCCCGCCAACGATGGTGCCAGCGATCGACCCGGCGGCCATGACGAGCACGAAACGGGTGTTGGCGCGCAGGATCTGGAAGGAGGCGTCGCGCCTGTAGCGCGCGAAAGCGACCAGCATCGTCGGCAGCGACACCATCAGCGACAGGCTTCCGGCGACCTTGATGTCGACGCCGAACAGCAGCACGATTGTCGGGATCAACAGTTCCCCACCCGCGACACCCATCAGCGCCGCGACGACACCGATCCCCACGCCCGCGCCGACCGCGGCAGCGACCCGTGCGATGGTCGACAGCTCCAGCGTCCCGACGTGGCCGAGGTGGGTCACCGCCAGGGCGACGGCGATCAGGACGAGTAGCAGGGCCAGGACCCGGTAGAGCGTGCGTGAGTGCATTCGCGTGGCCCAGCCCGCACCGAGCCAGGCGCCGACGAGGCTGCCCGCGAGCAGGTTCGCGGCGATCGTCCACTGCTGGCTCACCTCGGTGTAGGGCAGAGCGATGAGCCGGGCCGGCAGGGCGGTGAGGACCACGATCAGGCTCATCGCCTTGTTCAGGATAATCGCGTGTAAGGCGGCGAATCCGAACAACCCGATCAACAGAGGCAACCGAAATTCCGCGCCCCCGAGCCCGATCAACCCGCCCAGCACCCCGATCACCGCACCCGAGACAAACGCCGGTCCCAGCGCATCACGCCGTGCTCGGCCCACTGCTCCTGTCGGTTCCTCGACTACATCGCTCACACGCGCAGACGGTACGGACCCGTTGTAGCCTCCGTGGCCCCCGGCCGGGTGATGTCAGAATTCACCGATGGAACGAGGGGGTGTGTCCCGGCGCTGTCGTCGGTGGGCTGTGTGCTCCTTCGGGCGGGGCGTGGGTTCACGAGTGCGTCGGTGAGTCGGGCGCGGCGCCGTGGCAGGGACTGTTGTCCGCGAGGGTGGAACGGATCTCACGCGCCACGCGCTCGCCGGATTCGATGGCGCCCTCGACGTACCCGGCGTGCTCGCCGGCGGTTTCGGTGCCCGCCCAGTGGATACGGCCGATCGGGTGTGCGGCGATGGGGAAGTGTCCCTCGTCGTGCCCGATGATCGGCAACGCCGAATAACCGCCGCCGACGTGACGGTCTCGGTGCCACGCCTTCTCGTGCCAGCTTCGGGGTTGAAGTATCTGAGAGCCGAGGTGCGCGGCGAGTGGAGTCAGGATGGCGGAGCGGCGGGCGCTTTCGTCGAGGTCGTCGAGTGTGCGCGCTTCGGGTCCGGCGATGAGGATGCACAGGTGGCCGGGCCCCTTGGGTGGGGATGTGTCGAATACGGACATGGCGGGCTCGGTCAGCGTCATCAGCTCGGCATCGCCGTGCTCACGCCAGTACGGCCGGTCGTAGACCGCGATCGCCTTGTACACAGAACCCATATAAGTGTTGTCCTGCAACCGGATTCGTTCGGCGGGCAGTGGCGGATGGTGTTCGATTCCGGAAGCCATCGGCGGGGGAACGGTCACAATCACCTCGGCCGCACGGTACGTACCGGTCGCCGAATGGATCGTGACGCCGGTGTCGGCACGGTGCAATGCGGTCACCGCGCTGTCGAACACAACTTTTCCGTCGAGTTCGGTCGCGAGCCGCTCGGCGAGTGTTCCGGCCCCCTCGACGATGAGGCTGTCTTGCGCGCCGCCCTTGGTGGCCAGCATTGTCGCCAGGCCGCCCTGGTAGCGGACGCCGTCGAGGAAGGCACGCATCGACAACCGGTCGAGGTCGGCGGTGGTGGATACCGAGACGAGGACTTCCAGCAGCCGCCGAGCTCGCCGGTTCGGCACCCGCCGCAGCCATGACTGGACGCTCTGCGACTTCCAGGAGCGGGGCTGACCCAACCGTGACATGATTTCCCACACCAGCAAGGTGGCGGTGGTCACCGCACCTGTCGCGCTGCAGTTCCGCACGGCCGCAACACCATTCACGATGACCGGTCGCTTCGGTGTATGCATGGCGAAGACTGTCGTGCCGAGTTCGGCGGCCAGCTCTTCGAAACGATGGTGGCCGTGTCCGATCCATTGGCCACCCACATCGACTCGCGAGCCGAGCGCCGTGGTCTCGGTCAGTAACCGCCCGCCCGGCCGGGAAGAGGCTTCGAGCACGACAACGTCGATGCCGTGGCGATGCAGTTCACGGGCTGCGACAAGCCCGGCCATACCGGCACCGATCACGGCAACCGTGACCGCCCTCGGTCCAGGAGGGGCTGCGGATGGATCGATGGATCTGTGCTGGGGCATCTCGTCACACTCCGATGGGTGAACATGAGCCGACTCATTAAGTCAGTCGTATGTATTAGCCACGATAGAGCCGAGATGCCCTGGCCGCAATGGGCGAGAGGAAAGCCTTCGGGGGTCGCTACCGCCGCGTCGCGCTGCGTGCCACCGGCTGCGGGTCGGCGAACAGGACCAACATGTCCAATGCCTGATCCAGGTCGCGGCGAGCGCGGGCGGCATCAGGCCTGGCTATGTACTGCAGAATCAGCCCGTCGATCAGGGCCAGCGCGAGGCGCCCGAGTGTGTCGAAGCCGACGGCGCAGCGCTCGCCCGCCGCTTGGGCGGCCTGTTCGCAGAACTGGGTGACGACCGAGCCGTAGCTCTCGTACTGCAGCTGGGCCAAGCTGCCCGCTTCGTTGCGCAGGGAGTAGGTCATCAACTCGTACTGCATGATCTGCAGCCCGACGTGGTTGCCGACCAGTTTGTCCCAGAAGCTGGAAACGCCTTGCCGTAGGGCGTGCTCGACGCCTTTGTCGAGTTCGAGCCCTGCTCGCAACGCTTCGGAGATGTCGTGGATGACCCGGGTGAGGACGGCTCGAAGGAGCTGGTCCTTGGTGGGAAACACGTATTGCAGAGTTCCCAGCGGCACGCCCGCCTCGGCGGCCACCCCACGCAGCGTCGTGGCCGGTACGCCGACGTCGCCGAGCACGGTGACGGCCGCCGCGATGATCTGCTCCTCACGCTCGGACGCTTTGACGTAAACCACGGGCTCTCCTCGACTCGCCGGCGGACAAAGTTCGCCACAACTCTTGCACACTTGCCGGGTGTCACCTATCTTACAGTCATACAGCCGACTGACTTTGTAGAGAGACGAGTCCGGGCTGACCGAAATCGAGGTCGTGGTGATTGGTGCCGGTCTCCCCGGCTCGGCCTCGGAAATTCTCGATCGTTTCGATTCCTGGAGGGCAATCACCATGACACCGACCGAGCGCGTAGCGATCCCACCGCTGGACGCCGTGATCGAGCGATTGCGAGAGGGCGAAAAGACCTGGGCGGCACTGTCGTTGCGGGACAGAATCGACCTTCTGACCACCTTGACCCAAGCGACGCAGCGCAACGCTCAGCAATGGGTGGACACCGCATGCCGTATCAAAGGCCTCGCCGCCGATTCGCCACTGGCCGGTGAGGAATGGATCAGTGGCCCGTATGCGTTGCTCAGCAGCATCGGAGCACTGTCGGAGTCGCTGGCCGCTCTCGCCGAAGGACGCAGCCCGCTGGACGGCACTCACCTGTCCGAGGCTCCCGGCCACCGTGTGGCGATTCGCGCGCTGCCACACAACCTGTTCGACCGGCTGCTGCTGAACGGGTTCACCGCCGACGTGTGGTCCAGGCCTGGCACCTCGGTCGCGCAGTTGCGCGCCACCGCAGGCCTCGCCCAGCGTCGACCCGCCGAAACCGCCGGTGTCGGACTGGTTCTCGGTGCCGGGAACATCTTCTCGATAGCGCCGCTGGACACGCTCTACGAACTGTTCGCGTGCAATCGGGTTGTGCTGCTCAAACTCAACCCGATCACCGATCCGCTGCTGCCGGTGTTCGAGCAGATCTTCGCCCGGTTCATCGACCTCGGCCTCGTCGGCATCGTCACCGGTGGTGTGGACGTCGGGCAGGCGGCCGTCACCCACCCGGGAATCAGTCATGTGCATATCACCGGCAGCGTGAAGTCCCACGACGCCATCGTGTTCGGGCCCGGCGCGGAGGGCCGAGCCCGGAAACAACGCGGCGAAACGCTGCTGGACAAGCCGATCACGAGCGAACTCGGCGGGGTATCACCGACGATCGTGGTTCCCGGCAAGTGGTCGGTACGAGATCTCGCCTACCAGGCCGAGCACATCGCAACCCAGAAGCTGCACAACAACGGGTACAACTGCGCAGCCTCGCAAGTGCTCGTGCTCAGCAGCGACTGGGAACAGAAGGACGCCTTTGTGGCAGCCTTGCGCAAAGCCCTCGCGAACGCGCCTGCCCGGCAAGCGATTACCCCGGCAGCGACGATCGATGCGCGAGCGCGACCGCCGCACATCCCGGCGCCGAACCTCTCGACGAGACCGGCAGGCTCCTGCTCGACGACCTCACCGCCGACGACGTCGCTTACACCGAAGAATATTTCGGCCCGGTACTCGCGATCACCTATGTGCCCGGCCAGGACAGCCAATTCCTCGACAATGCAGTCGAATTCGCCAACACCCGATTGGCCGGCACTCTCGGTGCCAATATCCTTATCCACCCGCGCACGCAGCGACGGCTCGGCACTCGATTCACCGAAGCGATCGCCGACCTGCACTACGGCACCATCGCGATCAACGCATGGACCGGCGTCGGCTACCTCACTGCTCGCGCCACCTGGGGCGCTTTCCCCGGCCACACAATCTACGACGCGCAGAGCGGAATCGGGGTGGTACACAACGGCGTCCTCCTCGACCACACCGAACGAACCGTGGTTCGCGGACCGTTCCGGCCGTTCCCACGCTCGGTGCTCACTGGGGAGTTCACACTCTCCCCACGCCCGCCCTGGTTCGTCACCAACCGAACCGCCGCCACCACCGGCCGCGGACTCACGCAGTTCGCTGCCCGACCAGGCTGGGCCGAGCTTCCCGGGATCTTCGCCTCCGCGCTGCGCGGATAAGTGAAAATGACAGGCTAGTCGTGTCAGCGACCCGGATGCGCCCGCACGCGGCCGCCGACATCATCCGCGCGATGAGGCTCCATCGGCGTACTCGGTTCGTCGATCACTGAGGTCCTTCGGTCGGATCGAAGGTGAGCGGCTGCCCGCGCTTTCTGCAACAATCCGCGTTATAGCAGCTAACTCCTGGACTGCTGGAACAGCAGGGTCGGTTCAGCGAAAATGTCGCGGCCGCATTGCGATTGGTAGATGGTGTGGGCAGGTCGGGCCAGATGTCCAGGTCGAAGACGATGTCGCCGAGGCGCCATTCTTCTCGGTAGTTCTCTTGGCTACGCGACATCGACACGACGCTGGGTGGCGTAGACACTACGCGCATTTCCACTATGGTTTGCCGAATGCGAGCGTGACGTTGTGGCCGCCGAATCCGAATGAGTTGTTGAGTGCGTAATCGATTCGCTGTGATCGTGGCCCACCCGCGACGATGTCGAGATCGCTTGCCGGGTCGGGTTCTCGAAGTTCAGTGTGGCCGGGGCGAGCTGGTCACGCAAGCTCAGGATCGTGAGGATCGATTCGAGTGCGCCGACTGCGCCGATCGAATGCCCTAGCGCTGATTTCGGTGCATACACCGACGCTTCAGGAGTGACGGCAGTGATTGCGGCTGCTTCGGAGGCGTCACCGATCGGTGTCGACGTCGCGTGCGCGTTCACGTGGTCGATGTCGGAAGCACGCAGTCCGGCAGTGTGAATCGCCTTACGCATCGCCCGCGCGGCTCCGGTGCCTGCGGGGTCGGAGGCGACGATGTGGAAGGCGTCGGAGGTGATGCCGGCACCCAACACCCTGGCAACGATCTGCGCGCCTCGTGCTTTCGCGTGCCGCTCGGATTCGAGCACAAGCAGCGCGCCCGCTTCGCCGAAGACGAAGCCGTCCCGGTCGCGGTCGAAGGGCCGGGAGGCGCGTTCGGGCTCGTTGTTGCGGGTACTCATCGCCCGCATCATCGCGAAGCCCGCGATGGGGACCGGATCGATGTGTCCTTCGACGCCGCCGGTCACCACCACGTCTGCCTCACCGGTTCGGATCAGTCGCCATGCGTGCGCGATTGCTTCCGATCCCGACGAGCACGCTGAGACCGGTGTGAAAACACCACCCTGTGCGCCGATTTCGAGCCCGACGGTGGCGGCAGGGCCGTTGGGCATCACCATCGGTACGGCCAGCGGAGAGACCTTGCGGTAGCCGCCGGCCCGCATCGCGTCGACGGCATCGATCAGTGCGTCACCACCGCCGAGGCCGGTGCCGATGGCAACAGCGAGGCGCTCGCGGTCGACGTCTGGGGCGCCCGCTGCCTGCCAGACCTGCCTACCCAGGACGAGAGCCATGCGTTCGACGTAGGAATTTCTGCGCTGTTCGATCCGCGTCAGCTCGGTATCGGGCGAGGTGACCAGTGGTCCGCCGATCCGCACCGGGAGATCGTGCTCGGCGAGGAATTCCGCAGGCAGCGCACGGATTCCGCTCTCGCCGCGCAGCAGACGCGACCAGGTCTCGTCCATGGTGTCGGCCAGTGCGGTGGTCGCCGCGTACGCGGTCACCACCACACCCTCCGCAGTTTCTGAAGCGATCGATACAGTCATGCCGACATGAATACCTGTAGCAGTCGGTACAGTCAACCTATGGCTCGTCCCCTCGACCACCGCAAACGCGCGGAGCTATTAGCCGGCGTCGTCGCGTATATCGCCTCGCACGGCTTGACCGAACTGTCCCTGCGCCCGCTGGCCGCCGCGCTCGGGACCAGCTCGCGAATGCTGATCTACTACTTCGGCACCAAGGAAGAACTGCTGGTCCAGGCCCTGGCCACACAGCGACCAGACCTCGCCGCGGTATTCGCCGACGTGGTCGAACCCGCACAGCTACGCGATCGGCTCATCGGCTTCTTCGACCTGAATGCCGATGGCGCGGAGGCAGACAGCGTGCGGGTGCTGTTGCAGGTGCTCGGTGCGGCGTGTGCGCCGGAGTCGCCGTATCAGGACTATGCGAATACCGCGATCGCGGCCTTTGTCGACGAACTCGCAGTGGCGCTGCGCAGGACCGGATCGGCCCAAGATCCTGAGGTGGTGTCGACGCTGCTGGTCTCGGGATTGCGCGGCATCATTCAAGACCGTGTGATCACGGGCGACCGGGAACGCACCGGCCACGCAGCCCGCGCCCTGATCGACGCGGTCTTGCCGTCCGACCGATAGGTCGTGGAGTTGCGGTGATTCAAAACCCCTGACGGCGATGCCCCGAGGCAGCTGTCAGGGGAGTTCGGCGCGAATCGCGGAAGCCATGACCGCCCGCACCGGTACTGGCGGGTCATCGGTGATCCGGGTGATTCCGGCTAGACCGACGCCGAGCATCAGCAGGCGAGCGGCGGCCGCCCGCGCCTGGGTCGCATCGGCGACGGCACGGGACATCACGGCCGTGAGGACGTCGGTCAATTGCGTGAGGGTTTCGACATAGCTGCTCGCGACCGGGCCGCGCAGTTGGGCGTGCGCACCGGCCTCGGCCCAACGAGCCAGTGCGTGACCCTCGCCGTCGCCGAACAGGTCGGAGAAGAACAGTGCCAGCGCGGCGGCCGGCTCGAGGTCGAGGATGGCGTGCTGGTAGGCCGCTATCTCGCGGGCCGCGTACTGCCGCCACGCATCGGCGGCGAGTTCGTCGGTCGAGGAGAAGTGATGATGAATCTGTCCTTGTGAGCCGCCGAGTTCGCTCGCGACGGCGCGCGCCGTCACCGCGCTCAGTCCCTCTCGTGCCACCACCGTGGCTGCCGCCTCGACGATCGAATGACGGCGCGCGGCGCGGGCCAGATAAGCCATCGATCTCTCCATCGCACGTTTCGCTCGGCCCCGGACACCGAACGGCAGGGTGCGATCGTACGCGAGCGGGAAATAGACTGGACAGCCAATTTGTACATGGGTACAAATTGGCTGTGCCCACTGTAATCCGCCCCATGTCCACCCCAGACCTCGACCGCGCCGCGCAGGTACTCGGCGAGGCCTTCGTCGACTACCCGTGGACGAATTGGTGCGTCGCGAAAGACGATCACCTACAACGCATCTCATCGCTACAGCGCATCTATCTCGCGCACATGGCGCTTCCCTACGGGAGCGCCTACATCGACACCACCGGCCATGGCGTGATCGCTTTCCTGCCGCCGGACACCCCAGCGCCGAGCGCGGCGGTGTCGGCCGAAATCGCGGACCTGCACGGCGACCGACTGGATCACCTGATGGCGGCCGAGGAACGACTGTCGACGCTGCCGGTGCCCGACGGCGCCTGGCTGTTGGCCACCATCGGTACCACACCACAATCCCGGGGAGCCGGCCTCGGCACCGCGCTGATGAAACATGGCCTGGCCGAACTGGATCGAGCCGGGCATGCCTGTTGGCTGGATACCTCGACCGAACGAAACCTTCCGCTGTACCAACGGTTCGGGTTCTCGGTGGTCGACCACATCACGCTCGACACTGACCTGTCCGTGTGGCGAATGCACCGTCGCGAGGCCTAGCGAGCCGTGCCAGGCGAGGCCGACGGCGCAACACGGGTCGCACGATCCGCCTCCAATTCCCACCCCGATCGACATAATGTCCCTCGGGCGATTCACAACTGCGACGACATCGTTCTCGGCAAGGGCTACGACAACGAGCGGCGCGACCCAACCCGATCTGCTTCAAACTTCCGGTACCGAGCGGAACCAAGCTCGCCTGAGTGGGCCACCCGCCGACAAAGCCACATTAGAACTCCAGGACCTTGCTCGGATACCACTCAGTCGTCCTCGCCGGCGCCGACGACTGGGACGCCGGTGACACCCTCCACCGAGCCATTGAAGTCCGCGGCGGCCCGAGAGTACTCAACTTCCGAATGCTGTCCTTCCAACACCGCTCCGACGCCTATCCGTACGTCCAGGGCCGACCCCACCCGCGCGCGAGCTCCGTCGTCCCTGCCGAGATCGCCCTAGTTCAGCCGACGCGTGTGTTCGGTCCAGTCACGCCCGTCCCACCAGCGTTCGTCGTCGCCGTCCGGGTTGTTGTACCAACCAGGCGGCGGTGAGGAACGGGATCCCGGTGACATCGGGGGTGTGACGAAAGTGATTGGTGCAGGCCGTGGTTCACCCACTCGATACAGCGCACGCACGATCAGCACGGCAAGGGCGACTGGAACACTGAGAACGAGCATCACGGTCAGCGCGCCGCTCATGCTGCTGCCATCGCGGACGAGCAGGAAGATGGTGAACATACCGATGAGTACGGCTGCCCACCAAGGATTCCGGTTCGGCGCGTTGGGTGGTGCTGACACATATCGCGGGTGCGCGGGCGGCTGTGGTCGTTGCTCGAACATGGTTGGCCCCTCGTATGACCCGGCTTACGGCAGGGGTCAGCATACGGATTTCAGCTTTACCCAGGAACGAGTTAGCGCAAACGTGCTGAATTCATAAACATGACCGCGGTTCGCTCCGGCGCGACACGGAGACTGGTGGGGAGCGGCGTGATCCAACAGTCGCGTCCATATGTGACCCGCTCGCTTTGGATCTGTGTTGTCAGGGCAGCGGGCGTAGGCCGATGGCTGTTCGTGCGCTGACGTAGACGAGGCGGTCGTCGGGCTGGGGGAGTGGCGTGCCGTCCGCGGTGAGGGCGTGGGGGTCTGGGTGGATGGCGCGGAAAGGGATGTCCCAGAGTGGGTCGCCGGTGGCGCGATCGAGGGCGGTGAGACCGTTGGTGTGGGTGATGACGATCGGGTCGGTGGTGGTGGCGACGGTTTCGATGGGGGTGGACTGGGGGCGTTGCCAGCGGCGGTGGCCGGTGTGCATGTCGAGGGCTGTCAGCGTTTGGGCTTCCGGGTCGGCCAGGAGGGCAGTGTCGTCGACCACGGCCACCAGTGTCGAGGTGGAAGTGGCCTCCAGGTCGGGGGAGGTCCACACGGTGGCGCCGGTGCGGCGGTCGTAGGCGCGGTTGCCCAGGACGACGGGAATCGTGTCGTCGGCGGGGTGATCGAGCAGGGTGCGGCCGGGGGTTTCGGTCGTCGGCAGTGGCTTGCCGGTGCGGTCGAGGATGTCGGTGCCGGTGTCGCAGGAGACGCGCCGCACCAGCGCACCCGCGAGGGCGCTCGACCAGCCGCAGCCCGCGCGGGTGGCGGTCCAGGTGGGCGCACCGGTGTCGAGGGCGAAGCCTGCCAGGTCACTGCTGAGCGCGAGCACGCCCTGGCCGTGTGTGACGTCGATGATGATGTCCATCAACACGTCCTCCCAGGCGCCGCCCAGCGCGAACTGCGTGGTCCAGAACCGATCCGGGTCCTGCAGCGTGCCCGCTCGCACGCGCACGTCATCGTCTTCCGCATTGCCCTCCACCAGGTACACCCGGTCCTCGGTGGCCGCGATCGCGAACGGAGACCAGTCGATCGGGGTGCGTGTCGATTGCCCCGTGGACAGGTCATAGCCGACCACCGCCGTACCGTCGGCGCTGAACCCCGTGAAGCACACCAGGTGCCCGTCGACGGGCACGTCGGCACAGCCACCGAGATCGGCGGCGGGCGCACGCCAGCGGATACTCCCGTCGTACGCATCGATGCCGTACAGAGTCGAGGCTTCCCCGGTGCCGACCACGGTCACCAGGATGTCGTCGGTCGCGACGAAACCGCTGCTACCGGAATCGAATTCGGTGCCGAATACCGGCGAACGGAAGACCGCGTCTGCTGACCCGGACAACTCGGCCGCGCTCACCGACCAGGCCAGACCCGGTGCGGCACTGTTGGTTCCGGTGATCTTGCGAGTGGTATCGACGGGTTGTGACAACACCACCACCGCCCCGACGCCGGTGACGAGCGCTGCGACAGCGGCGACGATCAGTCCACGTAGTCCCGGCGTCGTCACGGCGTCACCGAACCCGGTGCGAGAGCGATCTTTTCGAGTTGTTCGAACGGTAGCGGCGCCGACGGCTGTTCCGCTCGACAGGTGACGTCGATGCGGGTGCCGTCCGGTGTGGTGAGAACGACGGTCCGCACGAATTCTTCGGCGGTGCGCCCGGATTGATCAGCGATGGTGAAGTATTCCTCACGGGCTTCGATCACGGTGCCGTCGGCGCTGGTCCGTGCGGAACCGCCATCCTTGGGTTCAGTGTCCGGCATCGGCTGACCTGCGGCGATCGACACCGTCAGCGTGGACGGCTGCCCCGGCGTCGTGACCCGAACCGCCTGACACAGGCCCAGACCGAAATCGTCGGGTCGCACGTCGCCGAGCGGGCGGTCGGTGCTCACCCCGTCGAGCGCGCCGGCCAGCGCCGCGTTCACCCGCGCTGCCACCGATTCGCCGAAGGCCGGCGAATCGTCCACTCGCACATGACAAGGCGGCGGCGGTTCGATGGTGCCCGGCGGAATCGGATCGCCGACACCGAGCCCGTCGGCGAGTGCGATCGCGACCAGCTCGTCTCTGGTGAGGGGCACGGTTCCGGTCGGCATCGACACCGACGGAGCATCGGTGGAGCGGACCACTATCCGGCTGCCATCGGGGCGATAGGCCATGACGCTGCGTGACAATGTGCGGATACCGTCCAGCTCCTCCCAGGTGTCGTGCAGGTCGACGGTCGAACCGTCCGGCGCGGTCCGGCGCTCGTCGAGCCAGCCCGCCGTGCACGCCGGGACCGGTTCTTCGGACTGTTCGACGGTCACCGACAGCGTCCCGGCACCCGCACCGCGCCGCAGGTCCGCTCTCGCATCGGTGAATCCACCGAACGGGCTGTCGGGTTCCCCGAGGATCGGTGTGAACAGCAGTGATCGATCGAGCGGCCCGAATTCGAGCGTCACATCGGTCGGGAGCGCGGCACGCAGCGCCGTCGACATCGCGACAGCCTTCCGCCCGGAGAACCACGGGTAGGCCGGGTTGTCGTATTCGCCGGGACCGAAGACCGCGCCATACGACTCGTCGGACGACGGCGCTTCGACACTCGAACAGCCGGGAATCTGAGTCGGGAACGTCACGGACGGGGAAACACGGACCGGCGTCGGCGGTTCGGCCTCGGGCGTGACAGAAACAGTGGTGGTGGGCGGCGCGGTGGTGAGCTCGGGTTCCGGCTCGTGCAGCAGCCCTCCGACGATCACCCCACCGGCCACCGCCGTGAAGCTCCACAGCCCGACCGTCCACCCCGTGATCGCACGCGCAGGCGTCTTGTCCGACATCCGGCCTCCTCGGGAACGTCTCGGACAATACGTTGACGCTGTCCGAGTTGCTCAGATCGTAGAAGATCCGGTTCACCCCGCCCGAGCTCGAGGAGTTCATACAGGCACAGGCGCTGGAGGTCTGTGGCGACTGTGCATTGCTCATCGGTGTTGTCTGCCAATCGGCGACATCGGGTCAGAGTGGGAAGGATCTTTCCTAGGCACTGTTCTGCCCTTCTAGCGCTGCTGTAACGGCCGTAGCTTCTAGTCATAGCCAGTGAGTAGCCAGCGAACGGAAGAGGGAAAGGCCATGGCAGACAACATCAAGACAGTGGCGGTCAAGGGCTGGGCCTGGGACATCGCGACGGATATCTACTTCCCACCGGGATTCGACGAGTCGAAGGTGTATCCGACGATCGTCTCCGCCCACCCCACCGGCAGCTGTAAGGCGCAGACGTCGGGCAACATCTACGGCAAGGCGCTGGCCGAGGCCGGCTTCGTGGTGGCGGCTTTCGACGCCAGCTTCCAGGGCGACAGCGGTGGCGATCCGCGCTCGGTCGAGGATCCGGGCTTCCGGACCAGCGATTTCAGCTTTGTGATCGACCATCTGGTGAGCCTGCCGTATGTCGACGCCGAGAACATCGGTGTGCTCGCGATCTGCGGTGGCGCGGGTTACGCCGTGGCCGCCACCAAGATCGACCGCCGGATCAAGGCGCTGGGCACCGTGGTCGGCAGCAACGTCGGCCGGCTGATGCGTGAGGGCTTTTCGGAGTACAACCCGCTCGGCATGCTCGAGGCCATCGCCGCGCAGCGCACCGCGGAGGCACGCGGTCAGGCTCAGGTGATCAACGATCTGCTGCCGCCGTCGGTCGAGGCGGCCGAGCAGGCGGGCGTCAAAGATATCGATGTGCTCGAGGCCACCGACTACTACAAGACCGATCGTGGTCAGGCTCCCGGTGGCAAGACCAGCTTCAACTTCGGCCGCCAGGCCGCCCTTGCCGACTGGGATGCCTACGATCGCGTCGAGGTCTTCCTGACCCAGCCGCTGTGTGTCGTAATCGGCGACAAGCCCGGTGCCTTCGCGTCGCAGCGGTTGAGTATGGAGCTCTACGGTCGTGCCGCGTCGAAGGACAAGCAGCTCGTCGTGGTCGAGGGTGCCTCGCACTACGACCTGTACGACCAGCCCGGCCCCACCGGCGAAGCGCTGGAGAGTCTGGTGCCGTTCTTCCACAAGAACCTGGGCTGAACTAGCTCCAGACGAAGCGAGGGCCACCGACACCGGTGGCCCTCGCTTCGTACGTGTCGGGTGGCCGACTGGGCCGATCGCGCAGTATTGATTCGGGGAAGACGACGATGAACAACCCACAGATAGCTGTACCGGCCGGTGCGTGCTTCTGGGGCATGCAGGAACTGATCGGTGAGCAGGCCGATGTGGTGTCGACAGGTGTGATTCAAAGGGTGCGCGACAGTCGAACTGCCAGTCCGCCGAGGCCCAGAACGAGCAGCACCACCACCGCCCAAGGCGGCAGGTGGTAGGCCACGATCGACGCCGCGACCAGCACGGCCGCGCCGACCACGCGGGGCACCCAATCGCGTCGCGTCTCACGATAGAAATAGAAGGCCTGCGAGAGCAGGTAGACGGCAGGCCCGGTCAAGACGAGCACGCCCGCGGCACCGGCGGGGGCCGTGTGCGCGTGGCCGAGCAGCATTTCCGCGCCCGCGGCGAACATCACCAGCCCCGCCACCACGCCGTAGATCGCGCTGAGCCCGAGATGCACGGCGGCGATCGGGTCGGCGGTACGCGTGATGTGCCGGACCACCTGACGCTCGGCTCGCGCGAAGTACATCTGCCACAGACACACCAGCGCCACAAAACAGCCGAAGGCCATGGTCAGCACCAGCGCGTCGTCGTGGTGTTCGGTGATCACCCGGCCCAGCGTCAGCACGGTCTCGCCGAGCATGATGATCAGAAACAGCCGCATCCGCTCGACAATGTGTTCGGCATCGAAGGCCAATTGCCGCGAATGGATCCGCCGCCCGGGGATCGGGTGTGCGGCCCATGTCCCGATCAGGTCGATCGCTGCCGCGGCGGCCCAGAACCACAGGCGCGTCCCGGGTTCGGTCGCCGCGCCGATCAACCACAGTGGAGCAGAGACCGCGAACCACAGCAGCACCCGCAGAAAGTGCTCACGCAGAGCTTCGCCGGGCGCGGTCACCGCGGCATAGACGCAGGGCCCGATCAGCGCTGCCAGCATCGGCACCACGAACAGCCACGGACTGTCGTCGAACGCGTGCGCGATTCCGGCGTTGGCGAACAGACCGAACGCCATCACCACCACGGTGATGATCTGGGTGGTCTTGCGTTCGACGTCGAGCATGGTGATCTCGAACGTGGTGAACGTCCAGATACCGACCACCGCGATCAACGCGACCAGTGCCTCGGCCGCGCCCCGCCAGCTCAGATGTGACACCAGATGATGGGTGAGCTGGCCCAGTGCCAGGACGAAGACCAGGTCGAAGAACAGTTCCAGCGGCGACACCGCGCGTGCGAGCGGAAGACGCGGTGCGCTCATGGCTTCCTCCGTAGCTGTTCTCCAGAAGTGCCCAGCGAAGTCTCAGCATACCGATCGGTGCGGTCCGGATCCGCTTGTCGCCACGCCCGTGAGCGCCCGCATCGAGGAGCCGACCGTCCTTCTACCACGGGCACTCAGGAGAGGACGACCGCGCGCCCCGCGCCGACCAGAAGCGCGGTGCCACCGTGCCGGGCCATCGCCGCCGCCTGATCGGCGGCGTCCGGCCACTTCGATCGCGACGTCGGCATCGCGGCGGCCGGTGGGCCGCCGCACCTGTTCGATAACGTCCGGACTCGCCGTGAGAGTGTGGGTCGCACCGAGGCGGGTGGCCAGTGCGAGGCGGTCGGTGTGGACATCGATAGCGATGATGATGATGGCGCCTGCGATCCGGGCGCCCTGTACTGCGTTCAGGCCCACCCCACCGCAACCGATGACCGCGACGGATCGCCTACCCGGACTCCGCCGATCTTGACCGCGGCCCCGAATCCGGTGAGCACGCCACATCCGAGCAGGGCAGCGGAGACGATCGGCACCCGGTCGGAGATCCGGATGGCCGCGCCCGCCGGCACGACGGTGCGTTGGAAGAATGTGCCGAGCCCGCAGAACTGTTCTCTAGCGTGAAGTTGCCCGCCGGGAAGGCGATCGCGGTGCCGTGCGACGTCAGCGCCGGCAGCAACAGGACCTCGAAGCCGCCCGCGTGGAACAGCGGCCCACTGGTCTGGCTCACGGTGTCGCTGCCGATGCGCCAGCGTTGCGCCTGGATCGAGCCGATCCACCGGGCGTCGCCGTGGGAGAACAACGCGCCCTTGGGTCGTCCGGTCGTGCGGGTTCCATCGGCCGGCCTGGCACTAGTCCGCGACCGTCGCTCGCGATGTCTGCGTCGCGGGCTCGGGGTCACTCGGCGGACGTACCCGCATCAGGACCAACGCGACGATCGCGGCGATCGTCAGTGGAACGATGACCGCGAGGTACATCGAGCGCGGGGTCAGCACGCTCAACGCGTAGCCGGCGACGATCGGCGACAGAATCGCACCGGCCCGGCCGACTCCCATCATCACGCCGTAACCCTTGGCCCGGGCGAGCACGGGATAGACGGCGGTGGACGTCGCGGTGTATCCGGTGAGCGCCGCGAAGATCGCCGCGCCGAGCACGGCCGCCATGGTCAATGCGATGGGGCCGCGCAGTGTCACCGCGAACACGGCGATCGCGACCGCTGCCACCAGCGAGGTGACAGCGGCGATCCGCGCGCCGGCGAATTTCAGGCCGACCGCACCGAAAAGGGTGCCGCCGATGACCGCGCCCAAGCCGATCATGATGCCTGCCATCGCACCGCTGCCCGCATCCCCGCTGGCGTTCTTGATCAACTGCGGAGTCCAGGTGCCGACGAAGTAGTAAGCGGCCGTCAGCATCGAGTAGCCGCCGGCCAGCAGGATCGTCCGCGTCCGCAGCGATTGGCCCAACAGTCGGGTTTCGGCGATGGTGGCCACGTGTCGCGCCGGCTCGCCGGTGGCCTTGCGCTGGAGGAACTCGTCGGATTCACGGAGGAAGACCGCGGTGACGACCAGGGAGATGGCACCGAATGCCGCGCCGATCCAGAACATGCCCTGCCATGCGCCACCGACCCAGGTGAGCAGCCCGGCTCCGGCGAAACCGGCCAACATCGTGCCGAGCGGATAACCGATCATGACCACACCCAGCGCGATACTGCGCCGATTCGCCGGCGCGCTCTCCTGGCCGAGCACGATGATCACCACGCTGATCGTGCCGATGGCGATGCCGGTGACGAACCGGGTGAGCAACAGCGTCTCGAAGTTGGTCGACAGGGCCGAGGTCGCCAGTCCGATCGTGTTGACTGCCAAACCGATCAACAGAACTTTGCGACGCCCGTAGACGTCGGCGAAGCGGGCGAGCCCGATCGCGCCGACGGCCATGCCCGCCAGGGCCGCGCTGACCAGGTATCCCTTCTGGGCGTTCGACGCGAATCCCTCCGGGAGATACGGCATCGCGAAGCCCATCACCAGGACGTCGTATCCGTCGAGCATGTTCAGGAACGCGCAGAACAGGACGACAGCTATTTGATTGGGGCGCATGCCGATCGTGGCTGCCCAAGACTTCTGTGGATTCATCGGATCTCTCTTGTTCTGCGCGAAGGAACGCTGCTCCTCGGGGCGCCGTCGCGGGCTGTCGGGGGCAGGCGGCGGGCGCGGGGGAGTGGCGGTGCGGAATGGGGGCACCAGGGCGGTCGGGGAAGGGGACCGCAGGAGCTTTACCCAGCAGCAGGATACGAGAAGATACATGAAACATAATGCTTTTTCGCGCAACCCGTCGTGCGCGGAGATCTCGCGGTTGTGCGCCGGGTCGCCCGCCTACCGCGCCATGCCGTGGCGCTCACGGTGACCCTCAGGGGCTTGTCATGGGGGTTATCGATGCAGGTAGCAGCTCAATCTTGTCACCTGTTGAATCTCGATGTCGCTGACGATAGTATTCGCGCCATCCTGTGATCCACGGCACAAATCGGACAGTCATGACAACTCGACTCTCCTTCGATCTACTGATTCATCACGTCAGACTGCACTATATTTAATGCTGAGAAGCTCAAATCGAATTCTCGGCACCCCACCTGGCACGACATTGGAGTCCCCATGGCAGCAATAAAGACGATCCGCCGTGTATGGGCGCTCGACGCCCCCCAGCTCACCGTCGACTGCGGCATCTTGATGCTCGGCTCGGGCGGCGTGCAGGAGACGATTCCGGCGCCCACATTCCTCATCGAGCACGACGAGGGGCTGATGGTGTTCGACGCGGGCCTGGCGACCACCGGCGCCGGCGATCCCGCTGCCGCCTACGGCGAGATGGCCGCAGCGTTCCGGATCGATTTCCCCGCACACTACCGACTCGACCGGCAGATCGAGGCCATCGGCTACACCACCCGCGACGTCCGCCGGATCGTGTTGTCGCACATGCACTTCGACCACACCGGTGGACTCGACCTCTTTCCGCACGCACAGGGATTCATCGGCGCGGGCGAACTGCGGTACGCCAAGACTCCGTCGAACCTCGACGCCGCCTTCTTCCGGGAGGAGGACATCACGGCCGCCCAGAAGATCGCGTGGAACGAGGTGCCCGCCGGATACGATCACGACCTGTTCGGCGACGGCAGCGTCACCCTCCTCTCCTTGCACGGGCACACCCCCGGCACGCTCGGCCTGAAGTTGCGCATGCCCGACGAGAGCACACTTGTCCTCACCAGCGACGCCGCGCACAAATGGAACAACGTCGACCTGACCATCGGCATGCCGTTCGACGTCGACCGGTCGAGCAAGAACCACTCGCTGCAGAAGATCAAACTGCTCTCCACTCAACCTGGAACCACCGTGTGGATCAGCCACGATCCCACGGACTGGGCCGAGCTGCGAGCAGGCGGCTCGGAGATAACCAGCGCCGCGACGCTGCGGGCTCGCACTGCGGACTCGGTACCCGCGTGAAGACACCGGCGCTGTCATCGACGCCCCGTCCGCTGTTCGGGGGGCCGCGTCGGGAACCTTCGGCCCGTTGATTCGGACCCGCCGAATGGGGTAGATGCACCGTGGCCTCGGCTAAGCATAATGCGTAATTTTTCGATGGAGACTGAACTGAAGGGATCACGGATGTCAAGGGTCAAGCTCCGACCACTCGAGCAGCAGGTCGCCGTCGTTGTCGGCGGATCCAGCGGGATCGGTCGCGCGACCGCGCTGCGGCTGGCCGCCGCGGGAACGAAGGTGGTGGTGGCGGCGCGCAACGAGGCGGGGCTCTCGACCCTCGTGCGGGAGATCGAAGATGCCGGTGGGCAGGCGATCTATGCCGTCTGCGATGTGAGCGATCGGGCTCAGGTCGAGTCCGTAGCCGAGGCAGCCGTGGCGAAATTCGGTCGCATCGACACGTGGGTCGCCGTCGCGGCCGTGGTGGTCTACGCGGACTTCGAACACACCACACCCGAGGAGTTCCGTCGGTTGATGGAAGTCAACTTCATGGGGCAGGTGCACGGCTTCCAGGTGGCGCTGCCGCATCTGCGCCGGGCGGGCGGCGGTGCGCTGGTGTCGGTCGGATCGGGCGAGACCGTGATCTCCATGCCGCTCAACAGCGCCTATGCCGCGTCCAAGCACGCGGTCGAAGGAATGCTCGACGCCCTGCGGCGGGAGCTGCGAGCCGCGGGTACACCGATTTCGGTCACCAGTATCAAACCGGCGGCGATCAATACCCCGTTCTTCGACAACGGCCGCAACAAGATGGCGGTGAAGCCGAAGGGCGCCCCACCGTTCTACGACCCGGGCGTGGTCGCCGACTGCGTTCTGTACGCCGCCACCCACCCGGCCCGCGATCTCTACGCCGGCGGCGCGGCCAAGCTCATGAAGGTGACCCAGCACCTCACGCCGCGAGTGGCCGACGCCGTGCTGGCCAAGTTCGGTATCCCGATGGAACAAACCAAGGAAGCGGCAACCGACACCGACGGCAATCTCTACGAGACCAGCGGCGACGCACGCGTCAAGGGCGACTTCGGAAAGCAAGCGCTGCCGTTCAGTCCCTACACCTGGCTGGCGACCCACCCCACCGCCCGGCGCCTGCTCCTGGCCTGCGCCGTCGGTGGGCTGGGAACACGATGGGCCGCCCGAGCACGAACCGTCTGAAACCCGACGCACTGCCGACTCGAAAGCTCCGACCCGGCGAGAAAGGAAGCTCATGACAACGGACAACATCGGCCGTGCCCTTCTTCAAGCACCACCTCTGACGGTTTGCGCCGGGGTGTGAGCCGGGGTCATCGACAATTGTGCCGTCGGCCCCGGCTCATCCATCCGGTGTCAGCTCGTCCTCGTCGATCGGCCTGGCCAGCAACTGCTCGATGAGAACCCTTGTGGCCGGGCTCAATTCGCGACTACGCGCGGTGGCGAGGTGGATCCGCCGTTCCGCCCACGGCTCGGCGAGTTCCAGTACGGCGACGCGGCCGGTCCATTCGTGGCCGACCAGGCACTCCGGTTGCACGGTGACGCCGAGCCCGGCATGCACCAGGCTGATGGCGGCACCGCCGCTGCGCAACACGTGCTTCGGTGTGTATTCCTCGCCGATGCGTTGCGCCGCGGCGCGCAGCGCCCCGACCAGCGCGCGCGGCGCGATCAGGTTCTCCGGCAACAGATCTCGGATCGTCACGCCGGCCTGTCGGCTGAGCGGGTGGTCGAGGGGGACCACGGCGACGATGCGGTCGCGTCGGTACGGGGTCACCTCGACTCCGTCCAGGTCCAGACCGTAGGCCGAGGCGAAGACGCCGAGGTCGGCTTCGCCTCGGGCGACCTCCTGCACGATGTCGGCATTCTCCACTTCGTGTACCACCAGGTCGACCAGCGGGTACTCACGGCTGAACTCACCCAGCTCACGGGCCAGGAACGGCACGATCACCGAGCGGGCCGAAACGATCCGCAACTCGCCCTGGACGCCCTCGGTGAGCGAGGCGAATTCGGTGCGCATGTCGTCGAGACTGTCGAAGATCATCCGTGCGTGGCGGGCCAGGATCGCGCCCGCCGGACTCGGCACCACCCCCTTGGGGGTGCGCTCGAGCAGCCTGACGCCCGCGATGTTCTCGAGGACCTGGATGCGTTTGGTCGCGGTGGACGCGGCGATGTTCTCGCGGATCGCGGCCAAGCCGATCTGCTGTTCCTCGATCGCGGAGAGGAACAGGCGCAGGGTGAACAGGTCGACCTGTCTGATCAGGTGCAACCGGTTGAGCGTGCCCATCTCACCTCCGCTGTCGAGCCGTGACCGGATTCTCCGATCATAGGGCGTTTCCGGGCGAAGAATATTTCATATCTTGTGTTCAGGGGGTCGGCACCCGCTCGATGAGGGCGACCTTGACGTGGTCGGGCCGCTTCAGCGTGCCGTCAGGCACCAGTTGCACGATCGTCTTCACATTGAGCGCCGAGCGCACCCGATTTTCGATGGTGGCGCGCAGGTCGTCGCGCTGCTCCGACGTCAGGTCCAGTGCGTACTCGACGACCAGGGGCAGTGGGCGCTGAGTGGAATGACCCTCGAAGTCGGCGCGGATGCGCATCTCGCCGGTCGTCGCGGGCGCCAGTTCCATGACCAGTTCCTTGACCGCCGAGGGAAACAGGTTGATGCCACGCACGATGAGCATGTCGTCGGTGCGCCCGACACAGCGCACCTTGTAACCCGTTCGGCCGCATGCGCAATCGGTGCCGGTGACGACCACGTGGTCGCGGGTGCGGAAGCGCAGCAGGGGAGAGGCCTGGCGGCGCAGCGCGGTGTAGACGAGTTCGCCGCTCGCGCCTTCGACGGGCGCCACCTGGTCGCCGGTCTCGGGGTCGATGAGTTCGGCGATCATCAGATCGGGTGAGAGGAAGTGCATGCCGTCGCCGACCTCGCACTCGCCCCAGTAGGTGCACGCGATGTCGGTGCCGCCCAGCATTTCCCGTGCCGTGGCGCCCCACAGCGACTCGAGTTTTTCGCGCACCGCGGGCAGTCCACCGCCCGGTTCGCCGCCCACACTGATCGCGCGCACCCCGAGGTCGGCGGCGGCACGGCCGACGATCTGCGGCGCCTGCTCGGCGAGATGGGTGAGGAAGTAGGGGGTGCCGATCAGGGCGTTGGGGCGTTGATCGGCCTGTACGCGCAGCAGCCGTTCGGCGCCTGCCTCCGCGCCGATCGGGATGTCGACGATGCCCATGTACTGCAGGATCTGCACGATCGGCAGTCCGCCGACAAAGCCTTTGCTCATGCCGAAGCCGTGCAACAGTCGATCACCGGGGCGGAATCCGTTGGCGTAGAGGGCACGTGCGCCCAGCTCACTCCAGGTGCGGATGTCGCTTTCCGTCAGGCCGACATAGGACGGTGAGCCCGTGGTGCCCGAGGACGCCTGAATCTGCACGATGTCGGCATCGGCGGCGGCGACGTGGGTCCCCAGTGGGGGCGCGGACGCGAGGCTGTCGCGCAGTTCCTGCTTCTCGGTGAACGGCAGGCCGGCGAGGTCGGTCACGGTCTCGATCTTGCCCACGTCGACACCGTGCTCGGCGAACTTCGCCTGGTAGAAGGCGCTGTGCGCGGTCAGGTAGGCGAGCTGTTCGCGGAGCCGCTCGTCCTGGACCCGGCGCGCCTCCTGCGCCGACAAGGTCTCGACAGCACTCCAGTACCGTGCCGAGAAAGGAACACTTCTCATGATGACTCCCGAATGGCCGTTGCAACGTCACCGCGCTACCGTTGTGGTCCGGCGACGAATGTTCCCCGACCATAGTTGGGCTATTACTGCTATTCAATTCGCTGTCTTCGAATCGCAGATTCGGAATTTTTCACTTGCTGAAACCCTGCCTGTGGACAAACCTCGAATTGTCGCCGAAAAGGGTTGCTCACCTGCTGGTTCAGGAGGGCGTGCGCAAGGGATTCGCAGCTGCCGAACAGGTAATTCGAAGATCATCACTTGGCGCATCGGGCGAGTGGAATTAACGTACGGATCGGCGCACAATTTATCCGAACTCATCGCATACGGAGTACAGAGAATGAATTCGAACTTCCTGGACGAGGCGCAGGCCGATTGGCTCGATACCGTGAACAAGTTCATGGACAACGAAATCACGGTGGAATATGTACGCAAGTGCGACAGCGGCCGGGAGTACCCCTACGAGGCGTACGAGAAGATCGCCGCCCAGGGTTGGCTCGGCATCCTCATCGACGAGGCCGACGGCGGCTCCGGCGGCGACATCTTCGACTACTCGCTGATGGCCGAGGGGCTCGGCAAGTTCGGGTTCGATTTCGCCTGCTCGGTGCTCGTTCCCACCTTCACCGCGATGAACATCCTGAAGTACGGTACCGACGAGCAGAAGGCACGCTACGTCAAGCCGTTCATCGACGGGCAGATCCGCTTCTCGGTGTCGATCTCCGAGCCCGACGCAGGCTCCGACGCCTCCAATACCAAGACCCGCGCGCGTCGTGACGAGAACGGCGACTGGATCGTCACCGGTCAGAAGCTGTGGTGCTCGGGTGCCGCGGCCAAGGACACCGTCATCGCGATGCTGGTGCGCACCGACGCCGACGACAAGCACGGTGGGCTGTCGGTTCTGTTGATCCCCAACGACACTCCCGGCCTGGACATCCGCAAGCTGCCGACGCTGTCGCGCCACGCCACCGGCACCACCGAGATCTTCCTCGACGAGGTCCGCGTGCCCGCCGATGCGCTACTCGGCCAGGTCGGTCAGGGCTGGAAGATCATCACCGACCACCTCGAACTCGAACGCTGCGCCGTCGCCGCGGCCTACGTGGGCAATGCTCAGGAGGCGGTCAAAGCCGCCAACAAGTACGCCCACGAGCGGATCCAGTTCGGCAAGCCGATCTACGAGTTCCAGGTGCTCAAGCACATGCTCGCCGAGAACCAGACCCGTGTCGACGCCGCGCGCCTGCTCTGCTACCGCGCCGCCAAGATGAAGGCCGCCGGTCTGCCCGCCGCCCGCGAGACCTCGATGGCCAAGCTCTACGGCTCCGAGACGCTCAAGCAGTGCGCCCTCGACGGCATGCAGATCCTCGGTGGCTACGCCAACCTGCCCGAGGCCGACATGGAGCGGTACCTGCGTGAAAGCGTGCAGTCCACCATCGGCGGCGGCACCTCCCAGATCCAGCGCACCATCATCGCCAAGTCGATGCGCCTGTAACCCACACTCCCACAAGCATTCTCAGGAGAACTTCGATGGCAACCATCAACAACCGCATCGACATGCCGCTCGACGAGATCGAGGTCGGTACCGTCTTCCGCTCCGGCGGACGCACCATCACCGAAGCCGACGTGGTGAATTACTGTGCGCTGACCGGCAACTGGATCGAGATCCACTCCAACGTCCACTACGCCGCGCAGACCCGCTTCGGTGAGCGTTTGGTCCAGGGTTCGCTGACCTACTCGCTGATGACCGGCCTGATCCAGTTCGGTCCGTCGATCCAGGCGAACTACGGCATCGACAACCTGCGCTACCTCAAGCCGGTACTGATCAACGACACCATCTACGTCACCGCCGAGGTGATCGCCAAGAAGGACAAGGACGAGAAGTTCGGCGTCATCACCTTCCTGATGAAGGCGCTCAACCAGCACGGCGACGTGGTCCAGCGCAGCGAGTGGAGCCTGCTCATGCTGCGCAAGCGTGACGACCTCGACGCCCTCGTCGGCGCTTCGCTGCCGACCGAAAAGGTGCGGGGCTGATCCCATGACCGCACAACCCGTCGCAGCGATCGTCGGTATGGGCGATGCCTATGCCACGCGCGCTGATCGCAAGGACCCCCTGCAGCTGGCCGTCGAGGCAACCGTGGCCGCGCTCGCCGACGCGGGGATCACGAAGAACCAGGTGGACGCGCTGTTCACCGGTCGTTCGCCGTGGGCCGACAAGCGTTCGCAGTGGAACAACATCTTCGCCTCGCACATGCAGATGCCGCTGACCTTCACCAGCGAACTCACCCTGCACGGCGCCGGCCTCACCGCTACGCTGGCCCAGGCCTCGCAGATGATCGCCGCGGGCAAGGCGGAGTATGTGCTGTGCCTGCAGAGCGATGCGACGGAGTTGTTCGTCGACGCGGTGGCCATGGGCGCGGAGGCCGACGCGGATCCGCAGTTCGAAGTGATGTACGGACCGACGATCCCGTCCCTCTACGCCCAGGCCGCCCGCCGGTACTTCCACGAATTCGGCATCACCGAAGCCGATCTGGCCGAGGTGGCCGTCGCCAATCAGCGCTGGGGCGCCCACCATCCGCACGCGGCGAAGGCCAAACACGGTGAGATCGATGTCGCCACCGTGCTCGCCTCGCCGTATGTGGCGACGCCGTTGCGGCGGTGGATGTGTTCCACCTGGGGTGGTGGTACCGGCGGTGCGCTGGTCGTCACCGCGCCCGACAATGTGCGTGCCCACCAGAAGGCCGTCTACCTGCACGGGTACGGATCGGCCACCACTCACGAATACCTGTCGGACCGGATGAACATGCGAAGTTGCAAGTTCGCCGACTTCGGCACCCTGCCCAACCTCACCCATACCGCCACCATCGAGGCGGCACGGCAGGCCTACGCGATGGCCGGACTCGGTCCCTCCGATATCGACATGGTGCAGATGTCGGTGAACTTCGCACACATGGGCCCGATCGTCATGGAGGACTTGGGCTTCGCGAAGAAGGGCCGGGGCATCGACGTCTATCGCGAAGGTCGCACCGGTGTCGACGGCGACCTGCCGACCGACACGAACGGCGGCTGGCTGTCCTTCGGCCAGCCCGGCATCTCCTGCAATATGGACACCCTCATCGAGACCGTGCGCCAGCTGCGCGGGCAGGCGCTGGGGCTGGCGCCGACCCGCAAGCCGGAGACCGCGTTGGTGCAAGGTGCGGGCGGCATGTTGGCGGCGGGCAGTGTCCTCGTACTGGCGGCCTGAGCGGAATCGGAGAACATCATGAGCGAGACCACCGCACCCAACGACTGGCCACAGCCGTACCAGCTGCTCGATGCCGCACCGTACTGGGCGGCGCTGCACGAGCAGCGCCTGACCTTTCAACGCTGCGCCGACTGCGCCGAAGCCGTCTGGCCCGCGCACTCGTATTGCCCCTACTGCTCATCGTCCGCACTGAACTGGGAGGAGTCGGCCGGGCGCGGGACGGTCTACTCCTTCAGCACGGTGATGCGCGGCCCGACCCCGGTGTGGGCGTCGATCACGCCGTATACCGTCGGGTTCGTGCGGATGGCGGAGGGTTACATGCTCTTCGCCCAGATCGAAGGCGACCCCGAGACCGTCGCGATCGACCAGGACGTCACCGTCCGGTTCGTCGAACGTGGGGCACAGACCATTCCGGTCTTCACCGCGGCGTCCACGGGAAGCGGTGCACGATGACAGCACACGACCGATCACGACCAGGGCAGGAGCAGTCGATGCAGAACGAACTTCCGCTGGCAGGAATCGTCGTGGTCGAACTCGGCGACAGCGCCTCGGCACCGTTCACCGGCAAGATCCTGGCCGAACTCGGCGCCGAGGTGTGGAAAGTCGAACGGCCGAGCGGCGATTCGTCGCGCGGCTGGGGACCGAGCATGTGGAAGGGCAGCGGCGCGGCGTTCCACGCGCTCAACCGCGGCAAACGGTCCATCAGGATCGACATCAAGGACCGCGACCAGCTGGCGCTGCTGCACCAGTTGATCGCCGAACGCGCCGACGTGTTCCTGCACAATCTGCGACCCGGCTCCGCGGCGAAGTACGGCCTGGACGCGGAGAGCCTGCGGATCACCAAGCCCGAACTCGTGCACTGCGAGGTCGGTGCGTTCGGGCACACCGGGCCGATGAACAGCCTGCCCGGCTACGACCCGCTCATGCAGGCGTTCTCCGGCATCATGAGCATCACCGGCGAACACGACGGCCCACCGGTCCGCGCGGGAGTGTCGATCATCGACTTCGGCACCGGCATGTGGGCGGCCATCGGTATCCTCGCGGCGCTGCATCGACGCCGGTCCAAACTGGACGGTGCCGCGGTGAACGCGTCGCTGCTGGAAACGGCGATCGCGTGGATGTCGATCGGCGTCGCGGGCTACAACGCCGACGGCGCGCCGGGTGAACGGCACGGCTCGGGCGTCGCGTTCATCGTCCCGCACCGCGCGTACTCGGCAGCCGACGGTGATCTGATCATCAGCTGCGGCAACGACGGGCTGTTCGCACGTCTGAGCCAGGCGCTGGACCGGCCCGAGTGGGCGAGCGACGACCGCTTCGCCACCAACGCGGGTCGCCTGGCCAACCGGGCGGAGATCGATCGCCTGATCGGCGAGCGATTGGCAGCGCACCCGCGTGGACACTGGCAGAAACAGTTGCAGGACTTCGGTGTTCCGGTCGCACCGGTGCAGACGACCGCCGAAATGGTTGCCCACGAGCAGACCAAGGCCCTCGGTATCATCGGTGCCCCTGACGAGGACGAGATCGGGGTCGTCGGACTGCCACTGTCGTTCGATGGCAAACGACCGTCACCGATGCCCGCCGCTCAGGATGTCGGTGGCGCCGACGACGAGCTGCGTGCCGTTCTCGGACACCACAGCAACGAAATCGGCGATGACTGACGGCAGTGGCCCGCTGACGGGCATTCGCATCGTCGAACTGGGCGGGGTCGGACCGACACCGTTCGCCGCGATGCTGCTGTCGGATCTGGGCGCCGACATCATCCGGTTGGACCGCCCGCCGGGTTACGACGGCGGCGCACCGATCGACGCGAAGTTCAACCTGCTCAACCGGGGCAGGCGCAGTGCGGTCTTCGACCTGAAGAAGCCCGCGGCGGTCGAAGCGGTGCTGCGACTCGTCGGCGAGGCCCATGTGGTGCTCGAGGGATTTCGGCCAGGGGTCGCGGAGAAACTCGGCCTCGGCCCCGATGAGTGTATGGCCGTGAATCCGGCGCTGGTGTACGGCCGGATGACCGGGTGGGGCCAGCACGGGCCACTCGCGCACGACCCCGGCCACGACGTCAACTACATCTCGCTGACCGGGGTGCTGCATTCGGTGGGCCGTGCGGGTGAACCGCCCGCCATCCCGCTCAACCTGGCGGGCGACTTCGGCGGTGGGTCACTGTATCTGGCGCTGGGGGTGGTCTCCGCGCTGCTGGAAAGTCGAACTTCCGGCCGAGGCCAGGTGGTCGACGCCGCCATGGTCGACGGATCGGCCTCGCTGATGACGCTGTTCTACGGCCTGTTCGCCGCGGGTTACTGGAGCGACGAGCGCGGCGTGAACCGGCTCGACTCGGGCGCACCTTGGTACAACGTCTACGAAACCGCCGATGGCGGCTGGATCAGTGTGGGCGCCAACGAATCCCGCTTCTGGCGCAATCTGCTGCGGATCACGGGCATCGACGAAACGGAAATGCCCGACCAGCACGACAAATCGCAGTGGCCCGCGATGCGGGAGCGGTTCGCTGCCGTGTTCCGCACCAGGACCCGCGACGACTGGTGTGCCCTCGCAGCCGGCCAGGAGGCGTGTCTGACTCCGGTCCTCTCGCTCACCGAGGCACCGAGCAACCCACACCTGCGGGCCCGCGGCACCTTCGTCGATGTCGGGGGAGTGGTCCAGCCCGCTCCCGCACCACGTTTCAGCCGCACACCCGGCGCGGTCCAGCGACCGCCGGCCGAACCCGGAGAACACACCGACGAGGTGCTGGGGGACTGGGGCTTTACCCGGGACGAACTCACAGCCTTGCGCGATCAGGGCGCCATCGGTTGATGGTTGGGGCCGAGAGGGTGCGGTGAGGTCGTCCGCTGCGCCGCTCGTTCATGTCTGATGATGTAATCGTCGGACCATGGCAGAGGACCTGATCGTGACCCGGGCGCTGGTGATACCTGCGTCCGAATTGCGCGAGCGGTTCTCACGGTCGTCCGGTCCGGGAGGCCAGCACGTCAACACGACCGACAGCCGGGTGGAGCTGTCGTTCGACTTGGCCGAGTCGCCGTCGGTGCCCGAGTGGCTGCGCACCCGGATGCTCGACCGGCTGGCAACTCGTCTGGTCGACGGAGTGCTCACGATCGCCGCCTCGGAGCAACGCGCACAGCTGCAGAACCGCGCGGCTGCTCGCGAACGTCTGGCCATGTTGTTGCGTGACGCCGCTGCCGCCCCGCCACCTGTCCGCCGCGCCACCAAACCGTCGCGCGGAGCGAAGGAGCGTCGAATCTCGGCGAAGAAGCGGCGCGGCGTCGTGAAGCGCAATCGCCGCGCCTCCCCCGACGACTAGCCGACGCGCAGCATGGCTACTTCGAGCCTGTCGCCCCGAAGTTGAACTCCGAGGGTTGGAGAATGACGAACCCCGCGCCGAGGAATCGCACCTGTGCCACCTCGCCGGAGCCGCCGCGCAACATCGATCCGAAGCTCTGGGTGCGCACGAGGGATGTCTGCAGGCTCGAGGACCAGCCGATCAGTGCATCCGAATCAGCGAACACCGGTTGCTGGGGGCTGACGGGGATGACAAGCGGCTGACCGTGACTTGTGATCGCCAGTCGGCCCTGTCCCTGGAAGACACAGTTGAACAGGCCGCCGCCGACGAAAGCGCCTGCGCTGGAGACCATCTGGATGTCGTAGCCGAGGCTGGGCTCGTAGGCGAGGATATGTTTGCCGTTGATCGAGAGCGAATCTCCGGGATCGAGGTCGATGAGAAAGCAATTCGACGCATGGTGGGCGAACCAGACCTCGCCCCGCCCTCGGCAGGTCATCAGCGGCACCCCCTCGCCCGTGGCGAATCGCTTGACCAGGTTGCCGAGTCCTTGGCTCTTGACCTCGAACGCGAATTGCCCGCGGTAGCCGATCATGGCGCCTTGACGGGCGTATATCTCGCCGTCGACGCACGCCTTCACACACTTGGCGTGCTGCAGTGTGATGCCGAGTTGGGTCGCCTGCTGGGCAGTATTGTTCGCGTGGAAGATGTCGCTACGCATGCGCGTCGGTGCTCCTGAGCTCTCGCGGTCGGCGCCTGTTCGAACCCTCGGGCCGAGCGCCTGCCTCACGATACCGAGCCCACGGATCGGCGCCCACCGCAAGGCAATCGATCCGAGCGGGTGAGTTCGAGGCCGCTGATCTCGGAAGCGGGAGTCCTGTCGTTGTAGACATCGACGCCGAGATATCCATCGTGGGTCCGTCCGACTCCGGCGGTCCGACGGAAGGGGCTGGGCGGATTTCCGCCCAGCCCTTTTCGTTTTCGGCACGGGGGTTCAGTGGCGAGCCTCGGCCACCGCGCCTTCGGTGTGGAAATCGGCGAGCTCTACCTGATGTGTCATCCGCCAGTAGTCGGCGACTCGCCAGGGCATATTGGTGACCACACGGCCCGCCGCGTTGCGGTACCAGCTGCGCATGCCTCCGTAGCTCCAGATCATCCTGGCGTGGGCCTGGTCGAGTTCCCGGTTGTACCGGTCGTGCACCTCCTGCTTGCATTCAACGGTGGCCAGGTCGCGTTCGATCATTGTGCACACCAGATCGGCGATATAACGCACCTGGCATTCCGCGATCGTGATGAAGCTGCCGCCGTGACCGATGTTGCTGTTCGGGCCGTAGGTCAGGAAGAGATTCGGGAATCCCGGCGTAGTGACGCCGAGGTAGGCCCGCGCATCTTCCTCGCCCCAGATCTCGTGCAGGAGACGACCGTCGCGACCGCGTACGGTGATCGGGTACAGCGGGCGCCGCGCTTCGAAACCTGTTGCCATGACGACGATGTCGGCCGGACGTTCTGTCCCGTCGGCCGCCCGCACCCCGGTAACGGTCAGCTCGGCGATACCATCGGTGACGAGCTCCACGTGCGGTTCGCGCAGTGCGGCGAACCAGCCGTTGTCCAGCAGCATCCGCTTCCCGTACGGCGGGTAGTCGGGCAGCGTCTTGGCGACGAGATCTGGTCGGCCGTCGAGCTGTTCGGTGAGGTACCGGGTGAAGTACTGCCGGTGCCGGTCGTTTGTCCGGTTGATCGAGTGTCCGCCGCCGTCCCACTCGGGGTCGACGTGCAGTGAGGGGTGCACCCGGTCGTTGAAGGTCCAGGCCAGCCGGAAGCGGTTCCAGCGGCGATAGAACGGCAGATGCCGGTTGAGCCAGTGGATGTCGCTGTCGATGTTCCGGAAGTAGTCGTTGCTCGGGGCGATCCAGTGCGGCGAACGTTGGTACACCGTCAGCGATTCGACGTCGCCGACGATGGCCGGGACGATCTGCATGGCGGTGGCACCGGATCCGACGACGCTGACCCGCCGCCCGGTCAGATCGAGGTCTTCCGGCCAGCGCGCCGAATGGAACAGCAGCCCACCGAAGTTCTCGGCGCCCGCCACCTCGGGCAGCTTGGGCCGATTCAGCTGACCGGTCGCGGTGATCACCACATCGGCGACGACGGTGACGCTGTCGCCGCCGGGCTCGGTGACCCGCAACTGCCAGCATCGTTCGTCCTCGTCCCACTCGGCCTCGGTGACCTCGTGCCCGAAGCGGATCACCGAACGGTCGACGCACTCGGCCGCCATCTCCCGCAGGTAGGTCTCGACCTCGTCGCGCTTGCCGAAATGCTGGGACCAGTCGCGGTGATAGAACGAGAAGGAGTAGAGCTGGCTCGGTGTATCGACGCCGCAACCGGGGTAGTGGTTTTCCAGCCAGGTGCCGCCGACATCGTCGTTCTTCTCCAACACCACGTGATCGACACCGGCCAGATCCATCGCCCGGGCGGCGAGCAGGCCGGATACGCCCGCGCCGATGATCGCCACCCGCATCGGCCGCTTCACCGTATGCGGGGCACGCGGCACGTGCGGTCGGAAGCCGAGTTCGTCGGCCATCATCGGTTCGAAGTCGCCGTGGACGGGCTCGCCCGCGACCAGCGACATCAATTGCAGCAGTAGGTCTCCCGTCGGTGCGGGCACGGCAGGAGGCCGACCTGCCGCCCACGCCCGGACCGCGGTTGCCGCCGCCGCGTAGATCTGCGCGCGGATCTCGGGCGCGAGTCCGCCGTCGTCGTTGTTGTCGATCTGGGGTGCGCGACGCGGGCGGTAGGGGTCGGCGAGCCAGCGCTCGTCGCCGGTCAGCTGGTAGAGCATCGCGACAAGACTCGGGATATTGCCCGCGGTGAGCTTCTGCTCGAGGCGGTCGTCGAGATCTTCGGTGCGTAGGTCGAGCGGGTTCGGTTCGGTCATCGGAACGTCCTTCGTGAGTGAGTGCGGCGCCGCGGTGGATCAGGTGGTGATCAGCGGCCAGAGTCCGTCGCGGCTCGCCGCGAGCGCGGCCGTGGTGAGCTTGTCGTCCCAGGAGCTGACCGAGCCGAACTCCGAGCGCCACGCGAGCGCCGCGCCGGTGAACTCGTGCAGCCGATGTTCGAGCGTCGTGCCCATCGCGCCGTGCACCTGATGGGCGTTGCGCACCACCACCGAGGTGGCGTGGCCCGCGCACGAACGAGCAACCGCGACAAGGAAATCCAGTTCGTCTCCCTGCCAGTCGGTGCGGACTGCCGCGGCGAGGGCGGCCTCGGTCGCGGCCCTGGCCAGCGACGCCTGCGCGGCGATATCGGCGACGAGGGTTTGCACGGCCTGGAACTTCGTGAGCGGACGGCCGAATTGGACGCGCTCGCTCGCATGGGCGACCGACATGTCGAGGATGCGATCCAGCGCCGCGCACACCTGCAACCCGCGGGCGAGCGCGCCGCGCAACCACAGGCGCTCGATCACGGTGTCGGACACCGCGATACCGGTGAGGTGGTCGCGGTCGACGGTCACGGCGTCGCGCGGCTCGCCCGCGGTATTGACGCCGCCGGTGATCCGCAGTTCCGCCGTGGCGACATCGGCGACGAGGTAGGTGGTGTCACCCCGCCACACGGTCACCACTCGGTCGGCTTCCGCGGCCCACGGCACCCCGCGGGCCGCGCCGGTGTGATCGAGCAGGCAGACGGTGCGTCGTTCGTCGGTGACGGGGAGTTCGGCGTCCTCGAGCAACCGGCAGGCGAGCAGATCGTGCTCGGCGAGGGGGACACGCACGCCGTGGGTCGCCGCGGCGCGCAACAGCTCCGCCGCCTCCGCCCACCCCGCACCGCTGCCGCCCGTCGCCGCGCTGCCGGTCAGCCGGGTCAGGCCGAGGTCGGCGAGCCCGGACCACAGCTCGTCGTCCCAGGTGGCGACCTTTTCCGGCGGGTGCTGCTCGCGGTATCGGGCGAACACCGCCGACATCATGTCGGTGAGGTCGCGGTCGACGGCGTTCATCAGCGCATCCCCAATCCCCGCGCGATCACACCGCGCAGAACTTCGTTGGTGCCGCCCCGGAGTGTGAAACCGGGACGTTGGACGACGGCATGGTCGACGAGTGCGCGGTAGTGCGCGGGGGAGTCCTCGTCGGCCAGCAGATCGGCGAAATCCGCGATGTCGCCCTCGGTGGTCGTTCCGAGTACCTTGACCACGGCGGCAGCGGTATCGGCGCCCGATTCTGCGCGTTCGAGTGCCCCGGCCACAGCGCTCGACATCTGATGCAGTGCCACGACCCGGGCGGTGAGCCGCCCGAGGTCGGTGTGGCGTGGCAGCGTGCCCGCCGCCATCTGTTCGGCGGTTTCGGCGAGCAGCGCGAAGGTCGAGAGGAAGCGTTCGGGGCCGCTGCGTTCGAAGCCGAGCTCGGAAGTGACCTGCTGCCAGCCGTTTCCGATGACGCCGAAGACCATGTCGTCGGCGACGAACACCTCGTCGAGCAGCACTTCGTTGAAATGGTGCTCGCCGTTCATCGAGATGATCGGCCGGATATCGACACCGGGCGCGCGCAGGTCGACGAGGAATTGGCTCAGCCCGTCGTGCCGGTGGGCCGGATCGACCGGAGCGGTGCGGGCCAGGCAGATGAACGCATCGGCCCGGTGCGCCCCGGAGGTCCATACCTTCGCGCCGGTGATCGACCAACCACCGTCCACCCGAACAGCTTTCGTCGACACACTGGCCAGATCCGAGCCGGAATCCGGTTCGCTCATCCCGATGGCGAAGAAGCACTCGCCCCGAGCGATCGCGGGCAGGAACCGGTGCTTCTGGGGTTCGCTGCCGTAATTCAGCAAGGAGGGCACGATCTGCCGGTCGGCGATCCAATGCGCGGCCACGGGAGCGCCCGCGGCGAGCAGCTCCTCGGTGACGGCGAAGCGTTCGACGAAAGTGCGCCCGTGGCCGCCGTATTCGGTGGGGACGGTCATGCCGAGCCAGCCGCGGGCGGCGAGTGCGCGGGTGAAGTCCTCGTCCCAGCCGGTCAACCACGTGTCGACCGCGGCACGAAAGGTGTCCCGTGCGCGTTGTTCGGCGAGGAAGGCGCGGACCTCGGTGCGCAACTCGTCGGTGGCGTGCGGATCCTGCGTGACCGCCGGCACCAGTCGGGGGATGGTCATGTTCTCGTTCCTTCCGTCGACCCGTAGCTGCGCCCACCGCAGGAGTAGAGGAGCTGGCCGGTCACGTAACGCGCATCGGGGGAGGCGAGCCAGACGACCGCACTCGCGATGTCGTCGGGTTGTCCCGGCCTGCGCAGCGGAATGCGCGACACGATGCGGTCGCGTACGCGTTCGGGCATCGCATCGGTCATATCGGTGGCGACGAAGCCGGGCGCGACGGCGTTGACGCGCAGGCGCGGGGCGTAGGCGAGAGCGAGAGATCTTGTGAGACCGACGATTCCAGCCTTGGACACCGCGTAGTTGAACTGGCCGACATTGCCGAGGTGTGCGCGTGAGCCGATGTTCACCACCGCGCCGTCGTCGGCCATGTCCTCGGCCAGCGCACTGGTGAGTTCGTAAGTCGCGCCCAGGTTGATGCGGGTGACCTGCCGGAACATGTCCTCGGTCAGGTCCGCGACGAGCGCGTCGCGGGTGATCCCGGCATTGTTGACCAGCACGGCGAGCGGTTCGCCGGTGGCGTGGACGGCGTCGCGGATCGCCGCGCGACCCGGGTCGGTGGCGATGTCGGCCTCGATGGCCACCGCGCCCAGGGCTGCGGCGCTGTCGCGTACCGCGGGATCGATGTCGACCAGGACTAGCCGATGGCCGGTGGCGGCGAGCCGGTGCGCGATGGCGGCGCCGATGCCGCGCGCGGCGCCGGTGACGAGTGCGATGGTCATGGCAGTGCCGCTCCCAGATGGTCGGTGCCGAGCGGGAAGATCTGGCCGTTGGCGCCGCGGGTGGCGACCAGCAGCTCGATCGACTCGGCCACGGTTGTCGGTTCGATGCCCGCGCCGACGGCGAGCACGCTCACATAGCAGTCGGTCTTCCTGCGCTCGAACGCCAGCGCGCGGGCGCCCCCGAGCAACCCGGTGGCCACTGCCGCGTCCAGCGGTGCGCCACGGCCGAGGATCGCCTCGGCCCGCACGACATACACGACCGGTGCATCGGCCAGCACGGCTTCCCTGGTGAGTTCGAAGGCTTCGGCGAGTTCGTCCTCGGCCGCTGCCCAGCCGGACAACCCGGTACGTGCTTCGAACACCAGGCGCGCGTCCGAAATGCCGTGTTCCACAGTGTGTTTCGTGAGAGCTTCGGTCAGTTCGGGATCGATGACCCTGGCCTTCATGCCGGCACCGCCCGCTTGAGAAGGGAAACCATCTCACCCTCCTGGACGACCACATCGTGTTGATTGAAGACCTCGACGCGCTGCACCATCACTCCGCGATCGGGCTTGGAGGTCGGACGCAATTCGATGATCTGGTTGGCGGCCCGGATGGTGTCGCCGATCAACACGGGCCGCAGGAAACGCCAGCCGCGGATCTCGGCGAACGCCAGCAGCGAGTCGCCGAAGATGTTCAGCCGCCCGCGCAGGCCGGTGACCATCGACAGGATGAGCGCGCCGTGGGCGATCCGCTCGCCGAACTGGCTGTCTCGCATGGCTTGCGCGTCGGTGTGCAGGGCATGGAAGTCGCCGGAGACACCACAGAAATTGACGATGTCGGCCTCGGTGACGGTGCGCCGCTCGGTGTCGAAGCGCATGCCGAGCTCGGCGTCGTCGAACCACATTCCGGTCATGGAGAACCTTTCGAAGATGCCGGGAGAGGAAGTGCGGCGGAAACCTCGCCGCCTGAAACGCAACTTAATACCGTCTAGTCGGAACGTCAATGTTGATATTTACCAGTTCAAAGCCTTGACACATCGGCTGTATAGCTCCAAGGTACCAACTAGTCGGAACATAGGTCCGCGAATTCGCCGGCCCCGGTTGTGCGCCGACGCATCACCCCTCGAGTCCTGGAGCAGCAGATGGACACCTTGCCCACCGGTCGACGACCGGCCGATCCGGTACCGACCACGCCGACCGACGACGAGCTGGCACGCCGACGTCGGCGGGTGTACGCCGCGAGCGCTATCGGCAGCGCGATCGAGTACTACGACTTCCTGATCTACGCCACTGCGGCCAGCCTGGTCTTCGGTCCGGTGTTCTTCGCCGGCGCCAGTCCGGCCGTCGGCGTGATCGCCTCCTTCGGCACGCTCGCCGTCGGTTACCTGGCGCGCCCCCTCGGCGGCATCGTCTTCGGGTATTTCGGCGACCGCGTCGGGCGCAAGTCCACCCTGATCTGGACGCTCACGTTGATGGGCCTCGCGACCGCGGCGATCGGGCTGGTGCCGACACCGGACCGGATCGGTGTGCTCGCGCCCTGCCTGCTTGTGCTGTTCCGCGTCGTCCAGGGCGTCGCCGTCGGCGGCGAGTGGGCGGGTGCGGTGCTGATGTCGGTGGAACACGCGACGTCGAAGTCACGTGGGCTGTTCGGCAGTGCCACCCAGACCGGGTCGGCGGTGGGGCTGTTGCTGTCGTTCGCGGCCTACGCCGCACTCGGCGGGTTGAGCGAGGAGCAGTTCCTTTCCTGGGGTTGGCGGTTGCCGTTCCTCGCGACCCTTGTCCTGCTCGGGATCGGCATGTACGTGCGATTGGCAGTCGTCGAGAGCCCGGTGATGGTGGCCCAGCAGCAGTCCGCGACGGCCGAGGGCGGTCCCGCTCCGCTGGTCGCGCTGCTTCGCGAGCGGCCGATGCGGGTTCTGCTCGGGATCGGTGTGTACGCCGGGCCGTTCATGGCCTACGCGACGGCGACCTCGTTCCTGGTCACCTACGCCACCACGCGCTACGGCGTGCCACGACACCTGATGCTCAATGCCCTCATGATCGCCACGGCGGGCATGCTGGTGACGATTCCGCTGTTCGCTGCCCTGTCGGACCGGATCGGTCGCAGGCCGGTGTACATCACAGCCACCCTGCTCACCGTCGTGCACGCCTTCACCGTCGTCCCGCTGGTGACCTCCGGTTCGTTCCCGCTGATCTTGGCGGCCTACGTGATCGGCCTGACGCTGCTCAACGCCGCGGTCCTCGGGCCGGTGGGAGCGCTGCTCGCCGAGTTGTTCCCGACCTCGTCGCGCTATACCGGGGTGTCACTGGCCTACCAGTTCGCCGGTGTGATCGGCGGCGGGCTCGGGCCGCTGCTGGCGGCCACGTTCGTCGCACCGGGCGGCCCGGGGATCCTCGCGGTGTCGGTGATGATCGCGGTGTGCTGCGTGGTGAGCGCCGGCTGCGTGTGGGCGCTGGGGGAGACGCGGCGAGCCGACCTGTATCGAATCGGCGATTGAGGGATTTGCCACGTGTCGTCGCTCGTTTTGTTAGGCTGCCGTACCGACCGGTGTGGTGCGTGAGCGCTGCATACGGGACGACGCGCATTGTGGCAGGCAGTAGGGGCAATTCTTCGACCCAGCTGGGCAAAAGGTCGATCAACCTACCAACCCGTTGGTATACATGGGTAGCGTCGGAGCACCGTGGTCCGGCCTGAGAAGAGAGGCGTTGTGGCCAGAGAAGCGAAGTCACCCGGTGCCAAACAGGGCTCGCGCAAGCGCAAGCCGTCGGAGCGCGATCACCAAGCACTGCTCGAGAGTGCGCGGCGTCTGTTCGAGGAGAAGGGCTATGACGCCGCCGACGTGCAGAGCCTCGTCGAGGCGGTCGCGAACACCACCTCCGCGAGCAGCGCGCGCACCGACGGACGCCGAGTGCGCGACCCCGAAGGCGCTCGCCGGGCGTTGCTCGAGAGCGCGGTGCGCTTGTTCGAACACAACGGCTATGCCGCGACGTCGGTGCAGAGCATCGTCGAAGGCGCCGAACTGACCAAAGGCGCCTTCTACCATCACTTCGAGAGCAAGGAAGACCTGCTGCGCAGGGTGCACGACGAGTTCATCAACTACCAGCTCGGGCGCGCGCGCAACGTCTTGGCCGATACCGGACAGTCCACCGAGCAGACCCTGCGGCGGTTGATCGCCGAGGCGCTGCTGGAACCGATGTCGCTCTACAAATCGGAGATCACCGTCTTCCTGCAGGAGCGGCGGTTCCTCTCCGGCGAGGTGTTCGCCGAGATCCAGCGCAAGCGCGACGAATTCGAGCAGTACTTCGTCGACGTGATCGAGCGCGGCATGAACGAAGGCGTCTTCCGCAACCTCGCCCCCGCCCGGCTGGTGGCGTTCGGCATCATCGGCATGGGCGCTTGGACGCACGTATGGCTCGACCTGAACGGGCCGGTGTCTCCGCAGGAGATCGGCAACATCTACGCGGAGATCCTGCTGAAAGGCCTGCTCGAAACCGATGATGTCGATGCGCGATGACGACCGGGCCGCGACCGACGTAGCCGATCCGAGATAGCCGAGGCTGGTGGCGTGGTGGTTACTGTTCCGGAGGACGGCGGTGGCGCGGCCGGTGATCTGCCGGTGGACCTCACTCGCTTCATCGGGCGGCGGCGTGAGCTCGCGGCCGCGCGGCAATCCTTCGAGCGTGCCCGCTTGGTGACGCTGACCGGCACCGGCGGCGTCGGCAAGACGCGGCTGGCGTTCCAGCTGGCACGGGAAGTATCGCGTGCCTTCGACGAGGGCGTCCGGATCGTCGCGCTGGCCGACCTACAGGACCAGGCACTGCTGGGGCACACCGTCAACGCGGCGGTCGGCATCCGGGAAACCTCCGCCCGCTGGCAGCTCGAGACCCTCGTCGAATATCTCGGCGATCGGCAGATGCTGATCGTGCTCGACAACTGCGAACACTTGGTCGACGCCGCCGCCGAGCTGGCCGCCGCGCTGCTGCGTTCGTGTCCGCGGCTGCGGATCCTCGCCACCAGCAGGCAGGCGCTCAATATCGATGGTGAGACGGTGGTTCCGGTGCCGCCGCTGTCGGTCCCCGATTCCGAGAACGGCTGGAATCGCAGCGCCGCGGCGGCCGACAGCGAGGCCGTGAGCTTGTTCGTCGATCGCGCGGCGAGTGTGGTCCCCGGATTCACCCTCAGCTCGACCACGCAACCACAGGTGGTCGAGCTGTGCCGGCTGCTGGACGGCATCCCGTTGGCGATCGAGCTGGCGGCCGTCCGGTTGCGGGTGTTGCCACTGGCCGAGCTGTCAGCTCGCATGGGCGATCGCTACCGGTTGCTCACCCAGGGCAGCCGCACGGCTCCGCCTCGGCACCAGACCTTACGGGCCTGCATCGACTGGACTTTCGAGCTCTGCTCACCCGCCGAACGATTGCTGTGGAGCCGGTTGTCGGTGTTCACCGGCGGCTTCGGGCTCGATGCCGCCGAGGCAGTCGGAGCCGGTGGTGACATCGAGCGCGAGGAAGTGCTCGACCTGGTCGCGGGACTGGTGGACAAGTCGATTCTGACCAGGGTGATGGAAGCCAAGGAACCGCGCTACCAGATGCTGGAGACCATTCGCCAGTACGGCGCGGGTCGGCTCGATGTGGAGGAGCGCGCCGAACTCGAAGGCCGCCACCGCCGCTGGTACGTCGCCCTCGCCGAGCGCGCCGACGCGGATTGGTCGGGTCCACGCCAGATGGAGTGGCTCGAACGGTTGCGCTGGGAGCACGCGAACCTGCGGGCGGCGCTGAACTCCGGTCTCGCCGCCGACCCGGTGGCGGGTATGCGCCTGGCCTACTCCATCGAGAACTACTGGCTAGCCAGGGGTTTCCTGGCCGAAGCCAGGCAATGGCTCGATCGATTGGCGGCCGCCGGGCCGGAACCGGCGATCGAGCGTGGTCGGGTCCTGCGGCTCAACGCCTGGCTGGCCATCCTGCAGGGCGATCACGAGGTCGTCTCGCCGCTGCTCGAGGAAGCCGCCGATATCGCGTCGACGACGGGTGACCCGTTGCTGTCGGCGTTCGTCGACCAGACCCGGGGCTTGCTCGCGCTGTTCCAGGGTGAGCTGCCCCTGGCCGTCGAGCGGCTGGAGGAAGCGGTCGCACGGTTCGCCGAACTGGGACATCGCACCGCCGAGATACATTCGATGTTCGAGGTCGGGCTCGCGCTGAGCTTGGCAGGCGAGGGCGAACGCGCCGCGGCTTGGCACCGCCGATGCTGTGAGATCACCACCCGGATCGGCGAGTCGTGGTGGCGGTCGTTCTCGCTGTGGGCCTTCGGCATCGAGAAGTTGCGCCAGGGCGACGTGGCGACGGCGGCGAAGCTGGAGCGCGAAACCCTTGAGCTCAAGCGGCAATTGGATGATCAGCTCGGCATCGCGGTGTGCCTGGAGGCGATGTCGTGGATCGTGGCCTCCGAGGACGACGCCGAGCGGGCGGCCCGGCTGCTCGGCGCGGCGGACGCGATGTTGCGCAAGGTGGGAATGGCGCTGGACGGCATTCCCCGGCTGTGGGCCTTCCATCTCCGCGGTGAGGACACCATGCGGCGCCGGGCCAGCGAGCGCGGTTTCCGCAGCGCGTACGCGGCGGGCGCGAGCCTGTCGACCGACGCGGCCGTCGCACTCGCGCTCGACGACGGAGCGAATGTCGGTGTGGCGCAACCGCGATACCGTGAGAATCCGGTTCCGGCACAGGACACGTTGACCAGACGTGAGCAAGAGATCAGCATGTTGGTCGCCCGGGGGCTGACCAATCGCGAGATCGCCTCTTCGCTGGTGATCTCGGTACGCACGGTGGAAAAGCACGTCGACCACATCATGGCCAAACTAGGTCTCGGAAACCGCACTCAGATCGCCGCATGGGTCGCCGACGCCCGCGACAAAGGCTGACGGCGCGCAATTCCGGCCGCCGATCGAGTCACGACACTCGCAGCAGAGCCTCGTCGTACAGCTGCCATCCGTCGATCGAGAACCCGACGACGAATCCGTCTCGGCGCAGGTGGTCGGTCACATCGTCGAGCAGTTGCCGTCGGCAGGCCGGGTCGTCCACCGTTCTGATGAGCGCTCCCGCGGCCACACCCACCCGGACCGCGTCCGCGATCAACCCGGCGAGCAGGCGCGCCGAGGCGGGAAACGCGATCTCGATCGGTCGCGGCGAATATGTGCCCGGGTCGAGCACGGCGTGCCGGGTGGTATCGATACGCAGGATCGGCATCGGGGTGCGGTCGTCCTCCTCGTCCAGCCTGCCTGCCAGCACCGCAGCGTCGCGCAGGTTGTCGGCGTCGAGCGGGTACGGGTGGACCGCGGCGGGCAGGTGATCGATGCGGCGGAACACGGGTTCGCTGCCTTCGTCCACGGGCCACAGGGTCACGGCGGGCACTGGCGTCATGGCGATCACTCCTGATATGGGCGGGTCTGCGCTGGTATCACCAGATCTTCGGCGCTCCCGACGACGATGCCATCCGTAATCGTACGTATCTCGGTACGAATCCGGCGGTCGCTGCCAAGGTGTGGGGATACGCTTCGCGAAAGGGCAAGGCGAGGTTCATGTACCGCCTGGTCGGAATGTATTTCAACCACGCCCTTACCGCCGTACACCCTTGACAAGGCGCCCTGAGTCACCGCAAGGTACCAACTAGTCGGAACTAGCAAACGAACATGCCGGTGCGTGCCGATTTCGAGACTTGGAGGAGATCGTGAGAACTGACCCCATCTGCGAACAGGAGCGGCGCTGATGCCCGAACGCGCGTTCAGTGATTGGCACACCCACATCTATTTGCCCGAGCACCTGGGGCCGGTCTGGACCGATCGCGGCACCGAACTCGTCGGCAGACCCGGATTCGGTGCCGCCGATCTCGACGAGCACACCAGGGTGATGGCCGCCTCCGGTGTGGAGCGGTTCCTGGTCCTCGGTTTGCAGGTGGCCAGAATCGGCATGAAGGTCCCCAACGATTACGTCGGCGAATACCTCGACGCCAACCGCGATCACGCCATCGGCGTGGGCAGCGTCGACCCGACCCAGCCCGGCGCCGCTGCCGAATTGCGCCGTGCCGTCACCGAATACGGGCTGCACGGGGTGAAGTTGTCGCCGCCCTATCAGGGGTTCCACCCGCACTGCGAGGAGGCTTACGAGGTCTACCGCGCGGCCGCGGATCTCGGCATCTTCCTGATGTTCCACCAGGCGAGCGTGTTCGCACCCGACGGCTGCAACGAGTACGCATACCCGATGCTGCTCGACAAGGTCGCTCGTGAGTTCCGCGACACCAACATCCTCGTCGCACACTTCGGCAAGCCGTGGATGAACGAGACCGTCGAGCTGATGATGAAGAACCGCAACGTCTTCGCCGATGTCTCGACCCTGCCGGTGAAGACCTGGCAGCTCTACAACGGGCTGCGCCTCGCCGTCGAAGGCCACGTCACCGACCGGCTCGTCTTCGGCTCGGACTTCCCGTCGTTCGATCCGCGCGAGGCCGCCGACCAGTTCCTCGCCATCGCCGACCTCGAGATGCCGCTGCCCATCGGTCGCGACGTCGTCGAGGACATCCTCTACAACCGGCCGTTCGACCTGATCCTGCGCAAGTAGCGCGCCCTGACCCTCACGAAGGAGACCGTCATGATCGAGTACCTGAACCCGCCCGCGATCGGCGACTACACCGCCGCGGGCCTGTCCTCCGGCACCGCAACCGAGAAGTTCGTCTACGCCGCGGGTCTGGCGATGGACCCGGCGACGATGAAGCGGCGCGCCGACGCGGCGACGATCGCCGACGAGACACGCATCTGCCTGGACAACATCGCCACCATCCTCGCGGACGCGGGCCTCGGTCTCGGCGACATCGTCAAGACCACCTGCTATCTGCGCGAGGACGCGTACCGAGGTGAGTTCATCGAGGCGTACAAGGGAGTGTTCGGCGCGGGCCCGTACCCGGCGCGCTCGACGTTCGTTCTCGGTATCGCCTCGGATCTGCGGGTGCAGATCGAAGCGGTCGCCGTGCGCGCGGACGCGCGGTGAGTGCCGTGAGCTCGACACCCGAATTCCAGAAGATCCGGCTCGAACGGCGTGCCGACGGTGTGCGGGTACTCGAACTCGACGATCCGGACAAACGCAATGCCATCGGTCCGGTGATGCGCGAGGAATTGCTCAGCGCGGCAGAAGAACTGGGGAACGACAGCGAGGCGAGGGCACTCGTGGTGACCGGGACGGGAACCTCGTTCTGTGCCGGCGCCGACTTGATCGCGCTCTTCGATGTCGACGGAGCGACGCCTGCCCAGATCCGCGAGCGACAACTGTCGTACTACGACAGCTTCCTCTGGTTGCGCGAACTGCCGTATCCGACGGTCGCCGCCGTCCATGGCCATGCCATCGGCGCAGGACTGAACTTCGCCCTCGCCTGTGACATCGTCATCGCCGGTCCGGCGGCGAAATTCGGCGCGACCTTCGCCAGGCTCGGTCTGCATCCCGGTGGCGGTTGCACCTGGTTCCTGACCGAACGACTCGGCGCCGGGCGGGCGCTGCACACGCTGCTACTGGGAGCTGTCCTCGGCGGCGAAGAGGCGTTCGCCCGCGGCCTTGCCGACGTGCTCGCGCCGGACGCGCGGGCCGAAGCGCTGACGTTCGCGGCGTCGGTAGCCGCGTTGGAACCGGCGCTGGCGCGTGACATCAAACGCGCGGTCGCGATCGCGGCGAACGGATCGTTCGAGGCGACGCTCGGCTTCGAATCGTGGGCGCAGGCGGCGAGTTCGTATCACCCGGGGGTGCGGGAGGGAATCCGGGCGGCGGGTCGCAGTACCGGCGCCGCGACGAAGGAGACGAAATGATCGATCAGGAGCAGTTCAAGAAGATCATGGCGTGTGCGCCCGGTCCGGCGGCGATCGTCACCGCGACCGGCGCGGACGGTCGGCCGCAGGGGCTCACCGTGTCGGCGGTGTGCTCGGTGTCGCTGGACCCGCCGCTACTGCTGGCGTGCCTGGATCTCGGCTCCAACACCCTCGGTGCGGTGCGGGCGAGTAAGGCGTTCACCGTCAACTACATCGCCGCAGGCCGCGAACGCGTCGCGTTGGATTTCGCGGTGAAATCCGATTCGAAGTTCGACAGTCACGTCTGGTCGGCGCCTACTGCCGCGTGTGGTGGCCCGATCCTCGATCAGCATTGCGCGGCCTACGCGGTGTGCCGGGTCGAGCAGTTCATCGAGGCAGGCGACCACGTGATCGTCGTCGGCGCGGTCGTCGAGGGGCAGGCCGGGGACGATCACGCCCTCGCCTACGCGCGCCGGGCCTTCTTCACAGCGGTGAGCGCGTGACGGCGCCGGTGGTCGGCGTGGTCGTCGGCAACCCACGGCAGGCATCGCGCACCACGAAGGTCGCGATGGCTGTCGCGGAACAGCTCGCGGTGTCGATAGGCGGAAAGGTCGGTCCGCTCGTCGAACTGGCCGACCACGGCCCGGCGGTACTCGACCCCGACAGTGCGGACGTGCGCGTCGACATGGCGTCGCTGAGCGCGGTGGACGTGCTCGTCGTCGCCTCACCGACCTACAAGGCCACCTACACCGGCCTGCTGAAAGCGTTCCTCGACCGCTACGGTCCGCCCGCGCTGGACGGTGTCGTCGCGGTCCCGGTGATGGTCGGCGGCGCGCCCGCCCACGCGATGGCGGTGGAGGTTCATCTGCGCCCGCTGCTGGTCGAACTAGGGGCTGTCGTCCCGACTCGCGGGCTCTACGTCCTGGAGTCCGATATCGATCGGTTGACAGCGGTCGTCGCCGACTGGCTCACGGGTGCGGTCACCGCGCTACGAGCGGTTCGCATCCGCGACTGACGACGAAAACAGCTGAACGGCAGCACTTCACGAGAAGATCCCTGCCGTAGCTCGATGCTGCCCGGACAATATGACTCAGGTCCGACGAACGGCCGGACCCGCCACGTGCGGGTCCGGCCGTTTTCGTGTCCACGTGCCGTATTCGCTACGTACGTCCGGGAATACGTAGCGAATACGTAATTGCGCGGTCGTGTAGCCGGGTCGCCCCGTGGAGTCTGATGTGACGGTTGCCACTCGGCGATGAGACGCATCGGCGACCTCCCCCTCTGTCCTCGCGCAAGCCCCACTCGCTACCCGGTCCACGACCGCGGCCGGTGGGCGACAGCCCGGAACCTCGGAGTAACCATGGAATTGGATCTTCTCTACGCACTCACCAACCGCTCGGGCGAGCAGTCCTGGCACGATGTGATGCTCGAAACCCGTCGCCACACCGAGATGGCCGACCGGCTCGGATTCGACCGGATCTGGTTGGGGGAGCACCACTTCGACGTCGACGGCACCGACGCCAGTCCCAATCCGATCATGCTGGCCACCGACCTTGCCGCACGCACTGAACGACTGCGGTTCGGCATGGCCGCCGTCTCGCTCACGCTGTGGCACCCGCTGCGCGTCGCCGAGGACTTGGCCCTGCTCGACCATTTCAGCGACGGCCGGCTCGACGTGGCGTTCGGGCGGGGCATCCTGCCTATCGAGGTCATGAACCTCAACCCCGACGCGAACCGCTGGAACGGTGCCGACACCAGCCAAGAGATCTTCGACGAACACCTGGCCATCGTGCGCAAGATCTGGACCGAGGACGCCTTCCGTTGGGAAGGGAAGCGCTACACCTTCCCCGAGCCGGGCACCAAGTTCATCCACTCGCCCGGTGCGCCGATGCCGGAGGGCTGGGTGGACGACGACGACAACCTCCTCGCCTTCGGTATGACCCCGAGGCCGTTCCAGCAGCCGACGCCGCCGCTGTTCGCGGTCACCGAGTCGATGAGCGGATTCGTCGGCGCCGCCCGCAAGGGCCTGCGGCCGATCACCTGGTACCCGACCGGCAATGTGCTGACGAACCTGTTCGAGAACTACCGCGACGAGGTGGCCGCGACCACTGGTGTGACTCCGGCTCTGGGGGCGGGATGCGGCGTGCTGCGGCTGTGCTGCATCGCGGAGACCGACGAAGAGGCCCGCCGGGTCGCTGAACCGGCGATCGTCGAGTTCTTCGAATTCCTCTGCCGCGTCCGGGGAATCGGTGTGTGGCTCGACGCCGACGAAGATCCGGCCGACCCCCGCTTCCGCGAGATGGACCCCTGGGACCTGCTGATGGAACGCGACCACCTGATGATCGGCTCACCGCAGAGCGTCATCGAGCGTATGACGCGCCTGACGGAGAGCCACGGCATCCAGCACTGGCTGCTGCAGATGGGCGCGCCAGGTATCGCCGCGGCCGACGTGGACCGCTCCTTGGAGCTGTTCGCCGCAGAGGTGATGCCCGAATTGCGCAAGCTCGACGCGTCCCTGCGCGTTGCCGGCTGACGACACCCGAAAAGAGAAGAGAGACCCCGTGACCGAGTACCTGAACCCCGGAAACCTGCTCTACCCCCGCTATGGCATGACCCCCGGCGTCGCGACGAAAGACTACGTCTACGCCGGCGGGATGGCCCTCGACCTGGAGACCCTGAACCGCAAGCCCGAGGCCGACACCATCGCCAACGAGACCAAGATCGCGCTGGCCGAGATCGAAGGCCTGCTGAAGGCGGCGGGATGCGGGCTGCGCGACGTGGTCAAAACGACCTGCTACCTCAGCGACGACTCCTACCGCAAGGAGTTCTGGGAGGCCTACACCGAGGTCTTCGCGCCGGGCCCGTTCCCCGCGCGCACAACCTTCGTCGTCGGCATCGCGGGCGACTGCCGGGTGGAGATCGACGCCATCGCCGTCCGGCCCCGGTAATCACCGTCCACCACGAAAGACAGGAATATCCATGGAATTCGGCATCTTCATCCCGAGTGCGCGCAACGGCTACATCATGTCCGAGACCGCGCCGCAGTACTCGCCCACCTACGAGCACATGCGCGAGATCGTGCAGACCGGTGAGCAGAACGGCTTCTCGTTCGCGCTGTCGCTGTCGTGTCTGCGCGGACACGGGGGCACCACCGGTTTCTGGGACGACGCGCTCGAGTCGATGACCCAAATGGCGGCGCTGGCCAGGGACACAACCGCGATGAAGCTCATCGGTTCGGTCAATATCCTGGCCATCCATCCCGCGATCGCGGCCAGGATGGCGATGACCATCGACTCCATCAGCGACGGTCGTTTCTCGCTCAATATCGTGCCCGGCGGCTGGCATCCGCGCGAGCTCGAGGTGCTGAAGGTGTGGCCGGGCTACGACTACAACAACTACAGGTGGCAGTACGCCGGCGAATACTGCCAGGTGGTGCGCGAGCTGTGGGAGAACGGCGTCACCAACTTCCAAGGCGAATACTTCCAGTACGAGGACCTGCGGATGGGCCCGAAGCCGCCGCGCCACATGAACATCGTGTGTGCCGGTGCCTCCGACGACGCGATCAAGTTCACCACCAAGTACGCGGACTACTCCTTCCGCCTGGCTTGGGGCGGGCAGGAAGCGCTGCGCGGGGTCGTCGACCGATTCGGCGCGCAGATGGAGGAAGCTGGCCGGACGATCAAGCCGTACGTGGCGCTCGGCGTCGTCATCGGTGACACCGACGAGGAGGCCGAGGCCAAACTGCAGAACTATGTCGACCACGCCGACCTGGCCGCCATCGAGTACATGGTGAGCGGCGCGGTGACCGATACCGCGCAGGGCGGCACCTCCGAGATCCTGGCCAGCATGGACCGCAAGGGCGCGGTCCAGATGTCGACCGACTTCATCACCGGCTCACCGGCCGGCATCGCCCGCCAGCTCGACGAATGGGCCGAGATCGACGGCGTCGCCGGTTACATGCTGATCTTCCCCGACTACGTCGAGGACATCAAACGCATGGGCAGCGAGGTCTTCCCGCTGATGAAGAACTTCACCGCGACCACCACACCCGTCTCCGTCTGACCCGAGTTCCCCGGCCGTCGCGCCCGCGGTGGCCGGGGACCATCGACAAAGGATTTGCAGCTATGACCATGACCCTGCACTCCGACGCCCTGCGCACGCGGGTCGCCGAGGCACAACAGATGTCGATCGGCGGTGAGTGGGTGCAGGCCTGTTCGGGCCGCACGCTCGCGGTCGAGGATCCGGCGACGGGCGCCGTCGTCGCTCAGGTACCCGCCGGGGACAGCGAAGACGTCGACCGCGCGGTAGCGGCCGCCCGGGCGGCGCTGCGCGGGCCGTGGCGCCTGCTCACCCCGCAGGAACGAGGCAAGCTGATCTGGCGACTCGCCGATCTCCTCGAGGCCCATGCCGGGGAACTCGCCGAATTGGAAGCGCTGGACGCGGGCATGCCGATCGCGGAGGCACGGTATGTGGATGTGGCGCTGTCGATCGACATCCTGCGGTACTACGCGGGCTGGCCGACCAAGATCACCGGCGATACCATCCCGGTGTCGTTCCCGATGAACTTCGGCGGCCCGTACCACGCGTACACGGTGCGCGAGCCGCTCGGCGTGGTTGCTGCGATCGTGCCGTGGAACCTGCCGTTGCTGATGACGGTGAAGAAGCTCGCGCCCGCCTTGGCCACCGGTAACACCATCGTGGTGAAACCCGCTGAACAGACACCACTTTCGATCGCGTTACTGGCGAGATTGGCGCTGGAAGCCGGTATCCCCGAGGGCGTTGTCAACTACGTCACCGGTTACGGCGAGACTGTCGGCGCCGCCCTGGTGCGTCACCCCGGCGTGAACAAGGTGACCTTCACCGGCTCGGTGGCGACCGGCAAGGTGATCGCCCGGGCCGCGACGGACACGCTCAAGCGTGTTTCGCTGGAATTGGGCGGCAAGTCACCGAACATCGTGTTCGACGACGCCGACCTCGACAAGGCGATCCCGTCTTCTGCGCTGGCGATCTTCGCCTGCCAGGGGGAAAGTTGCGTGGCAGGTTCCCGGTTGTACGCGCAGCGCGGCGTGTACGACGAGGTCGTCGCGGGGCTGGCCGAGCGCGCCCGCGCCATCACGCTCGGGCCCGGCCTCGATCCGGCCAGTGAGATGGGACCGTTGATCTCCGCCGAGCACCGGGAGAAGGTACTCGGCTATCTCGAACTCGGCCGGTCCGAGGGCGTGGAGGTCGTGGCAGGTGGAAATCGACACGGCGACAAGGGATTCTTCGTAGAACCGACCGTGCTCACCGGTGTCGATCGGCAGTCGCGCCTGCTGCGTGAGGAGATATTCGGCCCCGTCCTGTCGGTGATCCCCTTCGATACCGAGGACGAGGTGCTCGCCTCGGCCAACGACACCGACTTCGGGCTCGGCGCGGGCGTCTGGACATGCGATGTGAGCCGAGCTCACCGGTTCGCCGGTGAGCTCGAGAGCGGCCAGGTCTGGGTCAACTGCTATCAGGCCGTCGACGCCGCGCTCCCGTTCGGCGGGTACAAGCAGTCCGGGTGGGGCCGCGAGACCTGCCGGGAGAACCTGGACGAGTACCTCGAGCTGAAGACCGTCGTGGTGAACCTGTGACGGGACGCGAGAACCGGCGATGAGTACCTACGACTACATCGTGGTCGGCGGCGGCAGCGCGGGATGTGTCGTCGCCGCCCGGCTCACCGAGGACCCGGCGGTGTCGGTGCTGCTGCTCGAGGCGGGCGGTACCGAACAGCGGGCCGACGTCGAGACCGCCGCCGCCTGGCCGAGTCTGATCGGCGGCGACGCCGACTGGGGTTACGCGACCACCACACAAGCGGTCACGGGACGCAGCATTCCCGCCACCCGCGGCAAGGTCCTCGGTGGGTCCGGATCGATCAATGTGATGGCACACCTGCGCGGGCACCGGCTCGACTTCGAGGAGTGGGTGCGGGCAGGCGCCGAAGGCTGGGGCTACGACGATGTCCTGCCGTATTTCCTGCGCAGCGAGCATGTTCCGGACGGCGACCCGCGCCACCGCGGCCGGGGCGGCCCGTTGCGACCGCAGCCGATCCGCTCACCACATCCCCTGACCACCGCGTACCTCGCGGCCGCCCAGTACGCCGGGTACCGGGTCGTCGACGATCTCAACACCGGCGAACTGCTCGGTGCCGCGTGCCACGACCTGTTGCTCGAGGACGGGCGCCGGCAGAGCACCGCCACCGCGTACCTGCGTCCGGCGATCGGTCGGCCCAACCTGACCGTCCGCACCGGCGCCCTGGTGCGTGGGCTGACGATGCGTGGCACGCGGTGCACAGGCGTGGAGTACGTATGGGAAGGGCAGTCGGTCGAAGCGAGCGCCGCCGTCGAAGTGGTGCTCTGCGCCGGGGCGGTGGACTCACCGCGCTTGCTGATGCTGTCGGGAATCGGTCCGGCCCAGGCGCTTTCGCGCGTTGGCATCGAACCCGTCGTCGACGCGCCCGAGGTGGGCGAGAACCTGCAGGACCACATCATGCTCGCCGGGGTGCGAATGCGGGCCCAACGCCCGTTGCCCCCGCCCAGCGGCAACTACGCCGAGTCGACGCTGTTCCTGACGACCGACCCGGCACAGACCCGGCCGGAATTGCAGATCGTGCAGATCCAGGTCGACTACCACCTGCCCTGGCAGCAGCCCGTCGCGAACAGTTTCACCTTCGGCATCGGGCACATGCGGCCACGCAGCCGGGGCACCGTCCGGCTGGTCGCCGCAGACCCCGACGTGCCTGCGGTGATCGACCCCCGCTACCTCAGCGAACCGGGTGACTACGACCAGCTAGTCGCGGGTGTCGAGACCGTCGACCGCCTGGTGCGCACCGGTGCGTTCGACGAGTGGGGCGGTGTATCGGAGGCAGCGGTGCTGCTGCAGCTGAGCCCCTGGGGCCTCGAGCGTGCGATTCACGACGCGGTGAGCAGCTTCTTCCATCTGTCCGGCACCTGCCGGATGGGGGCGGACCCGAGCGCGGTCGTCGACCCGTGTCTGCGGGTCAACGGCGTGGAAAACCTCCGTGTCGCCGACGCGTCGGTGATGCCGTCGATCGTCTCGTGCAACACCAACGCCACGGTCGTGATGATCGCCGAAAAGGCCGCCGACCTGCTGCGTGCCTGAAGACCACAGATTTCTCGAGAAGGAGACAACCGAAGTGACGTTCACAGAACTGGATTCGATCGCCGCCAACCTGATCGACGGGGAATGGGGGCCGGGATCGGGCACGGCGACCATCGAGGTCTTCGACCCGGCCACCGGCCACCGCATCGCCGAGGTGGCACCGGCCTCCATCGCCGACGCCGACGCCGCTGTGGCGGCCGCCCAGCGCGCCTTCCCCGAGTGGAGCGCGCGCCCGCTGTCGGACCGGGTCCGCCTCCTCTACCGGATGCGGGGGCTGCTGGAAGACAACACCGAGGCACTGGCCCGGGTGATCACCAGCGATCAGGGCAAAACACTGGACGAAGCCCGCGGCGAGGTCGCCCGCGCTATGGACTTCCTCGAAACCGCCATCGCCGCGCCGATGCTGTACCACGGTGAGAACGTCAACGTCACCACCGGCCTCGACGCCCGCCGGGTGCGTGAGGCGCTCGGGGTGTGCCTCGCGGTGACGCCGTCGAACTTCCCGGTGATGAACACGGTGCAGTTCTCGGCGTGGGCGCTGGTCACCGGAAACACGTTGATCGTCAAGGCATCCGAGCAGGACCCGATCGCTTCCAGTGCGGCGATCCGGTTGCTGCAGCAGGCCGGACTGCCGGCGGGTGTGCTCAATCTCGTGCACGGCCGCGCCGATGTCGTCCAGCATCTGATCGCGCACCCAGCGGTGCGCGCGGTCTCGTGCATCACGTCCTCGCCGACCGCCAAGGCCATCTACGCGCAGGCGGCCGCGGCGGGCAAGCGGGTGCAGGCCAACGGCGGTGCGAAGAACCCGATCGTCGTCGCGCCCGATGCCGACCTCGACCGGGCCGCCGCGGGCATCCTGTCGTCCTCGTACGGCATGGCCGGTCAGCGCTGCCTGGCCGGTAGCCGCGTCATCGTGATCGGCGAGATCTACGACGCGCTGATGGCGAAACTGGTGGCCGGCGCCGAGCAGATCGTCGTCGGCGCCGGGGCCGATGAGGGCGTCACCATGGGTCCGGTGGTGAGCGCGGCGAGCAAGGAACGCATCCTTGGTGCGCTCACCGAAGCCGAAAACCTTGGGGCGACAATCATTCTCGATGGCCGCAAGGTCAAGCCGACCGGTGGGGCGCAGACCGAGGCAGGCTACTTCGTCGGCCCGACGATCGTCGCCGGACTCGACCCGAGGGAAGCGGTGGAACGGCGCGAACTGTTCGGCCCGGTGATCAACGTGCACCGCGTCGACTCCCTCGAAACCGCGATCGCACTGTCCAACGACACCGAATTCGGCAACGCCGCCTCGATTTTCACCACCTCCGGCGCGGTCGCCGCCGAGTTCGAACGCCGCGTGCGTGCGGGCAATGTCGGTGTCAACGCCTTCCCCGCTCCGCCGGCCAACGTGACGATGGGCGGATACGGCGAATCCTTCTACGGCGACTCGCATGTGTGCGGCGCCGCACCGCTGGACTTCTTCACCGATCAGAAGCTGGTGGTGTCGCGGTGGTGAACCCGGCCTTCGTGATCGATGCGGTGCGCTCACCCATGGGGCGCGCCCGCGTCGGCGGTGCGCTGGCCGATGTTCATCCCGTCGAGCTGCTCGCCCAGGTGGTCTCGGCACTGATCGACCGGACCGCCGTCGATCCGGGTGAGGTCGAGGACGTACTGGTGGGCTGTGTGACGCAGTCCGCGGAGCAGTCCGGCAATATCGGCCGGATGGCGTGGCTGGCCGCGGGCCTGCCCGAACACGTGCCCGCGGTGACGATCGAACGCAAATGTGGTTCTGGTCAGCAGGCGCTGCAATTCGCCGCCCAGGGGGTGATGGCGGGTTCCTACGACATCGTCATCGCGGCCGGTGTCGAATCGATGAGCCGGGTGCCGATCGGCTCCAACCGGCAGGGCGCCGACATCTACGGCTCGTCGGTGACCGAGCGGTACGCGCCCGGCCTCGTATCCCAGGGCATCGCGGCCGAACTCGTCGCGCAGCGCTGGGGAATCGGACGGGACCGGCTCGACGAATTCGCCGCCCGCTCACACGAACTGGCGCACGCCGCGGATTCGGCTGGTGCGTTCAAGCGGGAAATCGTGCCGATCACCGTGCCCGGCACCGGAACCGTGGTCGACTGTGACGAAACGATTCGGCCTGGGACCACCGCCGACAAGATCGGCGCGCTGGCCCCGGCGTTCCGCACCGACGAACTCGCCGCGCGGTTCCCCGAGCTCGACTGGCGGGTCACGGCGGCGAACTCGTCTCAGCTGACCGACGGCGCGAGCGCGGTGCTGATCGCGAGCGAACGCGCCGCCCGGCGGATGGGGTGGCAGCCCCGCGCCCGGTTCCACGGATTCCACGCCTGCGGTGACGACCCGCTGCTGATGTTGACCGCACCCATCGCGGCCACCAAGACACTGCTCGCGCGCACCGGGCTCGGACTCGACGAGATGGACCATGTCGAGGTGAACGAGGCGTTCGCGTCGGTGCCGCTGGCCTGGGCCGACGAACTCGACGCCGACCTCGACCGGCTGAACCCGCGCGGCGGTGCGATCGCGCTCGGTCATCCACTCGGCGCCACCGGCTGCCGGCTGCTCACCACCATGCTGCACGCCATGGAGGACAACGGCGGAAGGTACGGCCTGCAAACCGTGTGTGAGGCCGGCGGCATGGCCAATGCGCTGGTACTGCAACGAGATTGACGTGTGCTCGCCCATGACCGGGCAGTCAGGAGGATGGCGATGAACAACAGGGTTCGGTTCGACGAGGTGGAGCGGGCGATCGCCGATATCGCCGCGGGCAAACCCGTGGTCGTCGTCGACGACGAGGACCGGGAGAACGAGGGCGACATCATCTTCGCCGCGGCGAAAGCCACTCCGGAGCTGATGGCGTTCACCGTCCGGCACTCCAGCGGTGTGATCTGTGTGCCGATGGCGGGGGAGTGGCTCGACCGCCTCGACATCGGGTTGATGACTCCGCACAACCAGGATCCGTTGCGCACCGCCTATACGGTGTCAGTTGACGCGAGTTCTGGTGTCACCACCGGTATTTCGGCCGCCGATCGGGCGCACACGGCCCAGGTCCTCGCCGATCCGTCGTCGGTCGCGGCGGACCTGAACCGGCCCGGTCACATCTTCCCGCTGCGCTACCGCGCGGGCGGGGTACTGGTCCGGCGCGGGCACACCGAGGCCGCCGTCGACCTGGCCCGGCTCGCGGGCCTCCCGCCGGTGGGTGTGCTCGTCGAGCTGGTCGAGGACGACGGCACCATGAAGCGCGGCCCGAGCTTGCGATCCTTCGCCGACGAGCACGGGCTGGCGATGATCTCCATCGAGAGCCTGGTGCGATACCGGCGCGCACACGAACGCCTCATCGAGCGGGTCGCCGAAACCCGGCTACCGACCCGGTCCGGAGATTTCACCGCTGTGGGCTATCGGTCCGTCGAGGACGGGGTCGAGCACATCGCCCTCGTCCTCGGCGATGTGTCCGGCCCGGAGCCCGTCCTCACCCGCGTGCACTCGGAATGCCTCACCGGTGATGTGTTCGGTTCCCGCCGCTGCGACTGCGGTGCGCAATTGAGCGCGGCGATGGCCCGCATCGCCGCACACGGCCGCGGCGTCGTGATCTACCTGCGCGGACACGAAGGCCGGGGCATCGGTCTGGCCGACAAGCTCCGGGCCTATCGCCTCCAGGACGACGGCGCCGACACCGTCGATGCGAATCTCGCACTCGGTCTTCCGGTCGACGCCCGCGACTACGGCGCCGCCGCCCAGATCCTCGGCGAACTGAACATCACCGCGGTGCAGCTGTTGACGAACAATCCCGACAAGGCGATCGCTCTGGCGGAAAGGGGGACTCGAGTGCATTCGTGCGTGCCACTTACAGTGGCCGCCGACCCGCACAATGTGGAATATCTGCGTACCAAGCGAGAGCGGATGGGCCACACTCTGCCGGACGTCCACTCTCCTGTCGGCAACACCGGGCGTCGTGCTGCCGACGTAGCGACAGCCGTTCCGGATGTCATCACCCATTTTTCCGCGGAGGCAGGGTGTCAGGTGTGAAGGCCGCACCGGCAGTCACCAGGCGATCGATCTCGTCGGTGGCGAAGCCGTACTCGGTGAGCACCTGCACCGAATGCTCACCCAGACGCGGTGCGGGATAACGCAATTCGGGTGTGTCCTCGCTCCACAGCTGTGGGATGCCCAGCGACCGCAGCAGGCCTTCGGTCGGGTGTTCCTCTTCGATGAAGAAGCCGACGTTCTTCATGTGTGGATCGTCGATAAGCGTTTCAGGGGTGTTCATCTCGATGGCCGGGATGTCGGCTTCGGACAGGATCTGCACCCACTCCGCCGTCGTCCTGGTTTCGAGCACTTCGGCGAGGAATCGGTAGAGCAGCCCGATGTTCTCGGTGCGGCCGCCGATATCCGCGAAGCGGGGGTCCCGCGCCATCTCCGGCTTGCCTGCCAGGGCGAAGAATCGGTGCCAGTGTTTGTCGGTGTAGACGTTCACGCCGAGATAGCCGTCACGGGTCCGGTACGGACGGCGGTCGGAGTTCATCATCCGGGCGTAGCCGGAGGTGCCGATCGACGGAATGAAGGTGTGACCGTAGAGGTGATCGCCCATGGCGAACTGAGCGAATGTCTCGAACATCGGGACCTGCACCTCCTGGCCGTGGCCCGAGCGTTCGCGGCGATAGAGAGCGGTGGTGATGGCGTTGGCCGCCGCCATGCCGACGACGCGGTCGGCGATCGCGGTGGCGATGTAGGTGGGCTCACCGGTTTTTCGGCTCTGCAGGACCGGCATGCCGACGGCCGCCTGGATCAGGTCGTCGTAGGCGGGCCGGTCGGCGTAGGGGCCGTTCTGCCCGAAACCGAAAGCACCGCAGTAGATCAGGCGCGGATTACGCTCACGCACCTGCTCATAGGCCAGGCCGAGGCGTGCCATCGACTTCGGGCGCAGGCTGTAGAGCAACACATCCGCCGAGGCCAGCATGCGCTGGAGCGCGGCATTGCCGTCGGCGGACTTGAGATCGAGCACCACGCTGCGCTTGTTGCGGTTGAGGTGCAAGAAGATCGCGCCCATGCCGGGATTGCGACGTGGACCGACACCGCGGGTGGTGTCCCCGGCCGTCGACTCGATCTTCACCACATCGGCGCCCATGTCGGCCAGCAGCAGGGTCGCGAACGGGCCCATGAAGTTCGAGGTGAGGTCGAGGATGCGCACGCCGTCGAGCGGTCCGGTCATGGTCGTCTCTTTTCGTCATCGGGAACGCGGCCGAGGCAACTCACCGGCAGCGGTCGTGAATCGTGCCGGGAGAACCCCAGGTTCGGTCACCGGCTGCCCTCATCGTAGGCCGGTGGCCTGCTCGAACCCAGTGACAAGTCGCGAAGCGGGAATTCGCGGTGGTCGAATCGCGGGCGATCACAGACGGCCAGTAGTTATTACTGGGCTCGACCCTTCATAGGAAGAATCTTTCCCATTGTCGGCAGATTCCGCCGGAGAGAAGGTTGTTGCATCGGCTCCCAGCCGGAACAGATCTCATCGAAAGGATCGTGCCTGATGCGCACAAGCGTCACCTTCCCGAGCAACGGCCTGCGCCTGGCGGGCATCCTGTTCACCCCCGACAACCGCGGCGGCGAGCGCCTGCCCGCCGTGGTGGTGTCGCACCCCGGCGGTGGTGTGAAGGAGCAGACCGCCAGCATCTACGCCAAGCGCCTGGCCGAGAAGGGCTACGCCGCGCTCGTGTTCGACGCCGCCTACCAGGGCGAGAGCGAAGGTGAGCCGCGCTTCCTGGAAGACCCCTTCCAGCGCAGCGAGGACGTCAAGTCCGCGGTCACCTTCCTGACCACCCGTGACGACATCGACCCCGCCCGCATCGGTGCCCTCGGCATCTGCGCCTCCGGTGGTTACGTGCCCTTCGCGGCGCAGACCGACCACCGCATCAAGGCCGTGGCCACCGTCAGCGGCCTCGACATCGGCGACTACCTGAGCAACGGTCTCGGTCGCACCCAGGACCCGTCGGTGCTGCAGGAGATGCTCGACGCCGCCGGTGCGCTGCGCACCGCCGAAGCGCAGGGCGCGGAGCCGAACTACCAGATCTGGGCGCCGCCGAGCGCCGAAGGTCTCGAAGGTGCTCCGGATCTGTTCCGCGACGCCCACGACTACTACCGCACGCCTCGCGGGCAGCACGAGCGCTCGGAGAACAAGTGGCCGTTGCAGAGCATCGACCGCATCGCCCAGTTCGACGCGTACGCCAAGATCGCCATGATTTCCCCGCGTCCGCTGCTCATGATCGTCGGATCGAAGGCCGATACCGCCTATTTCAGCGAGGAGGCCATCGCCAAGGCCGCCGAGCCGAAGGAACTGTTCGTAGTCGACGGCGCGACCCACGTCGACCTCTACGACTTGGACGAGTACGTCACCCCCGCCGTGGACAAGCTCGACGAGTTCTTCGGTAAGGGTCTGGCCGGCTGATCCTGGCCACCGTTCACACAGACGTCTGCCCCGCACGGGTGATCCTCGTGCGGGGCAGACGCCTTTTCCTGGGCCGACCGAGCATAGCGGACACAGGTGGATTGCCACAGGGAAGGATCTTCCTAGGAAATTCTCTCCCTGCCGCGAGGGTATCGAAGTACGCACGATGGAGATATCGATCCGAACTCCGGATCGGAACAACGAGGACGAGGAGAGATCATGCCCACCAAGTCTGATGTTCGTTTCAACAGCAGCGGTTTGCAACTCGCCGGTCACCTCTACACCCCGGACTCGGTCGACGGCCGAGCACCGGCCATCGTTGTCAGTCATCCGCTGACCGGCGTCAAAGAGCAGACGTCGAGCATCTACGCCCGCGCCCTGGCTGAACAGGGGTTCGTCACTCTCGCGTTCGATGCCGCCTACCAGGGTGAAAGCGAGGGAGAGCCGCGTGGGCTGGAGAATCCGTTCCAGCGCGCCGAGGACGTCCGCAACGCGGTCACCTACCTGAGTACCCGGGACGAGGTCGACCCGGAACGGATCGGCGCCCTCGGCATCTGTGCTTCCGGCGGATACGTACCGTACGCGGCGCAGACCGATCACCGGATAAGGGCGGTAGCCACGGTGAGTGCTGCCGATGGTGCGGCCTTCTTCAAGCAACCAGACCCGGAGGGTTTCGCGAAACTGGTGGCGCAGGCTGGTGCCGCGCGCATCGCGGAGGCCACAGGCGAGGAGATTCCGATGGTTCCGGTGCTGCCGGACTCGGTCGACGACTCGACGCCGCCTTCTGTCGCGGAATTCTTCGACTACTACCGGACGCCGCGCGGGCAGCACCCACGGTCCATCGGAAAGTATGTGCTGCGCAGCGCCGATCAATTGGACCAGTTCGACGCCTTCGCCGATGTCGCCAAGATCGCGCCTCGGCCGCTGCTGATGATCGCGGGCACCGCTGCCGTCACCAAACCCTTCAGTGACAACGCGGTCGCCGCGGCCGGTGACAATGCCGAGCTCTACGAGGTCGAGGGCGCGACGCACGTCGATCTCTACGACGTCGACAAGTACGTCTCGCAGGCACTGGACCAGTTGGTCCCGTTCTTCCGCAAGAATCTCGCCCGATAACCGCCGACGAGCGAATCGGTTCTGGTTCGGCGATGTCGAACCGGAACCGCCGGGCGAGCAGCGCGTCGCGTGTCGGCCGATCCGAAATGGAGCGGTACCTCGGCACCAGTTCATTCGTCACTGTGGTCTATCGCTGAGCGCATTCGGGATGGCGGTATGCGCATTCTGGATTGTGACGTGCGTCGCAACGCTCCTAGCATCGTCTCAAAGGTTGCTGCTCGACGTCGGCAGGTGAATCACCCTGTCGCACAGTAGAACTGGTGAGGAGATGAGTCATGCGGGTACGAGGTGCGATCATCTGGGAATCTCCCGGAAGTCTCGATGTCGTCGACATGGAATTGGATGATCCTCGACCCGACGAGGTGCAGGTGAAAATGGTCGCCTCCGGCATGTGTCATTCGGACGACCATCACGTGACAGGTGATTCGCCGCTGACCGGTTGCCCCTTCGCACTCGGACACGAGGGTGCCGGAATCGTCACCAAAGTGGGGCCCAACAGCAAAGGCATCGAAGAAGGCGATCATGTCGTCTTCTCGGCCATACCGTCCTGTGGGCACTGTCGTTGGTGTGCCACGGGAATGTCGAACCTGTGTGACCTCGCAGCCGGAATCTTGGCGGGGCCACGGTGGACCGACGGCACCTACCGGTTGCACCTTCCGGACGGACGGCCGGTGGGACAACTGTGCGGGATCTCGACGTTCGTGGACACCACGACAGCGTCGTTGGACTCGGTCACCAAGGTGGACAAGGACATTCCGCTCGACAAGGCATGTCTGGTCGGCTGTGCGGTCAGCACGGGATGGGGTGCGGCTGTGAATTCGGCCGCCGTGCGGCCCGGCGACACCGTCATCGTGATGGGAGTCGGTGGAATCGGTGTGAGTGCACTGCAGGGCGCTCGATTCGGTGGTGCCGAGAACATCATCGCGGTGGACCCGGTGGCGTTCAAGCGGGAGAAGGCGGCGACCTTCGGTGCCACCCACTCGGTGGCGACCATGGAAGAGGCCGCGGAGATCGCGCGCGGGTTCACGAACGGCCAAGGCGCGGATTCAGCCATCGTGACAGTGGGAATTCTGAAGGCCGAACACGTGGCCCAGGCCTTCTCGGCGATCCGAAAAGCCGGAACCGTCGTTGTCACGGCGATCGGTCAGCACGACGCTGTGGGCGTCCCCATTTCTTTGCACGATCTGACCCTTTCCCAGAAGCGTCTGCAGGGCTCTCTGTTCGGGGCGACGAACGGAAATTGGGATATCAAACGACTGTTGAACCTGTATCGGTCCGGCTCGTTGAAGCTCGACGAGATGGTGTCCCGCACCTACACCCTCGACAACGTCGCGCAGGGCTACAAGGACCTCCACGACGGAACGAACATCCGCGGGGTCATCACCTACCAATAGCCACCACTGCATCACCCGAATTCATACGAGTCGAAAGTCGTACCGAACACCATGACGAATCTCGATACCGGACTGGAGCAGAAGATCCAATGGGTCGTCGACCTCGAGGAGATCAAGATGCTGATGGCGAAGTACTGCCACGGCATCGACAAACAGGACGAAGCCACTTTCATGAGCATCTGGTCCGAAGACGCGGACTATCTGCTGCCGCGCGGGCAGGGCCACGGCACCGACGGCGTGCGAGAACTGGTGCGGAAGGTATGGCGCGAAGTTCCGCAGTGTCATCACCACATCACCAATCCGGTGATCGATGTCGAAGGTGATACCGCGTCCGCGACCACCGATGTCTTCTACTTCCGTCTCACCTCGGACGGTACTCGTGTTCTGCTGTCCGGCACGTACGCGTTCGAATTCGTCAAGCGTGAAGGGCAGTGGAAGACACGGAGTCTGGCATTCGCCAGCTTCGTATCGGACAGCCCTACTTTCGCCTGACGCTCCCGGCAATGACCGGGTAGGTCGACGTGGAGGGTGGGTCCGCTGCTGATCGGGGTGCCGATCTCGGTGGCCGCGGCCTGGGCCAGTGCTTCCCGGTTCTGTTGGAGCAGGTCGGCCAGGCGGTGCAGCAGGGCGCCGCGTTCGGCCGGAGTCAGGCGGCTCCACTCGCCACCGTCGAAGGCGTGGCGCGCGGCGGAGGTCGCCGCGCTCACCTGGGTGGGGCCGCTGGACGCAGTGGTCGCCACAGGCAGGCCGGTGGCGGGATTGACGGTGGTGATGGGGTCACCGTCACCGGTGGCCCAGCGACCATCGATAAAGCTCGCGGCTTCCCCTGACGAAGGTAGTCATGTAGGAGTCCTAGTATCGCGATTGCTGTCCGGCAGCAGAGGCATGCCGACGGTTGCGTTTCGCTCGGCCAGTGAGGCATGAAGTCGGGTCTGTCACCTACTTCGTCGCCGCGTTTCCGATGGGCTGATACCGAACCGGGTGCGGTAGTGCCGGGCGAAGTGGCCCGGGTGGTAAAAACCCCAGCGCGCGGCGATATCGGTGACCGAGCCACGGCCGTTGACGAGGTCCTGGTTGACGCGGTCCAAACGGATGCCACGCACATACGCGCTGGGTGAGACGCCGACGACCTGCCGGAAGCCGGCTTGTAGCGCCCGAGGTCCGAGCCCGGCCAACTCGGCGAGGTCGGTGATACTCAGCTGCAGGTCGGGGTGGCTATCGATGTAGTCGATCACTTCGCGGATCTTGGCGTGCCGGGTGCTTGTCTCGCCGCGGTTGAGTAGGGCACTGAGTTGATTGGGTACGACGCACAGGAGCTGGGTCATGAACATCGATTCCAATTCCCGTTTGGCCGAAGGGAACGATGCCAGGCCGCCGGGTCGGGCGAGTTCGGTGTAGGCGAAATCCGCGCTGGCGACCAGCGCTCTCCCCGCGCTGCTCGTCAGATCGAACGACAGGTCGAACTCGATGCTTTCGGCCCCGCGCAGACCGGCGAGTTTCGCGGCGTGTGCCTCCAATGGTGCACGCGGGAATTTGATCGCGTATTGCGATGTCTGCTCCTCCCATCGCAAGAGCAGGGGCGCGCCAGGATGCATTGCCAGCCCACCCGCCCCGGCCCGTACCGTCCGTTGGGCGTTGCGCTGGGTCAGCGTGGCCGAGCCGTCGAGCGGAATATTGATCTGGTAGCAGGACTGCATCGGTGGCGCCTCGAAGCCGACGGCGGCGCCGAACCGGATGCGGCTCATGAGGAACTGCTGCGACGGCACGACGTCCAAGCGGAAGTCCAGGTCGCGATCTCGCTCGATTCGTAGGACATGCTCGGCGAAGGTCTGCGTCAGTCGCCTGTGCGCGGCCTCGCGGTCGGTGGATCTGTAGCTGACCGTGAGGTCGGGCACCTGTTCATCATTCGGTTCGGGCACTGTCGACCTCCTTGCCCAGGCTGGACCACTCTGTCCGACTCGAGCATGGGCGAGTGTTGAGCATTATATATGCTTCGCCTTCGCCCTATGCACGGTATCGCTCTCGGGGGCCGGCGTGGGCCGTGTGCGTCCGTGTAGTGCCCTCGATAGTTGTGGCGCGCCGATCTCCAGTGCCACGATTTCTTTGTGTGTTTGATCGAAATAGTACGTTTGAAATTTTGTTCGATCACAATATATGGCGTTTCGGATTAATTGCGAGGTGTGGCTGCGGGCCGGGTCGTCGGCTATTCGATTCGATAACGGTGAATTCAGCCTTTCCTGATCGCCAATTGTCTTCGAGTGTGACGCGCGTTACGGTTTCGTATGCCGCAGCGGAGTGATTGCTGTTCCGCACGTTAGCGATTCATGCGGCGATCGGTGTGTGACGATTCCTGGAAATGGAAATAGATCTCGTCGTACCAATGGTCAAGTGTAAATTCCGTTCGCGATGAACGGCTTCATGAGGAGAGTCAGTGACGACTTTCGTGCGTAGTAGACATATTCCCCAGGGCGTGGCAGGGATCAAGAAAGCCGCCGCAGTGCTCACGGTGCTCTTGCTGACCAGCGCGGGCGCGACGTCGGGTGCCTCTGCCGCCCCCGACGACAACTCTCGGTTCCTGACGCTGGCGGGTACGCTCGCCGGCGACGTAGCCGTCTTACATATCGCGCCGGACGGGGCGCTCGCCCCGGTGGCCGGATCGCCGTTCTCCGTAGGGCCCGGCATCTTTTCGGTGGTGAACGCACCGGGCAGCAACAACGTGTACGTGACACAAGTGGGCACGCAGCGGGTCACCGGGTATCGCATTTCCGCGGATGGTTCGATGGTTCCGATTCCGGGTGCCGAGGTCCCGATGAATGGTGGCCCGGTCGCCACGTCTGCGGTAAGCCCCGACGGGCGACTGTTGTTCGTCGGTCAAGGTGGCGCACCCGGCAAGATCAGCACCTACGCGATTTCGACCACCGGGGCGCTCTCACCGCGCTCCACCCTGGAGGTCGCAGGTCTGGGGTTGGCTCCGATGGTCACAGTGGACCCAACCGGCAGATTCCTGCACTGGACGAGTGTCGTCGACGGTACCGTCACCGTCTTCAGGATCGGCGCGAACGGGGAACTGACCGCCGTGGGCGAGCCGGTGGCGGCCGGTACCGTTCCGGTGAACCCCGGGTACACGCCGGACGGACGATTCGTCTACGTCAGTCAGGAGCAGGGCGGCAAGATCTCCGGGTTCGCCATCGGGCCGAACGGTGAACTGACCCCGACGCCCGGCTCGCCCTATCCCGCGGGCACCATGCCGCACGCGGCCGTGGTCACCGCCGACGGGACTCGGGTCTATGTCCCGCAGGTCGCGGGTGGTTCGGTCGCCGGGTTCTCGATCGGCGCGGACGGCGCTCTCACTCCGCTGCCGAACTCGCCGTATTCCGCGCCGATCGGTTCGGGCCCGGGCATGGCCGTGCTCAGTGACGACGAAAAGCGCCTCTACGCCGCCGACACGCTGACCATCAACGTGACCTCGCGGATACACACCTTCGACGTCCGCGCGGACGGCAGCCTCGCACCGTCGAGCATGCCGGCGGTCGATACCGGGGTCGTCTTCGGTGACGGGCCGACGATGGTGAAGACCCCGTGACAGCGCTCGCTCCGCTCCGATCAAGTGAACGGAAACCGATCATGAGAATCATGAAAAGAAACTCGGCCGACCGTCGGTCTCGATGTCGCACCGGTGTCGGCACGATCGCCGCGGTGGCAGCGCTCATGGCACCCCTTCCGATGGGGTCGGGGTCGGCAACGGCCGAGCCAGGCGCCGCCGTCGACCACCTGTACCTGTCGGCAGCCGCCACCGGCAATGTCATCGGCTACGAAGTCTCAGCGGGAGCCGCGCCACAGCAGATCGCGGGAACACCGATCCGTACCGGCTTCGGTGCGCTGACGATCAAGGTCTCGCCCGACCGTCGGTTTCTCTACACCGTCTCCGCCGGGCCCGCCACCGAGATCGTCGTGTTCTCGATCGGCCCCGGTGGCTCGTTGACGCCCGTACCCGGCACACCCGTGGCTGTGCCGGAAGCCCCGCTGAGCATGAATCTGTCCCCCGACGGTCGTCATCTCGTGCTCGCCACGGGACCGAGCCTCAGCGGGGGCATGACCCTGCGGTCCTATGCTCTGCAGCAGGATGGAGTGCCGGTCGAACTGGGCTATTCGGTTCCGGCCGGTCCGCTGGGTGATCTCGGTGGAATCCCGGCGTCGATGCTGGTGGTCTCACCCGACAGCCGCAACGTCTACGTGGCCAACTATCTCGGCGGGACGATCAGGCGGTTCGAGTTGCATTCGGACGGCTCGTTGTCGGAGGCGAGGGAAGAGTTCGCCTGCGGCGGTGGTCCGGTGAGTCCGACCATCTCCCCGGATGGCAGGTATCTGTACACCTCCAACGAGTTCACGGGGAACATCTCGGCGTTTCGGATCGAGTCGAACGGAAGCCTGCGCGAAGTGACCGGGTCGCCGTTCCGGGCCGGGTCAACTCCGCACGGGCTCACCATCTCTCCGGAAGGCAGGTTCCTGTACACACCGAATGCCCTGTCCAACAACGTCACCGGCTACGAGGTGCAGTCGGACGGTTCGCTGAGCGAACTTCCAGGCTCACCGTACCCGGGCGGGCCCCTCGGGACGGTCCCGGGGCAGGTGCTCATTTCTTCCGACGGGCGTGCGCTCCACGCCGTCGACATCATCGGCTCCGCGCCCACCCCTTTCGTGGCATTGCGCAGCTACAGCGTCGCCGACGACGGCCGATTGGAAGCGGACAGCCGAGAACCGGTGAACACCGGGCTGCTGTTTTCGGCCGCATCGGTTCTGGTGAGCGAATAGCTCGGTTCTGGTGAGCGAACAGCGAAGAGGCCGGTAGTTGTCGACACAACTACCGGCCTCCTCGCTGGACTCCGAGGGTCGGGCTCAGCCGATCGGCAGCGCGATGGCGCTGGGGCCGTCGGCGAATCGCAGGCCGGTCGGTTCCGGGCGATGGCCGGACGGCACCAGTCGACCGTCACCCTCGATGTGATAGCTGGTCACGAAGACGTGTGACCCGTCCTTGAAGACCGGTGAGGACACCAGATAGAGCCAGTTGCCGTCGGTGGAGCGGGTCACCGTCGCGGGTCCTACGGGCGTCTCGTAGGGCGAACCCGGAGTCGGCTGGAGTGCACCGTCGGCTTGAATCTCGTAACCGGTGATGGTGTTGGTGAACGTGTTGGCGAAGTAGACGAAGCGCCCGTCCTTGCTGAACGCGGGGTTGTGTGGAATTTTGCCCGTCGGGTACGGCGACCCGGGGAGTTCGTCGAGTGAGCCGTCCTCGTGGAGCCGAAATCCGGTGATCGACTGCGAATGCTCGTTGGCCACATACAAGAAGCGGCCGTCGGGCGAAATGCCGGGCGTAATCGGGAAGACGCCCGAAGACAGGACCCGATCGACGGGGTCGGACAGACTGCCGTCTTCGCGGATCCGCAGACGAACCACCGACTTCGCGATGGCGCTCGCAACGTACACGTGCGTGCCGTCAGGTGAGATGATCGGCTGCGCCGCACCGTCGGTGAGTCGTCCCAGTCGGACCGGATCTCCGACCGGAGAAGGAATCCCCTGCTCATCGACTCGGAAATGAGCCAGCTTGCCGCCGAAGAACCCGGCGGGTCCACGACCGACACCAAGATAGAGATTGCGGCCGTCAGCGGAGAGCGCCATCGACACCGGCGTGAACCGCCGCGGCAGGGCGAGCGGCTCACCCACGGGCCGCAGGCTGCCGTCCTCCTGGACACGCAGGGTGATCAGTTGCGGAGAGTACATCTGGCGGAAGCTGATCGGCATGCCGAGGCCCATCCCCGCCGCGACATAGACGAACCGGCGGTCCGGGCTCGCGATGATGCAGAAGGTTCCCGCCCCCGTCGGGTACGGGGACCCCGCCAGCGGTCTCATCGATCCGTCGTCGAAAAGGTCGAAAGCGGCGATACCCCCGCTTTGCGCTACCACGTAGAGCCGATCGATGAGGGATCGGTGGACGTCGGCTGTCACTGCTGTCTCCTGAAACGTGCTTGTGGGTGGGACACGGCTCCCACCACGCGGACCGGCTGGTCCGGTCGGGTGGCGGGAGACCGCGTGATGAATGGGGAGATCGGCAGCGGCGACGCGTGGGGGCCGGGCCGACCCGCGACCGGGACTACAGCTGGACGATCATCTTGACCTGCGTGTCCTTCTCCGCTTGCAAGTACTTGAGGCCGTCTTCGACGAAGTTCTCCGCCCGGATGCGGGAGGTGATGAATGGGGCCAGCGGGATCTTCCCGGCGCGCACCAGTTCGATGACCGCGGCGTGATCGTCGGCGTAGCCGACCGACCCTTGCACGGTGATCTCCTTGAAAACCAGTGCTGCCATGTCGATCTCGGGCTTGCCGTTGTACATCGCGACGATCTCGACGACGCCACCGACCTTGACGACCTGCAGAAGCTCGTCCAGCGCCGCCTGCACCCCAGCACAGTCGACGGCGACGTCGGCGCCGCGACCGCCGGTGAGGTCGGTGACCTTGTCGGCCAGTGATTCCGCCGCCGGGTTCACCACGTAGTCCGCGACACCGGTGTCGATGGCGGTCTGGCGCCGGATCGGCGAGACTTCGCTGACGATCGTGGTGGCGCCGATGCCTTTGAGCGAGGCGGCGGCGAGGAGGCCGACCGGTCCGGCACCGGCGACGACGACGATGTCACCTTCCTTCGCCCCGGACTGCTTCACCGCGTGGTAGCCGACGCAGAGCGGCTCGATGAGCGCCGCTTCGTCCAGCGGCATGTCTCCGATGTGATGAACCCGCTCGGGGGAGACGACCACATGTTCGGCCAATCCGCCACCGCCGCCGGAGATTCCGAGACAGGCCATCGCTCCACAGGCGTTGTAACGACCGCTGTCACACGCCGCGCAACTGCCGCAACCCTTGACGGGTTCGACCACTACTGGATCACCGATGCTGAACCCGGTGACACCCGCACCGATCTGTTCGACGACACCGGAGAACTCGTGACCCAGCACGACCGGGAGCTTCTCGCCGGTCAGCCGGTGTGCGTCGTCCGCGGTCGGTGAGACGGGCACCAACGGCCCCTCGAAGTACAAGTGCAGGTCGGACCCGCACAAACCGGTCCACGCCGGTGCGATCATGATCGTGCCCGGCAGGAGTTCGGGCTCGGGAACGTCGGTTTCGAACCGCACATCGCCCTTGCCGTAGTAGCGAACTGCTTTCATAATTCATGCTCCGGTGAATCGTTGTAGCGAAGAGGCGTCGCGAAATCGAGTTGCAGGATCGTTTCGCGCTCCGATGAACTGCTGAAAAGCCTTGCGGTGAGCCAGTAGGAAATTCGACGGCAAGGCAATGGGAAGCAGCATGAGTACGGGGAAATTCCCCGAAGTGGTGATCGTCATCATATCCGGGGCCATACTGCGCTCAATTGACATTTTTCGAAGAGTCGATTCGGAAAACGTCAAGCTGAGGGATCGTTGGCCACGTGCGCTTCCGGGATGGTGGGCGGACGGTTGCTGGATTGTGGCCTAGGTCTCACTACTCCTACCCTCGTCACCATGGCTGGGCGGGCCACTCGGCCGCCGATCATCTGCCCGATCGCAGGCATCCGAGTGCGCGATCGCGGGTCCCGTGCCGTGCGCGCCGATTCGAACAACGTCATTTCTCAGGAGGTTCGTGATGAAAAGCATGATCGGTGTCGATGTCGGTGGCACATTCACCGACATCGTGCGCGTGACGGACGGCACCATCGAAACGATCAAGGTCCCGACCAACGTCACCGACACTTACCGAGGTGTGCTCGAAGGTGCCGCGGAGGCCAGGGTCGGCGAGGTCGACGCGTTCAATCACGCGAGCACGCACGGGCTGAACGCGATCATCACCCGACGGCTTCCGAAGATCGGCTTTCTGACGACATTCGGGCACCGGGACATGCTCGACATGGCCAGGGCCCTGCGGCCTGCCGAGGCCAATACCGACCCCGGCTGGCGGCGCAGTTTCAGCGATGTCAGTCGCCGACCGATCGTTCCGCGTTACCTACGTCGGGGCATCGAGGAACGGCTGTCGGCAGCCGGTGCGGTGGTCGTCGAACTGAACGAGGACCAGGCGTGCACCGAACTGGAAGTGCTGCGCCGCTGCGGCATCGAGGGCGTGGCGATCTGTCTGCTCAACGCCTACGTCGACGGTGCGCACGAACGGCGATTGCGCGAGCTGGTTCGTGAGGTGCTCGGCGACATTCCGTGTTCGATCTCGAGCGAGGTTTCGCCGCTGGCACTCGAGTACGCGCGCGCCTCGACGACCACCGTCGATGTGTTGTGCAAGATCATCTACGGGACCTACTCCGAACGCTTGCAGAAAGGCTTGGCGGAGTTGGGTTTTCGGGGAGACCTCAACTTCGCCGATTGTGCGGCGACCCTGGCGCCGGTCGATGTCGCCATGGCTCAGCCGTCCCGCATCCTGTTCTCCGGTCCCGCGGCGGGGACGATGGCCTGCGCGCATCTGGGGCGCACGATCGATGAAGCCAACCTGTTGTGCGCCGACGTCGGCGGCACCTCGTGCGACATCAGCGTGGTTACTGGGCATCAGCCCGTGGTCAAGACCTCCTTCGAGCTCGAACACGACCTGGTGATCAGCACGCTGTCGAACGAAGTGGTCAGCGTGGGCGCCGGCGGCGGCAGCCTCGTCCGCGTCTCGCCGACGGGCGAGCTTCGGGTCGGCCCGGAGAGCGCGGGCGCCGACCCCGGACCCGCCTGTTACGGACGCGGCGGCGTGGAGCCGACGACGACCGATGCTTTCCTGCTCATCGGCATTCTCGACGGCGAACGCTTCGCGGGCGGGCGTTCCCGACTGGACCCGGAGCTGTCGCGACAAGCCTTCGAGCGACTGGATTCCCGGTTCTCTTTCGACGACCGGGTTCGCTTCTCCTACCAGATGGCGGTGAACAACGTCGCCGAAGGCATCACCGATGTCGTCGTGAAGAACGGTGTCGACCCGCGCGAGTACTCCCTGGTCGCATTCGGCGCGGCGGGACCGATGATGTTGCCCGCGTTGCTGGAGCAGATGCCGCTGCGCAGCGTGATCGTGCCGCCGTATCCGGGCTTGTTCTCCGCTCTGGGACTGGTGAGTACCGATCAGGTGCACGCCGACAAACGGAGTGCGTACCGGCTGCTCACTCCCGACGCGGCCGAGGAGATCGATGGAATCTACGGCCGGATGGAATCGGCGATGCGCGAGACACTGGGCGCCGACGCCGAGCGCGCCGAATTCGTGCGCACCTTCGACGGGCAGTTGATGGGGCAGGTGTGGGACACCCCGTTCGTCCCGGTACCCGCCGGGCCGATCACTGCTGCCGCCGTCGAACAGATGATCACGAACTTCCACGATCACTACGAACAGAAATCGGGCAACCGGTTCCCGGCCAACTCGGTGCTCGGGGTGACCTACCGGCTCAACGCGGTGGTCCCGACCGACAAGGTGGACTACCCGGCGCCGCCGACCCGCACCGGCGGCGGCACACCCCAGCCGCGCCGGACGATCACGCTGCGCTACCTCGAGGCCGACGGACTGGAGGCGGGGGAATACGAGCGGGCCGATCTCTATCTCGACGACACCGTGTCGGGGCCGGCGGTGATCCGTGAACCGCTGTGCACCACCTATGTCCATCGCGGCCAGGTGGCGACAGTCGGCCTGGCCGGCGAGCTCGTCATCACCCGCGCAGGCACCGAGATCTAGGAGTTCATCGATGACCACGCCAACCATCACACCGACGCTGCTGCGAGATCTGTCCGACGCCGAGTTCCTCGCGCGCTACGACACCGACCCGTTCACCGCGTCGGTGCTGTCCAACCGCCTGCGCGCCGCGGCGCAGCACGTTGCCACCGGACTGCTCCACCGGGCCTTCTCTCCGATCATCGCACTCGCGATGGACTACGTCTGCGCGATCATCGGGCCGCCGGAGCAGAACTACCGGATGGTCGCGGCCACCAACGGCCTGACCGTATTCCTCGGCACCCTTCAGGACGGCGTGCGCGCCGCGGTCGAAGAATTCGGCGTGGATCGCCTCGCTCCCGGCGACCTGCTGATCTGCAACGACCCGAGCAGGGTCGGCAATCACGCCAACGACGTCTGCTTCATCCGCCCGGTCTTCCACAGCGGCCGAGTCGTCAGCTTCATGGTGCTGCGCGCACACGTGATCGACATCGGTGGGATCACCCCGGGCGGCTTCGACACCAACAAGCGCAACATCTACGAGACCGGACTGCTCATCGGTCCGCGACTGTTGTTCCATGCCGAAGAGCCGGTGCGCGAGACGTTCACGCTCATCTTCGACAACTCCCGCTTCGGCGAAATCCAGCTGCCGGACTACAAGACGATCCACAGCTGCTGTCGATTCGGCGAATCGCTGATCGTGGAGAGTATCGATCGCTATGGCCTCGACGCGTACCTCGGCACGCTCGAATACCTGTGTGACACCACGGCCGAACGGATGCGGCTTGCCATCGCCTCGCTGCCCGACGGGGACTATGAGGGCAAGGCGAGCATCGATGCCGATGCCGAGGACGCCGACGAGGAATACCTCGTACGGGTGAAGGTGGTGAAGCGGGGCGACCGTATCGAAGCCGACTTCAGCGGGTCCTCCCGCCAGGCCAGGACCGCGATCAACGCGGGCGCGCTGGACGCGAAGACCGCTGTCGGCGTCGGCTTGAAGGTGCTGCTCGATCCGCTCGGGCACTTCACCTCGGGTTCGTTCCGCAACATCGACATCGTCATCCCGCCGGGCACCATCGCCAGTGCGCTGCCGCCCGACGGCGCCATCTTCTTCTACTGGGAAGTCGCCAACACGGTGATGACCGCACTCATCGATGCGCTGCGTGATGCGTTGGGGGAGCGGGCGATCGGTGGCGATTGTGGTTCCAACAACGTGCACAACGCGTTCGGGGTCACCGCCGACGGCACGCCATGGGCCGCTTCGGCGGTGGCAGGCGCGGAGACGGGACCTGTCGGTGCCGACCGCCATGCCGACGGGGAGGGGCACGTCTGCCCGTACCTGATCAACATCATCAGCCCGGCGACCGAAGGCATCGAAGCGCAATTTCCGGTGATGGTGATGCGCAAAGAGTACGCCGCCGATACGTCGGGCACCGGTCTGCACCGTGGCGGCGCCGCGATCATGAAGGACATCCTGTGGACCGGTCCGGCCAGGCATCAGGTCGCGCCATTCCGCTTCCGGAAACCGAGCGGGATCGGTGTGCACGGCGGCGAAGACGGCGTCCAGGGCGGTGTGTGGATCTTCGGTCAGGATGGCGCGGACCTCGGCTTCGTCCCCGACAGCGACGACGCCTACCGCGACGCGACTCCTGTTGCGGGAGTGATGGATCCGGAGACCAACCGGCTCGACCCCGCCGGGATCTACGCGTACTACGCCAGTGAACGCACCTGGGCGACCAAGCCTGGCGCCACTTTTCGCTATCTGACCAACGGTGGTGGCGGATGGGGCGATCCGCTCGTGCGAGACCCCGAAGCGGTGAAAACCGATGTGCGCGACGGCTATGTCTCGATCGAGGCGGCGGCTGAGCGCTACGGCGTCGTCATCGTCGGCGACCCGGACCGCGACCCCGAGAGCCTGCACGTGGATATCGAGAAGACCACCACGTTGCGGCTGCGCAACGCCGACGAGGAGTAGCCATGCCCATTCATTTTCCGCGACCCACAGAACCGACTTTGGTGGTCGACCGCGAGCCCGTCACCGGCACCTGCCCCGAATGCGCGAGCGCTTCGTTGCGGCGCTACCCCGTCCTCGCCGAGGACGGCTGGTTCGACGTGGTGAAGTGCGCGAATTGCCTCTATTCGGTCTCCCGAGAGCCCGGGCCGAAGCTCGGGGTCGTCGAGTTGCTCTCCGACCGGCTGTAACCGGGCGCAAAGCCCGCTCCGACCGAGTTCGATGATCGATCCCGTTTCGGTACGGCGAAATCCGGATTTCCCAATCGCCAATTGACTGTGGCCGCGCGGCAGCAGATCTTTGGTGAGAGGTTTACAGCACATTTTCAGGGCGGAGTGACTGTGCTCACGACAATGTCGCCCTCCCTTCGAAATAGAACAGGCGGTAACCGTGCGACTCGACAACGCGGCACATTTCTTCATCGGCGGTAACTGGGTGACCGCGGCCTCGGATGCGACGTTCGATGTTGTCTCGCCCTTCTCCGGTGAGCTTGTCGGTACGGTCGCCGCCGGGTCGAAGGCCGACGTCGACGCAGCGGTGACCGCGGCCCGGGAGGCCTTCGACAAGGGGCCCTGGCCCCGCATGACCCTGGGCGAACGTGCCGAAGTGGTTCGTCGCTTCCGGGAGCACCTGGCCGCCGACGCGCCGCGGATCGCGGAGACAGTGACAGCCGAGATGGGGGTGCCGATCGCGCAGACCACGGCGTCACAGGCAGGGGCGGCACTCGCGCTGCTCGATACGAATCTCGAACTGGCCCAACAGTATCCATGGCGCTCTCTGCGCCGCTCGGCGCTTGGCAACGCGCTCGTCGTGCGGCGGGCGATCGGCGTGGTCGCCGCGGTGATCCCGTGGAACGCGCCGATCTCGGTGGCGATGCTCAAGCTCGCTCCCGCACTGCTGGCGGGCTGCACGGTGATCCTCAAGCCCTCGCCGGAAGCTCCGCTGAGTTCCAACCACCTCGCCGCGGCGGCCGCGGCGGCGGGTGTGCCGGACGGCGTGCTGAACATCGTCACCGCCGACCGGGCCGAGAGCGAATACCTTGTCACTCATCCCGGGGTCGACAAGGTGTCGTTCACCGGCTCGACGGCCGCCGGGCGCCGGATCGCGTCGCTGTGCGGCGACGACGTGCGGCGGTACACGTTGGAACTCGGCGGAAAGTCCGCGGCCATCGTGCTGGACGACGCCGACATCGCGTCCACTGCCAAAGCCCTGCGCACCCTCTCCTTCCGCTACAACGGCCAGGCCTGCACCAACAAGACCCGCATCGTCGTACCGCGTTCGATTCACGACGACCTGGTCGAGGCGCTGGCGAGCGAGATCAGCGCTATTCAGGTGGGCGACCCGAGCGATCCTGCCACCGAACTCGGTCCGCTCGTCAGCGATCGGCAGCGCACACGCGTCGAGGGCTACATCCGGGCTGGACTCGACGAGGGAGCCATTCTCACCGTCGGTGGCGGTCGACCCGCCGGACTCGACGCCGGCCAGTTCGTCGAAGCGACGATGTTCACCGGCGTCACCAACGATATGACGATCGCCCGAGAGGAGATCTTCGGTCCGGTCCTCGCGGTCATCGCCGTCGACGACGTGGACGAGGCCGTCGCCGTCGCGAACGACTCGCTCTACGGCCTGTCCGGGGCGGTGTTCAGCGCCGACGACGAGCAGGCGATGCGGGTCGCGCAGCGTCTGGCGACCGGAAGCGTCGAGGTGAACGGGGCGAGCACCGGTTTCCACGCGGCCCTGGGCGGTTTCAAGCACAGCGGCATCGGTCGGGAGGCGGGCCTAGAGGGTTTCGACGCCTTCACCGAGATCACCTCGTTCGGTGTCCCCGCGACGCTGGCCGACGCCCTCGTCTGACCACACCTCGACACGAAAGGACATCGCCATGCCCGCACGACGTCTCACGGGTGGGCACGAGAACACCCTCGACAACCAGATCGAGCCGGCCGGATACGAACTTTCCGACGTCACCCATGTCGTCGTCTCGCATTCGCATTTCGACCAGACCGGCGGCATGTACCTGTTCCCGGACGCTCAGTTCTTCATGTCGGAGGTGGACATTCGCTACGCGATGTGGCCCGACCCCTACTTCCGGGGCTTCTTTCGCGCGGCGGATTTCGAAGCCGTCCGTGACTACGCCTGGAATCCGCTACGTGAGGATCTCGACCTGTTCGGTGACGGGGCCATCGTCCTGTATCAGACGCCTGGACATACACCCGGTGAGATCAGCCTGATGGTCGAGCTCGCGGAGGCCGGCAAGTTCCTCATCACCGGCGACACCGTGCACCTGCGCTCCGGTCTCCAATACGAATGCCCGTGCCCGGTCGACTACAACGGGCACCAAGCGATCACCTCGATCCAGCGCATAAAACAGCTCGCCACCGCCCAGAACGCGCAGATCCGGGGCCTCCACGACCCGGAGGACTGGGCCAAGTTCGCTGCCGCCGGTGCGATTTCGTGAGCGATTCGATGGACATCGTCATCCGCGATCTCGCCACTACCACGGTCGAGATCGCGCGCCACGTCGCCACGGTCGCCGAGACGCCGCCGCAAGCAGAGGACGTCGAGGCGCTACGTCGCTTGCTCCTGGACAACTTCATCGTCTCGTTGTGGGGGATCACCCGGCCCGTGACGACCGAACTCGCGGACTGGACAGCTCGGTTCGCCGGTACCGGCAAAAGTGTTGTGCTCGGGCGTGATTGGACCACCGACCCGTCGATCGCCGCCCTGGTGCACGGCACCGCGGCGCATGCTTTCGAACTCGACGACACCCACAACGCGACCGCCAGCCACCCCGGCTCGGTCATCATGGCGGTCGCGCTCGCGATCGCCGCCGAGGACGATCCACCGGTGGCTCGGGAGCATTTCCTCCAGGCGATCACGGCCGGGTACGAGACGATGGCCTTGCTCGGAGAGGCGGCGGGCGGCATGAGTATCGTGCACCGGGGCTTCCACCCAACCTCCCTACTCGGTACCTACGGGGGCGCGACCACCGCGCTCGTCCTTCGAGCCCTGCGCGCGGGTGATCGAATCGATCCGGTGATGCTCGAGACCACCTGGGGTCATGCGCTGTCGCAGCCCTCCGGTTCCATGCAGTTCTCGGCCGAACCGGAAGGCGGCGAGGTCAAGCGGGTGCACGCGGGGATCGGCGCGCACAACGCGATTCGGGCGGCCGACTTCGCGGCCCTGCCCGCGGTTAGCGCACCACGGCTCGCGCTCGAGGGGACCTACGGCCTGGCGGCGTGCTTCGGTGGGGAACTCACCCCTGTCCGACTCGACAGAGGGCCCGCGATCCACCAGATCAGTCTGAAGCCGTACGCGTGCTGTCGGCTGTTCCACTCCACGATCGACGCGCTTCGTGAGGTGACCGACGGATTCACGATGCCCGCCGACAACATCCGAGGCGTGTTGGTGACCGGCCCCCGACTGATCGCCGAGCAACACCTCACTCGTGCCGACTCGTCGATGACCGCGCAGTACAGCTGCCCCTTCGTGGTGGCAGCGACAATCGTGCACGGCCCTGAGCGGTACGACGCCTACAGCGAGGAAAACCTCGGGAATCTCGCGGTTTCGAGCGTCGTCGCCAAGGTCCGGTTCGAGGTGGACCACGCCATGGAGGCCGAGTTCTATCCTGAACACTTCGCGACCGCGGTACGACTGGAACTGAGCGACGGATCTGTGCGCACGGCACGGGTCGTAGACAGCGTCGGAACAGCCGAACACCCGATGTCGGTCGATCAGATCATCGCCAAAGCCGCCGGTCTCGCCCCCGCCGGGGCCGATGGTTGCGGTGCACGGTTGGCCACCGCGATCTGGCGCGCCGACGCCGATCCGTCGGCGTTCGCGGCGGCCCTTTGGTCCGAGGCCCGGAACCTGGCCGCGGCACGGAATCTCCGTGGTGCGGCTGCGCACGACAGCATTCCGTGATGATGCAATGGCAGGTCGACGTATTCAGTCTGCGACTTTTCCTCGCGGCCGTCGAGGAACGCCAGATCGGACTCGCGGCAGCACGCCAACATATCGCGCCTTCAACCGCCACCAAGCGAATCCAAGCGCTCGAAACGATGGTCGGACTCCCGCTGCTGGAGCGGACACGAACGGGCGTGGTGCCGACCGAGGCGGGCGAAGTGGTGGCCCGATACGCACGGAGCATGCTCGCCGAATTCGACGATCTGCGCTCGGAAATCGCTGCGCTGCACGGCCAGCCGGCGGATCGGCTGGCGGTCGCCGCAGCGCATTCGGTGATCATCGACCTGCTCGCGCCGGCGGTACGGATGTTCATCAACGAGCACCCATTTGTCGAACTGATGCTGCATGAAGTGGACAACCATGAGGTCGTCCGCCAAATCGAAGCTGAAGAATGCGATATCGGTGTCTTCGCCTGTGTCGGAGTACCGAAGTGTTCCGCCGCCGAGATGGATCTCCTTGGCAGCGAACCGCTCGTCGCCGTGCTGCCACGAGAACATCATCTTTCCACTCTGAACTCGGTGCGATTCGGCGAAGTCGCCGCCGAAGGGCTCATCGCGACCCATACGACGGCCGAGATATTTCGCGCACACGGTGCGCGTACCACTGACATTCGGCACGTAGTTCGCACGGGCGAGGTAGCACTCGGCATGGTAAGGGCTGGGCTGGGTGCCACGATCCTCCCACAGGGAATGGTGAGCCAAGCTGCCGATTCCGAAATGTCGGTTCGGGTCCTGGACGAAAGCTGGGCAGTGCGACACATCGTCGTCGCTACTGCGAAGCGGATGCTCAGGGCCCCGATGGTGGCGGCCTTCGCCAGATGCCTGAGCAGCCGGGCATCGTGAGGCGCGAGTTTCGAAAATATCGAAGCTTGCCTGCCATATCGGCAATTGACTGTTGTGACGTGTCACTACATAGTTGGTGGAGGCGCAGATCACAACGCACCGAGATGTGAGTTGGACCGCCACGTCATACGCAGGTTCACGCGCGCACTCTTATATGGGAGGCGGTCGTGCCCGACTCGCGAAAGTATGCAATTGCACATGACCTACGCTATTTCTGTTGTCGTCCTGGCTGCGGTTTTCACGGTCGCCTCCGTCACCCCGGTCAACATGGGAATACTGGCGTTCGCGGCAGCATTCATCGTGGGCGCCTGGGTGTCGGGTATCCCTATCACGGATGTCGTCGACGCGTTTCCATCGGGCACTTTTCTCATCGTCGGTGGAATCACATTGCTGTTCGCGATAGCGAAGGCGAACGGAACTCTTGATTACATCATGAAACGATGTCTCCAGCTCGTGCGCGGGCGACGATGGGCGATCGTGTGGATGTTGTTCGCGCTGTCGGGTCTACTCATGTCATTGGGTGCCGTGCTGGCGGTGGGAATGCTCGCACCCATCGCTATGCCGTTGGCCGCGCGCAACCGCATCAACCCCTTCCTCATGGGCATGATGATCACGCACGGCGGGCTGGCGTGTGTCTTCTCTCCGATCAACCTGTACGGGGCACTCGTCACCGGCATCATGCAGTCCGCGGGGTTGCCGACCAATCCTGGCGCGATCTTCCTGGTGCCGTTCGCGTTGAACGTCGCGATCGGTGTGGTCCTGTTCCTTGTTCTCGGTCGTGACCTGGTCGGCAACGGCACGCAGTGCGATGACGCCCCGGCGCAGGAAGATTCGACCCCTCGGACGGGGACGTTGCGGTCGTTCCCATCGGATGGGTCCGCCCAGACCACCGCGGTGATGGTGAAGACCCCACCAGATTCTGTCGCAGCGGCTCCTCGGCTCGATCGACATCAATGCGCGACGCTGGTCGGAATCGTCCTTCTGGCAGTCGGTTCGATCGGTTTCGGCATCGACATCGGCGTCAGTGCGATCTGCGTGAGCGCGGTGTTGCTCCTGATGGCTCCCACCTCGCATCCGAAGATCATCGACGAGGTGGCTTGGCCTGCGGTAGTCCTGGTCTGCGGCATGCTCACCTATATGGCGGTGCTGACCGAGAACGGAACCCTGAACTTCATCGGCACCTCGGTCACCGCCGCCATCGCGCCGTTGTTCACGGCATTGATCCTCTGCTACGCGGTCGCGATTCTTTCCGCTTTCGCCTCGTCGACCGCGACGATCGGGATCGCCGTGCCGCTCGCGATGCCGTTGCTTCTCGCCGGTGAGATCGGAGTGCTGGGCTTCGTCGCCGCGATCGTCTTTTCGGCGACGGTGGTCGACGTGAGTCCGTTCTCGTTGCACGGAGTCATGATTCTGGCCAATGCGGAAGTCGAGGACAAAGTGGGCTTCCAGCGAAAGATGTTGGCGTACTGTGGAATCGTAGTCCTTCTCGCTCCGCTGATCGTGTGGGCGCTGGTGGTCGTTCCGACCTCGATCTAGCGTGGCGAGAACGAGGCTGATGCCCGGAAGCGTTCACCCAGACGTCTGCCCCGCAGAGGTGATCCTCGTGCGGGGTGAACGTGCTTGTTCGGTCAGATACCCAGGAAATCGTGGTAGCGGAAGGTGATGTCGCCGTCGAGCATCTCGAGGAGTTCGGCGATCACACCGGACTCGTCGCGCCACACGAGGTAGGCCTCGAAATCCGAACGGCTGTCCCACTTCTCGACGAAGAGGATGCGGGCGGGCTCGTCCTGGTTGCGCGCGACCTCGACGTTGATGTTGCCGGGGTAGCTGCGGGTGCCCGGCAGGTTCTTGACGAACCATTCGCGCAGATCATCGAATCGGCCCTCTTTTGCCGTCATGTCGATCGTCACTTGAATAGCCATGAGAATGCAGCCTCCTGTCGAGGAATGGGAACGTTCGGCGGAATTCCGGCAGCGAACGAAAACGACCGTAACCTGCATCACAGGCGATGCCAATTGACGTTTCGGAAATCGACAATTCGAGCGGGGTGAAGAGACGAGCGGAGTGTCCAAGAATCTGGACACTCGTGCGATCCAGATTTCGCTACCGTCGAAGCGGTGCCGCTACGCAACGGGAACATCTGCCTGGCGGACGACCGAACCATTCGAACATTCCCGCCTCGCCGGATTCTCCGGCGACTCGAAACAAAGGTGAGAAATGACTGCCACCCTCCCCGAAACCGCGGCCGTCGACCGTGACGGTGTGCCGCACTACCGGCTTTTCATCGACGGCTCGTGGGTCGATACCGATACTGTGATCCCGGTGATCGATCCGGCCACCGAGGAGGTCGTGGTCACCGTCGCGCAGGCCGACACCAGCCACGTGGACGCGGCGGTCGCCGCCGCCAAGCGGACCCACGATTCCGGTGTATGGCGCAACACCCCGCCTGCCGAGCGTGCCGCCGTGATCGACCGAGTGATCGCCGCACTGAGCGGCAAGATGGATGACCTGGCGGTGTTGAGCGCCAAGGAGACCGGCATGCCGCTGCGACTCGCCGGTGCCATCGGCGTCGGCTTCCCGCTGATGCACCTGGGCCACTATGCGGAGCTGACCCGGACCTACGAGTGGGAGCGCTCGGGACCTGTTGCCGGGCAGGTACTTTCGGCGAGCTTCATCCGCAAGGAGCCGGTCGGCGTGTGCGCGGGCATCGTCCCGTGGAACTTCCCGGCGGTCATCGCTGTGTGGAAATCGATCCCGGCGCTGGCCGCGGGCAACACCGTGGTCCTCAAGACCGACGAGAAGACCCCGATCTTCGCCCTCGAGCTGGCCCAACTGCTGAAGGAAGCCGGACTGCCCGACGGCGCGCTCAATGTGGTCGTCGGTGACGGCCCGACCGTCGGTGCCCACCTGGTGAAGCATCCCGACGTGCGACTGGTGTCGTTCACCGGCTCCACCGCCACCGGTCGTCAGGTGATGGCCGACGCCTCGGGCACCGTCAAGCGTGTGCTGCTCGAACTCGGCGGCAAGGGCCCGAACATCGTGCTCGACGACGCCGATCTGACCGCGGCGGTAGACGGTTCGATCTATGCCTTCCTGCTGCACGCGGGTCAGGCGTGTGAGTCCGGCACCCGGCTGCTGCTGCCCGCCTCGATCCACGACGAGTTCGTCGCCCGGCTGGTCGAGCGGTTGAAGACCCTGAAGATCGGCAGCCCGCTGGATCCGGCCACCGACATCGGCGCGGTGATGAACAAGACCCAGCACGAGCGGATCCTCGGCTACATCGAGAAGGGCAAAGCCGAGGGCGCGACCGTCGTCGCCGGCGGTGGCGTGCCGACCGGACCGGGTTTCGAGAAGGGCTACTGGGTGGAGCCGACGGTGTTCACCGGCGTCACCAACGACATGACCATCGCCCGCGAGGAGATCTTCGGCCCTGTGCTCTCGGTGCTGAAGTACGAGTCGGAGGACGAGGCGATCAAGATCGCCAACGACACCGAGTACGGCTTGGCCGCCGCCGTGTGGAGCAGCGACAACCAGCGCGCGCTCGAGGTGGCCCGCCGGATCGAGGCCGGCTCGGTGTGGATCAACGACTACCACAACATCTCTCAGTACCTGCCCTTCGGCGGATTCAAGCAGTCGGGCACCGGCCGTGAGCTCGGTCCCGACGCTCTGAACGAGTTCACCCAGGACAAGAGCATCACCCTCGATCTGTCCGGTGACGTCAGCCGTCGTGCCTACGGTCTGGTGCTCGGCACCCCGCCCTCGGCTCGGTCGTGACAGCGGAAACGGTGGTTCGGTCGGCGCTCGGGACCGACGCCGGGCACCTGCTCATCGACGGTGAGTGGGTGCCCGCCGCGGCGGGTTCGACGTTCGATGTCGTCGATCCAGGTACCGAGGAAGTCGTCGGCCGGGTCGCCGAGGCGGGGGCCGCAGATGTCGATGCCGCGGTCGCCGCGGCGCGGCGCGCTTTCGACGAGGAACGGTGGCTGCGTTTGTCGTCGGCGCAGCGCGGTGTGGTGCTGTGGCGGGTGGCCGATCTGCTCGAGGCGAAGTCCGTGGAGATGGCGCGACTGGAGAGTCTCGACGTGGGAATGCCTGTCTCCCAGGCGACACTGATGGTGGCCGAGGCGATCAACCAGTTCCGCTACTACGCGGGCTGGGCGGACAAGATCCAAGGCACCACCATCGACATCGGGACCGCGGAACGTCGGCTGCAGGGTGCCACCTACCGCGAACCTGTCGGCGTCGTGGCGATGATCGTGCCCTGGAACGCACCGCTGATCGCCATGTCGATGAAGCTGGCGCCCGCGCTGGCGGCCGGGTGCACGTGTGTACTCAAGCCCTCGGAGGAAGCCCCGCTTTCCGCGCTGGCCCTCAGCCGGATACTGCTCGAGGCGGGCGTTCCGGCCGGTGTGGTCAACATCGTCACCGGTTTCGGGACGACGGGCGCGGCGATGGCCGAGCATCCCGGCGTCGACAAGATCAGCTTCACCGGCTCCACCGCGGTTGGTCGCAAGATCGTCGCCGCGGCCACCGGCAACCTGAAGCGCGTGTCGCTGGAACTGGGCGGCAAGTCGCCGGTGATCGTGCTGCCCGATGCCGACATCGCGGCCGCTGCGGCGGGTATCGCGATCGGCGTGTTCTGGAACTCGGGCCAGATCTGCACCTCCGGCACGCGATTGTTCGCCCACGCCGACATCTACGAGGAGCTGGTCGAAGGCATTGCCCAGCAGGGACGGTCCATGAAGGTCGGCTACGGCACCGACCCGGACGCGCTGCTCGGCCCGCTGATCTCCCAGCGTCAACTCGACCGGGTAGCGGGATACGTCGAAGACGGCAGGGCGGCGGGCGCGCGGATCGTCAGCGGCGGCGAGCGATTGGCCGGACGCGGCTTCTACTACGCGCCGACCGTCGTCGCCGACGCGACACCGGACATGCGGATCGTCCGTGAGGAGATCTTCGGTCCGGTGCTCGCGGCCATGTCGTTCACCGATCTCGACGCCGCGATCGCCTCGGCCAACGACACCGAATACGGTCTGGCGGGCAGTGTCTGGACGCGCGATGTCGCCTTGGCTCATCGCATCGCCCGGCGGCTGCGCGGTGGTCGCATCGGCGTGAACATTCACCGCGCCGGTGGCGTCCAGATGCCGGTCGGCGGCTTCAAACAGTCCGGGTGGGGCAGAGAGAACGGCCCCGACGCGCTCGCGGAATATCTCGAGACCAAATCGGTCGTCACGCTGCTCGACCGCTGATCGCACAACGAACTACCTCGATCCCGACTCCCGAAAGTTCGATCAACTATGACAAGTCCCAACGACGGTCTGGAGCAGAAGATCCAGTGGGTCGTCGACCTCGAACAGATCAAGATACTGATGGCGAAGTACTGCCACGGCATCGATCAGAAGGACGAACAGACCTTCATGAGCATCTGGTCCGAGGATGCCGACTATCTGCTTCCGCGCGGTGTGGGGCACGGAATCGACGGGGTTCGGGAACTGGTGCGCAAGGTGTGGCGGGAAGTTCCGCAGTGCCATCACCACATCACCAATCCGGTGATCGATATCCAGGGTGAAAAGGCGACAGCGGCTACCGACGTCTTCTACTTCCGGCTCACCGCCGACGGCACCCGCGTACTGCTCTCCGGCACTTACGCTTTCGAGTTCGTCAAACGTGACGGGCGATGGCAGACCCGAAGCTTGAAATTCGCGAGTTTCGTCGCGGACAGTCCGGTCTTCGGATAACGCGAACTGCTCTACAGCCCTAGGAGGCTCTGCGATAACTATCGCAGGGCCTCCTTCGTGTACGAGCCCGGATCCGCCCGTCGATGAATGCCGATCGGCGGTCATGCGGAGTTTTCGGGCATATTCGGACTGTCCAACTTCTTGGACAGATTTCGACGGCGAACGACCGTAATCTCTCGGAATCGGCCTGGCGTCGAGAGATTTGGGCTGATATGGATCGGCAAGAACGGATATTCGTTCAGCCGCTGAGAGATGGGTTACCACACATGAGCACGACTTCCGAGGCGGACAAGATCGCCGAAGCGTCGATGGCGGTCGTCGATCGGCACATCGCCGCGATGGGTACGCGCGACATCGACACGATCGCCGCTGACTACTCCGAGGACACCGTCATCATCACCACACTGGCACCGGGGCCCCTGATCGGAAAGGCTGCGATGAAGGACTTTCTGGCGACCCTGATGGCTGCCGGAGCCGAAGAGCTCGACACGGCAGCGGCCCCGACGTTCACGCGCAAGGAGGCGGTCGGCGAGTACGTGTATCTCGCCTTCGATCTGGGCAACGGTAAGACCGGGACCGAGACCTACCACGTCAAGAACGATCGAGTCGTGTTCGAGACCGCGACCTTCTGAGTGTGGTCGGTGCATCGGCGCCGCCCGGCGTCGATGCTCGATCACGCTCGGAGGGCCGTGTATTCGGCGTGATGGTCGCGAATCACCAGGGCCGAGCGCAGGTTCCAGAGACCCGTGGGGTCGGTGGTATCGAATCCGGTGAGCCGGAAGATGCGCTTGAGCCGGTAGTCGACGCTGTTGGGGTGCAGATGCAATAGGCGGGCGGTGCGACGGCGGTCGAGACCGGTTCCCACATAGGTGCGCAGCGTCTCGATCAGATCGGGGTGGTCTTCGAGTGGGTCGAGCAGGGTGGACAGGGCGTCCCGGCCGGGGCCGGGGCGGGTGAGCTGGTATTCGACCGCGATATCGCTGAAGCGGTGCAGCCGCTCGGTCATGCCGAGCCGGGTGACCACGTCCAGGGCGGCGTGCACCTGCTCGGCGACCGCGGGCACTTCGTCGGTCGGCGCGCACATCGTCACAGCGGTGGGAATGTTGCCCTCGGCGGTGCGCAGAGCCTCGATGAAGCCGGCGAGCGCCGTGAACTCGCCGAACGCGGTCTCGGGGACGAGGACCGTCGCGCCGGATTGCCCGAGCAGTGCGAGCGCACTCGGGCCGAAGCGCCGACGCAGCTCCGAATACAGCCGTACCACAATAGGTTCGGCCAGGCTACGTGGTGCGTCGTGAGGTCTGCCGCGCCGTGCGGGCAGATGGACGGCGATGATCGCGTAGGCGTCGGCGACGGTTATCTGGTTGCACTGTCCGAGCACTTTGGACGAATCGCCGCGCAGCAGTGCGGCGGCGACTTCTTGCGCGGCTTCGACGCTGTCGTGCGTCGGATGGCCCGCTCGGCCGTACACGCGTGCGACGATCCCGGTGGCCACGCGCACCGTCCGTAATACCTGTCCGGAACCGGCGGCGAGGGGAGAGGTCGCGGGCGCGGCGTCGACGACCAGTTCGATGGCGCCGATGACGATCGACAACGTGGTGTCGAGATCGACACCCAATCGGACACACGTGGTGGTGGCGCGTTCCAGACCTGCCACCGCCTCGGCGTCGTCGCTGAGCTTGCCTGCCCAGGCGAATGATCGGGTGGCCAGGACGAGTAGCTGTTCACGCACCTCGCCCGAGGCGCTGTGTGTAGTCACTGCGGAGTCGACCATCCGGGTGATTGTCTGGTTCACCTCGTGAACTCCCATCCTGCGTTCTTCGGCCCGGCACGCTGGAGCTTGCCGGGTGTTCGCCCGGGTGAGGGGCGACGTTCGGCGAGCCTAAGCGGGCATCCCATCACGCGGTGTCCAGCAATTTGGACACCTCGACTGGACGATTGCTCAGATCTTTGGTGTCACGCCTGGGGTTGATGTCGCATATGAGGCATAATGCGTGAACAGGCGACCGAAAGGACCCCGATGGAAACCACCCTGCAGCGTTTGCCTCGCAGCGCGAACAAGCAGCGTCATCAGCTGTCGGAGGACGTCGCGACCTACGTCCGGGAACTGATCATCTCGGGCCGGGTGCGCCCGGGCGAGTTCCTGCGGATCGAGCCGATCGCCGAGGCCGTCGGTGTCAGCAACACGCCGGTGCGCGAAGGTCTCCTGCTGCTCAGCGGCGAAGGTTTCGTCGAGTTGGTGCCGCGACGCGGATTCATGGTGTCGGATTTCAGCAAACAAGATGTGCGCGACCTGTTCTGGGCGCAGGCGACGATGGCCGGTGAGCTGGCGAGCCGAGCCGCGAAGTCGATCTCCGCCCGCGAACTCGACCATCTCGCGGGCGTGGTCGAAGCACACGCGCGGGCCGCCGAGCAGGGTTCCGACGACGCGCTCGTCACCTATGGTCACGAGTTCCACCGCTCGATCAACCTGGCGGCGGACTCACGCCGGTTGGCCATGCTGCTGGCGACGGTCGTCAAGCAGTTGCCGAATCGCTTCTACATCAACATCGAGGGACACGGCGAGGACACGTTGCGGGATCACCCGTTGATCCTCGAAGCGCTGCAGAAGCGCCGTCCCAAGGCCGCCAATACCCTGATGCGCGACCACATCATGTCCAGCGCCGACGAGTTGATCGCCATGCTGGAGAAGCAGGGTCTCTGGGCCGAGCCGGCCCGTAAGTCCACGGCCTGACCGGCCGGTCTCGACCGACCCGGCGAGCCTCGCTCACCCACGTAGTGACCGTCGGTCAATCTGCCGATGCAGAATATAGTATATATTTGACTGCGTTACGTGCGTCACAGCGGTGAGAGGGCCTTTCAATGACCAAGTCGGTTTGGGCAGGCGTGCTGCCTGCACACCCCGAAGCGTCCTATATCGATGGCAACTGGGTGCGGGTGTCGTCGTCGGAGACTTTCGAGGTCGTCAACTGCAGCACCGAGGAGGTCGTCACCGCTGTCGGCGCGGCGACCGTCGAGGACGTGGATATCGCGGTGATGGCCGCGCGCAAAGCCTTCGACACCGGCCCGTGGCCGTTGATGTCGCCGACCGAGCGCGCCGGTTACCTGCGCGCGATCGCCGCCGAACTGACCAAGCGGGGCGATGATTTCGCCCGGCTCTGGTCGATCGAATCGGGCATCGTGTATTCGCTGGCCAAGACCCGCCTTCCGCTGTTCCTGTCCGGCGCGTTCAACGCCTATGCCGATCTGGCCGAGGAGTTCCCGTTCCGGGAGGCGCACACACCCGCCGCGGGTGGTGCCGGTCTGCTGGTGCGCGAACCGGTCGGTGTCGTCGCGGCGATCGTGCCCTGGAACGGTCCGGCCGGCCTGCTGGCCTATAAGTGCGCGCCCGCCCTGCTCGCCGGCTGTTCGATCGTGTTGAAGCCACCGCAGGAGGCGCCGACATCGGCGTATCTGTTCGCCGAGATCTGCGACCGGGTCGGGCTGCCGCCCGGGGTGGTCAATGTGGTGACCGCCGACCGGCAGGTGTCGGAAACGCTGGTCCGACACCCCGGCGTCGACAAAGTGACCTTCACCGGTTCCACGGTGGCAGGCCGCACGATCGGTGCGATCTGTGCTGACCGAATGGCGCGCTGCACTCTCGAACTCGGCGGCAAGTCACCTGCTCTCGTGCTCGACGACTACGACATCGGCACGGCGGCGAAGGTGCTCGCCGGGGGCATCAGCTACCTGGCCGGGCAGGTCTGTCACAGCTTGACGCGCGTCATCGTTTCCGAGAAGCGCCACGACGAACTCGCCGACGCGCTGGGCGCGGCGATGAGCGCGATCCGGGTGGGCGACCCGTTCGACGAGAGCGTGAGCATGGGGCCGCTGGCGTCGGCGCGGCAGCGCGAACGCGTCGAAAGCTTTATCGCCGTGGGAAAAGCCGACGGCGCGCGCCTGGTGACCGGCGGGGGCCGACCGGCCGGGCTCGAGCGTGGCTTCTTCGTGGAGCCGACGGTTTTCGCCGGTGTCGACAATCGCTCGGTGATCGCGACCGAGGAGATCTTCGGGCCGGTCCTGGCCGTCATCGCGGCGAAGGACGAAGACGACGCCGTCGCGCTGGCCAACGACAATCCGTACGGTCTGAACGCCTCGGTGTTCACCGAGGACACCGACCGCGCCTACCGCGTGGCGCGCAAACTGCGCACCGGCACGGTCGGCCAGAACGGTCCGCGTACCGATTTCTCGATCGCATTCGGCGGTTTCAAACTGTCGGGCGTCGGTCGCGAAGGCGGTTCGGAAGGTCTGCTGCCGTTCTTGGAAACCAAGACGCTGGTACTCGAGAAGGAGCCGACCGATATACCCGGTCTCGGCAACTGATCTGTATCGACATTTCACCGGGAAGGGCCCCGTCGACTTCGGTCGGCGGGGCCCTTTGTGCAGTTCGTCGAAATACGGAAATTGTGCTGACCGAAAATTATCTACTGTCCACATTCTTGGACATCACGTGCAGGGAAGCGTGGCTAGCGTTTGTCGCGAAAAGGGTGGTGCACGAAAAATTCCGCCCGATTCGTTCCTGGCGCAGATCGCGCGTGTTCTATGCGGTCGGCGAGCAGCGGTGCTCGTCGACCGGTCGGAGGTTGCACACATGTTCTCTACCCAGCGTTTTCGGTCCCGGCGCGCGGCCGCCGGGTTCGCTGTGACTCTCGCACTCGCCTCGGGCGGCTGGCTCGATTCCGCGGTCGCCCTGGCTGATCCGGGTGCCAGGTTTCTGGTGATCAGCGGTGCGGCATCGTCGAATATCAGTGTGCTCGGTCTCGACGAGGCAGGCAGGTTGTCGACCGTACCCGGCTCACCCTTTCCGTCCGGGACCGGTTCACTGGCGGTGACGGTGACACCCGATGGGCGCCACGTCTATTCGACCAATACGGTGTCGGGCACTGTGAACGGATTCCGCCTCGGCGGCGACGGCGTTCTCACCCCGATTCCCGAGGCGAACCTCGAGCTGGGCGGTCCCGGTGTGGGCGCCGTGGTCGCACCCGACGGGAAACGCCTGTTCGTGACGAGCGGTTCGGTGACCAACGAGATCCGCACCTATTCGATCACCACCACCGGTGGCCTGGTTTTCACCGGTGCGGTGCGGATACCCGGCGTGAGTGCCCTCAATCAGCTCGCGATCGCCCCGGACGGCCGTTTCGTTTTCGCCGTCGGCTGGCTGCAGGCGACGGCGTTCAGTTTCGCCGTGGGGGCCGACGGTGGGCTGACCCTGGTCGATTCCGTCGGGGCGGGTTTGATGTCGACCCTGCCCGGCGTGACGCCGGACGGGCGGTTCCTGTACGTCAGCAATGAAGCCGCCGGCGATATCTCGGGCTATGCGATCGGCGCCGACGGAAAGCTGACCCCCGTGCCGGGGTCGCCCTTCCGCACCGGGCTGATGCCGTTGCCGCACGGTGCGGTCTTCACCGCCGACAGCCGCCGGATGTACATGGCCGAGGCGATGGCGGGCCAGATCGGCGGGTTCCAGATCGCGGAAGACGGGTCGCTGAGCCCGCTGCCCGGGTCGCCGTACCCGGCGCCGGCGGGCACACTGCCGGGCCGCGTGGTGGTCGACTCGGACACACAACGAGTCTTTCTCATCGACACTCTCACGGTCGGTATCACCGCGCGCGTGCATCCGTATGCGATGGCACCCGACGGGCGGCTCACGCCGACGGGGGAGCAGTCCGTCGACACGGGGCTGATCTTCGCCGACGGAGCCAACGCGGTACTGGCCGAGCAGAGATGATATTACATATATTATATTGAAGACACTCGCACAGCTGCCAAGGGAGGCACACGATGAAACCGTACCGCTCGATGCTCTTCGTCCCCGGTCACAAGGGTTCCTGGGCAGACAAGGGCGTCGCCTCCGGGGCCGACGCGCTGATCCTCGACCTCGAGGACTCGGTGCCCGCCTCGGACAAGATCGAGGCGCGTGGCACGGTCGCGGCGACGATCGACCGGCTCACGGCCGAAGGCGTGCGCCCCGACCTGTGGGTGCGGGCCAACCCGGAGGTGAGTGGCCTGCTCGGAGGTGACCTGGAAGCCATCGTGCGGCCGGGGCTGGCCGGGCTGTTCCTGGCCAAGGTGTTCACCGCCGACGAGATCGTGCGCCTGGACGCGGTACTGAGCCACATCGAACAGCGTGAGGGCATCGAGGTCGGCACCGTGCAGCTGATCGTGTCCTTCGAGACGGCGGTGTCGATGGCCCACTGCGAGGAGATCGCGGGCGCGAGCCCCCGGGTGGCCTCCCTGCTCGGCGCCACCGGCCCCAACGCCGACGTGGGCCGCGAGCTCGGCTTCGAGTTCACCCCCGGTGGCCTGGAGACGCTGTACTTGCGCAGCCGGATCATCCTGGCCGCGCGCGCGAACGGACTGCACCACCCGGTGACCGGCGTATGGCAGGACATCAAGGACCTCGAGGGCGCACGTCGCTTCTGCCTGGACAACCGTCAGCTCGGCTACCGCGGTCTGGTGGCGATCCACCCCTCGCACGTGGCGATCGCCAACGAGGTGTTCTCGCCGTCGCCGGAAACCGTCGACTACTGCAGGCGCATGATCGCGGCCTTCAACGAGGCCGAAGCCGCCGGTAGCGCGGCGGTCGACTTCGAAGGCCAGCACATCGATCTGGCCCATGTGAAGACGGCGGAGGGTGTCATCGCCTTGGCCGATGCCGTGGCGGCCAACGCGTAAGTACAACGAAAAGCGGGGGTGGCCGTGGCCACCCCCGCTTTTGCGTCTGTCCGATCAGCTCACGATCAGCAGCACCGTCTCCGCGACACAGGCGGGCTTGGCCTCACCGCCGTCGAGTACGTACTTCGCCGTCACGGCGGCACCGGCAGGGGTCTCGGTGACATCGGTGATCGTGACCGTGGCCCGCAGATTCGACCCGACGCGCAGCGGCGCGGGGAAGCGAACCTTGTTGACGCCGTAGTTCACTCGTGCCGAACCGAATCCGAAGTCCAGGAGTTCGGGCCGGAAGTGCGAGATCAGCGACAGCGTGAGATACCCGTGGGCGATGGTGGTGCCGTAGGGCCCGGCGGCGGCGCGCGCCGGGTCGACATGGATCCACTGCTCGTCATCGGTGACGACGGCGAACGCGGAGATCCGCGTCTGGTCGACGAGGAACGGTTCACTCGGCCCGATCGGTTCGCCCACGGCGGCGCGGACCTCGTCGAGGGTGGTGAAAACGCGGGGCACGGTGTCTCCTGGCTAATCGGTGGTGAGGTCGACGGTGGCATTCGGACCGGCGGATTCCCCACCGGGACCGAACAACTCGAGTGCGACGCCGTCGGGTACCTCGGTGGCGAGCAGGCGGGCGCGCTGCCCACAGAACAGCGGGGCCCGACCACGGTGACGCAGCTCCCGCACAGGCGCCCCGTCCATCAGACGATGGATCTCGGCTAGCGCGATCGCCTGCAAGGGCCCGTGGACGACCAGCCCGGGGTACCCCTCCACGCCGGTGGCGTAGGGCCAGTCGTAGTGGATTCGGTGCGCGTTCGCGGTGGCCGCCGAGAACCGGGCCAGCAGTGCGGGGTCGGTGCGCAGATCCCACGCGTTGTCCGAGGATCGGTGCAGTGGGGAACCGGGCACGGTGTCCTCGGCTCGCGGCGGTTGCGCGGCGCGGGCCGGGGCGGGCGCGGCCTCCCGGTAGATCAGGTTCTGCGATTCCTCGATCGCGAGTTCCCCGGTATCGCCGAACAATCGGATCTGGACATCGACGACGACCAGGGCGCCGGAGCGGCCGTTCTTCTCCGTCACCGACACCACTTCGGCCTCGCGGCGCACCGTGCCCCCGACGAGAAGCGGCGCGTGGAACCGGATCTCACCCCCGGCGAACATGCGTCGCGGCAGTTCCACGGGGGGCAGGAACGAACCGCGCCGCGGGTGGCCGTCGGGTCCGAGCGCGCCGGATGCGGCCCAGCGCGGCAGCGCCACCCAGTGCCACAGTGGTGGCAGGGCGTCGCCGGGGCACGGCGTGGGGAGACCGTCGTCGAGGAGCGCGGCCAGCGCGGCCACGGGCGCGGGATCGAGGAGCTCGGTGGAGGTCTCGAGGTGGGGTTGCCAGGCAGGGGTGGTGCTCACATGAACCGCCCGCCGGTCACCTCGAGCACCGTGCCCGTCATGTACGAGGACATGTCGGAGGCGAGAAACAGTGCCACCGTGGCGATCTCGTCGATCTCACCGGCGCGGCCGAGCGGGATCTCGGCCATCTTCTGATCCCACACCTTCTGCGGCATGGCCTCGGTCATGGCTGTGCGGATCAGGCCGGGCTGGATGGCGTTGACCCGCACACCCAGGTGCGCGAGCTCTTTCGCGGCGGCCTTCGACAGGCCGATGATGCCGGCCTTGGCCGCGGAGTAGTTGGTCTGGCCGGGCAGGCCGATCTTGCCCGACAACGACGACATGTTGACGATGGCGCCGCTGCCGCGTTCCCGCATCACCGCACCGGCCAGCCGGGTGCCGTTCCAGGTGCCCTTGAGGTGGACGGCGATGACCTGGTCGAACTGGTCCTCGGTCATCTTGCGCATGGTCGCGTCGCGGGTGATGCCGGCGTTGTTGACCATCACGTCGACCGGGGAGAAGGACTCGGCGGCGGCCTCGATCAGCGCTTGGACCTCGTCGGCGACGGTGACGTCGCAACGCACCCCGCGGGCGACGGTCGCACCGCCGAGCTTGTCGGCGGCGGCCTGGGCGGCGGCACCGTCGATGTCACCGATGACGACGCGCGCGCCCTCGGCGACGAATCGTTCGGCGATGGCATAGCCGATGCCCTGGGCGGCGCCGGTGACGACGGCGGTCTTGTCGGCCAGAAGTGGTCCGGTCATGGTTGTTCCTCACTGTCGGTGGTGGCGTCGAGCTGGGCCAGGATGCGGCGGGCGCGGTCGAGCACCGGTTTGTCGACCATGGCACCGTCCACCACGACCACACCGGAGGTGTCGGTGATCGCGGCGAAGATCTTTCGTGCCCAGGCATGTTCGGCCTCGGTCGGGCGAAATGCGGTGGCTACCGGGTCGAGCTGACGCGGATGGATGCAGAGTTTGCCGGTGAAGCCGAGCCGCTTGCTGTAGCGGGCGTCGTCCTCGACCAGGTCGGCGTCGTCGACGACACCGGTGACACCATCGATCGGGCCCGGCAACCCGGCGGCGGCGGAAGCGAGCACCAAGGCGTGTCTGGTACCGGCGAGTGCCTCACGGTCGGTGGGGTCCACCCCGAGTTCGGCGGCCAGATCGAAGGTGCCGACCGCGAGCCGGTCCACGCCCGGAGTGGCCGCGACGGCCCCGGCATGCAACACCCCCGCCGCCGTTTCGACCAACGCGATGAGCAACGGTTGGCTGCTGGCGGCCTTCGGGCGGTAGGGAGCACTCGCTCGTGCTTCGGTGAGCGCATCGATGACACCCTCGAGATTCCCGATGTCGGCTTTGGGTAGTACGACCGCGCAGCGCAGCGGAGCCAGAGCAGCGAGATCGTCTGCGTGCCAGTCGGTTCCGGGCGCGTTGATACGCACCGCGCACTGGTTGCCCGCCTCGATCCAGGCGACGGCGTTGTCGCGGGCAGCCGCCTTGGCATCGGGTGCCACGGCGTCTTCGAGGTCGAGGACGACCAAACCCGGATTCGCCGCGGCGGCCTTGGCGAAGCGTTCGGGCCGGTCGGCCGGGACGAACAGCAGGGTCGACGCGACGCGGATCCGGGTCGCCAGCTCCGTCGTGGTGCCGGTGCTCACGCGCGCTTCTTCGCTTCGCGCACGAGCCCACCACCGATGATCAGGCGCTGGATTTCGCTGGTGCCCTCGTACAGGCGCAGCAGGCGGACATCGCGGTAGATGTGCTCGACGGTCACTTCGCGCATGTACCCGCTGCCGCCGTGGATCTGCACCGCGTTGTCGGCGACCCGGCCGACCATCTCGGTGCAGAACAGCTTGGCCACCGAGGGGGAGATGCGCCGGTCCTCGCCGGAGACGTACTTGGCCGCGGCGTCGCGCACGAGTGCGCGACCCGCCATCACGCTGGTCTGCATGTCGGCGATCATCGCCTGCACGAGTTGGAAGTCCCCGATGGGCGTACCGCCCTGGGTGACGGTGGCGGCATAGGCCACCGACTCGTCGAGCGCGCGCTGGGCAGTGCCGACCGACAGCGCGGCGATGTGCACGCGACCACGCGAGAGCGAGGCCATCGCGGCCTTGTATCCGACATCCTCCGAGCCGCCGACCAAAGCGTCGGCCGGGACTCGGACGTCGGTGAAGGTGACGTCGGCCGTCCAAGCGCCTTCCTGGCCCATCTTCGCGTCTTTGGGTCCGACGATGACGCCCGGCGTATCGGCGGGCACCAGGAACACCGCGATGCCGGGTCCGTCGGGGCCGGGTTCGGCGGTACGCGCGAAGGTGACGAAGAGATCGGCCAGGGGGGCGTTGGTGATGAACCGCTTCTGGCCGTCGATCACCCAGTCGTCGCCGTCGCGGCGGGCGCGGGTCCGCAGCCCGGCGGGATTGGAACCCGCGCCGGGCTCGGTGAGCGCGAAGGAGGCCAGCACCTCGCCCGAGGCGATCCGCTCGAGCCACTGCTTCTTCTGTTCGTCGGTGCCGTAGTTGACCAGCACCTGACCGGCGATGCCGTTGTTGGTGCCGAACAGCGAGCGCAGCGACAGCGAGGTGTAGCCGAACTCCATGGCCAGCTCGACATCCTGGGTGAGGTCGACGCCGAGGCCGCCCCACTGCTGGGGGATGGCATACCCGAACAGGCCCATCTCGGCGGCGGCCTGGCGAATGTCGTCGGGGATCGCGTTGGTCTCCAGGATCTCCTGCTCACGCGGGACCACCTTGGTACGGATGAACGTACGGACGTGAGCCAGGATCGGCTCGAAGTCCTCGGCACTGAGTTCGGACACTCTCGGCTCCTCTGTGGTTGAGGCTGATACTAGATATAATATACAATGATATAATATACGATGAGTCGAACGGTGAGGTAGCATCCGTTCGACACTGTCTAGTACATAATATATTCCGAGAGGACGCGACATGGCTGGCCTGTATTTCGAGGAGTTCGAGCCGGGGATGGTTATCGACCACGTGAACCGTCGCACCGTCACCGAAGCCGACAACACGCTGTTCAGTGTGATGACGCTGAACCTGGCGCCGCTGCATCTGGACGCCGAGTACAGCAAGGACTCCATCTACGGCCAGCGTCTGGTGAACAGCCTGTTCATCCTCGGCCTGGTCTCGGGCATCACCGTGCCCGAGACCACGCAGGGCACCACCCTGGGCAACCTGGGCTTCGAGCAGATCAAGTTCCCCAAGCCGGTGTTCCACGGCGACACCATCCACGTGCAGACCAAGATCGAGAGCAAGCGAGAGTCCAAGAGCCGCAACGACTCCGGCATCGTGACCTTTCGTCATCTCGGGATCAATCAGCGCGACGAGGTGGTCTGTGACGCCGTGCGCGTGGGCCTGATGATGAAGCGTCCGGCCGAGCAGGCCTGATCCACCACACGACGAACCAGCAACGAGGAGGACACGTCATGGTGGACGTTCAGCCTGCCGAGCAGCCGGCCTGGGTGCCCGACGCGACGATCCGCGAGCGCAGCCGTCTGCTCGCGGCGATGCGCGCCTGGGGGTTCGGTGACGACGCCGCGGCGGTTGCCGCGCTCAACGAGCGAGCCATCGCCGAGCCCGAGTGGTTCTGGCGGGCCGCGACGACCGATCTGGGCGTGGACTTCTCGGTCCCGTTCGACCGTGTCGTCGACAACTCGGCCGGAAAACCGTTCCCCCGGTGGTTCACCGGCGGCGGCGTCAACATCGCGCAGCTGGCCGCGCACCGGCACGCTCGAGGCCCCGCCGCCGACCGGCTCGCGGTGGTCTACGAGGGCGACGAGGGCGAACGGCGCACGCTGACCTTCGCCGAACTCGACGAACAGGTGCGACGGTTCGCCGCCAACCTCACCCAGCTGGGTGTGCGGCGCGGCGACCGGGTGGTGCTGTTCATGCCGGTGGTGCCCGAAGCCGCGGTGGCCTTCCTCGCGATCGCGATGATCGGTGCCGTCTCGGTGCCCACCTTCAGCGGCTACGCGCCTGATGCGCTCGCCACCCGCCTGCAGGATTCCGAAGCGGTGCTGCTGGTGACCGCCGACGGCACGACGCGGCGCGGCAAGCGGGTCGAGCTGAAGGCGACCGCCGACGCGGCGCTGGAATCGGCGCCCACGGTGGCCAAGGTCGTGGTCGTCCGGCATCTGGGCACCGAGGTGCCGATGCGCGCAGATCGCGACGTCTACTACGACGAGCTCGACGCCGACCCGGCCCCGGTGCCGACCGCCGACACCGAGTCCAACGACCCGCTGACCATCGTCTACACCTCGGGCACCACCGGTCGTCCCAAGGGCATCGTGCACTCCCACGGTGGCTTCGCGGTGAAGACCGCGGTCGACTTCGGCTACGGCTTCGACGTGCACGAAGGCGACGTCGTCTCCTGGATCACCGACCTCGGCTGGCTCGTCGGCCCCATGCTGATGACCGGCCCGCTACAGCTCGGCGCGACGATCGTGATGATCGAGGGGCTGCCGACCCACCCCAGCGCGCACCGGATGTGGGAGATCATCGAACGCAACGGTGTCACCGTCGCCGGTATCGCGCCCACCGCGGCGCGTGCGCTGAAGGCGGCGGGGGAGGAGGTGACCCATGCGATGCCGAGCTTGCGCACCTTCGTGTCCACCGGCGAGGCCTGGGACGAACCCACCTGGTGGTGGTTGTTCTCCGAGGTCGGCGGCGGCACCCGGCCGATTGTGAACTACAGCGGTGGCACCGAGGTCGGTGGCGGCATCCTGATCGGGTACCCGTTCCTGCCTGCCGCCCCGGCCGCCTTCACCGGCGCGCTACCCGGTGTGGACGCCTCGGTGTTCGGTGAGGACGGCAATCCGGTCGTCGGTGAGATCGGTGAACTGGTGGTCCGCAACACTTTCCCCGGCATGACCCATGCGTTCTGGCAGGATCGCGACCGCTATCTCGACACCTACTGGAATCAGTGGGACGGCGTGTGGGTACACGGCGACCTCGCCAGCATCGATGAACAGGGCATGTGGCGCATCCACGGCCGATCCGACGACACCATCAAGCTGTCCGGTCGCCGGGTCGGTCCCGCCGAGATCGAGGCGGCACTGCTGCGCGACAACCGGATCGCGGAGGTCGCCGTGATCGGCGTGCCCGACGAGCTGCGCGGTCAGCGCGCGGTCGCTTTCGCGGTGATGCGTTCCAGTGGACAGACACCGGAAGACCTGCAGGACACCGCGATCCGCAATGCGGGACGCTCGTTCGCCCCCTCGGTGGTCGTCGTGGAGAGCCTGCCCAAGACCAAGAACGGAAAGATCATGCGCCGGGCCATTCGGTCCCGGTATCTCGGGGCACCGACCGGAGACATGTCCTCCCTCGACCCCGCCACCCCACTCGAAGCGATCCCCGTGTCCGCGGGCGACGAACAGGAGTAGCAATGACTGCCGCTACAGCGACCGACGACAACGTCGAAGTCGTCCGACAGGCCACGCGTGAACTCGCGCGCAAGTTCGACAACAACTACTGGCTCGACAAGGACAACAAGCACGAATACCCGTGGGACTTCGTCAAAGCCTTCGCCGCGGGCGGCTGGCTCGGCGCGATGATCCCCGAGGAGTACGGCGGCATCGGCCTCGGTCTGAAGGAGACCGCCGTCATGCTCGGTGAGATCTCGGCGTCCGGCGCCGGGATGAGCGGTGGCTCGGCGATCCACTTCTACGCCTTCCCGCCCGCGCCGATCGTGAAGTACGGCTCGGAGGCGATGAAGCGCGAGTACCTGCCCAAGCTCGCCTCGGGTGAACTGCTGATGGCGTTCGGCGTCACCGAACCCACGGCGGGCGTCGACACTTCGCGGATCAAGACCAAGGCGACCAAGGTCGACGGTGGCTGGGTGATCAACGGGCAGAAGGTGTTCATCACCAACGCCCAGAACGCGCACAAGATCCTGCTGCTGGCCCGCACCTCGCCGCGGCGTGAGGACAAGCCGCTGTGGGGCATGTCGCTGTTCCTGGCCGACATGGACCGCTCCAAGGTCACCGTCCGCGAGATCGACAAGCTCGGACGTGCCGCGATCGACACCAACGAACTGTTCATCGACAACCTCGAGGTGGCCGACGACCGGCTCGTCGGTGAGGTCGACAAGGGCTTCTACTACCTGCTCGACGGCCTGAACCCCGAGCGCATCGTGGTCGGTATGGAAGGCGTCGGCCTGGGCCGCGCCGCGCTCGAGATCGGTGCCGAATACGCCAAGAACCGCGTGGTTTTCGACCGCCCGATCGGCCAGAACCAGGCCGTGGCGCATCCGCTGGCCGATTCCTGGATCCGGCTCGAAGCCGCCGAAGGCATGATCATGCGTGCGGCGGAACTGTTCGACGCAGGTCTGCCGTGTGGTCCCGAGGCGGCCGCGGCCAAGTACCTCGGTGCCGAAGCCGGTTTCGAGGCCTGTGATCGCGCGTTCTCCACGCTCGGCGGGTACGCCTACGCGAAGGAGTACCACATCGAGCGGCTGTGGCGGGAGGTTCGCCTGCTGCGCAACGCGCCGTTCTCCCAGGAGATGGTGCGCAACTACATCTCCCAGCAGGTGCTCGGCCTACCCCGTTCCTACTAGGAGGAGAACCGATGACGGGACCGTTGGCGGGTGTGCGTGTCGTCGTGCTGGCGGGCATGGGACCGGTGCCCTATGTCTCGATGCTGCTGGCCGACATGGGCGCCGACGTCGTCCGGGTGGTGCGGCCACCGCACCGCTCGGCGCGTGAATTGAGCCAGACTGTCGGCCTGACCGAGGAGACCGATGTGGTCAACCGAGGTGTCGGGTCGGTGGCGGTGGATCTGAAGGACCCCGAAGGGCGTGAAGCTGTTCTGCGCCTTGCTGATTCGGCCGATGTCTTTATCGAGGGCTATCGCCCGGGTGTCGCCGAGCGGCTGGGTCTGGGCCCCGAGGTCGCCACCGCGCGCAACCCGCGCCTGGTCTACGTCCGGCTCACCGGATACGGCCAGACCGGTCCCCGCGCGAAGGTCGCCGGACACGACATCAACTACGTCGCCCAGTCCGGCGCCCTGCACGCCCTCGCCGCCGAAGGCGGGGCACCGCGGCCGCCGATCAACCTGCTCGGCGACTACGCCGGTGGCGGGGCGATCGGCGCCTTCGGCATCGCCTGCGCGCTGGTGGAGGCCGCGCGCACCGGCCGCGGTCAGGTCATCGACGCGGCGATGGTCGACGGTGTCGCCGTACTGACGGCGAAATTGCAGGGCCTGCGCGCCGCCGGGCTGTACTCCGACGAGCCGGGAACCAACTTCCTCGACTCCGGCGCCCCGTTCTACGACACCTACCGGTGCGCTGACGGCCGGTACCTGGCGGTCGGCGCGCTCGAACCCGACTTCTACCGCGAATTCGTGAGCCGACTCGGCGCCGACACCACGGACTGGCCGGGCCAGGACGACCGCGAACAGTGGCCGAGACTGCGTGAACTCATCGCCGATGCCGTGTCGAAGCGGACCCGAGACGAGTGGTGGCAGATCTACCAGGGCACGGATGCGTGCGTATCACCGGTGCTCACCTTCGACGAGGCCGCCGAAGACCCGCACAACGTGGAACGCGGAGTGTTCCACCGTGTTTCGGGCGTGCTGCACCCGGCGCCCGCACCGCGGTTCGACCGCACCCCGGCTCGCGTCCCGTCGCGCCCACCCGCCGGACTCGGCGATCTCGACGACATTCTGGCGCGGTGGGCGACCGCCGCCGCCCCCACCGGCGCCGACGCGGTGTCGATCACCGAATGAAAGGACAACAAGTGCCCGGTTACGAGGAGTTCTCGTCGTTGACGATCGACCGCCCCGCCGACGGCGTGCTACGGATCGTCCTGGACGGGCCGAACCTGAATTCCGTCGGCGCCGAGGCACACCGCCACCTCGCCGACATCTGGCCCGTGATCGCGCTGGACGAGTCGGTGCGCGCCGTCGTCATCCGCGGCGCGGGGGAGCGGGCCTTCTCCGCCGGTGGCAGCTTCGACCTGGTCGAGGCCATGATCGGTGACTACACCTCGCGGACCAGGGTGATGCGTGAGGCGCGGGACCTGGTGCGCAACATCATCGAGGTGCCCCAGCCGATCATCTCCGCGATCAACGGTCCCGCCGCGGGTGCGGGTCTGGTCGCGGCGCTGCTCGCCGACATCTCGGTGGCGGGCCGTCGCGCCAAGATCGTCGACGGACACGTGCGCCTCGGTGTGGCGGCGGGCGATCACGCCGCGATCTGCTGGCCGCTGCTCACCTCGATGGCCAAGGCCAAGTACCACCTGCTGACCAACGAGGTACTCACCGGCGAGGAAGCCGAGCGCATCGGCATGGTGTCGCTGTGCGTCGACGACGACCAGGTCCAGGACCGTGCGATGGAGATCGCGCAGAAGCTGGCGGCCGGTTCGCGGGCCGGTATCCAGGGCACCAAGATGGCGCTCAACGGCTGGTACCGGCAGGCGATGCCGATCTTCGACGCCTCGCTCGGCCTCGAGTTCTATCACTTCGGCGGCCCCGATGTCGTCGAGGGCGTCGGCTCGCACCGGGAGAAGCGGGAGCCCAAGTTCTCATGAGCACCGAACCAACGCGTGCTCCGCTGGCCGGGGTGACGGTGATCGGCCTGGAACAGGCCATCGCCGCACCGCTGTGTACCCGGCACCTCGCCGACCTCGGCGCCAGGGTGATCAAGGTCGAACAGCCTGGATACGGCGACTCGACGCGGCACTACGACACGGTGGTCGGCGGCCTGTCGGCCCATTTCACCTGGCTCAACCACGGCAAGGAATCCGCGGCGCTGGATCTGCGCGACGCTGATGACCTGGCGGTCCTCGAGGCGATGCTGCCCGGCGCCGATGTGCTGGTGAGCAATCTCGGACCCGGCGCGCTCGATCGGCTCGGTCTCGGTGTGGACGAGCTGGCTCGCCGGTTCCCTCGGCTGATCATCGTCGACATCTCCGGCTACGGCCGCGGCGGTCCGCTCGATCACAAGCGCGCTTACGATTTGTTGATCCAGGCCGAGGCAGGTTCGTGCGCGATCACGGGCATTCCCGGACATCCCGCCAAGCCCGGAATCCCCGTGGCCGACATCGGCACCGCCCTGTACGCGTATTCGGCGGTCCTGGCCGCGCTCTACGACCGTGAGCGGACAGGACGCGGCGCGGTCGTGCCGGTCGCGATGCTCGACGTCGTGTCGGAGATGATGGGCTTCGCTCTCAACCAGGTGCTGCACGCGGGCACCGAGCCGGTCCCGGTCGGTATGGGTTCGCCGATGATCGCGCCTTACGGCGCGTATCCGACCGCCGACGGGCAGACAGCGGTGCTCGGCACCACCAGTGACCGGGAGTGGCGGCGGATGACCGAGCTGATGGGACGCCCGGAACTGGCCGAGGACCCGCGCTATCTGCACAACGACGACCGGGTCGCGCGTCGCGCCGAGGTCGACGCCGTTGTTCAGCAGTGGTGCGCCACAAGACCTCTCGCCGAGATCCAGGATGCCGCCGACAAGGCCGGGATCGGTAACGCCCGGCTCAATGGGGTACGTGAGCTCGCCGAGCATCCCCAGCTGCGCGAGCGCGGCCGGTGGCGCGAGGTCGGTACCCCGTCCGGGCCGGTGCCGGCCCTGCTGCCGCCGGGCACGGCACGGGATTGGCCGGTGACCGATGGTTCGGTGCCCGCGCTCGGCGCGCACACCGACGCGATCCGGGCCGAGTTCGCGCCCCGGCTCGCCCGGCCGAGCGAGTCCTGATGGACCTGCCGCGCGTCGCACCGCCGACCAGCCTGAAAACCTCTGCTGTGCAGGAGATCCGGCGGCGGATCTTCGCGGGCGAGCTCCGTCCCGGTGACAAGATCGACCAGGACGAGATCGCGGATTCGCTCGGTATCAGCAAGTTGCCGGTGCGTGAGGCGCTGATCGCCCTGGAACTGGAGAGCATCGTCGACATGCCGCCTCGGCGCGGCGCGTTCGTCGCCCCGATGACGCGCGACGACGTCCGTGACCACTACTGGTTGCTCGGCGTGGTGTCCGGGCTGGCCGCCGCCCGCGCGGCCGAGCGGATCGGTGTGTCCTCGCTCGACGCGCTGGGCGTGATTTTGGACAGGATGGCGACCGCGTCGAGCCGGGACCGCGAAACACTGAATTTCGAATTCCATCGGATGATCAACCGCGCCAGTGGTTCTCGGCGTCTGCTCACCGAACTCAAGGTGCTCGGCAGCGCCGGCCCGCACGGCTTCTACGAGACCCACGACGACTGGTCCGACACCGCCGACCGTGATCACCGAGAGATCCTCGCCGCCCTGCGGGCGCGGGACGCCGACACGGCGCGCGCCGTCACCGAAGAGCACTTCCTGCACGGTGGTGATCGAGCGGTGCACATGCTCGAATCACGCGGCTTCTGGAAATGATATAATATTTTATGCGTGAACTAGGAAAGGGTAGGCATGAGCCTCACAGCCGATGAGCAGCAGATGGTCGATCTGGTCGCCGACTTCGTGGACCAGCGGGTCCGCAACCGCGTGCGCGAGTTCGAGGAAGACGATGTCTACCCCGAGGAGTTCATCGAGGAGATGAAGAAGCTCGGCTTCTTCGGTCTGCTCGCGCCCGCCGAATTCGGTGGTGTCGATGTGAGCACCGCCTGCTTCGCGGCCGTCACCGAGCAACTCGCGCGTGGCTGGATGAGCCTGGCGGGCGCCATCGGCGGCCACTCGGTGATCACCTACCTGATCAAGACCTTCGGCACCCCCGAACAGAAGTCGAAGTACTTGCCGAAGATGGCCGAGGGCGCGATCCGGGCCACCATGGCGCTGACCGAACCCGCGGGCGGCAGCGACCTGCAGGCCATGCGCACCGTCGCGGTACGCGACGGCGACCAGTGGTCGATCTCCGGTTCCAAGACCTGGATCTCCAACGCCGCGCACTCCGGGTTGATCGGTCTGCTGTGTATCACCGACCGCGACGCCAAGCCCGCCCACAAGGGTATGAGCGTGATTCTGGTCGAACCCGGTGACGGGATGACCATCTCCAAGAAGCTGCCCAAGCTCGGTTACCGAGGTGTGGAAGCATGCGAGTTGGTGTTCGACGGTCGCAAGGTCGGCGACGACGCCATCCTCGGCGGCGTGCCGAACCTCGGCTGGAGCCACATGATGCGCGGCCTCGAGGTCGGGCGCATCCAGGTCGCCTCGCGCGCGCTCGGTGTCGGCCAGGCCGCACTCGATGCAGCGGTGCGTTACGCCCAGGAACGCGAGTCCTTCGGCAAGCCGATCTGGAAGCATCAGTCCGTCGGCAACCTGCTGGCCGACATGGCGACCAAGCAGCGCGCCGCCCGCCTGCTGACCCTCGACGCCGCCCAGAAGCTGGACGCGGGGGTGCGCGCCGACATGGAGGCGGGCATGGCGAAGCTGTTCGCGTCCGAGACCGCGATGCAGATCGCGCTCGACGCGATCCGTGTGCACGGTGGCTACGGCTACTCCAAGGAATACGACGTGGAGCGCTACTTCCGCGACGCGCCGCTGATGATCGTCGGTGAGGGCACCAACGAGATCCAGCGCAATGTCATTGCCGCACAGCTCATCGCGCGCAACGCGATCTGATCGGAGTCGATGGATGTCAACACTGCGCCGGGCCGCGATCGTCGCGCCCACCCGTACCCCCGTCGGCACCTTCGGCGGCTCCCTGCGTGACGTGCCGGTCGAGGACCTGGGTGCCACCGTGGTGAACGCGGTGATCGAGCGTTCCGGAATCGATCCCGAACGCATCGACGATGTCGTGTTCGCCCAGTCCTACGCCAACTCCGAAGTGCCGTGCGTCGGTCGGTGGCTGGCACTGCACGCCGGGTTGCCGATCTCCGTGCCCGGCATGCAGCTCGACCGGCGCTGCGGTGGTGGTCTGCAGGCCCTGGCCACCTCCGCCATGATGGTGCAGACCGGTGCCGCCGACGTGGTGCTGGCCGGCGGGGTCGAGTCGATGAGCCGCATCGAGTACTACTCGACCACCACCCGCTGGGGTGCCCGCGCGGGCACCGTGCAGCTGTTCGACCGGCTCGACCGCGGCCGCGAACGTTCCCAGCCCGTTGCTCGGTTCGGCAAGATCTCCGGAATGATCGAGACCGCCGAGAACCTCGCGAAGGACTACGGTCTGATGCGCGAGGAAGCCGACTCCTTCGCCGCGCGCAGCCACCAGCGGGCGGCTGCGGCGTGGGCGGAGGGGCGTTTCGCCGACGAGGTGATTCCGGTGACGGTGCCGCAGCGCAAGGGTGATCCGGTGGTCTTCGCCGCCGACGAGGGCATCCGTGCGGACTCCACGCCGCAGACGCTGTCGAAGCTGCGCCCGATCATGCCCGACGGCACCGTCACCGCCGGAAACTCGAGCCAGCAGAACGATGCCGCCGCAGGTCTTCTCGTCGTCGCCGAGGATCAGCTCGACGCGCTCGGACTCGAGCCGATCGGTTATCTGACCGGCTGGGCGGCCGCGGGCTGCGAACCCTCCCGCATGGGTATCGGACCGGTTCCGGCAGTCGCGAAACTCGCCGCGCGCCAGGGCACCGACACCGTCTCGCTGCTCGACTCGATGGATCTCGTCGAGGTCAACGAGGCGTTCGCGGTGCAGGTCCTCGCGGTGTTGGAAGGCTGGGGCTGGCGCGATCACGACCGGCTCAATGTCAACGGGTCCGGCATCTCGCTCGGCCATCCGATCGGCGCCACGGGCGTGCGCATGGTCACCACCCTGCTGCACGAACTGCGCCGCCGTGGCGGCGGCAAGGGCCTCGCCACGATGTGCATCGGTGGCGGCCAAGGGATGGCCGCCACCTTCGAGACCGCCTGATCACCGTTCAGGCACGATTGTGCCCCGGCGAACCGACCAGGCCCGCCGGGGCACAGTCATTGGGAGCTGTGCAATGTCTACCGTGAAGCGATCACCACGTCCACAAGAACCCGATGTCCGGCTGATGGTCCAATTCGCCACCATTCGGATGGAATTCGTGGCTTGCCTGACCGCCGCGCTGGTCTTCGTCCAGGATGTGGCCGGGCGTCACTTCTGTGATGTCACGGTCGGGGCCGCGCACTACGCTGACCTGCCCCGCTTGCCGAACGAACGCCTGTACCTGCAGCCCTGAACGCCGAAAAGCCCGGCTGGACTTGGTATCACCCAAGTCCAGCCGGGCCTTTCGATGGGTCAGACGCGCAGGAGCGTGGCGAAGTCAGCGACCGGGGTGGCCGGATCCCCGGCGTTGATCGCGGCCAGCAGGGCCTCACTACGTTCGGCACCCAGATCGGCGACGGTGAGGTCACGGAACTTGGCGTCCAGGTCTGCCTGCGTCATCGGGTTCTCGGCGGTGCCCCGTGGGTTGTCGACGAAGACGTGCTCGGTGGAGCCGTCGCGGTAGGTGACCGTGATGTCGGCGATCCAGCGTCCCGGGTACTCGGTGTCGAGCTCGGTGTCGACCTCGATCTTCACCCGGCGCGCCATCTCGGCGACCTCGCTGCCCTCGCTGAGGTCGAGGCGCCCGGCCATGTAGTCGTGGTGTGCACGGAAACCGTTGCCACGACCCAGGATCGCCAGGGCGAACTGGAACGGCAGACTGTACTGCAGATGCTCGATGATCTGCGGGGCATAGGCGTTGGCGTTCCGGTTGCCGATGATCACGTCACCACCGGACTGGATACCGAGCCGAACGGACTCGACCTCGGCCGCCCGCGCGGTCAACTGCTGGGCGCCGTCGATGTAGGCATGGTTGATGCCGCAGCAGCAGTACGGCTTGATCCACACCCGAGTGATCTCGAATGACGCTGTCGGGGAAAACAATTCGACCGCGTTCTCGGCGACCGGGCGGCCGACGAAGGTGCGGTAGAAGCCTTTGCCGCCGCTGAGGAAGGTGGTCGGGCCGGTGATGCCCGCGGCCGCCATCTCCGCGGCGCGAATGCCGTTGCGGGTGCCGATGCCCGAGTGCAGCCGTTTCACCGAGCCACCGGTCGAGGTGTACTCGGTAGTGCCCGAGCTGTGGCTCATCGCGATAGAGAGCGCGTGGATGGTGCGTTCGGCGTCGAACCCGCGCATCTTCGCCACCACGGCGGCAGCACCGAACGCCGACAGCACACCATGCGGATGGAAACCGCGCTCGAGCAACTGGGGCGCGGCCAGGATGCCGATCCGGGTGTAGACCTCGTACCCGGCGACGATACCGGTGACGACCTCCGCCATCGAGGCACCGAGCTCCTCGCCGACGGCGACGGCCGCCGTGACCACCGCGCTGCCGGGGTGGCTGGAGCTGGAGCGGTGGGCGTCGTCGTACTCGAAGCCGTGACCGTAGGTCGCGTTGACGAAAGCGGCGTCGGCGGCGCTCATTTCGTCACCTGACGCGGTGACGTGGGCCGAGCCGGGCGCGTGCGAGGCTTTGGTCAGCTCGAGCACCGCCCGGCTCCACGACAGCGACGCGCAGCCGATCTGCACCGCCAGCTGGTCTTGCATCAGGCGCCGGGCGCCGGCCAGCGCGTCGGCCGGGATCGAGTCGTATTCGAGGTCGGTGACCAGCCGGGCGACGGCGGCTTCCAAGGGGGGTAGGGAAGGCATGAAGGACCTTTCGGAAGTGGGGCGTCAGGCCAGCGTGTCGAGCAGGGGCTGCGGCAGGCCGTAGGACTTGCATTCGATGTAGGCGTCGAAGCCTTCGAGCCCGGCTTCGCGACCGATGCCGCTGTTCTTGAAGCCACCGAGTGGGGCGAAGAAGCCGGCGGGGGTGCCGTTGACTTCGACAGTGCCGGTGCGGATGTGGCGTGCAACCGCCAGCGCGTGGGCGGGGTCGGCGGCGAAGACCGAACCGTTGAGGCCGTAGTCGGAGTTGTTGGCGATCTCGATCGCCTCGGCCTCGGTGTCGAAGGTGTGCACGGTCAGTACCGGACCGAACACCTCCTCCTGCGCGATCTTCGCGTCGGGATCGACGTCGGCGAAGATCGTCGGCTCCACGTACCAGCCGCGGTCGAGGCCGTCGGGCCTGCCACCCCCGACGAGCACCTGGGTGCCCTCGGACCGGGCCTGCGCGATGTAGCTTTCGACGCGGTCGCGCTGAGCGCTGGTCACCAGCGGACCGAGCTCGGTCGCCGGATCGAACGGATCACCCACCGGCATCGATCCCACCATGTCGCGCAATCGGTCGTAGAGCTCGTCGCGCAGCGAACGGGCCACCACGATGCGGGTCTTGTTGCTACACACCTGACCGGTGTTGCGCAGCGACAGCGCCCGGATCACCGGCACCACGGCATCGAGGTCGGCGTCGTCGAGTAGCACCGCGGCCGACTTTCCGCCGAGTTCGAGGGTGACCCGGCGCAGGTCCTGCCCGCAGATGGCGGCGATCCGACGGCCGGCGGCCGTCGAGCCGGTGAACGAGACCTTGTCGACTCCGGGATGGCGGACCAGGTGCTCGCTGACCTCGCGGCCCGCGACGACGATGTTCACCACACCGTCGGGCAGACCGGCCTGTTCGAAGATCTCGGCGAGCAGATACGCCGACATCGCGGTCTCCGGCGACGGCTTCAGCACAGCGGTGCAACCGGCCAGCAGTGCGGGCGCCAGCTTGATGATGGCGATCTGCAGCGGCGCGTTCCACGGCACGATCGCGGCGACGACGCCAACCGGCTCCCGCGTGACGAGTGCGTTGCCGGTGACCGAGCGACGGATATCGGACCACTGGTACTGCGGGGCGAGCTCGAGGAACGCGTCGAGCAACATGCGGGTGCCCATCGACTGCATCCGGGTCGACAGCGTGATCGGACAGCCCATCTCGGCACTGATCAGGCGCGCGACCTCGTCCTGGCGGTTCGCGAGGATCTCGCTCACGCGGGTCAGCACCGAGATCCGCTCCGTGAGTTCCATCCGGGGCCACGGGCCACGGTCGAAGGCCACGCGGGCGGCGGCCACAGCAGCGTCGATATCGGCCTCGCTGCCCTCGGCGATCCGGGCGAGGGGTTCCTCGGTGGCGGGGCAGACGACCTCGAACGTGCGTTGCGTTGCCGGATTCGCCCACCCGCCGCCGATGAACAGCTTGTCGAACTGTCCCTGCCACAACTCTGTCTGAACACTCATGGGTAGACCTATCGTCTTCGTCGGCGATTGTGCCGGGGTGGGAATTGACCTGGTCAGCGATAGTTTCGCGCGCAGCGCCTCGCGTGGCCATGTGACCCGGACCATGTAAAGTATATGATATAACGTAGCTCACAGGCCAGGGCTGTCGTGCTCGCCGCCACTGCGCCTATTCTGTCGGTTGCTGTCGTGCACCGATCGACCTTGCCGAATGTGATCCAGGGCGCCGCGTTGCGGAGATAATATATAATATGAGCACGTGACGAGAGGGAGACAGGCTATGCAGCACAGGCCGCTCGACGGAATTCGGATCCTGGAGATCGGGGGCTACATCTCGCTCCCGTTCGCCACCTCCATGTTGTGCGCCCTCGGTGCCGAAGTCGTGAAGGTGGAGCGCCCGGTCGTCGGCGAGGACTTCCGCCGTCATCAGAACGACGCCAGCCCGTACTTCCGCCAGTACAACACCGGCAAGCGCAGCCTGGCCGTCGACCTCAAGCAACCCGAGGGCATCGCCCTGGTGAAGGCGCTGATTCCCCGCTTCGACGTGGTCCTCGAGAACATGCGCCCCGGCAAGGTCGCGGCGATGGGTCTGGGGCCGGAAGTCTGCCGCGAACTGCGCCCCGACATCGTCTACGGCTCGGTGACCGGCTTCGGCGCGGGCGGTCCGCTGGCCGCCCGGCCCGCCTACGACACCATCGGGCAAGCCTTCGGTGGCCTGTACTCGCTGCTGGGCGACGAGGGACATCCCCAGCTCACCGGCGGCCTGAGCGCCGACCTCGTCACCGGGTTGAGTACCGCCGCGGGCGTGCTCGCCGCGCTGGTCGGCCGGTACCGCACCGGTGAACCCCAGCACGTGGAGACGTCCATCATGGAGGCGGTCAGCGTGCTCGTCACCGACGGCATCACCCAGGCCTTCGAGCTCGGTGCCGATCCGACCCGGCGCAGCAGGCATCCGCAGGCGCAGAACTTCTGCGCGCCGACCGCCTCGGGGGAGTACATCGCCGTGCATCTGTCCTCGTCGCAGAAGTTCTGGCAGTCGCTGTGCCGGGCGATGGACCGAGCCGACCTGGCCGTCGACCCGCGCTTCGCCGAATACCGGCCACGTGAGGCGAACTATTTCGAGCTCGCCGAGATCGTCGAGGCCGAATTCGAACAGCGCTCGTTCGCGGAGTGGGAGAAGCGGCTCACGGCCGAAGACGTGCCGTTCGCGCCGGTGCTGTCGATGACCGGTTACGTCGAGCACGAACAGGTCGGGTGGCTGCGCATGATCGAGCCGCAGGACGACGGGCTCGCGCTCTTGCGTCCGCCGTGGCGCTTCGCCGGCGAACGGCCCGAGCGCCCCGGTGTGGCTCCGCGAGTGGGCGCGGACACCCGCGCGGTAGCCGGTGAGGTGTATCCGGCCGAGCAGGTCGACGAACTCGTCGCCGCGGGCGTGCTGTCGGCGGACGACGAACTGTGACCGGGCCGCGCGACCAGCACACGCTGTGCCGTGGCGTAGCGAGGAGCGCTGCGGTTCGCGTCGGTCAGTGCGGGCGAACAGGAGGGACCGGCCACGCGGACGTCGGTGGCTTGGACTGCGTGCGGTGAAACGCCGAGCAACCAATCGGGTCGGTGAGTGAGGACGATGTGGTCTTCACTCACCGACCCGACTTGCGTCACATGTGAATGCCGGAGCGGCAGTACTACTCGGTGGTCCCGAGGATTCCCGCAGAGCGCAGTTTGCCTAGTTCACTGTCGCTGAGACCGAGGACTTCGGCGAGGACCTGGTGGGTATCGGCACCGAGTGCCGCGGCCGGGCACACCGGCCCGTACTCGCCGTTCTCACGGATGGGGCTGTGGGCCGAGATAACGGGACCGATACCTGGCTGGTTGACTTCGGTCAGCACCCGGCTGCCGAGTCCCGCCTCGAAATCGGCCACCACATCGCTCATCTGGCGGTAGCGGCTCCACAGCACGCCCGCATCGGTGAGTGCCGCGTCCACCGCGTCGAGGGACCGACCGGCAAACCAGGGTCGCATCACCGCCGCGATGGTTTCGCGGTGGATGTACCGGTGTGCCTCGTCGGCGAAGTCCACACCGAGAGTCTGTTCGAGCGCGGCGATCACCTTCACCGTTCCGGTGGCCGTGCACAACGCCTGCCACTGACGCGGCGTGAGCGCGACGACCATGACGCGCCCCTCGTCGGCGGTGACGAAGTCGGCGCCGAACGAGCCGTACATGAAGTTGCCGTGGCGCGGACGGTCACCGCGTTCCCGAACCTCGCTGAGCCAGCCCAGATTCGCGACGCCGGCCAGTGCCACGTCGGCCAGCGCGATCTGCAGATGCGCGCCTTCGCCGGACCGTTCCCGGCGGTGCAGCGCGGCGAGCAGCGCGGTGGTCGCGGTCATTCCCGCGACCAGGTCCCACGCGGGCAACACGTGATTCACCGGCGTACGCGAATCGGCGGGCCCGGTCAGATCGGTGACGCCGACCTCGGTGTTGACGGTGTAGTCCACCGCGGGACCGCCACCGGCCTGACCCCCGATGTGCACCTTGATCACATCGGCACGCCGCTCCGCGAGCGTCTCGTAGGAGAACCATGGCCGCCCGACCGCGTTGTCCACGACGATCCCCGCGTCCTCACCCGGCGCGGTCGCCAGCGCCAGCACAAGTTCCCGGCCCTGCTCGCTGCGCACGTCCACCGCGATCGATCGCTTACCTCGGTTGAGCGAATTCCAGTACAGGCTCTCGCCGTTGCTCTGGGCGACCGGCCACCGGCGGTAGTCGGGCCCGCCGCCGAGCGGGTCCACCCGGACGACCTGTGCACCGAGCTGGGCGAGGGTCATCCCTGCGGACGGTCCCGCCACGAAACTCGCGAACTCGACGACCCGCAGGCCCGCAAGGGGCTGCCCGCTCACGCGTGCACCACCAGGGAAAAGTCGACCTGGCCTGGCTTCTGCATCACGGTGCTCCTTCGTCGCGTTCGTCCTGCTGATGAAATATAATATATCTCACCGGAGTGAAGCCGATGGGCCTGCACCGCCGTCGGCTCGGGGTCGGTCCGTCATTCTGCGCATCGGGACGGGGGCGCGCCAGCCGCACGGTAGTCCGCAGGTGGCTACGACATCGTGCTGGAGAGAGCCGTCGCCGAAGTGCTGCACCACTCTCGCCGCCGAGGCCGGGTAGCCGCATGCGCCGCATCGCCCGAAGTAGTCGAGGAGTTCGTGGACGGTGATCCGGACAGGCGTTTGCACTGCTTGTTCCGTGAAGGGCTGGCGATGGTGGTCCATGTCCTCCGGATAATTACGCATAATATATTTATAACCGTCAATGTGTCGTAACCGGAGGTCAGGCCCGGTTGGTCGAAAGGGGTTAGTTCGGGTGGTCCGCCGGGTCCTGTCGGGTGACCGGCGCCGACCACGAGGTGAGGATGCGCAGCTTCTCGTGGGATGTCGTGCCCGGCTCGGCCGACCAGAGGACGAGCTGCTGTTCGGAGTCGCCCGACGAGCTGAAAGTGTCCCAGTTCAGGGTCATCTCGCCGACATCCGGGTGGTTGAGTGTCTTCGAGCCGAACTCCTGCCTGGCCACATTGCGCGCCGCCCACCACTGCCGGAACTGTTCGTCGGCGATGGACAGTTCACCGACCAGGGCCGTGAGCTGGGGGTCGGTCGGATTGGTCGCGGCGTCCATGCGGAGGATGGCCACGCACGTGCGTGCGACGCTTTCCCAGTCGTCGTACAGGGTGCGCATCGCCGGATCGGTGAAGACCATCCGCACATAGTTGCGTTGCCGAGGTGCCATCCGGCCGAAGTCGGTGATCAGGGCGGCCGCGAGATGGTTCCAGGCCAGGATGTCGAGGTAGCGCCCGAACACCAGGGCCGGCGTCTCGGTGAGCTGGTCGAGCAGGCGCTGCAGCTGGGGGCGCACGGACTTCTGGCCTCGCTTGGCCGGGCGGCGGTCCGAGCGGCGGACCAGGCTTTCGGCGTAGTCGCGCTGGGCGTCGTTCAGGCGCAGGACGCGGACCAGTGCGTCGAGAACCGGTTCCGACGGTGCGAGACGGCCCTGCTCGATCCTGGTGTAATAGTCGTGGCTGATCGCGGCCATATCCGCTACTTCCTCGCGGCGCAGACCCGCGACCCGGCGCGCGGCGGCGCTGTGCACGCTCAAGCCCACATCCTCCGGATCGAGCTCGGCACGCCGTGCTTTCAGGAATCCACCCAGCTCGCGAAGGTGGGGCGCTCTCTCGGTCATTTCCCCACGATATGCCCGTCCGGGGCGCTGTGCCTGGGACAAATTCTTCCCACGCTGATCGGAAATCGGTCGGAATCTCGGCAAACGCCGAGGAACCAAGCAGATATTGTGTATAAAATACAAGTGCGCTCGGTCACAGGGGACTGGGCGTCGACCGCATGTGCTAGCGGCCGGGACAAGGTGGTGTTGAGTATCCATGACTGTGTTGCAGGCGTACCGGGATTCGACTCGACCGGACATCGAGTCGGCGTGGGCCCGGTCGCGACTCAACGGCATTCGCGAAGACGCGGTACCGCCGTTCGACCTCGCGACCAGAAGTACCGACAGCTTCCTCGCGCGAGCGGCGAGCCCGGTGCTGCGCCGCGTCGCGAGCGAGCTCGAAGGAACGCCGGTGGCGCTGGTGCTCGCCGATCAGGCCGGCCGGGTGGTCGACATCCACGGGGCCGCCCGATCGATTCGGCGTGCGGTCTCCGATATCGGCATTGTGCCGGGCGTCGAGCTCGGTGAAGACCGCATCGGTACCAATGCGCTCGGCACCCCGCTGGAGACCCGGCGCAGTCTGCTCGTGCGTGCCGACGAGCATTACTTGGCGCTGTTTCGCGGGTTCACCTGCTATGGGCACCCGATCTTCCATCCGGTCACCCGCCGCCTGGAAGGTGTGCTGGGGATCGGCGCGAAAACCAGCGCGGATCACCGGTTGTCGGCACTGCTGGCTCGCCGCATGGTTCGCGACATCCAAGAACGCCTCCAGCGTGACTCCCCCCGCGCGCACAGCAGATTGATGAGCGCCTTCCAGGCCGCCGCGGGTCGTCGAGGCCGGGCCGTCGTCGTCATCGGCGAAGGACTGGTCCTCGCCACCCCCGCCGCGGTCGACCTGCTCGAACCGGCCGACCACGCCGCGTTGCGCGCGTGCGCCGAAGCCGTGCCCGTCGGCGGCCAGGACAGCCAGGAGCTCGTCCTGGCTTCGGGCCGCACGGTGCGATTGGCCTGCCGGTCGATCGACGGAGCCGACGGAGTACTCGTCGACATCTCCCAGGAGCCCGGTGTTCGACGTGCCAGGGTGACCTCGGATCGGATGCCGCTCTGGCCGCTGCTCGTGATCGGCGAGCCGGGAACCGGCCGAACCACGGAGGCACACGGACTGGTCGGCCCCGCCGCGCGCACGCTCGATGCGACCGACATCGTGCTCATCGGTGACAGCGCGTGGGCGGCTCAGCTCGGCGAGACGCTCGCGGGCGACGGCGCTCCGGTGATCATCGAGAACATCCAACTGCTCAGCGAGCAGCTCACCGCGCTGCTCGCACAGCGCCTGCGGGAAACTGCCCGCGAAGTGGTGCTCACCTCGACGCCGGGCGAACACCTCGACGCGGTGCACGCCGCGCTGCCCGCGCTGTGCAACGACCGCAGGGAGCTGGTTCCCCTGCGCAGGCGCAGGCACGAGGTGCCCGGGCTGGCCCAGCAGATGCTCACCGAGGTCACCGGCCACACCAGGACACGGTTCACCGCCGAGACGATGCGGGTGCTCGCTTCGCAACCGTGGCGTGGCAACCTCGCCGAATTGCGGCGCGTCGTCGAGGTGGTGGCAAGCGCCCGGTCGGCCGGCGACATCATCCCCACCGACCTGCCCGCCTCACACCGCGGCGGCCAACTGCCCGGTTCGCCGATTCGCGAGGCTGAACGGGAGGTCATCATGGCCGCCCTGGAGGCCGCAGGCGGCAACAAGCTGCAGGCAGCCCGAGCGCTCGGCGTGAGCCGCTCGACCCTCTACAACCGGATCAGGGCTTTGCGTATCGCGTGATCAGGCGCCCATGGCATGTCCAAAAGGCTGGACATGCCATGGGCGTTCGCGTGTCTACCCTCGACAGCACCGGTCGATGAACAGCCGACCGGGATGCGAGAAGCCCCGCGCGCGTAGGGGGCGAGCGGGGCTTCTCGTAGATCCGGTGAACCTCAGGACTGCGCGCCGTTCGGCGCGAGCAGACGCATCACGGTGGCGAAATCGTCGACCTTGTCCACCCCGAGCACGGTCTCGACGACCTGGTCGATCCTGTTCTCGGACAGCACTTCTTGTGCGTTGACGCGAAACTTCGCGACCAGTTCTTCAGTGGTCATCCTGGTGGTCGGGTCGGGGGAGGGGCTGCCCTTGGGGTAGGTCCGTTCCGCGACGAAAGTGGTTCCGCGGGCGTCGACCTCGACCTTGGTCGGGCGTGCGGAGGGATGCGCGGACAGCGCCTTGAAGTAGTCCGGGTGCGGCGCGAAGGTGACCTTGTCCATCAGGCCGAGCACCGAGTCGCTGAACACGAGTTCCGGTGCGTGCCACGCCCGGCTCGGTGTCACCCGGTGGGCGCCGACCGACAGGCCGTGGGCGATGTCGAATTGCGCGTCGTGAGTCTTCTCGATGACCCGGCTCTGCCACAGCGGATGCATCACGGCGGCCTCACCCCAGCAGCGGATGGCATCGATCTCCTCGGGCCGGATGTCGTTGGTCTCGAGGATCTCGGTGAGTGCGTGCAGCGGAGCGTGCAGGATCCGGCAATGCGGGTAGGGCTTGTAGGACTGCTCGGCAAGGAAGCGCCATTCGGTGCCGAGCGCGTCGGTGAGGTTCTGTGGCTCCCACCGGCGGGTGCCGATGTATTTGCGGAACCCGACCTCGGCGTCGTCGAGGATCTGCAGGTCACCGGTGTGGCCGAGGTCGGCCATGAAGACGGCGGTCAGGCTGGCCTGGGTCAGGGTGCCCGCGAGCAGGTACTTCAGCGTGGAACTCGGGGCGTGCTTGATCCACGGTCGCATCGCGTTCACCGGGGCGGTGGCGGCGGCGATGCCCAGCGCGTTGGCCAGGGTCTCGGTGGATTGACCCGCGAGCTTGCCCGCCGCCGCGGTGCCACCGAAAACGGTCACGCTGTAACCGATCACCGGCGAAAGGTCCATCGAATCGTTCTGGACGTCGCGCAGGTAGTCCATCGACTTGTAGAAGCGATAGGACATCTCGTGCGAGAGTGCGACGGCGGCGAGCACCTCTCGACCGGACCGCCCCCGGCTCTCGGCCATGGCCATCGTGGTCGGCAGTACGTAGGGCGAGACATGGCCGGGCGGCAGCACCGCGTCGAAGTCCAGGGCGTTGATCAGCTCACCGTTGGCGAAGGAAGCACCGAAGATCGACACCCGGTCGTCGGTGCCGATGATGGTGGCATCGCCGTCGGTGCCGCCGGTGAGCTTGCCGTACTGGATACCGATCCGGCCCTTGGGTTCCTCGACGGCGCCGAGCGCGCAGCCCATCGCGTCGAGCAGCAAGCGCTTGGCTTCGTCGACCGCCTCCGGAGGGAGGGTGTCGTAGTTCGCGCCGGTGGTGAACCGGGCCAGTTGCTCGACGATGGTGTCGGCCATGGAACTGTCCTCTCGCAGGGGTGCGAGGACAGCACGCCTGCCCGCACCGGTAACTACACTATATATTATGTAGGTACTGTGATCGGGTTCCTGGCACCCCGTGGCTCAGCCCGCGACGCTGCCACGCAGCCAGTACGCGACGGCTTCGGCGCGGTTCGCCGCCCCCAGCTTCCGCAGGATATGGGTGATGTGGGTTTTGACTGTCGCCTCGGAGATCGCCAGGTCACGAGCGATCTGACGATTCGCCCGGCCGGCCGCCAGCAACTCGACGACTTCGAGTTCGCGCGATGAGAGGCTGGGGCCCTCGGGATGGCAGGCCGCCGCGGTCGCCGCGCCGGCCAACCGATCGAATCCGCTGCGCAGCGCGGTCACGCCGTCGAGCAGGCTCGCGCCGGCCAGTGCGTGACCCAGGCCCGCGGCGAAGACCGCGAGCATCGCCCGCGCCGTCGCGTCGGCTTCGCGGCGCTGGAAGTAGTAGTCGCCGTGCACCAGGCCGACGACCGCGCCGTTCATGGTGAGCGGGGCCACGGCGTAGGAGCTGCACCGGGTCATCTCCACGAGCGGCCGGACGACGCGCGGATTGTGCTGGACATCGAAGACGAGTCCCGGCCGTGCCCGCTGCACGATATCGCTCTCGACCAGATGGCCGTCCAGGGTCGGCGAGGACTCGCGCCCGGCCGCCAGAATCGCGTCGGCCCAGGGTTTGTCGTCGACGACGAACATGGTGTGCAGGTGCCATCGCCGGCCCTCGGTGGTCGACACGAGAGCGCGGTCGAAGCCCATCGCGCCCATCGCTTCCGCGGCTCGGCTCAGCAAGTCGTCCACACCGCGTGCGCCGTGTAGTCGCGCGATCGCCTGCGCGGCCATCCGCAGGTGAGTGGCCGAACTCGCGGCATCGGCTGCGGCGAGGTCGGCCTCGGCGGCACGGATGCGGGCCAGGAGCGCGGTCGTGCGCTGGATGTCGACTCGGTTCGTGATGTCGGACAGGGTCGCGGCGGTGTCGTCCCACAGCTGCGCGAGCAGGCGCTTGGCCGTGGCGGGGGAGTGGTCGCCCGGCGACTGGATCCGGCGGCCGAGGATCTCCGATGCCTCGGTGACGACGGCGCTGAGCTCGGCCTCGAGTCCGGCGTCGCCGCTGGGTGCCCTCAGATCGATCACCACGTGTCAACTCCAGTCCTCATACCAGTTCCCAACAGAATATGCAATATATTGCACCCGCGCCTGGTGCGCGCCTGAATCGTGTCCGAAACTCTCCACGTTCATCGCCCGCTGGTCGCAGCGTCCTAGCCCGTTCGGATGATCGCGGGGCGAACTGCTTGTGAGCCACAACACCACATATTTAATATTCCGCACAGTTCGCCAGAGTGATCCGAGTCTCAAAGGAGAAACCCATGCGGGGAGCATCATGACGACGTCCACCGCGGCGGCAACCACGCCCCGCCCCAGCCTGCGCGACCAGCTCGGTCGTTCGGAGCAGGCCTACTTCGTTCTCGGCATCACGGCCGTGCTGTGTATGGTCGGCGCCGCGACAACGCCGGGATTCCTGACCACCGGCAACTTCGCCAGCCTGTTGCGATTGTCGGCGGCCTTCGGGATTCTGGCCGTCGGCGTCGCCATCGTCATTCTGGGCAAAGGCATCGATCTGTCGATCGCCGGTGTCGCGCTCGGCAGCGCACAGGCCACGCTCGCCCTGATGTCGAGCGGCATGCCCGAGTGGCAGGCGATCGCGATCGCCGCGGTGGTCGCGCTGATCGTCGGGCTCGTCAACGGCGTGCTCGTGGCCTATGTCGAAGTGCCGTCACTGTTCGTCACTCTGGCCACCGGTCTGCTCGTCATCGGCGGGGTGGACATGCTACTGCTCGACAGCAACTACTACGCCCTGCCCGGCGGCTCGTGGATCGCGGAGCTGAGCAACGGCTCGGTCCTCGGCGTGCCGCGACCGATCGTCATCGCCGCCGTCGTCTTCGTGCTGGCCTGGCTCTTCGTCACCTACACCTCGGCGGGCCGGTTGATCCGGGCGATGGGCGACAACTTCGCCACCGCCCGCGCCACCGGTGCCCCCGTTCGGCCGTTGCAGGTACTCACCTACGTGATCTCCGCGTTGCTCGCCCTGCTCGCCGGGTACCTGACGGTGTCCATCCAGGGCAGCGTGCAGACCACCGTCACCTCGTTCGACCCGCTGCTGTTCACCGCGCTCACCGCCACCGTGATCGGTGGCATCTCGCTGGCCGGTGGCCGCGGCTCGATTCTCGGGGTGCTCGCCGGCTCGCTGTTCATCGGCGTACTCAACAACCTGCTCGTGCTGCACGGCCTCACCTCCGCGGTGCAGGACCTCATCCGCGGCGGCGTGCTCATCGCGGCTATCGCGCTGGACTCGTGGCTGCATCCGCGCGACGAGGAGACCGCCAAGAGCGGCGAACTGTAAATGCTCCCGCCTCGCAATACCTTCGCTCACAAGGAGTCTTCAACGATGAAGAACAAGATGATCGCCCTCGCTCTCGCCTCGGTCTCGGCCGTCGTCCTCGCAGGCTGTTCCACCGGTGGTCGCACCTCGGCCACCGGACCGGCGGGAGGTGAGGGCCAGACCTTCGGCGAGAACGTGCAGCTGTTCGACGCGACGCAGAAGGTGCACGAGTCGATGCAGGGCAAGCGGATCGCCTTCGTCCCGATTCTCTACAAGGGCTACAACCTGACCATGAACTGGGGCGCCTCGATGGAGCGTGCCTTCGGCAATCTCGGCGCCGAATTCCAGATCCACGACCCCAATTTCGACACCGACAAGATGACCAGGATCATCAGCGACCTGATCGCCCGCAAGGCTGTCGACGTGCTGATCCTGCACAACCCCGACGTCGGAGTGTTGTCCAAGCAGATCGAGGACGCCCAGCGCGCGGGCATCTACACCGTGGTGGTCAACATGATCTCGAGCCGCCTCGGTGACGCCTATATCGGTGTCGACAACCTCGCCGCCGCCGAGGACATCGCCCAGCGGGCCGTACAGGACTGCGAAAAGCGCGGTGCCCCTAGACGATTGGCGATCATCGATGGTCCGGGTAACGACGCGGCGTCGCTGTTGTGGTCCAAAGGGATACGAAATGTGCTCGACCCCGCCGGTTTCGAGGTGGTGACCACCGCCCACACCCAGTGGCAGAACTCGCTCGCGCAGCAGGCCGCCGAGTCGATCATCCAGCAGCAGAAGAACAACTTCTGCGGTTTCCTGGTCACCTACGACCTCAATTCCGTCGCCGTCGGTGACGCTGTGCAGAGCGCGGTCTCGCGTGGCGTGATCCCCGCCGATTCCCTCGGCACGTACACGATGGCCGCCGACACCGTATGGTGCGACGCGCTGCGCGCGGGCAAGGTGACGGCCTCGGCCTCCTACGATGTCCAAGGTGTCGGCACCGCCGCGGTGGTCACCACCCAGCAGCTGATCCAGACCGGCGCACCGGCGGGCAGCAGCCACACCGTCGCGTTCGTGCCGCACACCATCGTGGACCGCGCGAACGTCGACAACACCACCATCGCCTGCTACAAGGGGCAGTGAGCGGCGATGAGACTGCAGTCACGCTCGCGGGGAATCGACGCCTTCCCCCTGACCGGCGGGAAGTGGCGTGATCGGCTCGCGCCGGCCAGGACCCTGTCGGACCTGTTCGAGAAACGCTGGATGGAGGGCGCGGTCCCGCTCGCGCTCGCCCTGCTGCTCAGCCTGCTGTTCGTCTTCTTCACCCCGGTCGGTCCGGCCGACACCCCGATCATCATGGACGAAGTGTCGGAGAAGGGTCTGCTCGCCATCGGACTCACCGTGGTGCTGGTCTGCGGTGGCATCGACCTGTCGATCGGTTCGATGGTCGGACTGACCGCGATCGGCGCGATGGTCGCCTCGCGCGCCTGGGACTGGCCGATGGCGATCGTCGCACCGGGCGCCGTGGTGTTCGGCGCCCTGCTCGGCAGTGTGAACGGCTACTTCATCGCCTACCGCAAGATGCGACCGTTCATCACGACCCTGGTCACCCTGGTCGCCTTCGGTGGTGCGGCAGCCGCCCTGCAGTCGGCGTTCAGTTTCGAGCTGAGCATGCCCGAGCCCGATATCGTCTGGGACTTCCTCGGCGAGGGCAGTATCGCGCTGATCCCGACCGGCTGGTTCTTCTTCGGGTGCGTGCTGATCGCCGTGCATGTCGGCCTCACCCGATCGCGGTGGGGCTGGTGGGTCGCGGCGGCCGGCAGCGATCGGCGTTCGGCGCGGCGCAACGGCATTCCCGTGGACCGGGTCACCTTCTTCGTCTACGTCCTCTCGGGTGCACTGGCCGGGTTGGCCGCTCTGCTCACCTCGGCCAGGGTCGGGCGCACCGACCCGGACGTCGGTCAGGGCTGGGAGATCATCGCGCTCACCGCCGTGGTGCTCGGTGGTGTGAGCCTCAAGGGTGGTCGCGGGTCGGTGCTGCGGGCCACCGTCGGCATCATCGTCGTGCAGGTGATCCAGCAGGCCACCGTGGCGCTACGACTCGAAGGTTCCTACTACACAGTGATTCTCGCGACCGCGCTGCTCGCGTTCGCGGTGCTCGACCTGCAGTGGGGCAAGTACCGGCAGCGCACCGCCGACAAGCTCAAGATCGATCCGGGCCGGATCACGCTCGGCCCGCTCGTCGATGTCACCGAGCCGGGCACGGTGTGGACGATCAACAGCAGGACCTCCCACGCACCCTCGATCGGCCTCGGCAAGATCGAAGGCGCCGAGGACTGCGCGGTCGACCCCGAGGGGAATGTCTACTGCGGTGACCGTCGCGGCTGGGTGTGGCGTTTCCGCGCCGACAACCCGGACGAGGGCGAGATTTTCGCTCGCACAGGCGGTTTCCCGCTCGGACACGGCTGGGATCGGGACGGGCAACTGCTCGTCGCGGTCGGCGGCATGGGCATCTACCGGATCACCCCGGACGGTGAGCCCGAACCGATCGCGACCAAGGTCAAGCGCAGCCGATTCTCCCTGCTCGACGATTCCGCCTTGCGCGCGGTCGACGACCTGGATGTCGCACCGGACGGCTCGATCTACGTCTCGGACTTCTCGACGCGAACCAACGCCGCCGAATACCTGGTGGAGCTGGTGGAATCGCGGGCCAACGGCCGCGTGGTCCGCATCGATCCCGATGGTGGCACCGAGGTGGTCGTCTCGAACAGTGTGTTCCCCAACGGCATCTGCACCTCGCACGATGGCCAGTCGATCCTCATCGCCAGTACCGGCCTGTGCCGGGTGGACCGGCTCTGGATCGCCGGACCCAAGCAGGGGCAGCTGGAACCGGTGCTGGAGAACCTGCCCGGCAACCCCGACAACCTCAACCGCTCCTCCGACGGCAACTACTGGCTGCCGTTCGTGTCGATGCGTACGCCGATGTCGGACCTGCTCAACCGTTACCCGGCGGTGCGCAGGCGGATGACCAAGGAGGTGCCGCTCGACAGTTGGGTGGTCCCGCAGCTCAACGTCTCGTGCGTGATGAAGTTCAACGATCGTGGCGAAGTGCTTCAGGTGCTGTGGGATTCATCGTTGGCGAACTACCCCATGGTGACCGCGGTCAAGGAACGCGCCGGTCAGCTGTATCTGTGCGGCGTCAGCAACAACCGCATCGGCAGGCTCACGCTCGACCCGAGCGAGGTCGGAACGATCGATCCGGCCGTGGTTCCCGGGCTGATCGTGCCCGGCCGATCGATGGTGGAGGTGCAACGGTGAATCGCACGATCAGCGCCTTGAAGGAATGGCTGAACCCCGACTGGGCCCGGCACCGGTCGGTGCCGCCGTTCGAGGCGGGACTGCGGCCCAATCGCCGACTCGATGAGGGCACCGCCCTGCTGCCCGAGGCCGAGTTCGAACCCGATGACGTGGTCATTCGCGACAACGGGGAGGTCGTCTTCTCCAGTGGTGACGGCATTTTCACGTTGGCCGACGGTGTCGTCACCCGAGTGGCGACGCTCGGCGGGCAGGTCGGGACTCTGCTGGTCGCCGAGGATCGGATGATCGCCGCGGTCGACGGCGTCGGTCTCGTCACGATCGACGCGGACGGAGCTGCCACCGACCTCTGCACCGATGCCGAGCTGGCCGCCTGCGTCACCGATCTGACCCTGCTGCCCGACGGCATCGTGCTGGCGACCATCGGTTCGCGAGCGGTGCCGGACTGGTCGGCCGCCCTGGTCGCCGACGATCGCAGCGGGCGCATCGTGCGCGTCGACGGCTCGCGTGCCGAGGTGGTCGCCGAAGGTCTCGGCTGGCCGGGCGGCATCGAGAATTCCGGTGCCGGTGAGGTTCTGGTGTCGCTGGGTTTCGACCATCGTGTCGAACGCCGAGCCGTCACCGCCCTGGCCAAGGCAGGAACAGCGGTAGGGACGAATCTGCCGGTGTATCCAGGCCGGATCGCTACCTGCACGGACGGGTGGTGGGTCGCGGCGCCGTACGCGCGCAACCGCTTCACCGAATTGCTGCTCGACGAACCGGAATTGCTGCGGGAGATGACCGCCACGATCCGCCAGGACCAATGGTTCGTCCCGCGTCTGCGGTGTCCCGATCCGTACACCGACACCCTGCAACTGGGCCAACTGCGCGTGCACGGCGTGATCAAACCGTGGGCACCCGCCCGCTCCTACGGCCTGGCGTTCCGGATCGATCAGCGGGGACGCATCGCCGAAGGTGTGCATTCGCGCGCGGACAGCGACCGCCACGGGGTCACCGGCGTGGCGTCACGTGACGGCCGAATCGTCGTGGCGGCGCGTGGTTTCCGCAACCTGATCGAGCCGCAGAAAGACAAGGAAAGGTGAGCACCGTGAGCGACACCGCCGTCGCCGCCGAGCCGGTGATCCGGCTCAGCCGGATCAGCAAGCACTACAACGGAACCTACGCTGTGCGCGACGTCGACTTCGAGGTCGCGCCGGGTGAGATCCACGCCCTGCTCGGTGAGAACGGCGCGGGCAAATCGACTCTCGTCAAAGTGATCTCGGGCGCGATCGAACACGACGCGGGTACGTTGCAGGTCACCGGCCGTATGCGTAACTTCAGTACCCCCAAGGAATCGGCCGAGGCCGGCGTCGCGATGGTGTATCAGGAAGGGTCGCTGGTCGAATCGATGACCGTGGCGCAGAACCTGTTCCTCGGCGACGAGAAGGCCTTCAACAATCTCTCCCAGCTCAATGTGGCGGCGCGAGAACTGCTCGAGTCACACAACTTCCACATCCGGCCCGAGGTACCCGCGGGTGCGCTCGGCATCGCGCAGAAACAAATGGTGGAAATCGCCCGCGCCGTGCACCGCGACGCCAAGGTCGTCATTCTCGACGAACCGACCGCCTCGGTGACACCGGAGGAACGACTGCAACTGTTCCTGTCGATGCGCGGGCTCAAGAAGCAGGGCATCGGGGTCGTGTTCATCACCCACATGCTCGACGAGGCGCTGGAAGAGGCCGACCGCATCACCGTGCTGCGTGACGGCGAGGTGCAGGGCACGCTGGACAAACCGGCTTTCGACCGTGCGGAGGTCGTACGCATGATGGTGGGGCGCGGCGTGGAATATCAACGGGTGCCACCGAATCGGGAGCCGGACCCGGCGCCGGTGCTCGAGGTCGAAGACATCACCCTGCTTCCGGCCGTGCGCAACATGTCGTTCTCCGCGCACGCGGGGGAGATCGTCGGAATCTACGGGCTCGTCGGTGCCGGGCGCAGCGAGACCGCGATGATCGTCGCCGGGGTGACCAAGCGCCGGCGTCTGCGTGGGGGCACCGTCCGGCTCGACGGCCGCGAGGTGCGTTTCCGGACCCCACGGCACGCCCGCCGTGCCGGCCTGGTCTACATCACCGAAGACCGCAAGGCCTCCGGCTTCTTCGGCCACTTCTCGATCGCCGACAACATCTACTTCGGGCACCTGTGCAGCGCGCCGCGTCTGCCGTTGCTGGTGCGGCCGGGGGAGCGCAAGACCGTGGCCCAACGCTTCGTCGAGCGATTCCATGTGCGCACGCTGCGACCCGACCGGGCGAAACTCGAAGAACTCAGCGGCGGCAACCAACAGAAGGTGGTGCTGGCCAAGGGGCTGACCCGTCAGCCGCTGGTGGCGATCATCGACGAGCCGACCCGCGGTGTCGACCTCGGGACCATCACCGAGATCCACGCTATGATCCGCGCGTTGGCCGACGACGGTGTCGCGGTGATCGTCATCTCGTCCTACCTGCCGGAGATCCGCGCGCTCTCGGACCGCATCCTCGTCGCCAAGCAGGGCAGCATCGTGGCCGAGTTCGATCCGGCCGAGGCCGACGACGCGAAGCTGATGTTCGCGGCGGTGCACTGAGGGGGAAGGATCCTTCCCAGGAACAGAGTCGTCCTGCCAGGTGCTTTCCGGATGACGAAGACTGATGTCATCCGGAAAGAACCCCGACGAACCGAGGACATCATCGTGCAGCACATCGACTTCCCGAATGCCACGGTCACCATGGCGGGCGACCTGTACCTGCCCGAGAACTTCTCCGCCGATCAGTACTACCCGGCGATCGTGTGCGTTCATCCCGGCGGCGGTGTGAAGGAGCAGACCGCGGGTCTGTACGCGAAGCGGCTGGCCGCCGAGGGCTTTGTCACGCTCGCCTTCGACGCCTCCCATCAGGGTGAGAGCGGTGGTATACCCCGACGTCTGGAAGACCCCTTCGCCCGGGTCGAGGACGTCCGCGCCGCGGTCGACTATGTATCGACCCTCGACTTCGTCGACGCCGACCGGATCGGGGCATTCGGTGTGTGCGCCGGCGGCGGTTACGCGATCGATGCCACCAAGTCCGACCGCCGGATCAAGGCCGTCGGCACGGTGAGCCCGGTCGACATCGGCGCCACCTTCCGGCGCGGCTGGGACGGGTCGCTGCCGCTCGAAGCGCAGATCGCCACACTCGACGCCGTCGCGGGTCAGCGCGCCATCGAGGCCGCGGGCGGGGAGATCGCCGAGATCACCTACGTGCCCGAAACCCTCGACGACAGCACCCACGCCGACATGATCGAGGCGCACGAGTACTACCGCACTCCACGCGCGCAGCATCCGAATGCCGACAACCGGATGTTGTTCACCGCCAGCGTCACCCGGATCTTCGACTACGACGCCTTCGCCGGCGCCGAGTTCCTGACCCAGCCGGTACTCCTGATCGCGGGCTCCGCCGCCGGTTCGCTGTGGCAGGCGGAGGCCCTGAACAAGCGCCTGCCGGAGAACACCGACCTGGTGCTCATCGAAGGCGCGGGCCACGTGGGCCTCTACGACCGCCCCGAGTATGTCGACCAGGCCATGGCCGCCCTGGCGCCCTTCTTCGCCGCCAGAATCTGACCCCGGGGACCCTCCATGCGACCTTCCCGCCGGACAGCGAGATCGATCGGCTGGGTACGCCACAAAGGCCTGGGACCCGCCCCGACGGTTCCCAGGCCCTTGTTGTGATCATGCACGGCACTCTCGACTAGAAATGCATTCCGGATCATATATTGTGCGATATTGTGATCTACGTCGCCCGGCGGCGCTGCCGCGGTGGAACGTTGAAGGAGTGCGAAATGGATGGTCCGGCCCCACGTAAACGAAGTGGCCTCGTCGTGGTCATGCTCTGTTTTCTGACGATCGTGGCCGATGGCTACGACCTCATCGTCTACGGGGCTACCGTGCCCAGTCTCCTGGACGAGCCCGGCTGGGGGATGTCGGCGAGCACCGCCGGTCTGATCGGCAGCTGGACGCTGGTCGGTCTGATGGTCGGCTTCCTGCTCGCGGGTCCGCTGGCCGACCGCATCGGACGCCGCAAGGTGATGATGGCGGGGGTGGTCTGGTTCTCCACCGGTTGTGCGATCTGTGCGGTCGCCACGTCGCCCGAATTCCTCGGCGCCGCACGGTTCTTCACCGGCATCGGCCTCGGCGGTGTCGTCCCGTCGGCGGTCGCCTTGACCATGGAGTTCGCGCCGCGTAACCGCAGGCAGATCTACAACGGCATGATGCTGACCGGTTACTCCTTCGGTGGCATCATCGCCGCCCTGGTCGCGATCGCCCTGTTGCCCGACAACAGCTGGCGCGTGCTCTACGGGGTCGGCGCGCTGTGTGTGATCGTGGTGCCCGCCATGTACTTCTGGTTGCCGGAATCGGTGAACTCGCTGGTGGCCCGCGGCAAGGACGCCGAGGCGGCCGAGCTCGCCCGCGCCTACGGCCTCGACATCGACGCGGTACGGGCCGAGCAGCGCATCCAGGTCGACGCTGCCGCGAGCACCGACAGCACGAGTGGGCTGCGCATGCTCCTCACCCGCCGCTACCTGCCATCGCTGCTGCTGTTCGTCCTTGTCTGTGTCTGCGCCCAGGTGATCACCTACGGCCTGAACACCTGGTTGCCGGTGCTGATGCGCGAGGCGGGTTACCCGCTCGGCTCCTCGCTGCAATTCCTGCTTGTCCTGCAGGTCGGCGCCATCATCGGCATGATCGGCGGCTCTTTGCTCGCCGACCGGTACGGGTCTCGGCGAATCCTGGTCCTGTTCTTCCTGATCGGCGCGGTATCCCTGCTGGCGCTGAGCCGCAAGCTCGATACCGCGGTGCTGATGGTCGCGGTGGCGGGTGCCGGGCTCGGGTCCATCGGCAGCAGCTCGCTCGCCTACGGTTACGTCGCGGCGAAGTACCCCGCCTCGTGCCGGGGGTCGGCAGTCGGCGCCAGCATGGGACTCGGTCGCGTCGGTTCCATCCTCGGGCCGTCCATCGGCGGCTGGGTGGTTGGCTCCTCGCTGGGTAGTCATTGGAACTTCTATGCCTTCGCGATTCCGGCGGTGATCGCCGCCGCCATCGTGATCCTGATGCCCGCTTCGACGGTCGACGACGAGGTCGCGCAAGTGCGGGCTCCCGACCCGGACCCGGGCGGGATCGTCGAGCCTGCCCGCTAGCGGCGGACCACCACCGGAGAACCTCTAGGTCGTCATCGCGTCGGCGGGCAGGCGGGTCAGGCCGAGACGGGCGCACTGCCGTAGCAACGGTGCGAGAGTGCGTTCGGCCTCGTCCCGGCGCCCGGCCCGCCGCAATGCGGTTCCGAGCAGTAACCCGGTGCGCAGCCTCGCCAGCGGTCGACGGTCCGCGTCGACGCTCGCGAACAGGAGCTCGGCTCGGGCTACCGCGCGTTCGTGTTCGCCGCCATCCGACAGCAATCGGATGGCGGAGTCCTCATCGAATTCGTCGATGGCGGTGACGATTCCGTCGTCGCGCCGAATCGTGCGTGGTACGAGCAGTGCCGCTGCGGTTCCCGGGTCGAGGTCGAAGCCGCCGCGGACCTGCTCGTTGCGGAGGCGCGCGGTCAGCCGAGGCAGATCGAGGCGTTCGGCGGCGGACAAGCCTTCGGCCAGAAGTTCGCGCGCACCCTCGCGATCGCCGCGCAGCGACCGCACCCGCGCACCTGTCGCGTAGGTAGCCAGCATGAAGTCCACCCCGCCACCACCCTCGGCCGACAGTTCCCTGCTCATCGTGAGCAGCTCTGTAGCGGCGTCGAGATCCCCTGTCTCATAACGAAGTTCGCCGAGCAGCGCACCGGCCAGACGGGTGGCGTGCGCCGCCGCGCCCATCGTGGTTCGCGCGGTGTCGAGCGCGTCGGTGAACAGTTCCTCGGCACCTGGGATGTCGAGTTGTTCGCGCGCCGCGAGGCCAGCGAAGCAGCGACCGTACACAGACAGGAACGGGCCCGTCGCATCGTGATACCGCACCGCCCACAGTTGCCGTCGCCGCGCCTCGTTGAAGTCGAAGCGCTGGATCGCGGCGAAGGTAGCGATATTGGCGGCCACGCCGGGGATTCGGGGGGAGAAATCGTCGGGACGTGTCAGTGCCTGTCCGATCAGGCCGTCCAGCGCCGAGACCCGGTCGGCGAACATCTCGCGCACACTGATCGCGACGTCGGCCTCGGCCCGCAGGTCGGCGCGGTCGGCTTCCCCGACCCCGGCCAGGGCGGCCTCGAAACGAGCCAGGTACGACTCGGCGGCCGCGGGCCTGCGCAGAACCAGGTTCACCCACACCCCGAACAGCTGGATCCGCGGCCTCGTGCGGCACACCTGCGCGGGAAGTTTGGCCAGGATCCCCAGCAGCAGCACCATTCTGGACCGCTCCAGCAGGTAACCCGCGCCCTCCTCGACCAGATCGGCCGCGCGGCCGGGGTCATCGGCGGCGAGAGCGTGTTCGACGGCCTCGTTGAGCAGATGATGACGGGCGAACCACTGCGCGGCTCGTAGCCGCAACTCCGCGAGCTGTCCTGGCCGGTCCTGTGTGAGCCTCCGGCACAGGTACCCCGCGAAGAGCTGGTGGTAGCGGTACCAGTCGCTGCCGGGGCCGACGGGCAGGAGGAACAGACCGCGATCGGCGAGGTCGGCGAGGAATTCGGCGGCATCGGCGCGGCCGGTCAACGCGGCCGCCAGGCCGCCGCAGATCCGCTCGCAGACCGAGGTCGTCATGAGGAAGTCGAGCGAGTCCGGGTCCAGGGCATCGAGCACGTTCTCGGCGAGGAACGCACCGATGTCGGGGTGGGTGGCGAGGCTGTTCAGCAGGCCCGCGGTGTCCTCACCCGAGCGCAGTGACAACACCGCGAGTTGCAGTGCGGCGATCCATCCGTCGGTGGCCCGGGTCAGCGCGAGGACCTGTTCGGCCGTGAGGTGGACCCCACCGTCGCCGTCGAGGAAGGTGCGAACTTCATCGGCATCGAAACGCAAAGTGGTGGCGTCGATTTCGGTGAGTTCGCCGTGCGAGCGCAGCCTGCTGACGGGCAATTCGGGACGTGCGGTGCTGGTGACGACGAGCGGCAGATGGTGGCAGCCGTGCTCGAGCAGGAAACGCATCGCTGTCACCGAATCGTCGCCGGTGACGCGCTGCCAGTCGTCCAGGACGAGGGTGACCCGCCGGTCGCGGGCGTGCAGGCCGTCGACGAGCCCGGTGAGGACAGCGCGTGCCGGATCGTCGGGGTGGGCTTCGAGCAGTCGATCCAGGTCGTCGGCCAGGTCGGGAACCTCGGGCCGGACGGCCTCGACGAGGTGGGCGAGGAACCAGGCGACGTTGTCGTCGTCCTCGTCGACGGTGAGCCAGGCGACGGCCGCGCCGTGTGCGACGAGCTCGTCGTGCCATTGCGCGGCGAGGGTGGTCTTTCCGAAGCCGCTCGGAGCGTGGATGGTGGTGAGCCTGGTGCGCGGGCTCGTCCGCAGCCGGTCGAGCAGCCGTTGACGGGACAGGGTCGCGCGCGCGGGCGTCGGCGGACGGTACTTGGTGGCCGGTGTCGGTGGGGCAGTAGTCCGCGCTGTCGATGGAGGTACCGGCGCGATCGCCGCCACTGGTGGTGGGCTGGGGATCCGGAGGACGTCGACCGGCGCGCCCGTAGCACGTTGCGCCGCACACAGTTCCGCGCCGAGCGCGGCGGCGCCGCCGGGCCGATCCGCGGGCTCGGGTGCCATCGCGTGCTCGATCACCGCACGGACCGGCGCGGGGACATCCTGGTCGGTGAGATCGGGTCCCGGCCGCTGAGACACCCGCAGGAACTGGGACAACACGTGCTCACCGACGCGCCGTTCGTAGGCGACATGTCCGGTGAGCGCGCAGAACAGAGTGGCGCCGAGGCTGTACACGTCCGCGGCGGGAGTGGCCGCGGCGCCCCGCAGCACCTCGGGCGCGGCGAACGCGGGGGAGGCGCTCACGATGCCGGTGGTGGTATGGAATCCGCCTTCGACCCTGGCGATGCCGAAATCGGTCAGCTCGGGTTCGCTGTAATCGCTGAGCAGGATGTTGGCCGGCTTCACATCGCGATGCAGGATGCCCGCCCGATGTGCCGACTCCAGCGCTCCCGCCATCTTCACACCGAGTCGTAGCGTCGCGGCCCAGTCCAGGGGGCCGAGATCATGAATGCGCTGCTCGAGGGAACCGCGCGGGTGATAGGGCATCACCAGGTAGGGATGACCGCCATGGGTGGTGCCCGCGTGGAAGACGGCGACGATGTTCGGATGGCCGGAGAGCCTGCCCATCGCCTGCTGCTCCCGAACGAAGCGCTGCAAACCGTCGGGGTCGAGCTCAGCGGTGAGTACTTTCACGGCGACCACTCGGTCCAGATCCGGCTGTGCGCACCGATACACGACACCGAAACCGCCGCGTCCGATCTCCTCGGCGTCGTCGAAGCCCGCCGCGGCCAGCTCCGCCGGAATTCCCGAAGCGGAACTGCGCTGTGTCGACTCGATGTCGGCCATCTCGGCTCGATTCGGTCCTGCCGCGGTAGCGGTGCGCGGGTGCGCTCTACCGAGGATAGCTCCGTCGATGCCGGTGTTCGACCAGTGTCAGAGGCGTTTCGGTCGGTAGTGCACCCAGCGGTACCTGGCTCGCTCGCGCGGCGTCATCCCGCCCCAGATGCCGTGCGGTTCGTTGGCGGCGACCGCGTGATCGCGGCAGTGGGTCAGCACCGGGCAACTCGCGCAGATCTTCTTGGCAGCCAGCACTTTTCGTGACTCCTGGGCCGTGTCGTAGAAGTCGTTGACGTCGTAGGCCCGGCAGGTGGCGTGCATCTGCCAGGCCCAGGCCTCCGCACGCGGCGCGGGCAGCTGCAAGGACTTCTCCCCGGCCGGCCTCATACAGTTTCACCCGCGGTGACGCTGAGCGCGCGCCGATGGGCCGCCGTTGCCAGCTCGCGTTCGCGCGCGCTGTCGGGTCCGCCGAGGCCGGCCAGGTGGTCGTGCAACCGGGCCTTCGCCGCGTACCAGGCGGCGAGCGCTTGGGCATCCGCTCCGGGGGCAGGGCGGCTCAGGCACAACGCGGTCATTTCGATCAGCACGTTCATGATCGGTCCTTCGACTTGCCGGGATCAGTCGTAGACGACGACACCCCGCAGGTTCCGACCGGCGTTCATGTCGGCGAAGCCCTGCGTGATGTCGTCGAGGGAGTAGCGAGCGGTGACGAGTTCGTCGAGTTTCAGCGAGCCCTGCTGGTACATCGCCAATTGCGCGGGGATGTCGGCGGTGGGGGAGCTCGCGCCGAACAACGAGCCTTGCAGGCGCTTTTGGTAGAGCGTGAGCTCGTGCAGGTCGATGTCGCCTGCGCCGACGGTGGCGTCGCCGAGTCCGACCGCGACACAGGTGCCCGCCTTGCGTACCGCGCCGAGTGCCTGGCCGACATGGCGTCCGGTGGTGATGCCAACGGTCACGATCGAGGAGTCGGCCCCTTGGCCGTTGGTCATCGAGCGGGCGAGTTCGGCCGCCTCCTCGATGTCGGCGACAGCATGGGTGGCGCCCAGCTTCAGCGCGGCGTCCCGCTTGAAGGGCACGGGGTCGACGGCGATCACCGCGGCGGCGCCCGCGTGGGCGGCGCCCTGGACCGCGTTGATCCCGATACCGCCGATGCCCATGACGATCACGACGTGCCCGGGTTTCACTTCGGCCGAGTTCACTGCCGCACCCCACCCGGTTCCGACACCGCAGCCGGTGAGGCAGGCGATGTCGAGCGGGATCGACGGATCGATCTTGATCGCCGAGACCGCCGAGACGGTGGTGTATTCGCAGAAGGTGCCGAGCCCGGCGAGCTGACCGACCGGTGCGCCGTCGAGCGAGAGCCGATAGGAGGTTGGATCGTCGAACCGAGCGCCGGTGGCCAGGAACGCGCCGAGGTCGCACAGGTTCTGGTGGCCGTGTGCGCACCACCGGCAGCGGCCGCACACCGGAAGGAAGGAGAACACCACGTGGTCGCCTTCGGCGAAGCCCTTGGTGCCCGGGCCGACCGCTTCGACCACACCGGCGCCTTCATGCCCGCCCGCCAGGGGCAGGATGCCCGGTGTCTGCGTGCCGACAGCGAAATGGTCGTCGGAGTGGCACAGTCCCGACGCAGCCATCTTGACCCGGATCTCACCGGGGCGCGGGTCCTCGATGTCGAGGTCGACGATCTCATAGGGGCCGGGTGTCTTCCGCAGCACCGCGCCGCGGGTCAGCACGAGGCGTCCTTGTCGTCGGTGTTCGCCCAGGGGGTCATCGGTGTGCTCCTTCGTCGTCTTTGATTCAGCATAATATATTCTGAGACCTCCGTCACGCGATCGGCCGGAAACTCCGCACGTCGACGGCGCGGTGCGCGTCGGCCAGTGCGCACAGGGTCGCGGTGCCGAAGGCGCCCACCCGGTCGAAGGCCACAGCGGTGCCGACCGAGATGCCTGCCTGTTCCATTCGCTCCGTGGTGGCGAAACCCACCGCCGCACCTACCGGCAGGCGACCCAGTGTGAGCGAAACGTCGGCATTGATGAATTCGAGTCCGTTGCTGCCGAGATTGACCGCCACGTTCACCACATCGGCGATGCCGGCAGCGAGCTGAAACGGTGTCGGCTGTTCGCCTTCGACCACCGGGATCTGCTCGTGCCAGATCATTTTGCGAGCGCCGTTGGTGGACTTGGCCGCGTCGCCCCACCCGGTCGTCTCGGTGAAATAGAGGCGATGCTGAGCCTCGACCAGTGCGGTGCCCACTGGTGGCGCCTCCGGTCGCGCGCCTCCCGACCAGGCCGCACCCGGCGGGCTCTGGCTCGGCGCCAGCCACAGCGCCGATGCTCGGGCGACGGGCCGACCGTCCTGTTCGAGCACGGTGTCGATCAGGCACAACCGCTTGCCTTCCCGGACGACAGTTGCCGAGGCGGTGCACGGGCGCAACCGCGCGGGCCGGAAGAGGTCGACAGTCCACCGCGTGGGTACCAGGTCGGTGCGTTCGATGGTATGGATCTGCTGCTCGGCGGCACGTGCCAGCGCCGAACTCACCGCGAGTCCACGCATGTGTTCCTCGCCCCATCCGCTCGCCGCCTCGGCTTGCGGGATCAACTCCATCCCTTGTGGGCCGCGCTGCGTGCGGAAGAATGCTGCGGTCATCGGAGTGCCTCCTGGCTTGAATAGGCCATGATATTAAATATATCGTCGCTGGCCGCCGTCGTCTTCCACTGGCCGGTGCTGCGCGATCGAGCTTCGGGGCCGCATAATGCGTAAGTGCCGAACGACAAAGACCCACTGAACGCCGAATCCTCCCCGCGGGAGTTGCCTCGCCGGGTGAATTCGCAGCGTCAGCAGTTGTCCGAAGACGTGGCGAGCTACGTGCGGGAACTGATCATCTCGGGCCGCGTGCGCTCCGGTGAGTTCCTGCGTGCCGAACCGATCGCCGAAGCGGTCGGCGTGAGCAACACACCCGTGCGTGAAGGCCTTCTGCTGCTCAGCGGTGAGGGGTTCGTCGAACTGGTCCCGCGTCGCGGGTTCATGGTGTCGGCGTTCAGCAGGCAGGATGTGCGCGATCTGTTCTGGGCGCAGGCCACGCTCGCAGGTGAATTGGCTTCGCGCGCGGCGAAATCCATTTCACCGCGCCAACTCGCCCACCTGGCCGACGTGGTCGCCGAGCACGAACAGGCGGTCGCCGACGGAGCCGACCTCGACCGCATCGTCGCGCTCGGCCACGAATTCCATCGCACCGTGAACCTGGCCGCGGATTCCCGCCGGCTCGCGTTGTTGTTGCGCTCGATCGTCAAGCAGTTACCCAACCGCTTCTACGGCAATATCGAGGGCCATGCCAACGAGTCGCTCGATTTCCACCCGGCGATTCTCGAGGCGTTGCGGAAACGACGTGCGAAGACGGCGAGCAGTCTGATGCGCGATCACATCATGTCCGGGGCCGACGAACTCATCGCGATGCTGGAGAAACAGGGGATGTGGTCGACGCCGGAGAAGTCCAGCGCCTAGTGCACAGTGTCCAGAAAGTTGGACACTCGGCCCACCGGTTCGCGCGCAGCATGGGTGGCGCAGGACAGCACTGCAGCGAACCGGACAGGAAGGCACCGTTCAACGATGAGCAGCACCCCAGATCAGGCCACCAAGGACCTCGCGGACAATTGGGTCAAGGCCCTGACCAACATCGACCTCTTCAAGGAGATCAGCCACGCGGATTGCCTCGTCTGGCACAGTGCCGACGACAAGTGGGTCTCCGTGGCCGACGCCGTCGCCGCTGTGTACGAGCGCTCGGGCGACGGTCCCATTCCGACCTTCGTCTCCGTCGGTGTCACCTACACCGAGAAGGGCTTCTTCCACGAGTGCACCACCGAGGTGACGATGGGCGGCCAGGAGATGAAGCTGCATCTGGTCCAGATCGTGGAGGTCCGCGACGGCAAGGCCGCGCGGGTCCGTGAGTACATCGGCCCGGAGATGGGCGTTCAGCCCTGATCCTGAATCCGGGATCTCCGTCGTAGGGGCTGGTGCGGTAACCGAATGGTCACCGCACCAGCCTCTTTCGCGGTCTAGGGAGTGATGGCGACGACGGGCCCGTCGGACATGACGACGCCCGTGTCGACCGAAGGCCGACCGGAGGGCAGGAGGCTGCCGTCCGCGCCGATCGTGTAGGTGTGCACCCGGGTGGTCACCTCGGCGGTCAGGACATCGATCAGGTACAGCGTCTTGCCGTCGGGATGCAGGGCGACCTGCCCCGGCAGCGTGGCGGCGGGCGCCGCATACGGTGACCCGGGCAGTTCGACCAGCCGCCCGTCCGCACGCAGGTCGAAGCCGGCGATCGACTGGCCAACGGCATTGGGGACGTACAGGCGGGTGCCGTCGGCGGTCACGACCGCGCCGTGCGGAACTCCATGGGTCGGATAGGGCGAGCCGGGGGTCGGCGTCAGCTGCCCGTTCTCACCGATCGCGAACCCGGACAGATCGAAGCCGAACTCGTTGCTCACATAGACGTATCGGCCGTCCGGGCTGAACCCCGGTGCCACCGGGCCGAGTTTCACCGTGGTCGCGCCGAGCGGGGTCATCGTGCCGTCCGGGGCGATGGCGTAGTTGGACATGGTGTTTCCGAGGTAGGTGACCACCCGGAGGAAGCGCCCGCTCGGATCGACAGCCGCCATACCGACGGCGCTGAAACCGTCCACCGGCACCGTCGGCGCGCCGGTAGGGACGAGCGCGCCCGAGGGGGTCACGGTGAAGGACTCCACGTGCCCCGGTGCTCCGCCGACCACCACGAAGAGCTGGGTGCCGTCCGGACTGAGCGCGGCGGCTGTCGGCGGGCCGCCCACGGTGATGTCCGCGCCGGGGACCGGATGCAACGTCCCGTTGTCGTCCAGGCGGTATCCGGAGACGCCGAAATCACCGGCGTGCGGCACATACACGGTGCGACCGTCCGGGGCGAGCACCAGCGACAGAACGCCGAAGCCGGTCGGAAACGGGCTGTTCGGGACGCTCGACAAGGTCCCGTCCTCGGCGACACGCAGGACGCTGATGCCCATCGACGCGGTGCCCGCGACCACAAGGAAGCGGGAGTTCGCGGCCGACGCGGGGGTCGGTGCCGTGCTCCAGCCGACGACGCTGAGCAGCATTGCGATGAAAGCCACTGCCGCGCAACGGAGTAGAAGTCTCTCGCGGCGGCATCGGCTGGGTGAGTAGGAAGTCATCGGTGATCTCCTCGATGAGATTTCAAGCCCACGATCGGCAGGGGGTGGATCGCGCGACAACCCGGAACGATCACATTTTGTATATGATCTGGCAACCAGCATTGTGTGCCGTGACAGTCGGGCGGGAATCTCGTTGCGCTATTTCAAATCGACTAGCCGAGTGAGATTGCACACTATATTGTGCATAATTCGGGGCAGGCGACGTGGCCTGCCCGATACACGGAGGTACCGCATCCTGATGCTCAGGAACGCATTCACACCGCGACGAGTCGCCGCAGGCGTGGCCGCCGCGCTCGCGCTGTCGCTGTCCCCGGCTCTCGCTCATTCCGCACCCGCCGACGACGCGCCACGCTATCTGCTGGTCACCGGCACCGGTTCGTCGAACATCAGCGTCCTGCGGGTCGATGACAACGGCGCGCTCACCCAGGTGCCCGGCGCACCGTTCGCCAGTGACACGGGCTCGCTGACACTCGAGATCACCCCGGACGGCCGTCGCGTCTACACCGGGCACGTGGTCTCGGGCTCGATCATCGGCTACGACCTCGGCGCCGACGGCTCGCTACACGAGATCGCGGGCAGCCGAATGGATTTCGGTGCCCCCGTGATCGGCGTGACGATCACCCCGGACGGTTCCCGCCTGTTCGCGACCGTCGGGTCGCTGACCACCGAGGTCCGTTCCTTCGACATCACCGACTCCGGCGTTCTGGTCCCGACCGGCGCGCCCGCCACCCCGGTACCCGGAATGAGCGGTTTGAGCCTGCCGCAGGTGACCCCCGACGGGCGCAACCTGATCGTGAGCACCTTCATCGGCGCCACCGTCACCAGCTACGCCATCAATGCCGACGCCTCGCTCACCCAGGTCGGGCCGACCCTGGCCACGGGCGAGCGCCCCGCGTTGCCCGCGATCACCCCGAACGGCCGTTACCTCTACATCAGCAACGAAGGCAGTGCCACGCTGTCCGGTTACGTGATCGCACCGGACGGAAGCCTGTCGGATGCGCCGGGTTCGCCGTACCCCACCGGTGACACTCCGCATGGTTCGGCGATCACCGCCGACGGTAAACGCATGTACGTGCCCGCATCGAGCGGCGGCCAGGTCGACGGTTTCCACATCGGTGCCGACGGAGCACTCTCGCCGCTGCCCGGTTCGCCGTACCCCACGCCGGGCGGCACGATCCCCGGCCGCG
>NZ_JBFAKI010000007.1:0-333089 GCF_040655675.1 Nocardia sp. NPDC050378
TACCACGGTCCGGCGTCCCGTCGTCGGCCGACGACGGGACGCCGGACCGTGGTATCCGCAAAGCCGGAATCGCGGTGTCGCAGGGCGAACTCGACCCCCACATCCTCGGCGTGGTCGCACCGGTGCGAAACGCCACGGGTTCGGTCTGCGCCGCCGTCAGCGTCGCCGCTCTCGCCGCCCGGGTCCCCCGCAGTCGGCTGCGCGACGTCGAGGCCGCCGTGAAAGACGCGGCCGCGGAGATCTCACGTCAGCTCGAACTTCGCGACTCCTGAATATCAGGACGTCCATACCGAAATCTAGAGCTACGCCGTTCAATTCACGGTGTAGTACCAGGACCCATTACAGGCACCTTCGCGCATCCGGCCGTCGAACCACCATTTGCCTGCCGGGGCATCGATGTTCCACGTCCCGTCAGGCGACAGGAGGCTGTTACGGTTCCCATCCTTGAGAACCGCACGAGAGCGAGCAGCGACGTCGTGGCTCCAACCGGGCTGGTTTCCGATCGGCGTTGTTCGCATCACGATGCGAATGGCCTTGGGGGTGTTGTTCACGATGGTCAAGCATGCGCCTCGCGAGGCCGTATCGGCGCTTGCGGTGGGAGCGGTCACAGCGATCGCTGTGGCCGCAGCCGCGAGCGCGAGTCCTATCGAAGAAAAGACTTTCTTCTTCATGGTTTCCTCTCGAAAGGCCCCTGGAGGAGCGCTATTGCATTGGTCTGCAACTGCTTTCGACAGTATCCCGAGACTTTTTCAAGATCCTGAACAAACCCTTGGAGCCTGCTCATGCCGCTTCGAGCGTTACCGGTTTCCCCGCGTACAAGATCGCGCTGCGCAGATGCGGGGCCGTCACTGCTCGACCTGCCGCTCAGGCATCGTCTCCGGAGATGTCGTCGAAGGGGCCGAGTGTGACCACAGCGCGATGACCGTGCAGCCGATTCGCCGCTGACGATCCACGCGTCGCCCCGGACCCTCACCCGGGACGACCCGCACACGAAAACAGCTGCGCTACTGGGTGATTTGACTCAACAACCCGATCTCCTCGGCGAGCGCACCATCTTGGCCGAGCGCGATGAAGTCCGCCTCGATATCGGCCGGCGCAAGCCTGCCCGCGCGCACCGCTCGGTAGCGTACATACGACCAGAGGAAGACATCGAGGTTGTCGAAACGGGTGTCACCCTCGAGAACTTCCTCCTCGTGAAACCACACCGCGACCTGCCCGTTGGTGAGCAAGACATACAGGTTGCCGCCGCCGTCGGCACCGACGGAGAACACGTCGTCGTCAGCCAGTTCGGTGCTGTAGTCCGCATCGAGAATCCCGCAGCCGTTGGCAACGAAGTCGAACGCGTAGGACCATTCGAAAATGTCGAGGAACTGCGGCATCCGACCGGAGCGAACCCTGGAATCGAAGGCCGCGAGCGCGGCGGCATCGGCAGGGGCGAGTCGTTCGAGAAACAGTCCGGCCGAGCGTGTTTCGGCGGGAATCGACACCCGGTCGGCGTCTGGAAACCAGCGGGCGAGGTCGGCGTCGAGACCAGAATCGGTGTAGCCGACAAGTTCGGCGAGAGTAAGCGTCACCGGGGCATTGTCCGCGAGGAGCCGACGCGAGTCCTCAGCAGCCGTCACCAGTGAGCGAAACACGGGCGGCCGTGCTCGCAGGCCCGCAGCACACGGCTTCCGGTGAATTCAGCATGTCACGCCTGTAAGCACGCCAAGCCGCTCGCATCGTGCCTACCCACGAAATCCCCTGCTCACGCATGGTTTTCGTATCTGCCTTGGTACGGGGACCAGGGCAAACCGTCGGTGACCGCCGCACTGAAACCGCAGCTCAGTTCACCGTTCAGGGGGAACGACCACGACTGACCCATACCCGGACCGGCCTCATTGGGTCTATGACGCCGCCCGACGACCTCATTCAGGGATCAGGTGATCGTCGTAGACGACTCATCGGCGAGGTCGACTGGGTCATCAGTGTCGATTCCGGCGAGGCCCGGGCTCATCAGCAGGCTGCTGGGGCTCGAAAAAGGGGGCTGTACGTCCGATGTGGATCGTGTCGACCGGATGTGCGTTTCGTCATAGCTGTCGTCGGAGAGTCGAGACATGGTGTCGACCGTGCGACTTGCGGGCCGATCCCTCGACCGCCGGACAAACGCGCCCGGCCGCGTGCGGAGGGTAGCAATCCTGTCACCTAGCTGGACGAACGTCGTGAGTCTCGTGGATGTCGGTGACCCTTGCTACTTTTCGCGCAACCGTTACACCGCACGAACGCAGCGAGGCACCTATGACCACCGCCGAAACCACCTACCTGGAACTGTCCGACGACACCGGTTCCGCCCACAAGTTCTACGAGGTGATCGTGACCGGCACCCAGGTGAACATCCGCTATGGGCGTATAGGTGAGCAGGGGCAGTCCAAGGCGAGCTCGTTCGCCACCGAGGACAAGGCCAAGACGGCCGCGCAGAAGAAGATCGGCGAGAAGGTCCGTAAAGGTTATGCCCCGGCGATCATGGGCGCGCGCGGGCGCCGGACGGTGACTCGCCGCGCCATCACCAGTCAGCGGTCGACCGCCAAGAGCGCCCCGGTGCTGTGGCGCTTCGATTCCGGTGCCGCCGCCTTCGGCATCTTCGTCGACGAACACCGCTGCTGGGTCGGCAACGAGAACGGCGAGGTCTACACGCTGACTCCCGGCGGCGAGGTGACCAACCGCTATCAACTGCCCGACGGCGTGAAATGCCTTGTGGCCGATGACTTCTGGATCTACGCAGGTTGCGACGACGGCCGCGTCTACGACCTGTCGGGCAAGGTCCCACGCGCCGCCTACAACGTCTCCGCCGACGACGTCTACTGGCTCGACATCCACGACGGCATCCTCGCCGCCTCCGATGCCGCGGGTGGGCTGACCGTCATCGACCACGAGGAGGAGTCCCTCTGGTCGGCGCGCAGCACGGGCAACTCCGGCTGGATGGTTCGCCTGGACGCAACCGGCGTCTACCACGGTCACAGCAACGGCGTCACCAAGTTCCACCTGGAATCCGGTGCAACCCAATGGCATTCGAGCACCCGCGGCGCCGTGCTCTTCGGCTGGCAGGAGACCTCCGACGTCTACGTAGGCACTTCGGCCAACCGCGTCGAGGAGATCACCAAGCAAGGCAGCACGACCCGCGCCTACCAGTGCGACGCCGCCGTCTTCTCCTGCGCAGCTTCCCCCGACGGCCGCTACGTCTTCGCCGGTGACTCCCATTCCTCGGTCTATTGTTTCGACGCCACCGGCGCTCGCCTGTGGAAACTGGCCACCGGCTGCGGTTCGGCCTACTCCATGCAGTACCACGACGAGAAGCTCTACCTGGTAACCACATCCGGCGCACTGGCTTGCCTGGACGTGAGCGAGCAAGCCATTCGCGACGCCGACCAGGGCGTACTGCCCGCCACCGTCTCGGTCAAGGCCCCCGAGATCACGGCCGTGTCCGCGTCGAACACCGTCGAGATCACCACCGAGACCGGCACCGGCATCGTCGTAGAATGCGTCGAACACGGCGGTTCACTACGCGTGCACGTCGTCTCCCCCGGCTACCAGTCGGGCTGGAACGTCCAGTTCCCCCGCGACATCCGCGAGCCGGGCGCCCGCTACGTGGTCGACGCGGTCACCGAGTCCGCCCGAGGTGGCTTCTACCGAGTGCGCGGTGACATCCGCCGTCTGCGCTGAACATATGGCCTCGGCGGCGCCGCTGCCGTACCCGGCCGCCGCCGACGGCTGCTGCGGCGCGCACGTCGGACTCAGGCGAAGCGGCGCACGAAACGCAGTGCGGTGTCGGCGACTTCGCGCCAGCCGCTGTCGATGGTCAGCGCGTGACCACGGCCGGGGATCTCGACGAACTCGGTGACATCGGGGTTCTTGCGTTGCTTCTCGTATTCGGCGTGGGTGATCGCGCGCGGCACCGTGTTGTCTTGTTCGCCGGAGATGATGAGCAGCGGGCCACGGTCTGGGTTGCTGGTGTCGACGGCGGTTTCCGACCACGGGTTGAGGTTGGCGGCGGCGGCTTGGAACAGCGGTGCACCGGGGGCGGGAACCGCGAAGGTGCGGTAGAGATGTTCGGCCTCTTCCTCGCTGACGGCATTGGCGAAGCTGAAGCGGAACTGTTCATAGCTCAATGGCACCGCACGGTGCCGGTTGGCTGGGTTGCGCAAGACGGGCGAGGCCGCGCGCAGCGAACTGATCGGCAACGGCAGCACCCCACGAAACGGGGCCGGGTCGATGGCGACCGTGGCGACCGACAGCCCGCGCCCGGCCACGATCTGGGCGAGCAGGCCACCGAAGGAATGCCCGATCACCGCGGGCTTGCGGGTGAGTTCGCCGGCGATCGCGGTGAGGTGCTCGGTGACCTGGCCGACGGTCTTGCCCGCGAACACCTCGGGGTGATCGTTCGCCTCGGTGACGGTGTCGGGGTCGTCGGGCCAAGTGGCGGTCACCGGCGCGTATCCGGCGCCGTCGAACACCTCGGCCCAGCGATCCCAGCTGGTGGCCAGGAGCCACAGCCCGTGCACGAACACCACCGGGGTGCGTCCGCTCTGATTGGCCTTGGCGATCTGCTCGGCGGTGTGCTGATCGAAAGTGGTTGTGGTCATTGCTTTTCCTTCTATTGGGCCGCTTGTTCGATAACCGCGGCGACAGCGCCGGGCTGGGAGACGAGGGAGGCGTGCGAGGCGGCGAGCTCGGTAGTGCGCGCACCCGCTCGCGCGGCCATGAGCCGTTGGGCGGCAGGCGGAATCACACGATCATCGGCCGACACCACGAACCAGCTCGGCGTGTCCGACCAGGCCGCCGGCCCGGACGGCTCGATATTCGCCAGAGCGGCAATGGATTTCTGATGCGCGATCATGTCGGCCGCTGTCGCCGCGCTGACGTCCTGTGCGAAAACCTCATGGAAATAAGCAGGGTGGACGTAACCGTCCAAACCTGACTCACTGGCCTTCAGTGACAGCGCGGGCGGCAACAGTCGGCTGCCCGGGAACTGCAACGGGTTGATCGCGAAGAACATCGGCTCCCCCGGCGCGGGGGCGAATGCCGCCACATAGACCAGCGCCATCACATCGGGATTGTCCACATTGGTGATGACGGCGCCACCATAGGAATGCCCGACCAGCACGATCGGCCCATCGATGTCGGCCAGCACCCGCTCGATGGCGGCCGCGTCGTTGCCGGGACCGCGCAACGGATTGTCGGGTACCACGACCTGGTATCCGCCGGCACGCAGGTGCGCGGCCACGCCGTCCCAGCTGGTGGTATCGGCGAACGCGCCGTGCACGAGGACGACGGTGGGGGTGACGGGGGCGGCGGTCGCCGGAACCGTGCTGCCCGCGAGTGCCGTCGCGGCCGCGCCGAGGACGGCGAGGAGAGTGTGTTTCATGGCAGGCCCTTCCGTTCAGCCGTGCAGGATGTGCGTGAGGAAGGCTGTGGCCTGTGCGATCGCGGCCCGCGCGGCGTGGGTGTCGTGCAGAGCGTTGAGCATCACGAAGTCGTGCACGATGCCGCCGTAACGCACCTGAGTGACCGGCACACCGGCGGCCCGCAGCTTGTCCGCGTACGCCTCGCCCTCGTCGCGCAGCACATCTGCCTCGGCGGTGATGACCAAGGCGGACGGCAACCCGGCCAAGTCCTCGATGGTAGCTCGCAGGGGGGAGACGGTGATGTGCGCGCGGTCCTCGGCACTGGTGGTGTATTGATCCCAGAACCAGCGCATACCATCGCGGGTCAGGAAGTAGCCGGTGGCGAACTGCCGGTAGGACTCGGTGTCGGAGGCCGCATCGGTGACCGGGTAGAACAGCACCTGCGCCGCGATGGACACATCGCCGCGTTCCTTGGCCATGAGCGTCAGCGCTATCGCCATATTGCCGCCGACCGAATCACCCGCCACCGCCAGCCGCGAAGCATCGAGCCCCATGTCGGCGCCCTCGGTGACCACCCACTGGGCCACCCGGTACGACTGCTCGTTCGCCACCGGATACCCGACCTCGGGCGAGCGGTCGTACTCCGGAAAAACGACCGCCGCGTTCGCCCCGATCGCCAGATCGCGTACGAGCCGGTCGTGGGTGTGCGCGTCACCGAAAACCCAACCGGCTCCGTGGGTGTAGACAATCACCGGGAGCACGCCGGTCGTGCCCTGCGGCCGGACGATGCGCACCCGCACCGACCCGGTCGGCCCACCCTCGACGGTGACCCACCGCTCGTCGACGGCCGGCTTCTCGATCGGGCTGTCCTGCACGCTGTCGACGGTCTTGCGCCCCTCCTCGGGCGACAGCTGATAGAGGTACGGCGGGTCTGCCGTGGCGGCTACGAATGCCTGCGCGGCCGGTTCCAGGGAGAGCTGGAGCGGATTGCCTACCATCGGATTCCTTTCGACGAGGTCGCCGCTGAGACGACTGCCGTCAGTTTTGTCGAGACAGCCACGAACTCGCCCCGCTGCACCGGCCACGAAAACGGCAATTCGGGACATCAACCGGTCGCGCGCACCGCCGACCCGAACCGCAGTTGATACTTCTTCGGCGAAATCCCCAACCGCAGCACGAATGCCCGCCGCATCGCCTCGGTGGTGCCGAAACCGGACGTGATCGCCGCCTCGGTGATCGAATAGCCGGCCTCGAGCTTGTCCTTGGCGGTCGCGAACCGCACGTAGGCCACATATTCGGCCGGTGAACTGTCCAACTCAACGCGGAACAGCCTGCTCAGGTGCCGGGGGCTCACCTGCGCGTGCGCGGCGAGCGACTGCACCGTGAACGGGAACGCCGGGTCCGCCCAGATCAGGTCCGCCACCTTGCGTACCACCGGGCCGCGCGGCGCGGGCCCGGTCAGCGCCGCCGAGAATTGCGACTGACCGCCCGCGCGCTGCATGTACACCAGCAGCGATTGGGCGACCTTGCGCGCGACGACTGTGCCGTGATCCTCCTCGACCAACGCCAGCGCGAGATCGACCCCCGCCGCGACGCCTGCCGAGCTGTACACATTGCCGTCGCGTACATAGATGGCGTCGGGCTCGACCGCGATCTGCGGGAACCGACGAGCCAGGTCCTCGGTGAACTTCCAATGCGTGGTGGCCCGTCGGCCGTCGAGCACACCGAGGTCGGCCAGCACGAACGCGCCGCTGCATACCGAAGCCAGCTTGGTGGTGTGTTGCGCCAGACACCGCGCCGCGCCGACCACCGCCGGGGTGACGAACCGTGACGGCGGCAGTTCGCTACCTGGAATCACCACGATGTCGAAGCGGCCCGCGTGCCGGGCCGCCGCGCTCACCCCGACCGGTCCACCGATGGAGGTGTGCACGGGCCGCCCGTCCGCCGAAACCAGCACTACCTCGTAGCCGGGCACCGATTGGTTGGCCTCGATGAAAACTTCTGCCGGCCCGGCGAAGTCGAGCATTTTGACCCCGTCGAACACCAGGATCCCGACCCGTCGCCTGATCATGCCCGACCGCCCGGCTGGTGCGCATCGCGCCACTCTCGCGGTGACATCCCATACGCGTCGCGGAAACGGCGATTGAAATGGGTGACATTGCGAAACCCGCTGCGCCGCGCCACTGTTGCGATCGGCAGCGCTCGACCGGCATCGGCCAGCAGGTTCCCGGCCCGGTCCAGGCGTCTTTGCAGAATCCATTCGGCAAGTCCGAGTTCGCGACCCGAACGCGACCAGCGGTAATACAGCTGGCGAATCGAAATACTGTGCGCGGTGGCAATATTGGTCGCGTCCAAGTCGGCGTCGTGGAGATGGGCATCGATGAACAGGCTGATGCGCAGCAACAAGGCGTCGTCCATGGCCTCGTGCTGTCGGTGATCCTCGGCCGCCGTGGTCACCAGCGCCTTGACCAGCTGCACCGTCGCCTGCCCCACCGCGCTGGTAGCCGCTTGCGGCAGTTCCGTGGTGGTATTGCACAACTCCGAAAAATGCGCACGCACGAGCGGGTACAGCGGGCTGCCGAGCAAACCCGGTGCCGCCGACCGCAATATGTCGATCGGAAGATCGAGCACCGACGGCTCGAGTATCACAACTTTGTGATCGCTGAACGCCGACTGTCGATAGGTATAGGGCCGGGTGGTGTCGAGCAAACTCAATCGACCAGGCCCGATCAGACCGCTACCCTCCACCGCAGTCAGCAAACCCGAGCCCCGCATCTGCATGAACAACGCGAACTGTTCCGGCGCGCCCTGTGCCACATGCCGCGCATCGCGCACGATGTAGAGCCCAGTCCCCCGATTGCGCAATACATGCACCCCGGGGCCCAGGTCGTCCAGATACATCTGATGCCGGCTGACCGCATCGGTCGTGTACGTCACCGATTGCGGGCTCTCCCGGTCGTTGAACACTGCGTTCACCGCATCGACCCGCTCGCGCGGCGCGATTTCTGCGGTGTCGTGCACGAGCATCCCACCAACTCCTCTTCACCAGCGGCACACCTCCGCTGCACACCGCAGAATATGTCTCTACCAGGGACTCAGCCCTGCCCATCGGCCTCCCTTGCACGCATAGCAAACAACATTGCGCCCCCAACCAACTCTCCTCACCTGACACCGAGCAACGGGAAAACTCGGTAAGGCCCTACGTTGACCGAATCCGCCTCGTGCGTTCGACGTCGATCTGTCGCATCGTGCTGTCAGGATGCACATGTCGTTGCGTGGAACCCTCCGCGCCGGGCCTGGTGCGTTTGTGGTCGCCGACGGGCTCGTCTCGATCGCGAGCGGGCTCGCGGAAACCGGCTGTGACCGAACGTCATCGGAAGGCGTAGCCCTCGCGGATGTGGCGGGGATGCCGTCGAAGACGGTGCTGATCATCCCGGAGTCGACCACTCCCTGGGCGAGCAAGCTGGAGTCGAGGACCGGTTCGGCCCTCATGAGCTGGTCGATCGGCATCCGTGAGATGCGCTCCACCAGGGCTTCGGTGCGTTCGTCGAGTTCCTTGCGGGCTGAGCCCCACGCAGCGGGTTCATCGTCCTGAGCACCCGCGTTCTCGGCACCGCTCACGACAATTCCGTGCGCCGCTTGCGACCATGGACTTCGAGGACGGGTGTTTCGCGGCTTCTGGCGCCTAGACGATCTGTGCGCACTGCGGAGGCTACCGTGGAAGTATGTCGACCACGAGGATAGGCAGGCACATCAACGCGCCGCGGTCAACGGTCTACCGGCTGCTCCTCGACGCGGACTCGGTCAAGGCATGGATGGTGCCCGACGACATGGCCAAAGCCAGCCGAGTGCACCGGTTCGAGCCCCACGAGGGTGGGGCATTTTCCATCACCCTCATCTACGACGACGCTGCCGACGCCGACACCGCCGATGCGCAGCACGACGCCTACTACGGCCGTTTCCTCAGCCTGACTCCCGACGAGCGGATCGTCGAGGTGCTCGAGTTCGTCACCGTCAGGCCGGAGATGTCCGGCGCGCAGACCGTCACCTTCACCCTCACCGATTCGGCCGACGGCGGCACCGATCTGGATGTGCTGCACGAGGACGTTCCACCGGGCTTGAGCCCGCCCGACAACGAGATCGGCTGGCGCACGGCGCTGACGAAACTCGTCGCCCTCGCCGAACACGGCTCCCTCGCCGGGCAACAATAGGTTCACCGCAACACACTGACCGTGCTCGACAGATCACCGTCTTGCCTTCAATTCGTGCATGGACCGACCGAATCACCTTCCTGCCCGACCTCTGCCTCCGATCAGGAAACTTAGAGGCCGATCCCCTCGAGTCGCGGAGGATCAGGCGTCGTACTTCGCGAACGGCAAACCGGTGCCGGTGGTGATCAACTGCGGCAGGCTCCTGGTGATGTAGAAGTTCCAGCCGCGGGAGCATTCGTCGAAGCATTCGGAGTCTGCGGCGGTCAGGCCTTTGTGCGTGAAGCGCAGGGTCGTGCCGGTCCGGTCCGCCGTGATGTCGAAGACGACGTCGGTGCCGGTCCACTCGTCGCGGTCGTCGACGAAGCTGAGGTCGGAGTCCACGACGTGCCAGACCATCCGCTCGCTCGGCACTACCTCGGTGATCCGGAACCGGCTGAACCGGATGCCGCCCTTGTTCGTCCTGGCCGTCTCTCCCGCGTAGTTGATGTCGTCGGTGAAGACGAACTCGTCGCCGACGGCGGCCGTATCGCCGATGATGTTCTGGTTCCACCATCCGCGCACATCGGTGACGGCGGCGAAGACCTCTTCCGGCGTATGGCTGACCGACATCGTGGCGCTCAGGTATTCGGCGTTCGACATTTTCTTGCCTCTCTATCGGGTGGTTGTGTACCACCGACGAAGGGCAGTGCGCTGGATCGACATCGGCGCGAGAAAAGTTCCGGAACGGATCTGTCAGCGTCCGCGAAGGCGTTCGGCCAGGTAGCGGCGCTCGGCGTCGGTGGGGGCGAGTTCCAGCGCGGCCTCGTACGCTGCGGTGGCTTCGGTGATCCGGCCGTCGCGGCGGAGGAGATCGCCTCGGGTCGCGGGCAGCAGGTAGTACCCGTCGAGGCGGCCGGACTCGGCGATCTCGTCGACGAGGGCCAGGCCGGCGGGGATGCCGTCGGCCATCGCCACCGCCACGGCGCGGTTGAGGTCGACGACCGGGGACGGGGCCAACTGCGCGAGTTCGCGGTAGAGGGCTGCGATCTGTGGCCAGTCCGTGGACGCCGCGTCGGGCGCGGTGGCGTGGCAAGCGGCGATCGCGGCCTGCACCTGATAGGGGCCGGGATGGCGCATGGCCAGCGCGTTGTCGAGCGTCTGCACGCCTTCGGCGATCAGCGCGTGATCCCATCGGGATCGGTCCTGGTTCTCCAGCGTGACCAGCACGCCGTGGTCGGTACGGTTCTCGCGGCGTGCCTCGAGCAGCAGCATCAAGGCCAGCAGGCCGCGCGCCTCGGGCTCGGTGGGCAGCAGCCGGGCAAGGACACGCGCGAGATGGATGCCCTCGGCCGCGAGCCCGCGGGTTTCGTCCTCGTCGTCGTAGCCCTGGTTGAAGATCAGATAGAGCACCGCCAGAACGGAGGGGAGTCGTGCTGGCAGCAGTTCCGGCGGTGGCACGCGGTACGGGATGCCCGCCTCGGTGATCTTGCGTTTCGCGCGCACCAAGCGTTGCGCCATCGTGGGCTCGGCGGTCAGAAACGCCTTCGCTATCTCGGCGGTGCTCAAGCCCGCCAGCGTGCGCAACGTGAGAGCGACCCGGGCCGGGAACGGCAGCGCCGGATGGCAGCAGGTGAAGATCAGCCGCAACCGCTCGTCGGGGATCCTGTCCGTCGGCGGCTCGATCGGGTCTCGTCCCAGCACAGCGAGCTGGCGCAGCTTCGCGGCCGCGGCCGTGTCCCGGCGGAGCCGGTCGGTCGCACGGTTGCGCGCCGTCGTGGTGAGCCAGGCTCCCGGACGGCTCGGGACACCATCGCGCGGCCACGTCGTCAGCGCCGCGGCGAACGCCTCCTGCGCGCAGTCCTCCGCGAGATCCCAATCTCCGGTGATCCCGATCAGGGTCGCGACCACTTGACCCCATTCGTCGCGAAACGCCGCGGCCACCGCCGCGCGAACTGCCTGGGGTGCGGTCATTCCCAGACGGGGCGGATCTCGACGCAACCCCGACTCGCGTACGGATGGCGTGCTGCGATGGCGATCGCGTCATCCAGATCCGCGCAGTCGATGATGTCGATGCCGCCGATGAAGTCCTTGGTCTCCGCGAACGGCCCGTCGGACACCAGTGTTTCTCCGTCGCGGTTGCGGACTGTCGTCGCATCGGCCACCGGGCGTAATCGCGCGCCGCCGAGACTGGCGCCGCGCCGCTCCACTTCGTCCTCGAACGCGCGGTACGCCGGATCGGCGGCGATTTCCGCCATGGTCGGCGAAGTCGTCTCGTCGTCGCAGATCAGCAACACGTACTTCATGTCGACATCATGCACGCAAGAAACGCCTGTCGCACCCACGCCGGGCGCGTTTCGATACCTCATCGAGAAGCACGGCAACGGCCGTCCAACTCAGCATCGGCTGGTCCCGACCGACACGCCGACTCCGCTGAATAGTGCGCGAGCACAAGGTCGACGCCGGTCGCCGGCCTGGGCTGTTGCTCGTGGCGAGCCTCGGCGGCCCGGCCGTTCGACTGTCCCGCACGAGCACGTCCGCGACGAACCCCACCCCATAGACCCTGCCGCATCGACCGACCATCACGCATTTACAGTCCATTCGGACTGTACAACAAGGCAGGTGGACGGTTAGTCTGGTGCGGTGAGCCAAGACCTCGAAACGAAACGTGCGGGCAGGCGCGAATGGTGGGCGCTCGCCGCCCTGGTCCTGGTGGTGCTGCTGCTCGCGATCGACGGCACGGTCCTGTACCTGGCCGTCCCGTCGCTGACCACCGATATCGCACCGACCGCGACCCAGCTGTTGTGGATCGGCGACATCTATTCGTTCGTGCTGGCGGGCTTGCTGATCACGATGGGCAATCTGGCCGACAAGATCGGGCGCAAACGGCTGCTGCTCATCGGCGCGGGAGCGTTCGGTTGTGCGTCGGTGCTGGCCGCGTTCGCGCCGAACCCGGAAACGCTCATCGCCGCTCGCGCGTTACTCGGTGTCGCGGGCGCGACACTGATGCCCTCGACACTGTCGATCGTCCGTCACCTGTTCGCCGAGCCGAGGCAACGCACCACCGCGATCGCGATCTGGTCCGCGGGCGCCACAGCAGGTGCCGCGCTCGGGCCACTCGTCGGCGGGGCGCTGCTCGAACGGTTCTGGTGGGGCTCGGTATTCCTGATCAACGTGCCGATCATGCTGGTCGTCCTCGTCGCGGGCGTCGTGCTGCTCCCGGAGTCGCGCGGCGATGCCACCAGGCCGGTGGACCTCGTCTCGGCGGCGCTGTCGATTGTCGCGATCGTGCCCCTGGTGTACGCGATAAAGCATTGGGTCGGAACGGGTTTCGACTGGACTGTTGTCACGTTCGCGGCAGCGGGTGTGGTGGCAGGATGGTTGTTCGTGCGCAGGCAGTTGAATCTCGAGTACCCGCTACTCGATATCGCGCTGTTCCGCCGACCGGCATTCACGGGTGCGGTCACCTCGTCGGCATTGTCGATCTTCGCGTTCATGGGTCTGCTGTTCTTCTTCTCCCAGTATCTTCAGCTCGTGCGCGGTTACGGGCCGCTGCGGGCCGGGATGGCCGAACTTCCGGCCACGATCGCGTCGATCGTGGTGATCGCCTTCGTCGGTGTGCTCGTCACGCGATTCGGCCCGGGCCGCTCGATCGGTGCCGGTCTCGCCACTGCCGCGGTCGGACTTCTCCTGCTCGGGTTGTCCGCCACCCACTCCGGCTACTGGGGTCTCGGTGTCGCCCTGGCGGTACTCGGTCTCGGCGTAGGCGTGGCCATGACCCTGGCGGTCGACGCGGTGGTCACCGCCGTGCCGAGGGAACGCGCGGGCGCGGCATCCTCGATCGCGGAGACCGCCTACGAACTCGGCGGGGCGCTGGGGATCGCGGTTCTCGGGTCCATCCAGTTGGCGAACTACCGGTCGCATGTGAACCTGCCTGCCGATACCGACCCGTCCCGCGTCGCCGTCATCGAGGACTCGCTCGCCGCCACCGTCGCGACGGTCGACGACCCCGGCATCGTCGCGCTGGCCCAGGACTCCTTCGCCCACGCCATGCAGACCACCTCGTTCATCGCGGCGGCGATCCTCGCCGTCGCGGCGATCCTCGCTTGGCGTGCCATCCCTTCCCACGGCACTGTGAAAGTAGCTCGACATGACGAAGTCTGACCGCGCGACCACCGGCGACCGCGCCGCTACCCGCGACAAGGAACGCACCCGCCGCGCCATCTTGGACGCGGCAGAGGCGGTATTCACCGAACGCGGCGCCAATGTGGCCCTGGCCGATATCGCGGTCGCGGCAGGCGTCACCAAAAGCGGCCTCATGCATCACTTTCCCCACCGCGAAGCACTCGTCAACGGAGTCACCGAACACATTCTCACCCGCTTGCACGAAGAGGTGCGCGCCCAGATCGACCTGTCGGAGAACAGACCCGGAAAATTCACCCGGGCCTACATCCGCGCATTCACCGGCGACAGCGAATACGTGAAACGAGTCCTGGCACCCACCAGCCTCATCACCACCCTCGGTACCTCGCCGGAGCGCGAAGCCCTCTACGAACGAGACGCCCGCATCCTTGCCGATGCCTTCGCCGCCGATGGTCTCCCCCACACCCGCGCCCTCCTGATCCGATACGCCACAGAAGGGCTCGCGGTCGCCGCCGCCAGCCCCTACCTCTCGGACGAAGACCTCGAGATCGCCCGCGCTGAACTCCTCGCGATGACCGAGGTCGAATAACCCGCCTGACCGGTTCTTCGCTGAAGAGTGCGTATCGGCCGGACATCGCACGGTGGCCACAGGCCACACGGCATGAACAGAGCGAGGGCGACCGGTCGCCCTCGCTTCGTATTCAGGATTCGACGTCGGCGGCGATTTCCGCCGTCAGATGGGTCTCGTCGGCGCCTCGCTCTCAGCCGAAACGGTCATGGCCTGAGTGCTGGTGACCGAGCCGCCGACGAGCATGACGAGCGCGGGCGGACCCATTCACAAACCGGCCATTGCCGGGGAGAAGCCCGCCACGAGCTGCAGGTATTGGGTCACCAGAAACATCGCGCCACCGAATCCGACGAGGCCGATCAACAGCACCGACAGGGCTGCGAAGGTCGTACCGGTGAACAGCTTCACGTCGAGCAGGGGTTCCGGCAGACGCAGTTGACGGCGGACGAACGCGACGGTCGCGACACCACCGACGACAGCGGCTGCCACCGCGGGCAGGTCGATACCGTGCGCGGCGGCATGCTTGATCGCGTAGACGACCGGCAGCATCGCCGCCAATGACAGCCCGGCACTGAGCACGTCGAGCCGACCGGCAGGTGACCATCGCTCCGGAAGCAGCGTCGGCGCGCCCGCCAGCACCAGAAGGGCGACCGGGACGGCGATGAGGAAGACCGCACCCCACCAGAGAGCCGCGGTCAGTACGCCACCCACGATCGGGCCCGCGGCCATCCCCAGGCCGAACGCTGTCGACGACTCCGCTCGGCAACAGCTCCGTTCAGGGTCGACTACGAGAAGGTGGGCGCGACCGCTCAGTCATGCCCGGTAGCCGTCGGTGCCCGCGCGGGACATCACGATTGCCGGCACCACCGCGCGGGCGGACAACCGCAGCAGCGCGTCGACCATCTCGACGATGTCGTTCACGGCGAGCATCTGCTCAGGGGGAACCTTATCGTGGATCCAGGCGCTCATCTCGGTGTCGACGTAGGCGGGTGCGATGGCGGTGGCGGTGACTCCGTTCCCGGATTCTTCGGCGTTGAGGGTGGCCAGCAGTGAGATCAGCGCCGCCTTGGCCGCGCCGTAGACGGCGAGCCCGGCCTCGGCGTAGACACCGGTGATCGATGACAGCGCGATGACTTTCGCACCACGACCGGGGTCTTCCCGGGCCCCGGCGCGCAACAGCGGCAGCGCGCCCTGGATCAACTGGATCGGAGCGCGGACGTTGACTTCCATGGTCTTGTCGAAGCGCCGCATCGAAGATTCGGCCAGCGGGCCCGCGGTGCCGACACCCGCGTTCAGGATCAGGGCCGACATCGTCGCGAACCGATCCGTGTGCGCGGCGAGCACGCGCGCCACGCCCTCCTCATCGGACATATCGGCGGCGGCAACGACCACTTCCGCCGCGCCGTCCGCACGCAGTTCCGCGGCGACCGCGCGCAGACGGTCGACATCGCGCGCGGTGATGGTCAGCGAATAACCCTGCTGGGCCAGGTGTTTCGCGATGCCGAGGCCGATACCCCTGGAGGCGCCACTGATGAGCGCGGACCTGGTCATTTCCGGTGTCCTTTCATCGCCCGCAGCCCGGCCGCCATGAATTCCGGCGTCGCCTCGGCCGCACGTTCGGCGCCTGCTCCGGCGCCGGAGCCTCGGAGCGCGCGGTGGGTGATGCCCTCGCCGATCACGCCGAGTTTGAAGTTGGCGAGCGCGAGGTAGAAACCCCAGTCGCCCAGGTCTCGCCCGGAGGCTGTCGCGTAGGCCTGTGCGAGAGCGTCGGCGGTGGGCATGCGATCGCTGGTCCACGCGGCCGACGAGCCGAGAACCAGGTCGAACACCGGCGAGCGGTACACACACATCAGCGCGACATCGGTGAGCGGATCCCCCAGTGTCGACATCTCCCAGTCCACGACAGCACGCACCCGGCCCGGATCGGCCGCGTCCAGAATCGTGTTGTCGATCCGGAAGTCGCCGTGCACGATCGAGGCCGCGGAGGCTGTCGGCACCGACTCCACCAGTGCCGCGTGCAGGGCCGCGACATCGGCGAGCTCACGAGTCTTCACCCGATCCCATTGGGACGCCCACAGATTTACCTGCCGTTCGACGAAACCCGTGGGACGTCCGAACGTGCCCAGACCCACCGCGTCCGGGTCGACCTCGTGCAATCGGGCCAGCACGCGCACCAGCTCGGCCGCGCTCGCCGCCACTTGGGCGTCGGTGAGGGCGGCGAGGTCGTGCTGGTCGCGGATCACCGATCCGTCGACGTATTCGACCACGGTCATGGGGGCGCCGAGCGCGGTGCCCTGCGCATCGAACGCGACGGTCTTCGCGACCGGTACCGCCGAGCCCTCGAGTGCTCGGGTCACGGTGAATTCGCGGGCCATGTCGTGGGCCGAGGGCGTGAGCCCGGCGACGGGCGGACGGCGCACCACCCAGGTCGACTCGTCGTCGGCGACCTCGAAGGTCAGATTCGAACGGCCACCGCCGATCAGTTCCACCCGCAGCTCACCACGCACCGCGACGCCACTGTCGCGCAGGAACTTCTCCAGTGCGACGACATCCATTCCGGGAAGGCTCATTTCATGTCCTGCTGTGCGCGACGGGCCGCGCTCACCGCACGTTTGGCGATGGCCCAGCGGTGCACCTCGGACGGGCCGTCGTAGATCCGGAACGGCCGGACCTCGCGGGAGAGCCGAGCCAGCGGCAGGTCGGCGGAGACGCCGAGGCCACCGCACATCTGCATGCTGCGATCGATGATCCGGAAGATCGCTTCGGCCGCATAGGTTTTCGCGATCGACGTCGCATTCGCGGCGGGTTCGCCGAGGTCGAGTTCCCAGCATGCGCGGGTCAGCAGTGCCCGCGTAGCGGCGATGTCGATCTCGTTGTCGGCGATCATCTGCTGGATCATGCCGAGATCGCCGAGCCGCGAACCGAATCCGCGACGCTCGGCCACCCGCGCCACCGCGACGTCGTGACCTCGGCGGGCGGCTCCGAGCCAGCGCATCACGTGGGTCATGCGGGCAGGCCCCAGCCGCACCTGGGCGTACTCGAAGCCACGGTCGACCGCCCCGAGCACGGCGGAGTCGGGGACGAGCACGTCGTCGAGGAACACCTCGCAATGACCGCCGAGCATCGATCGGTCCAGGGTGTCGATATGGCGGCCCACTCGGATTCCCGGGGTCTCGGCCGGGGCGAGGAACATGGTCGCGCCACCACGCTCGCCGGGTTCACCCGAGGTGCGGGCCATGATGATGAAGAAGCCCGCGCCGTCGGCGCCGGTGATGAACCATTTGTGACCGTTGATCCGCCACCCGCCCTCGGCGCGCACCGCGCGGGTGGTCAGCGCGGAGGGGTCCGAGCCCGCACCGGGGGCGGGTTCGGTCATCGCGAAGGCCGAGCGGACCTCGCCGCGCGCCAGCGGAGCGAGGAACCGTTGTTTCTGCTCGGGATCGGCGATGTGGGCGAGCATGTGCACATTGCCCTCGTCCGGGGCCGCGATATTCAGCGCCGTCGGGCCGAACAGGGAATAGCCCGCTTCTTCGAAGACCGGTGCGCGGTTCACCATTCCCAGTCCGTGCCCGCCGTATTCGGCCGGTGCGTGCGGTGCGAACACACCGGCCTCGCGTGCGGCGTGTTGCAGATCCTTGCGCAGTGCGTCGCCGCCCGCGGCAGTGATGTCGCCGTCGTGCGCGTCCTCGATCGGTAGCACCCGGTCGCGAACGAACCCGCGGGTGCGGTCGGCCAGCCGCTGCACCTCGGGCGGGTAGGACAGATCGATCGCCACGAAACCACTCCTCACTCCCGGACCGAACGATCGTTCGGCATTGGTTACTCAGCACCCTGACATGCTCCGCTTAATACTGTCAACACAGCATTTTTCGGCCGTCACGATGTTCAGCTATTCTGAACACATGGACACGCTCGACAACGGACCAACGGATTTGGGTGCGCGGCTGCGGGAAGCGAGAGTCGCGGCGGGGCTGTCGTTGCGGGAGACCGCGCGCCGGATCGGGGTCAGCCCGGCCACGCTCAGTGCCGTGGAGACCGGCAAGACGGGTGTCTCGGTCCCCCGGCTCCGCCGATTGGCCACCGAACTCGGCACCACGACGCAGTCGCTGCTCGACGAGTCGCGAAACGCGGTGACCATACAGCGTCCGCGCGGCGCCGTCACCGGGCCGATCGCCGAAGCGACCCGCGCATGGCGTGAATTCCCGCCGCTGGACATCGATCCGGTGCTCACCGCCGCGATCGAATCCTTCGTGGAAACCGGCTACCACGGCGCGACCATGCGGTCGATCGCACACCGGGCCGGCATGAGCGTGCCCGGCGTCTACCACCACTACCGCGACAAACAGGACCTGCTGGTGCGGGCACTCGACCTCACCATGGACGAGTTGCACTGGCGGGTCGGCGCGGCCCGGAGCGAGGCAGCCACCGGTCGCGACCGGCTGATCCGCACGGTCGAGGCGCTCGCGTTGTTCCACACCCATCGCCGCGAACTCGCATTCATCGGCGCCAGCGAGATGCGCAGTCTCGACCCTGCCAATCGACAGCGAATTACCCACTCCCGCAACATGATCCAATACCTCCTGGACGAAGACATCGACACCGCCCTCGCCGAGGACGACCGCGCCACCGACCAGGCGAAGGCCGCCGGGCGCGCGATCGCGACAATGTGCACCGCCCTCCCACAATGGTTCCGCCTCGACGGCCCGTCCACCCCTGAGCAGATCGCTACCGCCTACGCCGACTTCGCCCTCGGCCTCCTCGGCATAAGCCGGTGAATCTCCGGTACGGATCGATGGCCGCCCTGGTACCGATACGCGGCGTGCGGCGGCGCGGCGACACCTGAGCAGGATGATTCCTGGGTGTCGCGGGACCGGTTCCGGGGGAACCTGCTCACTGTCAGCGGGGTGACGGACCGGGGCGTCCGCCGGTCAGTGTTCGCAGGAGGGCGGCGAGAGCATCATCGATCGCGTGCGGTTGTGGCCGACCAGACGGCGCCAAGGTGTTCCAGCGCTGGAGATTCAGCGCGACGGAGGCTTGGCGGGTTCGGTCGGCGCTGGTCAGTGTGATGGCGCCGCCACCCCAGACCGAGCCGTCGTGACCCCAGAAAGTCCCACGACCGGGAATTTCCATCCGGTGCAGCCCCAGACCGTAATCGACGGTCTTGCCTTCGAAGGAGATCACCGCGACCGTGCGCTGCATCCGTTCCAGCATCGGGCGGCTGATGATCTCACCGGCGAGGAGCAGATCGAAGAACCGGTTGAGGTCGGCGACAGTCGAGATCAGGGAAGCCGCCGGGCCTACCCAGGACATGTCGTAGACGCTGTAGTCGCGCGGCGGGTCGATCATGCCGAACCACGATTCGTAATGCTGGGAATGCGGCCCGTCGATCTCGGGCCCAGCGGGCAGTTCGGTATGGCGCAGACCGGCACGTTCGATGACATTTCGGGTGATGAACTTCTCCGCCGAAGTCGCCGTGACCGCCTCCATCAGCCGACACAGCAGCAGGTAATTGGTGTTCGAGTACACCCCCGGAGGCTTGCCGGGGACACCGACGGCCGGGGCGGCCACACCGAACTCGATCAGCTCGTCCCGGCTGAACCGGCTGAACCTGTTGTCGTCCAAGCTTTCCGGTGTCGTCCGCGCCAGATCGGGGAACGCGGCGAGCGAGGGATAGGCGTACGGGAGGTATTCGGCGAGACCGCTGATGTGGTTGATCAGCATCGCGACCGTGATCACCGCGCCGCGCTCGCCGGGCACCGACCGCGGCAGATAGTGGCCGATCGGTGTATCGAGCCCGATCTCACCGGCTTCGACCAGCTGCAGCACGGCCGCGGCGGTGAACGTCTTGGTGATGCTGCCGACACGATGGCGCATATCGGCCGTGACCGGTCGGCCGGTGGCGAGGTCGGCGACCCCGGCAGCGCCGCGCCAGATCTGCTCACCGGCACGCGCTTCGGCGAACAGTCCCGGCACTCCGGCGCGATGCACCGTATCGAGTGCGGCCTGTAGTTCGTCGGGATCGAAGTAGTCACTCACGGCATATGTCCTCTCGCGGTCGCCGCCTCGTCTGAGGCGAACACCACTATCGGCCGAGCGGACCCGTCGAGTATTGAGAAAATGTTCCCCACGCCCGGTGGCGGTAGCGCGCGATATCGGGCAGATAACGCGTGGCGAGCACGCCAGGTGTGCTGCCGGCGAAAATCGACACATCCCGGTGCAGATGCGCCTGATCCGCGTAGCCTCCCTCCGCTGCGACCTCGGCGGCGGACCGACCAGCCAGCAAACCGTCTACCGCACACCGGAATCGGACCAGCATCGCCGCGCGTTTGGGCGTCAAGCCGATCTGCGACTCGAACCTCGACCAGAGACGCTTGCGGCTCCACCCGCACGACTGGGCGAGGTCGGCTACACGTACCTGTCCCCGAGCGGCGAGTATGTCGTTCCAACAGGCGACCACCTCCGGATCCGGCTCGCGGCACCGATCGATCCGGGTCAGAAAGGATTTCGTCAGGGCGAAGCGCTCATCCCAGTCCGTGGCAGCGGCCAGCCCAGCCCGCAGACGCCGAGCCGGTCCGCCCCACAGCTCCTCCCACCCCGACATGCCTCGACCCAGATCACGCGGGCTGACAGCAAGGAGCGAATAGGCCCGCAACGGCGACAAGCGAATCTCGATGCACTCGGCTCGCTCGCAACGAACACGCGCCGCCGCGAGCGCAGGTCCGGCGACGAGCCCGGTCGAGCTCTGCCGGCCCACGGCATCGTCGACGACGAACCCGGCATCTCCGAAACCGATCACGACGGTGACCGCCGGCGCCGCCGCGACGCGAAGGTCCAAGCCCTGTCCCTCCCCGGTACGGAACCCGAGGATCGCTGCCCCCACCCGCCCACCCTCAGCCGGACCCGCGAAATCCGACTCGGCACCACCGAGCTCCATCGCTCCCACCCGACCAGGCTGACGAAGGCCACGATCATCAGGAATTCCGCTGGCGCGCAAGATCATTCACCCTCATCCACGACTACGACACAGCGCCGTTCGCGAACGGTTGCTTCCGCCAGGCGTCGAGAGCGGGCGCGAGCGCCTCGGCGAGGATCGGCTGCTGGTCGACCAGAGTGAGGCAGGTGATGGCACGGACCATGCCGACCGCCTCGGTGAACTGTGCGACGCGCGGGTCGAGCGGACGTGTTCCGTTGGCCTCGGCGGCGGCGTTGTACGCGGCGGCCCCCTCGGGGCCCATGGCGGCCAGATCCCATTCGATGGGGCCGAGGCAGGTGAGTTCGAAATCGGCGTAGAGATGGCCGGTGCGGGTGGTGACGATATTGACCGCGGGCGCGTCGCCATGGATGGGCTGCGGTGTGATGCCAGGGAACTCGGCGTCGAACGCGGTGGGCGAGGAGACCAGGGGTTCCAGCAGTGCCCATTCGCGGCGGACTCGGTCGAGGTCAGCCGGGGCGAGGAGGTCGGGGCGCTCGGCGAGCGCGGTCAGACTCGTGGTGATGGTGCGTGGTTCGGCGGCGGCGAGGAACGGCAGGTCGCCGGGATAGTCGCGCAGGGCAAGGTGCAGGTCGGCGACGCGGGCGGAGTTGCGCACGTAGTCGGGTTCGACGTCGGGGTTCTGGTCGACGTACTGCCAGAACGTCATCGAGAAGCCGTCGTGGCGTACGGGTTCGGCCGGGACCAGCGGGCTCGGCGGGATCACGGGGACGTGCCGGGTGGCCAGCCACGACACCACATCGAGTTCGAGGCGCTGGCGCATGTACTGCTCCTGGACGGGCAGGGTGACCACCGTCGGTACCCGCACCACGACCGGTGCGGGGGCGAGGTGTACCACCACGGAGAACACGTCGTGCAGGACAGCGGGATCGGTCACGGTGAGCCCCAGTGCGCGGCCGGCGGCGACGGCGGCCTCGACGGCACGCGCGGTGCGGTCGGCCAGTTCAGCGGTACTCATGGGGGACGACATGAGCACTGATGGTGCCATGGTCGACGGGTTGACAGCCACAAAGCCATGGCCACCACGGATCGAACCGTTGTCGTTCTCAGCGCGGCGCCGGAACGCCGTGTAGAAGCCCACGAGCGGCGCGAGTTCGGCTTCCGAGTCGCTTGCGTCGCCGGTTTCAATGCCCGATCGACACCTCGCGCTGCGCCGATTCTTCGACTCGGTATGCGATCCTGTGGCAGATACGAGCGCTCGACCGAACTCTGAAGTTCGAAGGTCACGGCCGAACCCGCCTCGCCCGCGCACACGCAGGCGCTGGTGTCATTCGTGAGTAGCTGCCGGGTAGATCTGTACGACCCGGCCGAAGGCGTTCCCACCTGGTCGGCCTCGGACGGTTCATTCCACCCGCACCCGCCATCGACAGGAGATGTCATGGACGCAGGCCCCACCACCCGCAGCGAGGCACCTTTTCCCCAGATCGAAGCAGGCCGACCGGTTCTGACCATCGGGGTGGTCGTCGCGCGCTCGGGCCGCCTTTCCAGCCTGGGCGACCCACTCGACTTCGCCCTCACGGAGCTCGCCCCACACCTGCACCGTCTTGCGCCCCGCGGCACCCGACTGCGGATCGCCGGCCGCGACAGCAAGTCGACCGCCGACGGTGCGCGCCGGGCGGTCACCGAACTCGTCCGGGACGAGCGGGCGCGCATCGTGCTCACCCTGGCAGGCACCCAGGTTCTGCCGGTGGTCGCCGACACGTGCGACAGTCTCGGCAGCGTCTGCGTTTCCAGCACCTTCCCCTGGCAGGTGTACTACTACGGCCGAGGCGATCGGCCATTGAACCGGGCGTTCCATTTCTGTTGGGGTCTCGACGACATCGCCGAGGTGTTCGCCGACCTCTGGGAGCGCGCGGCACCCGACGGCCCGGCGATCGGCTGCCTGTGGAACGACGGCCCCCAGGGCAACTGGTCGCGCCACCACGTCCACGGTTTCGCCCCCGTCGCACGAGGACGTGGTCACCGACTGGTCGACCCGACCGGCTACCACGAGCCCGCCACCGACTTCGACACCCACCTGCGCGCCTTCCGGGACAGCGGTGCCGAGCTGGTGACCAGCGCGGCCACCACCCGAGACCTCACGCTGTTCCGAAGCAGGGCAACCGAATCCGGTTGGCACCCGCGCCTGATCACCTGCTCCCGTTGGCTCGCCTACCCACCCGCCGTCACCTGCTCCGGCGGCGAGGCAGGCCAGGACAACGTGGGCACCCTGGTCTACTGGACACCTGCGCACCCCTACCGGTCCTCTCTCGACGACACCACCGCCGCCGACCTCGCCGACGCCTACACCCAGCGCACCGGGCGGCCGTGGTTGCAGCCCCTCGGCCTGGCCTACGCGCTGTTCGAGGTTGCCGTCCACGCGCTGCGTGCCGCCGACGACCCCACCGATCCCGACGCGATCGCAAACGTGTTGCGCCGCACCGACATCCAGACCATGGCCGGCCGACTCGACTGGACCTCCGGACCGGTGCCCGGCGTCGCGGTCGTCCCGCTGGCCGGTGGGCAGTGGCAGCTCACGGCCGGGCACGTCTACGACCTTGCCGTGATCACCCCCGGCAGCGTCGAGGGCCTGCGGCCGACAGCGGATCTGGTGGTCTGCTGAGCACGCGTGTCGCCCCTGCATGCCCAGCCCACCGCGTTATCGTTCGATGGCAATTCGCATTTCTCCTGATGGCCCACCCGGATTCCCGGCGCGCCACGCTGTCTGCCGCACCGGGTGGACAACCGATTCGTCCTTCCACGGAACAGCACAAGGAGATCTCATGACCAGCACTCGCATTGCCCGCACGCTCCTACCCGCCTTGGTCGTCGTGGCGGGCACGCTGCTGCTCGGCGCACCGACAGCCGCCGCCGAATCGGTGTGGTCCTACACCTGCGCCACGGTCGAGCCGGATTTCCCCGACATCGTCGGTACCGGGTGCACCGCGGGCGAGGATGCGCCCACCGAAGGCCCGATCGACGGCGAATTCGTGGTGACACGTCCCGACGACGGCGCACGGTGGATCTGCGGTTCCGGCACGGTCTCCGGAGATCTCGTCGAAGGGGTCGAGTGCGACCGCAGGCGATGACCGTTGCGCCGCTTCGCCGCTGACGATCCACGCGTCGTCCCGAACTCTCGCCGGGACGACGCGCACGAAACCGGCTGCGCTGCTGATCGATTCGACCAGACAACCCAGATCGCTCGGTGCTGACAGGCGCGCCGCTCGTCGACGGAGCCGATGACCTGCACGGCTCCGACGGGCGAACGCGCCGGCTCGTTCACTGAACCGGCGCGTTCTCGATCTCCGCATATTCCCGGGAAGATGCCGAGATCTACCTGGCCGTTACCCGCAGCAGCCCGATCCAACCACGGGTCTTCCACCGAACCATCGATCGACGGTCTACTCGACCTGGGTGGCCGAGGTCGACCGGTCGGTCGGCGAGGCGTTCCGCTGCGGTCCTGCCACCTCGACTCGCTTTCGAACTACTCGACATGATCGGCTCACGCGACCCGGCGGTGGGTCGACGACGGTCGGTGGCCTTTCCGACGGTGGCCAGGTGGTCCACGCGGTGGCGGCCGCGTGCTCGGCGACAGATTTCCCCCAGTCCCACATAGTTTCGCTCCTCCCCTGAGCTACTCGGCGGGTCCCGTCCAGGCTATCGGCCGAATATCACGCAACACCAATGGTTTTCGCGTGGGGCAGCACAGCCACCCCAGCACGGTCGACGGCTCTCGTATGCTGATGTGGTGCGCCTGATCGATCTGACCCGGCCGATACACACCGGCATGCCGGTGTTCCCGGGCGATCCGGAAGTTCTGCTGGAACCGGCGTTGCGTGCCGCCGTCGACGGGGTGAACGTGCTGCGCGTGCATCTCGGGTCGCAATCCGGCACGCACATCGACGCGCCCGCTCATCTGGACGACAGTCTGCCGACATTGGACCAACTGCCCCTCGAGCGCTTCGTCGGACCAGCCTGGATCGTGGATGCGCGGTCGGTGCCCGCGCACACCGCGATCGGACCGACGCTGTTCGACGTCGACATGCGACCCGGCACGGTCGTGCTGATCGCCACCGGTTGGTCGTCGCGATGGGGCACCCCGGACTACTTCACTCACCCATACCTGCACCCGGAAGCCGCACAACTGTTGGTGGACAGAGGCATCCGGACCATCGGCATCGACGCGCCGAGCATCGACCCGTCCGGGACCGACGCTCTGGACCTGCCCGCACACCGGATCCTGTGCGGTGCGCACGCCGTGATCGCCGAGAACCTCACCGCACTCGACGAGCTGTCGAACGCGCAGGCGTCTGGCGAATCGATCGAGGTTTCGTTGTTTCCGCTGCCGCTGCGTGGGGCCGACGGCGCGCCGATCCGGGCGGTGGCCCGGGTCGGCGACTTCAGCTGTACGTGAAGGGTTGAAGCCCTTCGCCAGGCTTCAGCGCAAGGTGGCTGCCGCCGCCCGGATGAACACCATCGCCCGGTCCAGGTCGCCCGGTCGGGATCGGTGGGTGAGTTCGCCGATGACACTGGCCACTGTCGCGGCCAACATGCGAGGGGCGAGATCGTCGGCGCTCCAGCCCTGTTCTTGGGCGAGTAGCTGTGCGCCTTCGCGGATCGCCTCGGTGAGCCGACCCCTGCAAAGGCCTTCGAGCTGCGGATTGGCCTGCAGCATCCGGTCGTACAGGTCGTCGAAGCTGGTGCGCGTGTCCTGCTTGCGGCGCAACCAATCCTCGAGGGTGTCGAGAATCCCCTGACCTTCGGGCCGTTCGTGGAGTGCCGCGGTCAGTTCCTCGACGTAGGTGGAGAAGTGCGCCATCGCCAGTTCGAGCTTGGTCGGGAAGTACAGGGTCACCGTGCGCGGTGACACCTCGGCGACCTCCGCGACCTCGGCGATGCTCGTGGCGTCGAACCCTCGTTCGGCGAACAGCTCGTAGGCGGCGGTGAGGATCGCCTCCCTGCGCCGCGCCTTACTACGTTCCCTGAGCCCACTACCGGTCATGTGATGAAGTTTACCACTTGAGGTGAAATTACCGTTGACTGTAAATTTGCTTTAGGATGCAGTGGTTGCGGTTGCCTTCCCCGCCCTCCGGTGCACCGCACACCACTCCCCCCGAACAGCGTCACGACCGGTAAGGAACGCAACGATGGCTTCACGCCTCTACACCTGGGCGCGCTGGATGGTTCGCCACCGGCGCTGGGTGATCACCAGCTGGATATTGCTGCTCGCCGTGGTCGGCGGCCTCGGCGCCGTACTGCACGGGAAGACATCCACGGAGTTCACGATCCCCGGGGTCGAATCGCAGCAGGCACAGGACCTGCTGACCGAAGAATTCCCGCAGGCCGCGGGCGGTGTCGTGCGCATCGTCGCCGCGAGCACCGATGGCACGCCCCTCACCGCCCCTGCGCACCAGCAGGTCCTCGACCACGTGCTGCGCGAGGCGGGCACCGTGGAAGGGGTCACCACCGTGATGGCACCTGCCGCGACCGGCGCGGTGTCGCCCGACGGCACCATCGCCTACGCCGATGTCGTGTTCACGCAGGAAGCCCCCGAGGTTCCCGAATCCGCCAAGGAGGAGCTCGACGCGGCGGTTCAGCCGCTGCGCGACGCCGGCATGCAGGTCGGACTCGGCGGGTCGGCGATGCTCCCGCCCACCGAGGCGGGCGGGCCCGCCGAAGTGGTCGGTGTCGCCCTCGCCTTCATCATCCTGGCGGTGGCGCTCGGTTCTCTCGTCGCCGCCGGACTACCACTGGTGACCGCGCTCATCGGTGTGGCGGTGGGCGTGCTCGGGACGATGTTCGTGTCGCGGTTCATCGAGATGACCGGCACCGCAACCGTTCTCGCGTTGATGATCGGTCTTGCCGTCGGCATCGACTACGCCCTGTTCGTCATCTCCCGACACCGCGAGCAGTTGACCGACCCAGCCCTGTCCGCCGAGGAATCGATCGCCCGGGCCACCGCCACTGCGGGCAGTGCCGTCGTGTTCGCCGGCGCGACAGTCGTCATCGCCTTGGCCGCGTTGTCGATCACCGGCATCCCCTTCCTGATGATCATGGGATTCGCCGGCGCCGCGACGGTTCTGATCGCCGTGCTCGTCGCCATCAGTCTGCTGCCCGCCGTGCTCGGTGTGTTCGGGGAGCGGTTGCGCCCCCGCGCCCCGAAGCCGTCGAAGGTGCGCGAGCAGCGGGCTCCCGGTGCGTGGGGTATGGCGTGGGCGCGCATGGTGACCCGCAAGCCCGCCGTGGTCTTACTCGTCGGTGTTGCCGGACTGCTGACGGTCGCGCTGCCTGCGCTCGACCTGCGCCTCGGCCTGCCCAGCTACGCCTCCCAGCCAGAGTCCAGCACCCAGCACCAGAGCTACGAGCTGCTGACCGAGGGCTTCGGTGCGGGCTTCAACGCCACCCTGATCACGGTGATCGACACCGAGGCGATCCCTGCGGACCAGCGTCAGAGCACTGTGCTGCAGCTGCGCGAGGCGCTGGTGGCCGATGACAACGTGGCCGCGGTCTCCCCGCCCGTTCCCGACTCCACGGGCACTGTCACGGTGATGTCGGTGGTTCCCGAAACCAGCCCCGACGCACAGGCCACCACCGACCTCGTGCATCGGCTGCGTGATCTGGCACCCCAGGTCGCGGATTCGGGCGGGCAGCTCTACGTCACCGGCCAGACCGCGATGGCGATCGACGTCGCGACCAAACTCGGCGCCGCGTTGCCTCTGTTCATCGGCGTCATCGTCGTGTTGGCACTGATCCTGCTGACCGTCGCGTTCCGATCGGTGCTCGTCCCGCTCAAAGCCGTGCTCGGCTTCTTGCTCTCGGTCGGTGCGAGCATGGGTGCCGCGGTCTGGGTCTTCCAACAGGGCCACCTCAACGACCTGCTGAGCATTCCGGCGGCCGGACCGGTCACCAGCTTCCTTCCGGTGCTGCTCACCGGTGTGCTGTTCGGTCTCGCCATGGATTACGAAGTGTTCCTCGTGAGCCGGATGCGCGAGTACTACGAGAAGTCCGGCGACGCCGCCGAGGCGATCGCCCACGGTGTCGCGCACAGTGCGCGTGTGGTGGTGGCCGCTGCGCTGATCATGGTCGCCGTGTTCGGCGGGTTCATCTTCAACGTCGATCCGATCATCAAGTCCATCGGCTTCGCCCTCGCGTTCGGCGTGTTCGTCGATGCCTTCGTGGTTCGCATGACGCTGGTGCCCGCGGCGATGACGCTGCTCGGGCGACGGGCGTGGACCATGCCCGGCTGGTTGGACCGGCTGATCCCGGATGTCGACATCGAAGGGACCGAGCTGCCCGCTCGCACCCGTGACCCCCTCCAGAAGAAGGAGGCGGTCACCGTCTGACCGCAGGCCTCGAGCGGGCCCTTCCCGGCTGGGTTCGGGAAGGCCCGCTCGGCTCGACAGCCGAGACCATAGCTACCAGACATTCCCGACTCGACTCCGCACGTCGGCCTGCGGCGCACACCTGCACCTCGCGATCTACCCGCCGATTCCTCGACGCCGCCGGCAGTTGTCGGCCACGGATCCGCTATCCCCCTGATCGTCCGACCACAGCCACACTTCATTAGCCGCCCGCTACCACGATTTCGGATTACCGAGGGTAATTGGTGAATTTAGGCTACTGGTCATTAGCCTTGGGCTACCCTAACGACCACAACTTGCCGCCCCGGAGCGGCACTCGAGGAGGCCGAGGGATGTCGTTGGATCTCGATCGTTTGTCCTTTGAACCGCTCACACCGGTCGCTTTTCTCGAACGCGCGGCAGCAGCGCACGGGGACAGGGTGGCTGTGGTCGATGGGGTTCGACGGTGGACCTACGCGCAGTTGCACGATCGGTGTGCCAAGCTCGCGGGTGCGCTGGCGCCGCAGACGGATGGACGCCCCGTGGCGTTCCTGGCGCCGAACACCCACGCCCTCCTCGAGGCGCATTTCGGCGTTCCCTGGGCCGGTGTCCCGCTCGTCGCGATGAACACGCGACTGGCGGCCGCCGAGGTCGCCTACATCATCGAGCACGCGAAAGTCGCTGTCGTAGTGGTTGATCCGAGCTGCGGTGAGCTCCTCGACGAGGCGCTCACACACGTGCGCAACCCGGTCACCACGGTGGTCATCGGCGAGCAGTACGAGCGCATGATCGCCGAGGCCCAGCCCTCGAAGGTCACGCCGGCAGATGAGCGCTCACTGTTGTCGATCAACTACACATCCGGAACCACGGGACGGCCGAAAGGGGTGATGTACCACCATCGCGGCGCCTACCTGCAAGCCCTGGCCATGGTGGGGCACACCGGGTTGTCACCGTCGGCTGTGCATCTGTGGACACTGCCGATGTTCCACTGCAACGGGTGGAGTTTTCCGTGGGCTGTCACCGCCGCGGGCGGCACCCATGTCTGTTTGCCCAAGGTCGACCCGGCCGAGGTCTGGCGCTTGATCGATGACGAGGGCGTCACCCATCTCAACGGCGCCCCGACCGTTCTGTCGATGCTGGCGTACGCGCCAGCAGCGCATCCGGTCACGACACCGGTGCGGGTAGCCACCGGCGGTGCCCCGCCCAGCCCTGCCATTCTGCGCAGGATGGGCGAACTCGGATTCGACGTCACACACCTGTACGGACTCACCGAAACGTTCGGCCCGGCGATGATCTGTGACTGGCGCCCCGAATGGAATGGGCTCGACCAGGGTGCGCAGGCGCGCCTCAAGGCACGCCAGGGTGTGGGGAACATGATCTCGTGTCGCGCGAGAGTGATCGACGCCGACGGATCGGATGTGCCCACAGACGGCAAGTCCGTCGGCGAAATCGCGCTGCGCGGAAACAATCTCATGCTCGGATACCTCGACGACGAGGCTGCGACTCGTGCGGCGGCCCCCGACGGCTGGTTTCGCACCGGGGACCTGGGCGTCGTGCACAACGATGGGTACATCGAACTGCAGGATCGGAGCAAGGACGTCATCATCTCGGGCGGGGAGAACATCGCCTCGGTAGAGGTCGAGCAGGCCCTCGCCGACCACCCCGCGGTGCTCGAGGCGGCGGTGATCGCTGTTCCCGACGAACGATGGGGTGAGGTCCCCGCGGCCTTCGTCGTACTCCAGGACGGCGCGGCGGCAACCGAATCCGAGCTGATCGAATTCGTTCGACAGCGGCTGGCACGGTTCAAGGCGCCGAAAACGGTGACCTTCGGCGCTCTGCCGAAGACTTCCACCGGCAAGGTGCGAAAACACGTCCTCCGTGATGCCGCCTGGGCCGGCACGAAACGACGGATCCAGTAGGGTCCGTTCAGGCGGCCCCGACCAGCCGAAGAGCGAAATCGACATACTGCCAGACGATTTCGTTCTCGCTGAATTCTCCGTCTTCGCGGAACCAGACGGCCACGCCCATACCGAGGTCGAGGATCGCATACGAAGCGATCCGCTCCGAGACGACCCGGAACCGGCCGGCGGCGACGCCGTCGGCAACCAGTATCCGGAACATCCGTTCGTATTCCGAACGCCGACACAGTACTTCGGACAGATTCGGTTCCGTCAGGCTCCGGATCTCGCGGTTGCCGACAAACGCCTCCAGGCGATGACGAGCGTGATACCGAATGTGTGCCTCGACGGCGCGGCGCAGACGCTCGGTGGGGTCGTCGGTACCCGCGACGGCGCTGCGATGCTCCGTGAGCAGGGCGTCCATCGTGTCGGTCATGATCGCGACGAGCAATTCCTGTTTGGACGCGACGTGCTTGTACAAACTCGGGCCGCGGATGCCTACCCGGGCACCGATCTCGCTCATCGAGGTGGCCTCGTACCCCTGCGCCACAAACAGCTCGAGGGCCGCACCACGAATGGCGCTCGCCCGCACACTCGCTGTTCCGATCATCGCACACTCCCTTCGGCTATCGCATCGTAGCCTCGGAGCCCGAAACTAGTTCAGTAATTCTGAACAGCTGAACAAACTCCACAATACGTTGCGGCCTGTTCAGCATTGACCTCGCGATTCACCGAGTGCGACTGTGTCCTGAGTCACGATTCGTCCCGATCGATCGATCGGGAGACGGCCAGGCCGAGCAGTCGTGACGCAGCCGTTCGACGCTGAACAGGAGCCCCCATGTCCACTCCCCCACCCCCATCGAAAGCCCAGATGCGGCGATTGGCCTGGGCCAGCTTGATCGGTACGACGATCGAGTTCTACGACTTCCTCATCTATGGAACCGCAGCGGCACTGGTCTTCAACACGACGTTTTTTCCCGCGCTCGGTACCGCCTCGGCAACGATGTTGTCGTTCGCGACGCTGGGCGTGGCCTTCGTCGCGCGGCCGCTCGGGGCGATTCTGTTCGGTCACTACGGTGATCGGATCGGACGCAAGAAGACCCTGGTGTCGACCTTGCTGCTGATGGGCCTGTCCACAGTCGCGGTCGGGTTGCTGCCCACCACCGGTCAGATCGGGATCTTGGCGCCGATCCTGCTTGTACTGCTGCGGGTTTGCCAGGGGCTGGCGGTCGGCGGCGAGTGGGCCGGAGCAACACTGCTCACCGCCGAGAACGCGCCCGCGGACAAACGTGGCACCTTCGCCCTGTTTCCCCAGCTCGGCCCGTCGCTCGGATTCGTCTTGGCCAGCGCCACATTCCTGTCCACTCGCCTGATGATGTCGAGCGAGTCCTTCGCCGCGTGGGGATGGCGCATCCCGTTCCTGCTGAGCATCGTGCTCATCGCTGTCGGCATGTACATGCGTCTGAACATCGGCGAAACCGCCACCTTCCGTCACGCCACCGATACCCAGAAGCCCAGCAGGAACCCGTTTCTCGAGGCCGTTACCCGCCAGCCGCGCGAAATCCTCCTCGGCACCGGCGCGGTGAGCATGTGCTTCGCGTTCTACTACATCGGCGTGACCTACCTGACGAGCTACGGCACGAAGAACCTCGGTCTGTCGCAGACATTCGTGCTCGCGGTCGGAATCGCGATCGGCGCAACGCTTGCCGTGGCCACCATCGTCGGCGCGCGCCTCAGCGACCGGGTGGGCCGGCGCCGAATGATGGCGCTGGGCAACCTGTTCTCGATCGTCTTCGCGCTGCTGATGTTCCCGATTCTGAGTGTCGGCACCACTTGGGCCTACATCATCGGCGCATGCCTGTCCCAGGTCGGCGTCGGGCTCGCCTACGGCCCGGTCGGCGCGATGTTGCCGGAGCTGTTCGCGACCCGATACCGCTACACCGGCGCCGGCCTCTCCTACAACCTCGCAGGCGTCCTCGGCGGCGCAGTGACTCCTTTGCTCGCCGTACAGCTCCAGGATTCCTTCGGCGGTGTCGCCATCGGCCTGTACCTCGCGGGTGTTGCCGCCGTCAGCTTGCTGTGCACCCTCGCCGGCGCTGAAACCAACAAACGCCGCTTCGACGCGGACACCGACCCTGTCGCGACGCCGGTGACCGCCCCTGCCGAAGCGGAAACCATCCTGCCGTCTCGCTGAACACACCCTCGTCCAAGGCAGCGACACCGCCCGCCGTTCCTGGCAGCCGGTGTCGCTGCAACACCTTGTACACCAGCGCACGGTAGACACAAAGCCCTGGCTCTCAGACCCGGCTCAGCGCCGGGCGGGTCCCCACGAGGTCTTGGCTGTCACCAGGGGAATTACCACCATCGACAGGCCGGCGACAACCACCGCACCGAGAACTACGGTCGCGGCCGCCACAGAGAACTGGTCCCAAGCCAAGAGCGCCAACGCAATTCCGGCAACAACTGCCATTGCGTCTGCGAGCACCGCGGCCAGTACACCGACATCGTCTCGCGCCAACCGCGATGCCGAGGACACGACAGCCGACCCTTGCAGCAGGGTGAGGATCCCGACGAGCAACAGCGCCGGACCCGCGACTCCTGTACCGACGCCGGATTCGATCATCGAGAACACAAGAGGAACGAGACCGTAAAGGGCACGGGCTGCGCCCATTCCGCGGATCGCCGACAGAGACGACCCGCCCTGAGCACGGCCGGCGGACGACTGCGGCACGATCCCGATCCGAGCACTTGCCACCTGGGTGGTCATAGTCCCTCTCCTCCCAATTTTCACACTCGCGTGCAATTGCACGCTACTGTGAAATTACGCCGCTTGCACAGCCGTGTGCAAGCGCCGGGCAGGCGTTCGTGAACGGACTCACACCGCACCGATTTCACCGGTGGTCATGTCGCAGATCCAGCTCCAGCGAGCTGTTCGGACATCGGCCGAAAGGCGATCCGGTGTGCCGATGTTCGGTCAGGCCGCCGATTCGGCAGCAGCCATCCGCGCGATCTCCAGAGCGGCGTCGCGTTCGACACCGATTGTGATCAGACAGGTTCGCCCGGCGACCTCAGCCGCGTCCGCACCGACCCATTCGCCGTCGTTTCTGGCATTCAACAGGGCGATGACCATGGCGACGAGCATGTTGGCAGCGGCGTACGGCGGCAGGTCGTCGTTGAAGCTTCCGTCGGCTCGACCTCGCTCGATCAAGGTGACGACCACACTGCGGACGGAGTCCAAACGATCGGTCGTCCGCACACATGACTGCGTCTCGTCCAGGCGCAACAGCAGCCGGAACTCGTCCCCGACCGGCCACAAGGCGATGGTCAGGTCAGCGATCGCTCGCGCCGGAGAGCGTTGGAGGTCGATGGTGTCCAGCGCACGGCCGACCTGGTCGAAAGCTTGATCGCGCAGGCCGTCGACGAGGGCCTCCCGGGTGGGAAAGTGGCCGTACAACGTGCGACGGACCATCCCCGCTGCGACAGCGATGTCCTCCATGCTCGCGGCGGGATCGCGCAGCAGCTCCCTTCCCGCTACGGCGAGAATGCGCTGTCGATTGGCGAGCGCTCGCGGGCCGAGCTCGGCGACGAGTGCGGGGTTGGCAGCTGTCATGAGAGTCCTTTCAGCCCCAACCCTCGCATATTTGCGCAGCACCGTGCAAATGGCCCACGAGCCAAGGAGGAGGATCGGGCGCCCGCGAAGACTCAATCCGCCTTGATGGCCGCCACGCCCTCGGCGTAGGTCGTGACCCGGAAATCCGGAAAAGCACGCTTGAACTTGTCCGAGACGAAAAGATTGTCTACTTCGTAGCGCGGCAACAACTCCCACAGTTCACGCACGCCTTGGTTGAACAGCCGAGCGACGAAGAACACGGGCCGTTTCATGACCGAGTAGTCGATCTCGCGTCCCCAGGATGCGGAGGCCAGCTCGATCAGCCCGCGGTAGGTCACCCGGTTGTCGTCACAAGGCAGATGCCAGGTCTGCCCGTAGGCCGAGGGCGTATTGCCGATCAGTGCCATGGCACGGCTGGCATCCGGCGTCCAGATCAAGGTCCGCAGGGTGTCGTCGCGCAACGGAACACGCGACTTCTTGCCCTGTGCGATCGGGTCGAACACCATCGCGTTGGTGAAGCTCTGCGTCTTGCCCGGCCCATAGAATTCCGGCGCGCGACAGATGACCGCCTCGACCCGACCCGCGGCCATGGCCTCCAACAGCATCGTTGCCATCTTCGCCCGGGTGTGGGCTTTGCTTCCGACGGGGGCGAATCGCGTCTGCTCGGTCTGCGGATCACTGGTCATCGGATACATGTACGTGTTGTCGAAGAATACGAGCTTGGCTCCGTGTGCCTCGCACGCGGCGATCGTGTTCTCCATCATGACGGGGAGCTGGTCCGCCCATAGCTTCGCGTCCGGCGGTAGACCGACGGTCAGATAGGCGATGTCACTGCCCGCGACCGCCGCCGCGGTCTGCTCGGCGTCCATGAGATCCGCCGCGACCAGTTCATCGGTGTCGTGCAAGCGTTCGGGATTGCGGCTCACCAGCCTGATGTCTTTGGTGTACCGCCCATGGAGCTCATGGGCGAGCTCGGTGCCGATCTGTCCGTTTGCTCCGAGGATCGTCTGCACTGGAGAGAAACCTTTCGATTGCCGACAACTGACAAGAGACCTCACAGTAGCACCAATGTAAGCACTGCAAACATAGCGGTGGGCAGCGCCACAATTCTACTGCCGGACCAACAGGACTCGGTGAGCACGCGCTCGCCCTGGAAAACAGCTGACCGTTCGTGTGCATGTTGACGAAAAATGCTCGCGCGCCGTGCCATTCGCCCACGTGTTGCCACCGCTTACATCTGCGGGATAGCCTGGCTGCAGCACCACACATTTTCGAATGATGGGAGCTATGGCGTGGCAACGATCCAAGAGGAAAAGGTCGAGGTCGACCTCGGTGGCCACAAGGTACACGTCCCGAAAGGCGGTCTGTACGACCGTTTTCGGATGGAAACCGATCTCGATATCGTCGCTCAGGACCCTCGGGTGAGCAGTGTCGACTTCTTTCGTCGACTTCCCAAAACGAAAGTGGATTCCCCGATCGGGCCCACCTTCACCCCCAACTTCTATTACCGCGTGTCCAATGCGCGTCTGACCATGCTCGCCCGTTCGAGCGCGATCCGTGCGCGGCTTCCCGAGGAGTTCGCTCCGCTGGAGGTGGCACCGGGCATCGGGCTGATGTCGGTGATCTTCTACCGATACGACGTATGCGACATCGATTTCTACACCGAAGCCGCGGTCGGCGTCGCCGTGCGACCCGCGCGTCACGGGCGGCTGGGAGTTGTCGATCTACTCGCGGCCCTCGACGACGACCACATCGACTCCTACGTGTTGTCGCTTCCGGTCCACACCGATATCGCGCAGGTGCGTGGGCACGACGGCTACGGCTTTCCCAAGTGGGTCACCGAGCTAGACGTACAGATCGACTCCGGGCGCACCACGGCCCGGGTCGCCGATGATGCCGGTGACACCGATATCGCCCTGTCGACCCCGACCCCTCGTCAGCGACGCTCGCCCAGCGGCAAGCGCGTGTCGAGCATGACGTCCTACACCTGGACCAAGGGCGCCTGGCATTCGGTGCTGAACCAGTTGAACGTCTTGTCCGGCGGAAGCGCGTTGTTGCCGCGCAACCTCGAGCTGACCCTGGGCTCCGGGCGGATGTCGGATGACGTGCGCTCGCTGAAACCGATCACAACCGTGCGGCTCGACGTTGTCACCGAAGGCCAGATCGCGCTGCACATGCCGGTCCCCACCTCGGTGCCCGCCACCGCGTGAACCGTCCGGCGATCCGGACGCGGTCGACCTCGCCGCCGTCGCGTCAGGCCTGGTGCCGTGACGGCTCGCGGTCGGGGTCGCCGCCCGCGCGCCACCAGCACGCCGCGCGTCAGGGCTCCACGGCACTCGGTCGCGGCTCGACGGTGCCGCACAGGTGGGTCGCGATCAGATCCGCGACCACCTCCGGCGCCTCCCACGGCGGGGTGTGTCCGACGTTCGGCAGTTCGGTGACCCGCGCGCGTGGCAGACCGTCGAAGTGCCCGATCGGGCGGGCGACGCGGGCATCCAGTTCGCCGAAGACCAGGTCGACGGGCATCGGGAGCCCACCGAGGCGTTCCGGGAGCGAACGGGTGCCGAGATAGGTGTCGATCGCGCGTGAGCTGCGGACGAAATCGGCGCGCCCGCGCGCCCGCGCGTCGGCGACGAACTGGTCCGGCACGGGCACATGCGGGGCGAACGCATTCTGCTGGGCGGCGCGCCGGCGGTCCTCGGACGCCAGTGCCCACAACAGATCACCCAGACCGGGCACTGCCAGTGCGCGCTCGATCGGTGCACGGGCACTCGACCGGCTCTCGCGTGACCACGGCGGGCACAGCAGCACCAGCGCGGTGACGAGCTCCGGGTGCCGCTCGGCCAGCGCCGAGGCGACCAGGCCACCCCGGGAATGACCGACGACGATCGCCTCCGAGGCCAGCAGTGCGGCCACGTCGTCGGCGTCCGCCTCGATCGAGGTGGACGATTCGAGCTGGACCGCAACGATATTCGCGCACGTGTCGAGTCGTGGCACGACTTCGTCCCACACCCGGAACGAGCTCGCGAGCCCGTGCACGAGCACGACGGTGGGTTTGCCTGGCGTCCCGGCCAGCAACGCACCGGCGCTCACCGGGCAGCCCCCGCGGGGGTGCGGGTGTGCAACAGGTGCTTCGTCGGATCGAAACGCTGGGTGCGCCTGCGGAAATCGAAGGTGGAGCCGGGCCAGATGTTGGTGTTTCGGCCCTCCTCGTTCAGATACCAGCTGGTGCAGCCACCGCTGGTCCACACCGTGCCCTCGCCGAGGCGTTCGACATCGGCGACGAACTCCTGCTGGGCGGTGACAGTCGGTTCCACCGCGGCCAGTTCGTTGTCCGCGAGATAGCCGATCGCCCCGGCGATGTAGTTGGCCTGCGATTCGAACATATGGATCACCGAGGTGTGTCCGAGACCGATGTTCGGGCCGTGCATCAGGTAGACGTTGGGGAACCCCGCGACAGCGGTGCCCAGGTAGGCGGTCGGGCTGTTGCCCCATGCGTCAGCCATGCTGCGCCCGTCGACGTAGGCGCGGTCGGTGAGCGGCAGCCGCGAGGTGCGGAACCCGGTGCCGTAGATGATGGCGTCGACAGGGTGCTCGCGACCGGTCATGTCGACGACGCCGGTCTCGGTGATCGCCTGAATCCCCCCGGTTTCGAGCTCCACGTTCGGCTGATCCAGCGATCGCAGATACTCGTCGGAGATCAACACTCGCTTGCAACCGAACCGGAAGTCGGGCAACAGCTTTGCGCGCAGTTCGGGATCGCCGACCTGGGCGGCAAGGTGGTGGCGCGCTTCACGCTCGGGCAGCGCCATCAGCGCGGGGTTGCGGAAAGCGAGCACCTTCCATTCGCGCTGCAGATACACGCGCAACCGTTCCAGGATCTGCAACTTCGGGAACCGCCGATACAACGTCCGGCGCAGCGTCGGGATCTCGCGGTCGTGCCGGGGCGTCACCCAGGCCGGAGTCCGCTGGAACACCGTCATGTGGGCGACGTCGGGCTGGATAGCCGGGACGAATTGCACTGCCGAAGGCCCGGTTCCGACCACCGCGATCCGCTTGCCACGGACATCGAAGCCGTGGTCCCAGCGGGCGGAATGAAAGCTGACACCACCGAAGGTGTCCGCCCCGGGCAGGTCCGGAATCAGCGGGTCGGCCAGCACTCCGGTCGCCAGGACGACATGGGTGGCCGTCCGAGGTCCGTGGGAGGTCTCGAGCCGCCACAGCTTCGCCGTGGAGTCCCAGTCGAGTTGCTGGACTTCACAATCGGTGAGCAGGTGCTCCCGCAACCCCTCGGTGTCGGCGACGTTCACGAGATAGTCGAACAGCTCGGGCTGTTTGGCGAAAGTGTTGCGCCAGTGCGGATTCGGTGCGAACGAGAACGAGTAGAGGCTGCTCTGTACGTCCACGGCGGCGCCGGGATAGTCGTTGTCACGCCACACACCGCCGACCTCGCCGGCGCGCTCGAGCAACACGATGTCGGAAACACCGTCGCGGCGTAGTCGCACCGCGGTGGCGATTCCGCCGAAACCGCTGCCGACGATCGCGACATGATTGTGCGGAGTGGTGTGTGCGGTATCCGCGGCGTCGCGGGTCTGCTTCATAGTTCTGCTCATCATTTCTCCGGGCGACCGGACGAAACCGGGACGACGCGGTGGTGGTGGTGGTGGTGTGCGGATGTTCTCCGCGATCGACGGGAAGGACGTGCGCTGTCAGCGCGTCGGGTATCCGTGGCTGGTGACCGATGCCTCGTCGCGTTCGACAGCGGCCAGCCAGCGTGAGTAGCGGCGCAGCGCCTTGGCCTGCGCGCGTTGGTCGGCGAGCAGCGCCACCGTCGGGCTCACGTTGAGCGCGGGTTTGGCGCCGGTGGCCATGCGGCGCATCTGGTAACGGACCATCGCCATCTCGGTCGCCGAGGCGAGGGCTTTGTCGGTCCATGTCACCGGTTTCAAGCTGCGCGAGGCCTCGGCTCCGCGCCGCCACCGAGACGGTAGGTCCGGGGTGATCGCCAACGCGGTCGCCATCCCGATCAGCGCGACCTTGCTTCCGAGCACCCGCTGTGCGGTCGTGCGACGAGAGATGCCGCCGGTCAGCATCAGTGGCAGCACACTGGTCTTGGCCAGGTCGGCGGCCAGATCCAGAAAGTACGCTTCACGGGCGGCGGCGCGTCCGTCGGCGGGACGGCCCGACATCGCGGGGCTCTCGTAGTTTCCGCCGGAGATCTCCACCAGGTCGGCTCCGGCGGTGGCGAGCATTCCGATGACCTGCTGCGCGTCGGCGGGTCCGAACCCGCCGCGCTGGAAGTCGGCAGAGTTGAGTTTCACCGCGACAGCGAAGTGCGGGGAGACCACCGAGCGGATGGCGTGCACGACCTCGAGCAGCAGACGCGCTCTGTTCTGCAGCGATCCACCCCACTCGTCGGTGCGGTTGTTCACCAACGGCGACAGGAATTGCGAGAGCAGATATCCGTGGGCCGCGTGTACTTCGACGCCGTCGAATCCCGCGAGTTCGGCGCTGCGGGCGGTGGTGGCGAAGCGGCCGATGGTGGTGTGGATCTGCCAGGCGTTCATCGCTACGGGCTGACCGAATCGTTTGGAGCGCCGACCCAGGTCGACGCCGATCTCGGAAGGCCCCCACACCACGCCCGGCATGTTCGCCCGTACTTGGCGGCCCGGGTGGCTGATCTGCATCCACATCGCGGCCCCGTTCTCCTTGCCCGCGCGCGCCCATGCCGCGAACGGCTCGAGCGGGGAGTCGGCGTTCAAGACGATGCCGGCAGGACCGGTCAGCGCGTGCGCGTGCACCATCACGTTGCCGGTGATCAGCAGACCGGCGCCGCCTGCGCCCCAGCGTCGGTAGAGGGCGGTCAGACGGCTGTCGGGCAGCTGCGCGGGCCCGGCCATCCCCTCTTCCATCGCCGCCTTGGCGATTCTGTTGGACAGCACTTGGCCTGACCGCAAGCGCAGCGGGGTGAACAGTTCGTCCGATCGCAAACCGCCCGACATCGGACCACTCCTTTCCCGCACACGATATTGACACTGCTAACATTGTGCGGCGGCTAACAGTAAACGGCGATGTTAGCGGTGTCAACAATTGTTAGATTGGTGTCATGGCAACCTCGAACACGTACCATCACGGCGACCTTCCCTCCGCGCTGGTCCGCGCCGCGATCGAACTCCTCGAGGAGAACGGCGCCGCAGAGTTGTCCCTGCGCGCCGCCGCCCGCCGCGCGGGCGTGTCCACCGCCGCGCCCTACCGTCATTTCGCCGATCGCGATGCCCTGCTGTCCGCCGTGGCCGCCGTCGGATTTCGCGACCTGGCGGCCGACCTGCTCGCGGCGAGCGCAGAGCCACGCACGGCGCAGGATTTCAGCGCGATCGCGTTGGCCTACATCCGGTTCGCCCTGAATCGGCCGGGCCTGTTCCGCTCGATGTTCGCCGAGCCGTGCGATCCGAGCAGCCCCGAACGGATAGCGGCGACCACCGCGATCCACGACTATGTGCGATCAGTGGTGCGACAAGCTTTCCCGCAGGCCGACGAGGAAGCACTGGCCACCGCGATGTGGTCATTGGTGCATGGTCTGGCGTTCCTTTACCTGAACGGCAAGTTCGATGCCGCCGTTCCGGGAGAGCTGGACGAGCGTGTGAGCGCGACCGTCCACGCCTTCCTCGCCGCCTCCCTGCCCGCCGGCGATCCGGACAAGGGCGAGTAAGCACGCGGCGACGCGTCAGGGTCGCCGGACGATGAGCAGCACCTTTCCCACGGACTCGACGGAATCGAGCAGCGGGTGCGCCTGAGCGACATCGGCGATGGGGATCTCGGCCGAGACAACGGGAGTGACCTTGCCTTCGGCGATCAGCGGCCACAGCCGTTCCCGTAACGCGGCGATGATCTCGGCCTTGGAATCGGGGCCCGTAGCGGGGCGGCGGCGCAGGTTCGTCACGTGTACCGAGGCACGCTTGAACAGCATCGAGCCGAGATCCAGCTCGGCCACTGAACCACCCTGCAGGCCGATGATGGTCAGGTCGCCACCTTCGGCGAGCGCTTCGACGTTACGGGCCAGGTAGTCGGCGCCCATGATGTCGAGGATCACGTCGGCCCCACCGTATTCCGCGGTCACGACCTTCACGAAATCGTCCTCGCGGTAGTTGATCAGAGTATCGGCACCGAGTTCGCGGCAGCGGTCGAGCTTGCTCTGCGATCCAGCGGTGACGGCGACGCGGGCGCCCAGCGCGTGGCCGACCTGGATGGCGTGCGTGCCGATGCCACTGCCGCCGCCGTGTATCAGCAGCGTCTGCCCGGAACGCAATCCACCGGTCATGACGATGTTCGACCAGACCGTGGCGGCGGTTTCGGGCAGTGCCGCAGCGGTGATCAGGTCGACCCCGTCGGGTACCGGAAGGACCTGCGTCGCCACCACATTGACGCGTTCGGCGTAGCCACCACCGGCCAGCAGGGCACAGACCGCGTCACCAGGCTGCCAGCCCTCGACGTCGGGTCCGACCGCGGCGATCACCCCGGACACCTCGAGCCCGAGGATTTCGCTCGCACCCGGAGGGGGCGGGTAGAAACCCTGGCGCTGCATGATGTCGGCGCGGTTGACCCCCGCCGCGACCACATCGATCGCCACTTCCCCGCGTCCCGGGGCGGGCAGGTCGTCGACCTCGGCCCACTTCATCACTTCCGGACCGCCGTAGCCGTCGAGCGTCACCGCGAACATGTTTTCCCCTTTATGTCGACAATAATGTACACACTGCTAACATTACTTGGGAAACGCAGTCCGTCAATGGGCTCAACGGTATCTCGCACCACAGTCTCGACGGCATGACCAGTGAGCCCTGTGATCGAGTTGCGATTCGAATCCCGACAGGCTCACCGGCGACGGCAACGGCGTGCCACCACCCCCGAAAACGCTCGACAGGTGGCATTGTTACCGCATCCGCGCCCTACGCGGATCAATTCATGCGTCGCACCGATGTCCAGCACCCGTATTACCGGACCAGGAGCATTCAGATGAGCGACCGTTCCCTCCCCGAGGACACAGCGGCCACGGCTGTGGCACAATCGAATTCCTTAGGCCTTCGCTGGATGATGCCGGTCATCGTGGTGACGGTGTTCACGACACTGCTGGGTCTGATGTATCTGGCCTACGTGGCGAAACCGGACCAGAATCTGCACGACTACAGCATCGCGGTGGTCAACAGCGATGTCGGCGAGACGATCGGGCCGCCGGGACAGCAGCAGACCGTCAATTACGGGGCCGAGGTTCTCGACGCCCTTGTTGCCGGCACTCCGCAGGACAAATTCGACTTGCGGGTGGTCGGTATCAACGAGGCCGAGCATCTGGTGAAAGACGGGCAAGTGTACGGGGTGCTGATCATTCCGGGCGATTTCAGCAAGCGGCTCGGCATCCTCGGCGCCGGTTCGGTCGTTCCGGGTGACGTCGACAAGCCGACGATCACCATGCAGACCAACCCGCGCCTGGGCCCGTTCAGCACCTCGATCTCCACCCGGTTCGCCGACCAGATGATCGAGTCGGTCAACGCCGAACTCGGCCCGCGGCTCACCGACCGGGTCCAGCAACAGCTCGGCGCGGGTACGCAGTTGAGCGCGACCACCCGCTTGCTGCTCACCGAGCCGGTCCGGTCGATCATCGAGCCGTACCACGGTGTCCCGGAGGGCTCCGGGCAAGGATTGACCGCGTTCTTCTACGCGCTGACCATCCTGCTCGGCGGCATGACCGGGGCCATGACGGTGCACGCGATCATCGACTCCATGCTCGGGTTCGCCCCCACCGAGTACGGGCCGTATTTCAGCCACGCCGCGTCGGCGCCGATCTCGCGGCTGCGCACACTCGTCATCAAGTGGGCGGCGATCGCGGTCGCGGCGATCCTCACCTCCGCGGCACTGAGCGGGGTGACGGCCGCGGTGGGTGTGCACGTCGATCAGCCGTTCGCGCTGTTCCTCTACAGCACCTTCGCGATGACCGCCGTCGGGGTGACAGCGCTGTCCATCCAGGCCGCCGTAGGCTCGGCCGGCATCCTGGTGAATCTGATCCTGTTCGTGATCCTCGGCATGCCCTCGGCCGGTGGCACGATCCCGATCGAGGCCGTTCCACCCTTCATCCACTGGTTGGCCGAATTCGAACCGCTTCGCCAGGTGTATCTGGCCGTCCGATCCCTGATGTATTTCGACGGCAGCGCCGCGGCGGGCCTGGAACGCGGAATGTGGATGACCACGCTCGGGCTGGCTATCGGATCGGTCTTCGGCGTGGCCGTCACGTGGTTCTACGACCACAAGGGCCTGACCCGAAACTCCCGCCCCGCCCCACAACTCGCGGGCTGACGCGGATCGCACCACGAGATGTCGCCCTGGACGCCGATCGCGTCCAGGGCGACATCGTCGGGATCCGGCCGCTCAGCGGGTGCCGATGCGCTTCATCGTCTTCAACGCGAGGGTCAGCGTGTCGGCCCAGACGCTTTCCGAGAGACCGGTCGGGGCGGTGAAGCCGAGCAGACGCTGGTGGGCGACGGTTTGAGCCTCGGTGTACTTCAGGATGCCGTCCGCGCCGTGGCGACGGCCCAGACCCGAGTCGCCCATCCCACCCATCGGCGCGTCGACACTGCCCCACGCCGCGGCGTAGGCGTCGTTCACGTTCACCGTTCCGGTGCGCACCCGGGCGGCGACCGCACGACCGCGCTTGCTGTTGCGGCTCCACACACTGGCATTGAGACCGTAGGCCGTGGCGTTGGCGCGCTGGATCGCTTCCTCGTCGTCACGGACGGAATAGATCGACACCACCGGGCCGAAAGTCTCCTCGGTGTAGAGAGTCATCTCCGGGGTGACATCGGTCAGGATCGTCGGTTCGTAGAACAACGGCCCGAGATCGGGGCGGGGCTTTCCACCCGCCAGCACCGTCGCACCCTTGGCGACCGCGTCGTCGACATGGGCGGTGACGGTGTCCAGTTGGGACCGGTTGGTCAGGCTGCCGACATCGGTGCTGTAGTCATAGGCCGCACCGATCTTCAACGCTTTCGTACGCTCAACGAAGGCGGCCACGAACTCGTCGCGGATCGACTCGGCGACGTAGAGCCGTTCGATCGAGACACACAACTGGCCGGTGGAGGAGAAGCACGCCGCGATCGCCCCATCAGCGGCTCGCGCGATGTCGGCGTCGTCGAGGACGATCATGGGATTCTTGCCGCCCAGCTCGAGGGAGGCCCCGATGAGGCGTTCACCGGCGTCGCGGGCGATGCGGCGGCCGCTGGCGGTGGAGCCGGTGAACATCATGTAGTCGGCGTTGTCCATCAGCGACTGACCGATGGAACTGCCCCGGCCGATCACCATCTGCCACACACCACTGGGCAACCCGGCCTCGATCATCAAGTCCAGGGCCCACAACGCGGTCAGCGCGGTCTGGGTGTCGGGTTTCTGCACGACCGCGTTGCCCGCCAGCAAGGCCGGGATCGCATCACCCGCACCCATACTCAGCGGGTAGTTCCACGGCGAGATGACAGCGACAACACCTTTCGGGTGATGTAGCTCGGTGGTGTGGGTGAGCACGGGTATAGCACCCCGACGACGCTTGGGGCCGAGCATCTTCGCCGCGCTGCGCGCGTAGTAGCGGGTCGCGATCGCGATATCGCTGACCTCGAGGAACGCGTCGCGGCGGGCCTTCCCGTTCTCGGCTTGCATCAGATCCAACGCCTCGGCCTGCCGGTTCAGCAGTAGGTCGTGGAAGCGCAGCAGAATCGCCTTGCGTTCGGCGATCGGCATCGCCGCCCACCCGGCCTGAGCGGCCCGAGCACGGACGAAGGCCGCCTCGACATCGGCGGGCGTCGACACCGGCAAGTCAGCCAGCGGGCCGCCGGTGAACGGTGCGGAGGTTTGCGCGCGTGCCGCGTCCGTGCCCGCGCTGACGCGGGTTGCCAACCGGGCCAGCAGCGCCGGAGTCACCGCCGCGGGAAGGCCCGCGTCGCCGGTCGTCGACGTGGTGCGGGTGGTGTGGTCGATGGTCATCGTGCCAGCTCCAAAGTGTCTAGGCAGTCGGTGCGACGGTGCGCTCTCTCTTTCGTAGGGGCGCCGTCGGCTCTTCGCTGATTCCGACGCTAACCCCGAATGTAAGCACTGTCAACACTCGATCGGGGATGCGACCTTCACCACGAGGAATCGGACCCACCGCAAATGTTCTCACCGCTTACATTAGTCTCGGTACCGGCCGGTGGCGCCCGGATCGCCGGAGTGCCTCACCTCGCCGACAGACGACCGAAGGAGCCCATGGTGACAACGCCGAGCAATCCGAGCGCGGGCGCGAGCACGCCGGTAGTACTGATCGCCCCCGCGATGGCGATCGGCTCACGGTTCTACACACCGCTCGTCTCCGCGTTCACCGAGCGCGGCTGGGTCGCGCGGGCCCTGCCCAGGCGAGGATTCGAACCCGATCAGCCGCGGGCTTCAAGGGGCGAGAACTGGTCCTACGGTGATGAGATCGACACCATCGCGACAGCTGTCCACGCCGCGCGTCGCGACCACCCGGACAGGCCGGTGATCATTGTCGGACACAGCCTGGGCGCCCAGCTCGCCGCGGGCCACGAACTCAACCACCCGGGCGCCGACGCACTGGTGACAGTCGGCGGCTGCATCCCCCATTTCCGGCACTACCCCCATTTCGGGTTGCCGGTCGCCGCGGGCGCCGCGCTGATACCGGCCATCACCGCCGCGTTCGGCTTCGTGCCCGAGCCGGCGTTCGGCGCTCCCGGGGCGCGGACCCTGATGCGCGAATGGGCGAGGATGGTGCTGACGGGCCGACCGCCGTTCCCTGCCCAGCACAAGATCGACACGGCGGCATTGATCGTTTACCTGGAGGGCGACACTCTCGCCCCGCGCCGCGGTGTCGATTCCTTCGCCCGTGAGCTCTTCGCCGCAGGCAGCGCGACACGCTGGGACTACACCCGCGCGGAGGTACCCGCCGGGGCGAGCAACGATCACATCAAATGGGTGCGCTCGCCCGGCCCGGTGGTCGACCGCATCGTCGCGTGGTGGAGCGAACTACACGCTGCGCACGAATCACCATCTGCCATCGGCCATTGCGGCTGAAACGACGCCGTACCGTGGCTGAGCCTCCCAGCCACGGCACGGAACTCACTGCGCGGAGCTGGGAAGTCGAGGCCACTCCACCCGGCTGCTCCCACGATCGCTCGCCAACCACCGCGAGTACTGCCGCAAGGCGCGACGCTGCACTCGCTGATCGGCCGCGAGCGCCCACGCGGGCAGCACGCCGAGGGCGGGATCCTTGCCTGCGGCCATGCGGCGCATCTGATAGCGGACCATCGCCATCTCGGCCGCCGAGGCCAGCGACTTGTCCGACCATGTCACTCGCCGCAGAGCGCCGACAGCGGCGAGTCCTTCCCGCCACCGGTTCGGCAGGTCGGGGGTGACCGCGAGGGCCGTCGCCATGCCGATGACGGCGACGTTGTTGGCGAGCACCTGCTCGGCGGTCTCACGGCGAGAAATCCCGCCGGTCAGCAGGAGCGGGACCGCGCTGCTCTCGGCGAGCTGTGCGGCCAGTTCCAGGAAGTAGGCTTCGCGGGCGGCGGTGCGCCCATCAGCGGGGCGACCCGACATCGCGGGACTCTCGTAGCTGCCACCCGAGACCTCGACGAGGTCGACGCCCCCTCGGCCAGCATGGCGATCACCTTTCGCGCGTCCTCGGCGTCGAATCCCCCGCGCTGGAAGTCGGCCGAATTCAGCTTGACCGCGACGGCGAACGTGGGCGATACCGCCGACCGGATGCCCGTCACGATGCCGAGCAGCAGTCGCGCGCGGTTCTCGAGCGATCCACCCCATTCATCGGTGCGGTTGTTCACCAGCGGTGACAGGAATTGCGACAGCAGATACCCGTGGGCGGCGTGCACCTCGACACCGTCGAACCCGGCGAGCTCCGCGCGAAGCGCGGTCGTGACGAATCGGTCCCGCGTCTCCAGGATCTGGCGGTGCGTCATGGCGACCGGGCGCGCGAATCTCTTCGAATGCTTCCCGAGGTCGACGCCGATGTCGGACGGACCCCACGCCACTCCCGGCATGTTCGCTTGCACCTGGCGCCCGGGATGGCTGATCTGCATCCACATCGCCGCACCGGCGGCCTTGCCCGCGGCGGCCCAGCGCGCGAAGGGCTCGAGCGGGGCGTTGCGGTCGAGCACGATGCCGCCGGGGCCGGTGAGCGCCTCGGCGTGAACCATCACGTTGCCCGTGATCAGCAGCCCGGCGCCACCGGCCCCCCACCGCCGGTAGAGCGAGATCGAGCGCTCATCGGGGAGTTGCCCTTCGCCTGCCATGCCTTCTTCCATCGCGGCTTTGGCGATCCTGTTGGACAGGACCTGCCCGGAGCGCAATCGCACCGGGGAGAACAAACCGCTTCTCTTCGACCCGTTCGACATACAGGGCCTCCTCTCGTCGCCACGGCGCGTATCCACGTAGATGTACGCACCGCTAACATAGCGAGCAATGTTAGCGGCGTCAACTTAACGGCGATCGAGGACCTCTTCGACCAACCGGACGTGCCTGCGGACGGGAAGTCAGCGCCCGGACAGCCCGAGCTGAGCGATCAACCCGGCCAGCCAATGCCGAGCGGCGACTTGATCACCGTCGAGCAGCAGCTGCACGGTCACGCCGTCGTAGGCCGCGACGACCGCCCGTGCGGCGTCCGCGATCGACCCCATTCCCGGAGGAACGGGCAGCGCGGCGCCTTCGAGCTTGTGTTCGATCGCAGCACGCAATTGCGCGCGATGCCCGAGCAATCGGGCCGCGACCTCGGGTCGGCGGGCGGCATGGGTGAGGAAGTCGGTCTTCACCAATAGCCACCGGCGATCCAGGAGCAGCGTGGCGGACAGCTGGTCGACGAACGCGTCCAGGTCGGCCGAGTCCGCCACGGCCGCCAGCGAGGAGCGGACCTGCTCGACGATCAGGCTCGCCCGCTGATCGTAGAGCTCGAAGAACAGCTCTTCCAGGCTGTCGAACTGGGAGTAGAAGGCACCACGGGTGTAGCCGGCCGCCGCGCAGACGTCATCGATGCGGACCTGCCCGAAACCCTTGTCGGCGAACACCGAGAACGCCGCGTCGAGCAGCCGCGTCCGGGTCTGGGCGCGACGTTTGGTCACCCGTGCGGGCTTGGCCGAATCGACGGTGCTCACCGGCAATACGCTACAACAGGCACACGATTCACAAATGTATCGGATACATTTGTGCATCCAATGCTGTGAACTGAAGGAAACAGGTGCTACATGGACGCCGATGTCATCGTGGTCGGAGCCGGCCTGGCCGGTCTCGTCGCTACCCACGAGCTCACCCGTGCGGGTAAGCGTGTGCTCGTCATAGATCAGGAGAACGCGGCGAATCTGGGCGGTCAGGCGTTCTGGTCCTTCGGCGGGTTGTTCCTGGTCGACAGCCCCGAACAGCGGCGTCTCGGCGTGCGCGACTCCCTCGAACTGGCTTGGCGGGACTGGTCGGGCAGCGCGGGCTTCGACCGGCTCCACGACGAAGACAGCTGGGCGCAGAGATGGGCACGGGCCTATGTCGAGTTCGCCGCCGGCGACAAGCGCGGCTACCTCGCCGACCTCGGCATCAGCTTCCTGCCCTCGGTCGGGTGGGCCGAACGCGGCGACCTGACCGCGAACGGACACGGCAACTCGGTGCCCCGCTTCCATATCACCTGGGGCACCGGCACCGGTGTCGTCGCCCCGTTCACCGAGTCGGCGCTGCGCGCTGCCGACGCGGGAAGGGTCACTTTCCGCCATCGCCATCGCGTCGACGAACTGGTCTTCACCGACGGTGCTGTCACCGGGGTCCAGGGAGCGATCCTGGCCGAGGACACCAGCGCACGGGGTGAGCCCTCCAACCGTGAGGTCGTCGGCGACTTCTGCCTGTCGGCGCCAGCGGTCGTGCTGGCCACCGGCGGCATCGGCGGCAACCACGAGCACGTCCGCAGGCACTGGCCCACACGGTTGGGCACTCCCCCGGCACGGATGATCACCGGCGTGCCCGCCCACGTCGACGGCCGCATGCTCGACATCGCCGCCGAGGCCGGGGTTCGCCTGGTCAACCGCGACCGTATGTGGCACTACACCGAAGGTATTCAGAACTGGAACCCGATCTGGCCGGGTCACGCCATCCGCATCCTGCCCGGACCGTCCTCGATGTGGCTCGACGCGTTGGGCCGGCGCCTGCCCGCACCGTATCTACCCGGCTACGACACCCTCGGAACGCTCCGATATCTGCGCACCACACCGGAAATCGCCCCGTACGACCACTCCTGGTTCATCACCACCCAGCGGATCGTCGCCAAGGAATTCGCGCTGTCGGGATCCGAGCAGAACCCCGACATCACTCACCGCAACCGCAAAGCGCTTGTGCGCGAACGACTCTTCGGCCGACAAGCGGCAGCCCCCGTCGAAGCGTTCAAACAGCACGGCGCCGACTTCGTGGTCGCCGACACCCTCGACGACCTCGTCGAGAAGATGAACAGCCTCACCGACGAACCGCTACTCAGCCCGGTCGGCATTCGTGAGCAGATCCGCGACCGAGACCTCCAGGTGGACAACGCTTTCAGCAAGGACGCCCAGATCCAGGGCATCCACAACTCGCGCCGCTACCTCGGTGACCGCATCATGCGCACCAGCGCGCCGCATCGCCTGCTCGACCCCGCCGCCGGTCCGCTCGTCGGCGTCAAACTGCATGTACTGACCCGAAAGTCCCTCGGCGGTATCCAAACCGACCTCGACTCGCGCGCCCTCGACCTCGCAGGCAACCCTATTCCCGGACTGTTCGCCGCAGGCGAGGCGGCAGGTTTCGGCGGTGGCGGGGTGCACGGCTACAACTCGCTGGAAGGAACCTTCCTCGGCGGCTGCATCTTTTCCGGGCGGGCAGCGGGACGGGCCGCCGCGGCCCAGATCTGAACGCCACGAAGCGGGGTCGGGCACGACCCCGCTTCGGCGCCCGGGCTGCCGGCACCTAGAGCAGAGCGGCGACCTTCTTCGCGGTCTCCTTGGCCGAGCCAGGGTTCTGACCGGTCACCAGGTTGCCGTCGACCACGGCATAGGACAGGAACGGCAATTTGCCCTTCTCGTACCGGGCGCCACGCTTTTTCATCTCCGCTTCGGCGTTGTAAGGAACGAGCTTGTCCACCCGGGCCAGGACTTCTTCCTGCCAGGCGAAGCCGGTGAGTTTCTTGCCTGCGACGAGGAGGGTTCCGTCGGACAGGGTGGTGTTGAGCAGGCCGCAGTAGCCGTGACACACCGAGGAGACGATGTCGCCGCGTTCGTAGATCTCCCGGGTGATGCGCTGCAGACCCGCATTGTCGGGGAAGTCGTACATCACCGCGTGACCGCCGGTGAAGTAGATGGCGTCGTAGTCGGCGGAGTCGATCTCGTCGGGATGAGCGGTGTTCTCCAGCAACGCCATCCGGGCCGAATCGGCATGCCAGGCTTTGGCGGTCTTGTCGAAGTTCGGGAATTTCAGCGACCGCGGTTCCAGGGGGCAGGGACCACCCGCCGGGCTGACGAGGGTTTGCTCGAAGCCGTGTTCTTCGAACACGTGCCAGGCATGGGTGAGTTCGGACAACCACAATCCGGTCGGATGTGCGGGATCGTCGAAGTCGCCGACGTTGGTGACGACATTCAAGATGCGCTTGGTCATGCGTGATCTTCCTTCATGTGTTGTCGCCGGGGCCGCTGGCCGTGCCGCCGGTCCTCTCCGGGCAGGCCGGACAAGTGTCACCCATCGAGCGGGCACAACAGCTTTCCGCCGACCGCCGCGGCGATCGTGTCGTGCCCGTCCGGTGGGCCGAGGATCTCAGTCGTCGTGGAGGGCCTCACGCAGCGCGTCGATCGCCAGTTTGCGCGCCACGTTGGTCGCGGGTGTGTCGCGCAGGCTGTCGAGCAGCAGGAAGTCGTGCACGGTGCCGCTGATCCGGACACCGGTGACTTCTACCCCGGCCTCACGCAGTTTGTTGGTCAACAGTTCGCCGCCATCGCGCAGCACATCGGCCTCGGCGGTGATCACCAAAGTGGGTGGCAGACCGCGCAACTGCTCCACACCGGCTTCCAACGGCGAGGCGTAGGGCTCGCGGCGCGCATCCGGGTCGGTGGTGTAGGCGTCCCAGAACCACTTCATGCCGTCACGGGTCAGGTAGTAGTGCTCGGCGAACTGGTGGTAGGACGGGGTGTCGAAATCCGCGGCGGTCACCGGATAGAGCAGCACCTGCGCCTTGAGGTCGATGCCACCGCGGTCCTTGTTCATCAGCGCGAACACCGCCGACATGCACCCGCCGACGGATTCTCCGGTCACGGCGACGCGGGAGGTGTCCAGTCCGTGCTCGGCACCGTGGGCGAGCAGCCATTGGCCGACGGCGTAGTTCTGCTCGACCTGCGTGGGATACTTCTTCTCCGGCGCCCGATCGTAGACCGGGAAGACACCGGCGGCACCCGCACCGACAGTCAGCTCACGGAACAGCCGATCGTGGGTGTGTTCGTCGCCGAAAACCCATCCCGCGCCGTGGATGTAGAACACGACCGGCAGCGGGCCTTGCGCACCTTTGGGTCGAATGATGCGGGTACGTACCGTCCCCCACTGGCCGGCGTCGACCTCCACCCACTCCTCGTCGACCTCGGGGCGAGGCACGCTCTGGTCGCTTTGCAGATCCGACAGGATTTTGCGGCCTTCTTCGGGCGGCACCTCATAAATTCGAGGATGCGGGTCCGTGGCCTCGGTCAGCTCGCGAGCCGCGTCCTCGAGGTAAGGGGTGATCGGCGAATCCGTATTCGACATCATTTTCCTCTCCGGTCGGTCGAGGCATCGTGGTCGACGCCACGTTCGGGTCAATGCACACGACCCACGTTAGGCCTTTCGCTAACATGTGACCATGGGCGCAGACGACACATTGTGGGCCGATCGCGACACGACACCGATCGACGCCGAAATTGCGCTCGTCGCTTATCCCCAGTGTCAGATGACGGCGATATTCGGGCTGACCGATGTGTTTCGAGTCGCCGGCGAACAGGCAGAGATCCTGGGAAATACGAACGTACATGTGCGAGTGAGTCATTGGCGACTCGACGAGCACGACGTCATCTGCTCCTACGACTCGCTGCCAGGGACCGCGCATCGTCCCACCCATGTGATCTTTCCACCCAGCCTCGTGGAGCCGGCGCGTATGCGCTCGGCGGACGCGCTCCGCCGCTGGGCTCTCGGGCTCAGAGCCGAGGGAGCCGTCCTCGGGGCCCTGTGTGCCGGGGTTTTCGTACTCGCGGAGACCGGCGTGTTGGACCGCCGACCTGCGACGACGCATTGGGCTTTCGCCGATCAGTTCGCTCGTCGCTTTCCCGCTGTGGAACTCGATGCCACCCGCATGGTGATCGATGACGGTGACATCATCACCGCCGCCGGAATCATGGCGTGGGTAGATCTCGGGCTGTCCTTGGTGGAGACCCTCTGGGGTCCGAATGTCATGCTGCGTACATCTCGATTCCTGATCGCCGATTCGCCTCGCCGACAACAGATCCCGTATATGGAAATCATGCCGTCGAATGAACACGACGACGACGCAGTGCTCCGCGTCCAGGAAAGAATTCAGGCAGAATTGGACCGCCCACTGTCGATCGAAGACCTCGCTCGCTCGGTCAGCTTGCACCCGCGCACATTACAGCGGCGATTCTCGAAAGCCACTGCGATGTCGGTCACCGAATATCTTCAGAGCGCGCGTTTGGAACGGGTCGTGCACGATCTCGCCGTCACCGACCACACATTGGAACGAATCGCACAATCGGTCGGCTACACCGACCCGTCCACTCTGCGGAAACTCGTCCGCCGCTCGACAGGTTTGACACCGGCGGAATACCGCCGCAAATTCCGTGCGCCGAGTACCCGAATTCCGTCGGATTCGCCCACACTCGAGTAGCGTCCAGCTCCATCCGGTAACGACGACGCGGAAATCACTCCTCGCCGCCCCGCATCGGTGCGGCACAGGTCGGTCGTTCGAGTAACCGAACTGTGCCGCAACGACGATGAGTCAGCTGGTCGGTATCGATGTCGGGATCGGCATATGCAAGGCGACCTGCCCCTCCGTGATGACATCGAGGCGCACGGTCTTGATGGGGTCGAGCGCCCGGAGGTCATCGGAGAGTCGGCCGTGACCGAGCTGCAGGTCGATCCCACGAGGCAGGCTCGCCGAACCGCCCGCGAGCATATTGATCTGGGTCTGCGTCGCATGCCACGCACCGCCGATCGAGGTGTACGAGGTCAACGTCGACACACGCTCGCCACTGCCGTACAGCTTCTGGCTCGGCGTCGGGGCCGACACCGCCAGGTCTACTCCGCCGTCATCATTGGCCACCCGTGCCGTGGTGCCGGTCGCGTCGATGTCGACATCGATTTCGGTCACCCACTTGGGGAAACCGTAACCGTCGTGACCGCGTACCTGGGCGATCTGCGAGCTCACCGGCAGTGCGAGCACGTAGTTGTGGAGATGATCGTTGCCGAGGCCCGCCAGGAGGTCGATGACCCCCGGGCCGCCGCCGTGGCGGGCCGGCCTGACGCCGACGGCCACCGCGACCTCGGTGTAGAAGTCGATGTCACAGACGTCGTACCGGAAGAACACGACCGAGACGAAACCGATCCCGGGCACCACCTCGAGCGGGGCAAGCCCCTCGGGAAGCCGGGAACGGATGTTCCGGGATCTGGCGAGCATGGTGAGCCGTGTGCTCGACATCCGGTAATAGAAATTCGGCGTCAGAGTTTCACCGATCGGCGATTCGACCTTTTTCTTGGGAAGCCGCCGGAAGAAGTCGGTGCTGCTGACACGTGGGTCGCGGCCGATTTCGTCCAAATCGGTATTCATGCGGTACCGGTCGTACAGTCCGCCCTTCGGCACCTCGACCCGGCGACCACCGAGGTCGACCTCGACGGATGTGCGCTTCGTCGCTGACATCGGCGTAGCTCCCTTGCTCACTCGTTGCGGACCACCGACGATAACCGCAGATGTTAGCAGTGTCAACACAGCCACTACGCAGGCCTTATGCCCTCCGTTCGGCCGAACCGGATCCTCCCGCCCCCGACGGCCGTCCCATCTCCGGCCGGAGACTCCGAGCCGACCGCCCCTGGGCCTCGCCTGAGCCGAAGTCACGGTTGACAGCCATGTTAGCGGCAATTACATTGCGGCGTGGAAGAATTCCGACGTAATCCGCCGGCCGCGTTCAGTCGAACCGCGCGTAAATCGAATGCGTTCGTTCCCCGAATCGAGAGTAGTCAATGGAATCATCTGCCCTGATCACGATCGGGTTGCCGAGCGCACTCGCCATCATCATGTTCGGGTTGGGGCTCACCCTGACCGTCGGCGATTTCCACCGGATCGCACAGTCGCCACGGGCGGTGTTCATCGCGTTGGCTCTTCAGCTTCTCGTCCTCCCCGCGATGGCGTTCGGTCTGATCATGGTTTTCGATCTCGACCCGCTGCTCGCCATCGGAATGATGCTGCTCGCGGCCTCCCCCGGCGGCACGACCGCCAACCTCTACAGCCATCTGTTTCGTGGCGACGTCGCCCTCAACATCACACTCACTGCGATCAACGCCGTCCTGGCCGCGGTCACCGTCCCGGTGATCACCAACTTCGCCATCGGCTATTTCGGCGCGGACGGCGAGGTCGGGCTGCAGCTGAGCAAAGTGATCCAGGTGATCGCGATCGTGCTGGCGCCGGTAGTGATCGGCATGATCACCCGCCGCTTCTCGCCCACCCTCGCCGCCCGGGCGGATCGACCGGTCAGGATCTTTTCCGTCGCCGTGCTGGCCCTGGTCTCGGTCGGGGCGCTGGTGGCCGAACGCGACAACATCGCCGACTACGCACGTCAGGTCGGGCTTGTCACCGCCATCTTCTGCCTGTGCAGCCTGACACTCGGATACGCCGGCGCGCGCCTGCTCCAGCTCGCCCAGCCGCAGGCGATCGCGGTATCGATGGAAGTCGGGATCCACAACACCGCCGTGGCGATGACCATCGCCCTGAGTGTCCTCGACAGCGCCGAGGCCGCGATCCCGGCCGCTGTCTACTCGGTGCTGATGTATGTCATCGCTGCGCTCTTCGGGTACGCGATCACCCGGAACACCAGTGCCGCACAAGTTTCGGGTTCCAGCCGGGTCGAGGTGACGAAGCATCGGAGCCTTTGATCACCGTGACGCGACGGGGTGCTCGCTGTGGGCGCCCGGTCGTGTCGACAGCATCGGCCACATCGTGGCGGGCCACCGTCAGCTGTCGCGGGCACCCGACCCGAGCAGCCCGAGTGCGAAACGCGCGTAGTCGCGGGCGATCTGCTCGGGTCCGGCCGGGCCGCTCTCGCGGTACCACTGCGACAACGACGTGCACATCGTCGAAATCGCCCGCCCCGCATGGCGGGGACTGTCGACCGAGAACACGCCGCGGCGGACGCCCTCGGCGATCTCGTCATCGATCAGGTGCTGTAAATCGTTGCGCAGCGCGCTGATCCGTCTGCGGTTGGCCGGCTCGAAACTTCGCATCTCGCTGGCGCCGATCAAGGCGAGCTTCCGCCGGTACATGTGGAACAGCGCCAGCGCCTCGACCATGAACGCCACCCGCGCGACCGGATCATCCCCCTCCTCGCGAGCCGCCGTCACCCGCACGAAGAGCTCGTTCATCGTGACGTCCAAACACGCCACGAGCAGATGTTGTTTGCTGCGGTAGTGGTGGTATACCCCCGGCACACTCATCCGCGCCCGCAGAGCGATCGAGCGCATCGTCGAACCGTGATACCCCTTCTCGACGAAGTCCTCGATCGCCGCCCGCAGCACCGGATCCAGCCGCACGGGTCCGAACATCCGCCAGGAACGCCCGTCGCGATCGACCGGAGGGCTCGACACGACAGGGATCACTGACACCTCACCACCGCCCGGGCCCTCGAGACGTTCCAGCAGCTCCGCGACTTCGGTATCCAAGGCGGCGGCTATCGCGTGCAGCCGTTCGACATCGACACGCGTCTTGCCGTTCTCGATCGCACTGACAGTGGCCGCGCTCACCTCGATGCGAGAGGCCAACTCACGCAACGATATTCCGCGACCGGACCGCGCATCACGGATCGCCCGACCGACTTGACGAGCCGAACCGATCATCAGCCCACCAATGGCTGATCCGCATTCACCACGGAGAAGGAGATACCCGCACCGACCAGCCGCCGCAGCAGATTCTCACCCATCGCGGCCGCCGTGGTGACCTGCCCCGCGGTCGGTGGATTGTCGTCGAAGGCCAGACACATCGCTGACTCCGCGAGCATCTTCGCGGTCTCGCCATAACCGGGGTCGCCCCCGCGAACCTGCGTGTGCGTCCGCACACCGCCGCCCTCCCCGATGAAGTCGACAGTGAACCACGAACGGGCACGTCTCGACTCCGAGGGCCCGCTGCCACGAGGAATCCGCTCGCCGATGACCCGTCTCAGAAACGGAAGCTGAACGGCGACCGCCGCCGCACCGACGCCGATGACGGAGCCTGCCATCACAATCGGGCTCTTGATCCCCGCATAGTGGGAGTAGGTGAAGGCGGGTCCGTAGTCGGGCCGCGCCACAGCCGATCGGCGCACGACCTGCGGATCGACGGTCGGCAGGGGAAGCAACCAGGCCGCCAGGGCGGCTTCACGACGCGGAACGCCGGTTCGGATACGCGCCTGCGAGCCGTCTGTTCGCGACTCGACTCGACCGCGTTCGACGGCGGCCTGTCGCATTTTCCGGAGTCGGGACAGCTGTCCGAGCGCCGAATGCAAGGTTCCACCGGAGATCATCGCGTTACTGCGCACTACGCCGCGCACCGTCAGCGGCACGTCCTTCGGGAGCTGCTGCACGGTGAACAGGACGCCGAGGTCGTGGGGAACGGAATCGAATCCGCAGGCATGAACCAGTCGTGCCCCCGTCGCGACAGCTCCGGCATGGTGGGCCAGATACATCCGATCGATGAATTCGGGTTCCCCGGTCAGATCGACATAATCGGTGCCCGCTGCGGCACATGCGGCGACCAGCGGCTCCCCGTGTTCCAGATACGGTCCGACGGTCGTCACGACGACCCGTGCCGACTCCGCGACCGCCCGAAGCGAATTCGGGTCCGACGTGTCGGCGTGGAGCAATGCGGGCTCGGCAGCGGCGGAGTCGATCACAGCGAGCCGCGCCAAGACGGCCGCGAGTTTGTCCGGGTTCCTTCCCGCCAATGCCCAGCGAGCACCGCTCGGCAACCGAGCGGCGAGGTACTCGGCGGTCAAACCTCCGGTGAATCCCGTAGCACCGACGAGCACGAGGTCGAATTCGCCTGTGGCAGGCATATGTTGGTCCGTTCCCTGGAAGGCGAAAGATCAGCTCGAGACAACAGCTCATCGGACACACGAGATCCGTGCAGCGCGAGCAGCTTAAAAAACCGTGTTAGCAATGTCAACATTCACTGCGTGGTGACGGCAGCGGGGCACACCCCACGGCAGGCCGCCGCCCCTCCGTCGGTCGCGCTCGCCCCGACACGGCCAGGCGCCCGCTGCCTCGAACACAGTCACGGATCCGCGCAGCCTCGACCGGACAAGTGGATCGCACGGTCCGCATGAACGACCCGCACCGAGTGCTACTACCCTGGCCATCGCCGAACCGAACCCGCATACACAACTGACAGGAATCCATATGGCGCGCAAGGTCGTTGTCACCCTCGTCGACGACTTCGACGGCACATCCACCGCCGAAGAAACCGTCACCTTCGGCATCGACGGACACACCTACGAGATCGACCTGTCCGAAACCAACGCCACCAAACTGCGCGACACCTTCGAACAATGGATTCCCTACGCCCGGCGAATCGGCCGCGCCAAAACCAGCAACACCCGCCGACACGCCACCGCGACCCCCGCCGCCCAGACAGGTCGTCGCACCGACCTCGCGGCCATCAGGGCCTGGGCCATCGAGAACGGCCACACCGTCTCCACCCGCGGCCGCATCGCCAGCGAGATCATCGCCGCCTACGACGAAGCCTCAGCATAGGCAGGGGCGGACCACCGGCCCGCACGCCCGACCAGTCCCCGCCGAGATGTCAGTGGCTCTGTCATGACGCCGATTGCAAGCCGGCGGCCTTGTCGGCGCCGCAGACGATGACTCGCGCGGTGCCGGTGGCGGATCCGGCGCGCTTCGGCGTCGGCGCCGTCGGCGAACAGCGCGGGAGCATGTGCCAATTTGAAGCGAATCTGCATCAATCGGTGTGAAATCGGATCGAGTGGGCATTCGGCCGCTGACTGTCCGAGTTCAACCCGAGGAGGCCGAGGATGAGCACTGTTATCGAAGCTGTCGACGTGCAGGTGCCGGTGGCGACCGCCTACAACCAGTGGACCCAGTTCGAATCGTTTCCGCAGTTCATGCACGGTGTGGACCGGATCGAACAGCTTGACGACACCCATACCCGATGGACCGTCGACATCGCCGGGGCGACCCGGACGTTCGATGCCACCATCACCGAGCAGCATCCCGAGGAACGCATCGCCTGGAAGTCCGACGAGGGTCCTGAGCATGCCGGCGTAGTCACCTTTCACCGCATCGATGACTCGACGACCCGGGTCACCGTGCAGATGGACATCGACCCGGAGGGCTTCGTCGAGAACATCGCGGACAAAACAGGTGTGCTCGATCGCCGCATCAAGGGGGACATGCGCCGCTTCAAGGACTTCATCGAAGGCCGTGGATCGGAAACGGGAGCGTGGCGTGGCGACGTCGATCGCCCCAAGCCCTAGCTGGGCGATGAGTGCGAACGAGAACCAGCCCGACAACGGCCGAGCGGCCGACCGCCACCGGCGGCCCAGCGGTATCAGCGACGAAACTGTCGCCGCGGTCGGCAAGTTGTCGGAGGCGCTGGAGACGACGGAACGCGCGCGTGGACACCTCTACGAGTTCCACCAACTCACCGGCGGAGCCGATCTCGCGCTCGGAGAAGCAGCCGACATGCTTCGCGTGGCAGGCCACCACCAACTCGCCGATCGGCTGTCGACCGAACTGATCGGCCGCAACGTGCTGGCGGGTCGCTGGACCTTCCAGGTCGTCGAAGAGTACGACGAGGGTTACTACGCGGTGTTTCGCGAGCTCGAGCGGACAGTTCGTGACCGGCTGGTGGGCGGCCGCACCCACGTCTACGAGGCCGAGATGAAGGAGGCTCGACGTACCGAGGGCCTACCGGGCCACGCTGCCCGACCCGATATCACGGAAGGCTGAACGAGCATGCGGTGTGTGGTCTTCGGGGTGACCGGTTACATCGGTGGGCGGTTGGTACCCGAATTGCTCCAGGCCGGTCATGATGTGCGGGTGGTCGCCCGGACACCGGCGAAACTGGCCGAAGTGCCGTGGCTCGATCGGGTCGAGGTGGTCGAGGGAGATGTCACCGACGGCGACCAGGTGCGCGCGGCGGTGGCCGGTCAGGAAGTCGTCTACTACCTGGTGCACTCGCTGACCCGCCGCGACTTCGCCGATATCGATCGTGCAGCCGCGCGCATCGTCGGGGCGGCCGCGTTGTCGGCCGGGGTCGGGCGCATCGTCTATCTCGGCGGGATCGTCCCGCCACACACCGAACTGTCTCGCCACCTGGCCTCCCGTGCGGAGGTCGGCGAGATCCTGCGTGCATCCGGTGTTCCCACTGTGGAGTTGCGTGCGGCGGTGATCATCGGTTCCGGGTCGGCAAGTTTCGAGATGCTGCGGTATCTGTCCGAACGCCTGCCCGCGATGGTCACCCCGCGGTGGGTTCACAACAGGATTCAGCCGATCGCTGTTCGAGACGTTCTGTATTACCTGGTGCGTGCCGCGGACTTGCCCGCCGAGGTCAACCGCGCCTTCGATATCGGCGGACCCGACGTGATGACCTACTTGACCATGATGCGCGAATATGCCGTCGTGGCCGGGCTGAATCGTCGAGTGGTGCTGCCGGTTCCGGTGCTCACGCCATGGCTGTCCGCGCAGTGGGTCAATTTGGTGACCCCGGTGCCCCGTGCGCTGGCCGTGCCGCTCATCGAGTCGCTCGTCCACGAGGTCGTCTGTGGCGAGCACGACATCGCCGCATACATCCCGGATCCCCCGGAGGGCCTCACCCGGTACGGATGTGCTGTAGAGCTGGCGCTGACCCGCATCCGCAACGCCGAGGTGCCCACCCGTTGGTCCGATGCCAGTACCTACGGCGCACCTTCCGATCCCCTACCCACCGATCCGGACTGGTCCGGCGGCTCCCTCTATGAGGATGTTCGCGAGCATCACACCTCCGCGGATCCGGACACGGTATGGGCGGTGATCGAATCCATCGGCGGTGAGAACGGCTGGTATTCCTTCCCGCTTGCCTGGTCGCTACGCGGCTGGATCGACCGGCTGACCGGCGGGGTCGGACTCCGCCGTGGCCGCAAACACCCGCGGCGCCTGCATTCCGGCGAAGCATTGGACTGGTGGCGCGTCGAACATATCGACCGACCACACCTGCTGCGTCTGCGCGCCGAGATGCGAGTCCCCGGCCTGGCGTGGCTCGAGCTCGGCGTCGAACCCGCCGCGCACGGAGGTTCTCGCTACCGGCAACGCGCGATCTTTCACCCGCACGGGCTTGCTGGACACCTGTATTGGAAGGCGATCACCCCGTTCCACAGCGCCGTTTTCGGGGGCATGGTCCGAAATATCACGAGTACTGCCGAACGCACCGCCGCGCCATCCCCTGGGTAAGGGCTCCACGGCCGGGCTGTCGATACTTCAGGCTCGATCACGTCAGCTTTCAGCGGGGGTCAGCGACCGTGCCCGGCTGCCCCGGCGCGCCCACAACGCGCGAGCCAGCGCCGAACCGGCGACGCGAGTCCGGCGCGCGGTGCTCACAGTCGCCCGCGCGGTGAACACCGCGAACTCGCTCTGTTCGATCCGGTCGAGAATCTCCGAATACAAGACGGCCGCGGTGGCGACGCACGGTCGCGACACCGGGTGCAGCAAGGCGATTCCGGCATCGGCGAACCGGTACCAGTCTCGGGCAACGGCGTGTTGAGCGGCCAGCGCCGACCGCACCTTGGAGTCGGTGCGCCGATGGGTCCGGCACCACTGCAAGCGGGCGCGGTCCACACCGAAAGCAGCCAGTTCGTCGGCAGGCAGATACACCCGGCCACGGTCGAGGTCTTCGGCGACGTCGCGAAGGAAGTTGGTGAGCTGGAAGGCCTTTCCCAGCGCCGCCGCGTAGGGAGCGGCATCGGATCGGGGGCCGGTGGTGCCGAGTACCGGCAGTACTTGCAGGCCGATCACCGCTGCCGAACCGTAAATATAGCGATCCAGCGCGGCCCGATCCGGGTAGTCGGTCACCGTCAGATCCATCCGCATCGAGTCGAGGAAATCGTCGAACAGCGAGTGCTCGATCCCGTATCTGGCGGCGGTATCGGCGAGCGCGGCAAGGATCGGGTCGTCGTCGTGGGTACCGCGAAGACTGTCGCGCATGGTCTGGGCCACCGCGTCCAGGCGTGCCGCCGCGGAACCGGTGGCGTCGCCGGTCGGTGGCTCGTCGACGATGTCGTCCGCCCATCGGGCGAAACCGTAGAGCGCGTGGATCGCGGGGCGCTGGGCGGGCGCGAGCAGCCGGGTGGCGAGGAAGAATGTGCGCCCGTGCCGGGCGTTGAGCTCGCGGCATCGCTGATAGGACGCGCGCAACCCCGCGTCACGGATACCGGCGGCGTCGAGTTCGGTGCGCGTCATCGTCGTCCGCTCTTGGTCGCGGTGGAAGACGAAGACCGTGAGGTGGTCACGGTGCCGGTCACGCGGTCGGCGGCGAGACGACCCGACAACAGTGCCGTCGGCACGCCGACGCCGGGAACGGTGCCACAGCCGGCCAGCACCGCATTGGTCGCTCCGCGTGGCATGTTCGCGGGACGGAACGGACCGGTTTGGGCGAATGTATGCGCGAGTGAGAACGGGGTACCGGCCAGCATGCCTTGCCGTTGCCAATCGGCGGGGGTGTCCACATGCACGATCGTGGAGTTCTCGACGAAGCCCGGAACCAACCGGTTCTCGACGATCGCCGCGAGTTCCGCGCTGTAAGCGGTGGCGCGGCGATCCCAGTCCAGATCCTTGCCGCGGTACAGGTTGGGTACCGGAGCGAGAACGGTGAACAGGTCCTGCCCGTGCGGTGCGAGGCCAGGGTCGGTCGCGGTGGGCCGGGTGACCAGCAGCGACGGGTCCGTCATCAACTCTCCCCTGTCGATCAGTTCGTCGAAGGTCTGGTTCCAGGCGGCACCGAAGACGAGGTTGTGATGTGCGGTCGGCACGCCGGCGGGAAAGCCGACATGCATGACGACCGCGGACGGTGCCGGGCGCCAGCTGATCGGACGCCGCGGAGAACGATCGAGCAATTCGTAGGCTGTGGCCAACTCGGTTGCCAAAATGACTGCGTCGCAAGGGATTCTGCGTCCCTTGTCGGTGAACACAGCAGTGATGCGTGAACCGTTCCGTTCCAGATCGTGGACGGTCTCGTCGTAGCGGAACCGCACACCGGCATCCACGGCAGCGGCGGCCAGAGCGTCCGGTAGCGCACGCATTCCGCCGCGCGGAAAGTACACACCGCCCACGGTGTCCATGTAGGAGATCACCGCGTACAGCGCCAGGGCTCGCTGTGGCGAAACACCCGCGTAGAGGGACTGGAAGGTGAACACCCGCCGCAGCCGTTCGTCGGTCAGGAAGGATCCGACCGCCCGGTCGAGGCGACGAAAACCGCCCAACGCGATCAACCGCGCGAGCGCGGGGGTGAGCAGGGAGAACGGAGAATCGGCGTTCGTGGCGATGAACCGATCGAATTCGACGCGATACAGTTCGCTCAACCACGCCCGCAATCGGCGATACCCCTCCACTTCCTCGGGCCCGGCGAATGCCGCGACCGATTCCTCCATCGCCTCGGCGTCGCTGTGAACATCCAGCCCGCTGCCGTCGGCGAAGTGCGCGCGGTAGGCAGGGATGACCGGCAGCAGGTCCAGCCGGGAGTCGAGACTCTCCCCGACCGCGGCAAGGGTGTCGGCGACGATGTCGGGCATGGTGAGTACCGACGGCCCGGTGTCGAGCAGAAGACCGTCGATATCGCGCCGTCCGGCTCGACCTCCGGGAACCGAGTCGCGCTCCACCACCGTGACGCCACGTCCGCGCCCCGCCAAGTGCAGCGCTGCGGCCAGACCAGCCAGACCGGCCCCGACGACGACGACCTCATCGGTTCTTCCCGGTATCGTTCGCATCTCTTCCTTCCAGTCGGATTTGTCGGCGGCACGCCGGTTGGCCGGTCAGGACGTACGGTCGGTGCACAACAGCGCCATTCGGTGCAGCGCCTCGGCCACCGACGGTTCGAGATCGGCGCGGTCGAGAGCCCGCCGCGCACATTCGACTCGGTCGCGGATCATCTGCTCGGCGCGCCTGCCCGCGCCGCTGTCGACGATGACCGCCTGCGCGAGCGCGACGCCCTGCTCGTCGATCAGCTCGTCCCGCCAGAGGTCTCGCAGCCGCGCGCGGTCCGACGGCCCGGCGAGCTGATCGGCCAGCGCGATCACGGTGGTCGCCTTGCGTTCCCGGATATCGTCACCGGAAGGCTTACCGGTGGTGGCGGGGTCACCGAAGATGCCGAGCAGATCGTCGCGGAGTTGGAAGGCTTCTCCGATCAGTACGCCGTATTCGCCGAGGACTTCCATCACGGTGTCGTCGCAGCCAACCATCGCCGCACCGAGTTCCAGGGGCCGGCGCACGGTGTAATTGCCGGATTTACGGCGTGCGATGTCCATCACCGCGGTCAAGTCCGGCACGCGGTTCGCGTCGTTGGACAGGTCCGCGAGCTGACCTACTGCCAGTTCGCCGCGCATCGCGTCGTAGCGTGGCCATGCCCGGTCCAAGGCGGCGGCGCCGACGCCGCTTTCGCGCAACATGCGCTCGGCCCACACCAGGTAGAGGTCGGCGACGAGGATCGCCGCGGATTCACCGAATCGGGCCGCCGATCCCGACAACCCCTGCTCGGTGTGCCACGCGGCCAGGCGCAGGTGGGTCGACTGTCGTCCCCGTCTGACGCGGGACTCGTCCATCACGTCGTCTTGCACGAGCGCGAACGCATGCAGCAGTTCCACACTGGCGGCCGCGCGCAGCGCTGGTTCGGACTCGCCGACGCCACCACACAGCCAGCCGAGGTAGACGAACACCGACCGCACGCACTTGCCACCCGAGGCGAAGTCGATCATCAGCCGACCTGGCAGCGAGAACCCCGCCGGGTCCAATTCCGCCGCGCACCGCGCCCGGACGAACTCGTCGACGTGATCGCGGACCGACCGCTGGGTATGCGCGAGCCACCGTGCGAACCGCGTCGAGCCGTCGTCGGTGGAGAGTCCGCGAAGTCCGGCCGCGGTCGCAGCTCGCTCTGCATTCACGGCTCGATTGTGACACCGATTTCCTCAAAATGCATCGTTTGTGCGTCGATTGAGGTGCGGCGGCTCTGCCGCGCCGTCGCACCGATCCTCGAAGACGATGTCCGGGGCTGTAGCCACGAGTCGCCGATGAGCCCGTATGGCTATGCTCATCAAGCAGGCAAGGCACCGTTCAGTCGGGGAATCCCGCGGGGTCGACGAGCAGTCGCTTGAGCACTTTGCCGGTTTCCCCGCGCGGCAGCGAGTTGAGGAAAGTGACATCGCGCGGGACCGAAAAGCGGCTGAGCCGGTTGCGGATGTAGGTGCGCACCATGCCCGAATCCAGGCTGGAGCCTTCCTGTTTGACGAGGAAGGCGGCCAATCGCTGACCGAATTCACGGTCGGGTACCCCGACCACCGCGACGTCGCTGACCTGCGGCAGATACGACAATGCCTCTTCGACCGGCCGTGGGAAGACGTTCTCGCCACCGGAGATGATCATTTCGTCGTCGCGTCCCGCCACGAACAGTCGGCCCTCCGCGTCGAGGTAGCCCAGATCGCCGGTGTTCAGCATGCCGTCGGCCTCCTCGGGCGGAGTGTCGTTGACGTAGCCGTCGAACAGCATGTGGTTGCCGACGAAGATCCGTCCGGTCACCCCGATGGGTACCGGCTGGCTGTCGGCGCCGAGGATCGCGATCCGGGTCCCCAGCGGCGGGCGACCCGCCGTGGTCGGGGCGGCACGAAGGTCCTCGGGCGCTGCCACGCTCGCCCAGGAGACCTCGGTGGAACCGTAGAGGTTGTAGAGCACATCACCGTAGTCCTCGAGGAAGCGATCGACGGTCGCCGCGACGAGTGGAGCACCACAACTGACGACGTGGCGCAGACTGCTCAGGTCGTGGCGAGCGCGCACCGCGGCGGGCAGGTCGACCATGCGCTGGATCATGGTCGGCACCGCGATGAGGGTGTTCACCCGGTGTTCGGCGACCTGACGAAGGCATTCCTCGGCATCGAATCCTTGCGCGAGCACCACGGTGGCCCGCACGGCGGTGCTCAATTGCAGTGCCGAGAGCCCCCACGTGTGGAACAGCGGCGCGGGGATCATCATCGTGCTGCCCACGTGGATCGGGATTCGCGACAGGAGCGCGACCAGGGTGTCGAATCCCTTCGGATGCGGTCGTCTTGCGCCCTTCGGTGTGCCGCTGGTTCCCGACGTGAGCACGATCTGACGCCCAGGCACCGTGGGGACCGGAAAAGTCGTGTTACCCATGGCGATCAGATCCTCGATGGTGATCCGGCCCGGGTCCGCGGGCAGGTCGTCGGTGACGAAGCGCGGCACGCCGTTGTGCAGATACTGCACGAGGTGCTCGAGGTCGGTGTCGACGAACAACGCCGAGAGCCGGTGGCGCTGCACGATCTCCTCGATCCGCCTGCCCGACAGGCCGGCGTTCAGCAGCGCGACGTCCACGCCCAGCTTGCCCGCCGCGACCATCGTCTCGACCATGCCGCAGTGGTTGGCGGCGAGCAATCCGATCGCGTCGCCCGCGCGCAATCCGACCTCGTACATCGCCCCGGCGAGCGCGGTGGTGCGCTTGTCGGTTTCGGCGAATGTGGCCGTGCTGACGGTGTCGATCAGGGCGAGCTGGTCGGGGCTGTGCGCGGCGCCCGCCGCGTAACCGCCCGCCAGGTTGAAACCCCACCGGTACAACGACCGCAGTTGCCGCGCCGAGGTCACCGGCGGCGCGACCAGCCCGGAATTCACCACCCAGCGCACGAGTTCGGACTTGCGGCGGATCGGCGCCCGGTCGCCGTTTCCCACCACCGATGTCTGCGCCCCACGCACCACATCGACCGCGCGCCGCAATCCGGCCCTGATCCACCGGACGGTCTCGGCGTCGCGCGCCTGCGCCAGCGCCGGATGCAACCGCGGCGCGGCGAAGGCGGTGACGCTCACACTGGTTCGCTGCTGGTCACCGGCGAGCCGGATCAGCGCGAAACTGCCCGTCTCCGGGTTGTGCAGTTCGAAGCTCTCGTACCAGCGACCGATCCGCAAGGCCAGATCGACGGTGCGCACGCCGACATCCGCGTCGCCGATGCGGACCTGCCACCTCGTGTCGCCCTCGGTACCGGTCAACCGCTGGCATCCTCCGATACCGGACCACAGTCGTGGATAGCTCTGCGGTTCCAGCAGCACCTCCCACAACGCCTGCCTCGCAACGGCGAAGTCCACGGTCACATCCACGACATCACTCGACATCTCTGCGCCTCTCTCGGCCCGGCCACGCTGCCGGGAAGTGCCCACGCATCCCGGCCACTGTGCCGCGACGGCGCCCTTCGTCAGGCACTGCACCAGAAGTCATAGTCGCGCACCCGGCCGTGGCCGAACGAGGATTCTCCGGATGCTTGACGGTTGACCGAAGAACACGCGCACCAGCTGTGAACACTGCCAATGGCCGGCCGATCAGAACCCGGGTAGGGCCTGGTTCAGTCCGCTCGATGGGCAGGATCGACAGTCGGTGGGGGTGACGGGTCAGCGAACAGTCCGCCCTGCAGGAGCTGGGCGATCGCATCGTCCCAGCGGTGCAGTTGTGCTGGTGAGGTGAGGGGCGCGGGCAGGTGCCGGTCGATCTGTTTGCGCAACACCGCCGTACCGATGACCAAGATCAATGGATGCAGCGCTGCCCAGGTGCGGTCGACATCGGGTCGTAGCAGCCCCTGTTCATCGAATCGGTTCCACTGCGTGGTGCTGATGGAGACCAGTCCATCGAAGACGGTCGTGCCGATGGTGTCGCCACCAGCGAACGCGTGCGCGATGTAGTCGACGACCTCGGGATGCTCGGTCATGATCGAGGCGACCCGGTGCCCCAGCTCGCCGAGCGGATCCTCCGGTGGTGGCGGTAGCGGCCGTGACGCGACCGCTGTCGCGACGACTCGCAGCACGTACTCGTCGACAGCGGCGACGAGTCCGGCCTTGGTACCGAAGTGATGTTGCACCAGCCCGATCGAGACCCCCGCCTTCTCCGCCACCGATCGAAGCGAGGTCGCCCGCACCCCCTCGGCGGCAAAGCACGTCAACGCGGCGACCCGGATCCGGTCCGTGGCCGACGGGCCAGGGCCTGCCGGAAGCGAAAACGGCGACGTGGGCTGCATGAATACACCATAGACAATACGCCCATACCGTGTCACCATACGTTGATATTGCCCAACAGTATGAGCGTATCTCCAGCTGGGATCGAGGTAGGTAATGGCCACCCAAGACGATCGGTGGCGGACGCGAAAACTGCGACTGGCCGCAGTGACGTTCGCGATCGGGTTCGGCATACACGGCCTGGATCATCTGCGGCGCGGCATGGACGCCTCGCCGAGGTCGATCATGATCGGTGGCACTGTGCAGGCAGCGTTTGTCGCCGTCGCGGTGCTGATGGCGGTGACTCACCGGTACCGGGCGCCGGAAGCGGCGGTGGGCATCGGTTTCGGCAGCGCGGCCGTGTTCGTGTACGCGCACCTGCTGCCGACATTCTGGGCCGACTACCAGGACAGCTATATCTCGTTGCCGCACACCGGCGTCACGTGGTTCTCCTGGCTGAGCGCGATCACCGAGATCGGCACAGGTCTCGTCTACGGGTTCGTCGGCGTCGGCGTACTACGAGCCAGGAGATCACCCAGCGCACTCGCGCGTTTCGCCGCCTCCTCGTCCGGAACAGCGCGATGAGGGTCCTGGTGCTCGGCGGCTACGGCGCCGTCGGCAGTCTGCTCGTCGCCGAGCTCCGCCGCCGCGGAGACACCGTGGTCGTCGCCGGACGGGATCCGGCGCGCAGCGACACGGTCGTCGATCTGCGAGATCCCGGGCTGTCGGCCTATCGTGCGGCGCTGTCCGGCACCGATGTGACAGTCAACGCGTCGGGTGCCGAAGATCCACGACTGGCCGCCCTCGCCGGTGACCACGGGTCCGCGTTCATCGAAATCTCGGCCACCTCCGCATATCTCCGCGCCCTCGCACGGACCGACGTGCAGTCCCCGGTCGTCGTCGAGGTCGGCCTCGCCCCTGGACTGACCAACCTGCTCGCAGCAGCCCTCCACCGAACATCGCCGGGTCCGATCGACCTCGCCGTGTTCCTCGGTGCCGGTGAACATCACGGTGCCGCCGCCGTCGAATGGTCATATCGCCTGCTGGGCAAGCACTTCCGTGACGGCGACGGCTACATCCGCAACTACACGCGGCCCGGGGCCTTCCGGCTACCCGGGCACCGACGACCACGGCGGCTCTACCGGCTCGATTTCGCCGACCAGCACACCCTCCAGCGCGACTTCGACGTTGCTGTCCGCACGTACTTCGGCCTCGATTCCCGGCTTGCCACCACCGCGCTCGCCGCCCTCACCTGGCTCCCCGGCGCCTCGAAAGCGCCACGCGGGCTCCACCTTCCAGGGACCGACCGGTGGATCGTGCTGGCCCGCGGCCACGACGGCACCACACGCTGGGCGCGCGGCAGGAGCCAATCCCGCGCGACCGCGATCATCGCCGCCGTAGCCGCGACCCACGCACGGCGTCTCCCCCGCGGAGTCCATCCACTGCACCGGGTGCTCGCCCTCGCCGACCTGCCGCTCGATGAAGTCGAACTCGACATCCCGGAGCCGCGCCCCTGACCAACGACCGCACCTCGGCGTTCCTCACGCGGATTTCGCCAGGCGATCCATCTTGCTCGGATCGCCCGGCCGGTGCACTGTCTCGACGAGCTCATGGACCTCTTCGGCGGCGCGGGGAACTGTGTCGGCGCCACCGTTGTCACACCGCGTGGAGATGACTCAATCCACCGCGCGTCTGGACGAGTCGAGTCGGTGCACGGTGAGGGCGGCCGCGAGCATGCGGGATTCCCGGGGGACGGTGGGGTCGAGGCCGGTGAGTTCGGCGATGCGGTGCAGTCGGTAGGTGAAGGTGTTGGGGTGGACGTGGAGGCGGCGTGAGGCGGTTTTGCGGTCGGCACCGTAGTGCAGATGGGCTTCCAGCGCGTCGAGCAGATGGGGGCTGGCCAACAACGGAATCACGCGTTGGGCCAATCTCGCTCGCGCGGGGCCCGGACGCGTGAGCTGGTACTCCAGCAGCAGATCGTCGAGCCGGTAGCAACCGCCCGGCCTGCCGCGCAGGCGTGCCAATTCGGTCAGTTCGATCGCGTCCTCGGCGGCGGCCGGGATATCCGCGCGACTGATGCCGGGGAGTTCGGCGAGATACACGGTGACGCCGAATTGCTCCGAGAGCCGCGCGGCGAGCCGGTCGAACTGCTGGGCTTCGACGGTGCCGGTCTCGGAGCTGTCGCTCACCAAGGCGATTCCACTCTTCCCGTCGAAAGTGGCGGGGGTGGTGGTGCCGGTGAGGTCGTCGAGCGCGTGTTGCAGTACCCGGATCCGGCGCCGGGCAACCAGATTCGCGGCGCTGCCCGTCAGCAGCGGTTCGTTCAGGTGTATCGCCAAGACTGTGTAGTGATCGGCCAGAATCGTGTCCGCGCGGGCGGCGAGTTCCTCGGCGGGCAGGCCCCGCACCAGTGCCGAGCACAATTCGCGGCGCGCCTCCCGCTCGGCGTGATAGATCGAGCGCTCCACCTCGGTATACGCCTCCACTACCGTCAGATTGATATCGCGGAGCAGATCGAGAAGTCGGCCGAATGCCACCAGGAACTCGTCCATCTCGTCCGGTTCGACCAATGCCGATGCCTCGGCAAGCAACGACTTCGCCGATGCGTGGATCGCGGCGATGAGCATTCGCAGCGGCAGCCTGTCCTCGGCGTGCCGTTCGGCGACGGGTCCGACGAAAACCGCGACCTCGGCCTGACTGAAGTCACGGCCGGCGGCGATGGCCTCCAAGACCGCACGGCCGCAGGTCAGGAAGGTCGGCAGCACCTCGGCGGTGAAGTGGTCGGCGGGTAGGTCGGCGGGCGTGGTCGCACCGAGACCTTCCGCGAGCATGCGTTCGGAGATCTGCGGCCATCGAGCGAGCATGCGGGCAGTCAGAGCGGGTCGCACGGAAACAGGCTTTTCGACGAGCATGCCCCGATTGTGTGCCGAAGACAGGCCGACAGTGGTAGGTCCGGTCGAATACAGCCGAATCCTGGCGTCCGCACCAATTTCGTCACCGTCATCTCGGCGCACGAGGCAACGAACGTCTCCGACTACAACGTGTTACCACTCGTTATCGTCGCTCAGTGGAGTGACGGCGCAGTCGAGTGCACGTCAAACTTTCGTGACCCTACTCGCGGATTCGGCTCATACCAACGATGATCATGTTCGACACCAGTGCCATACCCCTCGCGCCGCCCGCGCCGATCTCGCGGGCGACGCAGCGGATCGTCGACGGAGTTCTGCACGCGATTCGCCCGCACAAGGCGCACAGCGATGTCCTGCGCGACGAAATACACGCCGTCGTCAGAGAGTGCCTGGAATCGGTGAGCGGTGCGCGCCGACACGATGTGCGCGCGGCACTCCGCCCTGCTGCCGCACGGTGGGCGACCACCGGTGTCCCCATCGAAACCGTCCACCGGCTCGTGCGGACTGGATTCCGCGTTCATCTGAACGACCACATCTCGAATCCGCCGTACCGAAAGAATCTCGGCGAGGTCGCCAAGATCATGGAGGCGATGCACACGGTCGACGCGACGATCTACCGGGTCTATCTCGAGGTCGATCGGTTCGTTTCCGATCACCACGGTCGGCAGGCAGTCGCCCGTGCCCTGCTGAGCGGGCGAAACGCATTCGCGGTCGCCCGCGAACACGGAACGCCGCTCACCGAGCGGTACATCGTCTTGTCGGTGGCCGCCCACGCGCCCGGACAAGGGACCGTTTCACCCGGCACCTTCGTCGAGATGCTGGAAGACACTCTCGCACAGCCTGTTTCCGCGCTGCACAGCACGCTCGGTGGCACCGTCTTGATTCACGGCACGCCGGATACCGAGACAATTCGGCACATGCTCACGCCGACATCGCTGACCGTGATCGCGATCGAGGCAGCACGTGACGGCATTCCGGCGGCCACCGAAGTCGGCCACGAATTGCTCGACGTCGCGCGCAGACTCCGCAAAAGACCGGGTCTCTACCACTTCGACGATCTCGCAGTCGAATACCAGCTGACTCGTCCCGGCCCCGGCCGCGACCGCCTCGAAACCGCACTCGATGCGGTAGCGGTGGATCCCGAACTCGTGACTACGCTGCGGGTTCATCTGGACAACGGGCTACATCGTCGGCTCACCGCACGTGAGATGCACATCCACGAAAACACCGTCGACTACCGGCTCCGCCGGATCTACCGACTCGCCGGACTCGACCCCCACAGCCCGGAGCTCATCACGAAACTGAGAGCAGCCCTGACCGTGCGCGAGTACATGCGGGGCGCACGTTCCCACCGCGCGGACGAGGCTTCCGGACCAGCCTCCTGACCGGCACCACGGGGTGCCCCGACGTGGTTGCCCCGCCGAAGATCTGGTTCGGGAGGAGCTGTTTCGGGTTCAACGCGCCTCGAGAGGCATGGTCGCACCTATGACGGACAGCAGCTGCAGTTTCTCGTAGCTTTCGCTCCCCGGTACCGCTGTGTAGACGAGCAACAGATTCGATTGGTCTGGGTCCAGAAGGATTTGACAGTTCAGCTCCAGTGGTCCGACGGTCGGGTGTAGGTATCGCTTGACGGCTCGTGGTTTGATGCCGACTTCGTGGTCTTTCCACAGGGTGCGGAACTGCGCGCTTTCGGTGGTGAGCAACTCCGCGAGATGGGCGGCTTTGGACGTCGGCCCACGGAGGGCGAGCACGCCCCGAAGCCCCGAAACATACATTCTCGACAAGAACTCGTGATCCTCGGCAGGATGAAGGGCGCGGGCCGCCGGATCGGTGAACCATCTGTATCCGATGCTGCGCGACGGTCCGGTGTATCGGGTCAGGTCGCCTACGAGCGCGACACCGAGCGGAGTCTGGCGCAACGTTTCACCGAGTTCGGTCACGATCTCGGCCGGAGTATCGTCGGTCAATCTGTCGAAGATCCGCATCATGCCCGGACTGATGTACTCGCTGTCGCCGTCTCGGCTCGGCGGCTGGTGTCCGGCGAGGCGGAAGAGATGGTCGCGCTCGTCACGCGACAAGTGCAGTCCCTGCGCGATGGATGCGATCATCTGCTCGGAAGGCTGCGGGCCGCTCGCTCTTTCGAGACGCGCGAAATAGTCCGGGGACATGTGGCACAGTGCCGCGACCTCTTCGCGCCGCAACCCACGAGTTCGACGGCGTTTGCCGCGTGGGAGACCGACATCTTCGGGCTGTAATGCCTGCCGTCGGCCAAGGAGGAACTCCGCGAGTCCCGCTCGATCGATCATCTGTACATCTTCCCCCTGCTCCGCCCGGACGCGGTGCCTCAGCCACTGATCGCCGAGTCCTGGATAAGTTCCGAAGCGCGCGGAAGGCTCGTCCTGAGGTACCGAAAACGGTGCACAGCGCAGGTCGATATCAGGAGTAACCCATGGTGCGCAGGAACTACGACATCGCGATCCCCGACTTTTCCGGAAAACGAGCGGTCGTGACGGGAGGAAGCGATGGCATCGGACTCGGTATCGCGACGATGCTCGCCGGCGCGGGCGCCGAAGTCGTCCTGCCCGTCCGCAATCGCAGCAAAGGCGAAGCGGCCATGGCGAGAATTCGCGAGCAGCACCCGGACGCGACGCTTGTTCCGCGCGATATGGACCTGTCTTCGCTGGCGTCGATCGCGGCGCTCGGTGAACAGTTGCGTGCCGACGGTTCACCGATCCATTTCCTGGTGAACAACGCGGGCGTCATGACCCCGCCCGAGCGGCAGGCGACCACCGATGGATTCGAGCTGCAGTTCGGCACCAACCATCTCGGTCATTTCGCGTTCACCGGCCACCTCCTACCGCTGCTCCGCGCCGGTCACGCGCGGGTGACCACGCAATCGAGCGTCGCGGCCCGCAATGCCGAGATCAACTGGGCGGACCTGAACTGGGAACGGAAATACGACGGCATGCGGTCCTACCGGCAATCCAAGCTCGCGTCCGGGCTGTTCGGACTCGAACTCAGTCGCCTCAGCCGCGCGAAAGGGTGGGGAATCACCAGCAACATCTCGCATCCCGGTGTCGCACCGACAAACCTCCTCGCAGCGCGCCCGGAAATCGGACGGACCGGCGACACGATGCAGGTACGGATCATCCGTTGGCTTTCGGCGCACGGAATCATCGCGGGAACCGTGGACAGCGCGAAACTTCCCGCACTCATGGCCGCGGTCGCTCCTGAGTCCAGAGACGGTGGTTTCTACGGTCCACAATGGCCGGGCCGAGTCGGCGGCCCGCCCGGAGAGCAGAAGCTGTGGAAACCGCTGCGCGACACCGACAGCGCCGCGCGACTGTGGCAGATCTCGGAGGCTATGACCGGCGTTTCGTACGGCTGAGAGGCCGACGGATCGCCATCGCATTGCGAGAATTGTCCCGTCATCGTCATATACTGCTGGAATATCGCATTCCGCAGCGTGTCCCCCACTAGCTATGGAGGGTTTTCATGCGTGCTGTTTCCGTTCTCGCGACAATGCTGGGGTCGGCCGCCCTATCGCTCGCCCTGGTGGTCACCCCAGCCGAAGCAGAATCCACCGCAGGCACCGACGCGCTGGTTTCCTTTGAATTCGGACCGGGAAATACTCGCACCGAATGTCACAGCGGCCGTTTCCCTTGTGAACCGACAGAATTCAAATGCGACAACGACCGGTGCGTTCAGAAACAATGGCTGTGCGACGGCGACGACGACTGCGGCGACGGGACCGACGAACGCAACTGTTAGTAGCGCCCGGGTTCGCGAACCACTCCGGGAACCACTAGCTTCGACCCATGTCGGTTGGTACGCGCGAGCTCGCGGAGTTCGAGAACTCGCGGGCGCGTTCGGAGGCGATCGCGTATCGCCTGTTGGGCTCGGCGAGCGATGCCGAGGACGCGGTGCAGGACACCTTCCTGCGCTGGCACGCCGCCGACCACGAATTCGTCGAGACGCCCGCCGCCTGGCTCACGAAGGTGCTCACCAATATCTGCCTCAACCAGCTCACGTCGGCGCGGGTTCGACGTGAGGCGTACGTGGGCCAGTGGTTGCCCGAGCCCGTCTTCGCCACCGACCCGATCGCGGGCCCGGCCGACACCGTCGAGCAACGCGAGTCGGTGTCGATCGCCGGACGCCTGGCCAAGCGACTGCACCCGGCCGACGTCGACATCACCCTCGTCAATGCCGATCCGGAGTTCGTCGAACGGGTCCGCATGCACCAGCTCGCGGCAGGGCAGGACCTGACGAGCCGCCTGCTGACCGAGGTCTTCGCGGGTACCGGCGTGCGCGTGCGGCTGGGACGGGTCACCGCCATCGATGTGGACCACAAGACGGTCGCCGTCGACGACAGCAACGAGATCGCCTACGACACACTGGTTTACGCCCTCGGCAGCGCTGCCGCCTCCGGTGCGCCGGGTGTGACCGAGCACGCGTAGGACGTCGCGGGCAAGCAGTCCGCGCTCCGCACCCGTGCACGGCTGGCGAGCCTGTGCGCCGGCGCGACCGTGCTGGTCGTCGGCGGTGGTCTCACCAGCATCGAAGCGGCCACCGAGATCGCCGAAGCCCGACCGGACCTCGGCGTCGTGCTCGTCGCGCGCGGCGGCCTGGGCGACTGGCTGAGCGAGAAGGCGCGCCGACACGTGCGCGCCGCGTTCGACCGGTTCGGCATCACGGTGCGCGAGCACACCGATATCGCCCGCGTGCTGGAGAGCGGTGCCGTCACCGGTGCCGGTGAGATCATTCAGGCCGAGATGACGGTGTGGACGGCGGGTTTCGCGGTCCATCCGATTCCCACGGCCACCACCTTGACCGTGTCGGACACCGGTCGGATCGTCGTCGACGAGACGATGCGCTCGATCTCGCATCCCGACGTCTACGCCATCGGTGATGCCGCGCTCGCCCCCGGCGCCGGCGGTGACCCGCTGCGTATGTCCTGCGCGTCCGGCGTCCCCACGGCGTACCAGGCGGCCGACGCCATCGCCGCCCGCCTGACCGGACGCGCGGTGCCGCGCAACGATATCGGCTACACCGGCCAGTGCGTGAGCCTCGGCCGCCGCGACGCCATCGTGCAGTGGGTGACCCCCGACGACCGGCCCAGGTCCACCGCGCTCACCGGCCGAGCGGCCGCGCGCCTCGAGGAGTTCGTCTGCAAGAGCGCGGCCTGGAGCGTTTCGCACCCGACCACGATGATGCCGTCGCGCAGACGACGCGTCACCGCGACCTCGCCGAACTCCCCGCACACGGCCTGATTCGCCGCGCCTCGCCCCGTCGGCCGCATCCGTCGTTCTACTTCGCCGGGGCGATGTTCTGGTTGAGATGGAACAGGTTGGCCGGGTCGTAGGCCTTCTTGATCGCCGCCAGGCGGTCGTAGTTGGGCCCGTAGTTGGCGCGGATGCGGCCCTGGTCGTCGGAGGCCATGAAGTTGATGTAACCACCGTCGGCCGTATGCGGTTCGAGCGCGGCGTGGTAGTCGCGCACCCACTCGATGTTGGCGTCGTTGTCGGCCGGGTCCGGCCACATGCCCGCGATGACCGGGGCGAAGTTCGCGGCTCGGTAGGCGAACGCGGTGTCCTGCGCCGCGACATCGTGGACGGCGCCGTCGATCGGGTACAGGTGCATGGTGGACTGCATGGCGGGCACCCGTGGCCCGAACTCCAGGTGCGCGGCGAGGGCGCCGTCGGTGAGTTCGGATTGGAACGCCGCCTTCCAGTAGTGCTGCAACCCGGCGGGCAGCAGCGCGTCGAACGCGCCGTTGAGAGCCGGGTAGGGCATCCGGCCCACGTGCTCGGCGACCGGTGCCGCGACCGCTCGCAGGTCCGCGAGCAGTGCTTCGGCCTCCTCGTCGCTGCCGTTGAAGCACGACACCAGGAGCATGAAGGGCTCACCGACCCGGTCTTCGGGGATGAACGGCAATGGTGGGGCGATCTGGAAGGCGGGAAAGGCGCCCATCGCGCGCGGTGCCGCGGCGATCCAGTCGCGGTAGGTCCGCAACAGGTCTTCGGCGGCTTCGAGTTCGAAGAACATGGGTCCGCCGTAGATGGTGTCCACCGGGTGCAGGTCGAACTCCATCTCGGTCACCACACCGAAGTTGCCGCCGCCGCCGCGCAACGCCCAGAACAGGTCGGGATGCTCGGTCGCGTTCGCGGTGACGAAGGTGCCGTCGGCCAGGACGACGTCGGCGGATCGCAGGTTGTCGATCGAGAGCCCGTAGGCACGGGCGAGGTAGCCGATGCCGCCGCCGAGCGTCAGGCCGGCCACCCCGGTGGTCGAGATGATGCCGCCGGTCGTGGCGAGGCCGAAAGTGTGTGCGGCGTGGTCGAAGTCGCCCCAGGTACAGCCCGCCTGGACCCGGGCGATCCGCTGCTCGGGATCGATGCGGATGCCCTTCATCGCGCTCAGGTCCAAGACGATGCCGTCGTCGACGGTGCCGAAACCGGGCACGCTGTGGGCGCCCGCGCGCACGGCGAGGTCGAGTCCGCTCGCCCGGGCGGTGTCGACGACGACGCGCACGTCGGCGACGTCGACCGCGCGGACGATCGCGAGGGGTGTGCGATCGATCATCCCGTTGTAGACCGAACGGGCCCGGTCGTAGCCGGGTGACTGCGCGGTGATCACCTCGCCGCGGACCGCTTCGAGCATGGTCAGTGCTGGTGTGCCGTTCATTTCTGCTCCCTCGGGTCGGGTCCGATCAGCCGAACAAACGCAGGACGTGGTCGTGGAACTGACGCATCTGTGTCACCGGACCGACCTCGAGGAAGACGGCTCCGCCGACGGTGGTGGCGGTGTGCCCGGCAGGCCAGTGGTAGACCTCCCCCGCCTCGGCGGTCTCCACCGTGCCGTCGGCGTGCTCGAGCCGCAACGAACCTTCCAACACGATTCCCCAGTGCGGACTCGGGCAACGGTCGTCGGGAAGACCCCGCAGGACCGGGCCGAAGTCGGTTTCGGGCGGCACGCTGGCGTACCGGAGCGCCATGTCGCCCCATTCGATGTACCGCGTGGTCAACTCGCCCTGGGCGACCTCGATGGGCAGGTCTTCGATCCTCGTGGCCATGGTGTGCTCCTCGGTCGGCGTTACCTGTGACGCTACGGAGAGCCGGTGCCACGCACCTGACCTGATCTGACCGAATCGGCGCGGACGGGAGGGGGTCAGATCGGACTATCTCGGTGGTCGTCGAATCCGGCTAAGGTCGAGGAGTGACCGATTCGGCGTCGCCGAGCAGCGGTACGGCCTTCGTCGGGCGCGGCGCGGAAGTCGCGCGGCTCGAGGCTGTGTGGGCGGCGGTCGAGAGTGATCGGCGGCAGGTCGTCTTCGTCGGCGGCGAGCCGGGGGTCGGCAAGACCCGGTTGGTGAGCGAGGCGGCCACCGCGTTGCGCGCGCACGGCGCCACCGTGCTGTGGGGCGCGTGCCGCGAGGACCTCGATGTCCCGTACCGGCCCTTCGTGGCGATTCTCGAGCAGGCGATGGAGCAGGCCCCGCCGGAAGCTCTTCGCGCTATCGCGCCCACCGCGGCCGCCCCGCTGCTGCGACTCACCACGAGCGTGTCGCGGTACTGGCCGTCGGCGCGACCGGATCCGGGTGACCGGGACTCGCGGCCCGACCTCTTCGACGCCCTCATGCGGGTATTGCTGGCGGCCGCCGAGCGTTGCCCACTGGTGATCGTCCTCGAGGATCTGCACTGGGCATCGGAACCGACGTTGGCGATGCTGTCTCATCTGGTCGAGTCCACGGCCGGTGAGCGGTTGCTCGTGCTGGCGACTCTGCGGACGACCGCTCCGGACCGCACGGACGCGGTGAGCTTCGCCCTCGCCGATCTGCATCGTCTCGACGGTGTGGCCCGCATCGATCTCGCCGGGCTCAGCACCGAGGAGGTGGCCGAGTACCTCGTCCGGGCGGCCGGGGTGTCGCGGGGGTCGGCGCGGTCGGCCGCGCCGGTACTGCGCGACCACACCGGCGGGAATCCGTTCTTCCTCCAGGAGTACTGGCACGACCTGGCGACCCGGGGCGGCCTGACCGCGGTACGGTCCGCTGTCGCCGCACCGCGATCGGTCCAGGACGCGCTGGCCCGCCGGCTCGCGGCCTTCGAGGTGGATCACGCGCGGGTGATCGAACTGGCGGCGGTCGCCGGTGATGTCGTCGACCCCGAGATCCTGACCGACGGACCCGACTCGAACCAGGTCCTCGCGGGAATCGACTTCGGTGTGCGCGCCGGACTTCTCGTCGCGGGGACCGCGGACGGCGAGTATCGCTTCGCGCACGCCCTCGCTCGCCAGGCCGTGCTCGACCGGATGTCGGCCGGCGATCTGGCGGCCGCGCACGCCCGGGTCGCGGTCGCCATCGAGCTGCGCGACCCCACCCGGGTGGCCGCGCTGGCTCATCACTACTTCCGGGCCCGTGCCCTCGGATACGCGGACAAGGCAGTGCGCTATCTGGTGCTCGCGGCCCGCCAGGCCGAGCGCGGCATCGCCCATCGCGAGGCGGCGGCGTTGTACGAGCGTGCCGCGCAGGTGCGTGCCGCGCGCGGACCGACCCGGGTGGAGCTCCTCTCGGCGGCGGCGCGCTGTCGCCTGCACGGTGGCGACTTCGACACCGCCCGTCGGCTCTACGAGCATCTCGCGACGGACGGGAATCCGCGCGTCCGGCTGGCCGCCGCGATCGGGCACGAGAACGCGTCGTGGCGGCCCTCCGCGAGTGGCCAGCGCTCGCTGGCGCTGCTGAGCGAGGCGCTGGACGCCGCCGCGCTCGACCCTGACGACCCGCTGTCGGTGCGCGCTCGCGCGAGCATGGGGCGTGCCGCGTCGTTCACCGGCGATTTCCGGCAGGCTCGCCGGCTCGGCGAGGATGCGTTGGCGCGGGCCAGGGTGATCGGTGATGCGGAGCTGCTCGCGCACGCCCTGTGCACGACGCTGTGGCAGGGTATGCGCCCCGACCTGTCACCCGAACTGCTGGCACGGGCGATGGAGCTCAACGACATCGGTGCGCGCCTGGGTGACGACGACTACCGAGGCCCCGCCGCCTTCCACCGCGCGGTGTTCGCCTACCTGCTCGGCGACGCGGTGGCGTGGAGCAGTGCCCAGCGCGACCTGACCGAGTTGGCGTTGGCCCGGGGTCAGCCGTTCTTCCGGTATGTCGCCGGCTGCTCGCGATGCGCGCACCGGTTCGCCGTCGGCGACTTCGCGGGCACCGAGCGGATCATCGACTGGCTCGACGACCAGTTCGCCCAGGAGTTCGGCGGCGCCACCGAGGGCTCATGGGGTGTGCAGCAGTTCATGCTCCGGCGGGTCACCGGTGGCCTGGAGCGGGTTCGCCCGCTCGTGTCCGGCAACGAGAGCTTCGACGATCACTGGTTGCCGGGTCTGTTGGCGTTGTACACGGAACTGGAGATGTGGTCGGCGGCCGCGCGCCTGCTGACCCACCTCTGCGACCGGCTCACCGATCACCGTTTCGGCGCGCAATGGGCGGGAGTGCTGGCTTTCGCCACCGAGGCGGCGGTCCGGCTCGACGACACCGCGGTGGCGGCGATGCTGCGCCCGTTGGTAGCCGAGTACTCCGGTGCCAATCTGATGGCCGGTGCGAGCGTGGCGGTGTTCGGCAGCGCGGATCGCTATCTCGCCCAACTCGACTCGGTGCTGGGTGCGGGCAGTGCCGACAGGCACTTCGAGCGCGCTCTCGCGATGGACCGCCGGATGGGGGCGGTGACTCACCAGGCCGAGACATTGGCGGCTTGGTACCGGCACCGGCTCCGTCGTCCCGCCGCCGTGCCCGGACCCGCCGCCGCCGACCTCGCCACCGAGGCACGCGCGCTGGCGCGGCGGATCGGACACCGTCGCATTCTGCGGGATCTGGACGCGGAGCCCGCGCCGCACCGCGAGCACGTGCGGCTGCCGAACGGGCTGACCGATCGCGAGGTGGATGTGCTGCGCCTGGTGGCCGACGGACTGTCCAATCGCGAGATCGGCGAGCGCTTGTTCATCAGCGCCAATACCGCCGCCAACCATGTACGCAGCATCCTGATCAAGACGGCCGCGCCCAATCGGACCAGGGCCGCCGTCTTCGCCGCCGAGCACGGACTGCTCTAGCCGGCGGTCGGCCCGTCTGCTGTCGACAGCGGGGCGAAGGCCCCGTCCGGGCTGATGGTGCCGGACAGTTCCATGATGGCGTCGGCGGGGATTCCGGCCCTGACCGCGGCGGCGCGGATCGCGTCGACGTTGTCGGCCTCGTAGAGGCAGAACGTCTTGCGTTTGTCCAGCGACAGAAACGAACTGAGCCAGCGCACCCCGAACTCGTCGTTGATCCGGTTGATCTCCGCGGCGGTCTCCGGGGCCACCTCGAGCTGCTCGGCGAATTGTCGCTCCACCATGAATATCGGCATCGGACGCCCCTTGATCGTGCTCGAGCGCGGCCCACCTGGTGCACCGGTCCGAACGGCGGTCCCCGGTCTTCACGGTACTCGCTGCTGCATGATCCGCGCAGGTCCCGCCGTCGCAGCGGACTACCGGCGGATGATCACGGCGGGGCGATCGAAAGCCCGGCAAGCCGCGGGAAACAGCGCCACCGGGACGACTCTGCTGCCGCGATCACTCCCCTGCGTGCTGTAACTGCGTTCGCCGACCTCGACATCACCTGACCTGGCTTGTCAACACTGTAGGTCTACACTGGTGAGCAACTGGATCAGACGGAGGTGCCCTCGTGGCCGAGGATTCGACAGCCGGAATCCCCCGTCCCACCAGCGCGGTGACCAGGGAGTCCGTGCTCACCGCGGCGCTGATGATCGTCGATCGCGACGGCGTCGACGCACTGTCGATGCGGCGGCTGGCCGAAGCGGTCGGCCGGGACCCGATGGTGATCTACCGTCACCTGCCCAACAAGGCAGCCGTGCTCGACGGCGTGGCCGAGATGGTGTTCGCGCAACTGGTGGTCGATGCCGACGATCCGGACTGGGCGGCGCAGCTGCGTGCGGTGGCCCGCTCGTTCCGCGCGTTGGCGCTGGCCCACCCGAATGTGGTGCCGCTGCTGGCGATCCGGCCGCTGTCGACCCCGCTCGGCTTGCGCCCGATCGCGGTGGTCCGGCCACTGGAGAACATCCTGCGGCTGCTCACCGATGCCGGGTTCTCCGGCGCCGACGCGCTGCACGTCTACCGCGCGCTCTTCGGATTCCTCTATGGTCACGTACTCAACGAGCTCCAAGAGGTGATCGAGCGGCCGGAGGAATCCGACGAGGTCCTGCGGCTCGGCCTGCAGCGGCTGCCGATCACCGAGTTCCCGCTGGTGCGTGCACTGGCGCCGGTACTGGCCGCCTACGACGGCGCGGCCGAGCTCGAGCGAGGCCTGGACATCCTGCTCACCGGCCTCACCGCGACCCTGGCTCCCCTCTCGAGCTGACCGACCAGCGAGGAATCATGGCCATCACCGAAGTCGCGGTCTACGCGCACCTGAGCAAGGCCGATGTCGAAGCCCTCGGCGAGGAACTCGACACGATCCGACGCGACATCGAGGAACGGCGCGGCACCACCGACGCCGACTACATCCGGCGCACGATCGCGTTCCAGCGAATCCTCGACATGAGTGCGCGACTGCTCCTGGCGGGCACCGGCACACGACTGGGCTGGCTCGTCGGCACCTCGGCGCTGGCCGCGGCCAAGAGCATCGAGAACATGGAGATCGGCCACAATGTGTCGCACGGCCAATGGGATTGGATGAACGATCCCGAAATCCATTCTCGCACTTGGGAATGGGACATGGCCGCGGTGTCGTCACAATGGCGTTACTCGCACAACTACCACCATCACATGTTCACCAACGTGGTCGGCATGGACGACGACGTCGGGTTCGGTGTCATCCGGGTGACCAGGGACCAGCAATGGCGACCACGCCTGCTCCTGCAACCGCTGCAGAATCTGGCGCTGGCAGCCACTTTCGAATGGGGCATCGCCCTGCACGGGCTGTATTCCGAACGCGACCGCGCCGCGACCGCCACCGAGAAGGCGGCGCACACCAGGGCACTGCTCCGCAAGATCGGCAGGCAGACGGCCAAGGACTATCTGTTCTTCCCGATCTCGAGCGGACGGCGCTGGCGCCGCACCCTGGCCGCGGGCATCACCGCCAACGCGCTGCGCAATCTCTGGGCCTATGTCGCGATCTTCTGCGGCCATTTCCCCGACGGCGCCGAGAAATTCACCCCGGAAGCGATCGAGCACGAGACTCACGGCGAGTGGTACCTGCGCCAGATGCTGGGCACCGCCGACTTCGACGCCGGCCCGATCCTGGCCTTCCTCAGCGGCCATCTCTCCCACCAGATCGAACACCACCTGTTCCCCGACCTGCCGAGCAACCGGTACGCCGAGATAGCAACTCGGGTCCGCGCACTTTGCGACGAATACGACCTGCCCTACACCACCGGTCCACTGCCCCGGCAGTACCTGCTCACCCTGCGCACGATCAACAAACTCGCGCTCCCCGACGCCTTCCTGCTGGCCACCACCGACGACGCACCCGAAACCGCGTCCGAACGCAAGTTCCGCACCGCGGTCCCCACCGAGCCGGGAACGATCCGGCGGGGACTGCGCACCGCACAGCGCGACATGAGCGCTCGACGGCGGAACGGCCTCCCCCGTCGGGGCCACGGTGGTCAGTAGTCGAGGACGTGTTCGGGCTGACAGACGTACATGGGTGACGGCAGGTAGCGGACGACGGCGTCCAGGAGCGCGGCGATGTCGTCGCTCGCGCGGGGCGCGTCGCACAGGATGGGAACGATGTCGCCGTTACGGGTGCGCCGCCGGATGCGGTTGTGCAGGTCCGGGACGGTGAGGAAGTCCGACACCGCGGGGTCCGATTCGGTCAGCGTCTCGACGAGCGCGCGGTGCCAGCGCTCGGCGGACGCCCGATGGTTTCCGGCGGCCCCGAGCACCGCAGCCGAGATCAGATCGATGACACCGTCGAAGTCGCCTCCGGTGCCGGCCGGGACCTGTAGTGCCAGCGGCGCGGCCCCGCGAGTGTCGGCGATCGTACGAACACAGCGGTCGAAGTCGGCGGTGGGTCGGTCGAGCCCGGTGACCAGGCACAGGCGCGCGACTTGATGGTCGTCGGCGACGCGCAACATGGTCTCCAGCCGTGGAGTGCTGGGCGCGGCGGCGTTCACGACCACGACCAATCCGTGAGCTACGCGGATGCAGCGTTCCAGGTCGGCGATGAGCGCCTCGTTCGACGGCGCGGTGACGCGAATCGTGTGCTCGACCCCGTCCGTCGACCAGCGGACGGTGTTCTCCGGGTCGCCGAAGCACCGGCGCAGACGGTGGGTCAGCCGGGTCGCCCCGGCGGGCTCACCGATGATCGTGACGTTGCGGATCGACTGCGGGTCAATAGCTTTGGTGCCCATCGCGTTGCGGTACTCCAGATCGACGTCATCGCATCCTCGACGCGCCAACCGTACCCGCGCCCGAGCGGCGCCGGATCGGAATTCCGCCCCAAAGTAGAACGTGTTCCTATACCGTCGGCCACGTGCAGAAAGAACAACGCCCCGCCGTGGCTGACTGGTTCACCGCGGACGACGGCCAGGTACGCCTCAAAGGCACCCGCTGCAACGACTGCGGCACGCCGTACTTCCCGAAGAACACGCTCGCCTGCCGCAACCCGCGGTGCACGGGTGCCCACGACGGCTCCGAGCTCGTCGAGTACCTGTTCTCCACGCGCGGGCGGATCTGGTCGTACGCGGACGCTCGATACAAACCGCCCGCGCCCTACGTCTCGGCCGACCCGTTCGTGCCCTACGTCGTCGCGGCGGTGGAGCTGGAGGTCGAGCAGATGGTGGTTCTCGGGCAGGTCGCGCGCGGTCTCACCGTGGACGACTTGGCCGTCGGCATGCCGGTCGAATTGACCGTCGGCACGCTGTACGAGGACGACGACGCCGAGCACACGGTGTGGATGTGGAGGCCGGTCAATGACTGACACGAACGATCGCGACATCGCCGTCCTCGGCGCGGGCATGCACCCGTGGGGCAAGTGGGGCCGCAATTTCGTCGAATACGGGCTGGTGGCGGCGCGTGCCGCGCTGGCCGATGCCGGGTTGGACCACCGCGACGTCGGCTACATCGCCGGTGCCGACACCATCCGCAACGGGTACCCCGGCTTCGTCTCGGGTGCGACGTTCGCGCAGGCGCTCGGTTGGTCGGGTGCGCAGATCTCGAGCAGCTACGCCGCGTGCGCCTCGGGTGCGCAGGCCGTCGCCAACGCGCGTGCGCAGATCCTGGCCGGACTGTGCGAGGTCGCGCTGGTAGTCGGCGCGGACACCACCCCGAAGGGGTTCTTCCAGCCGGTCGGTGGCGAGCGCCGCGACGACCCGGACTGGTTGCGCTTCCACCTGCTCGGCGCTACCAACCCCATCTATTTCGCCCTGTATGCCCGCCGCCGGATGGCCTTGCACGGTGCCACCCTCGACGACTTCGCCGCCGTCAAGGTGAAGAATTCCAGGCACGGTCTGAACAACCCGAACGCCCGTTACCGCAAGGAGGTCTCGGTCGCGGAGATCTCCGCCTCGGCGATCGTGTCGGACCCGCTGCGGTTGCTCGACATCTGCGCGACCAGCGACGGTGGCGCCGCACTGGTTCTGACGTCGATGGACTACGCCCGCCGCCACGGCGTCGCCGATCCGGTGCGCATCTCCGCGCTGTCGACGGTCACACCGACCTTCCCCAAGACCGTGCTCGATCTGCCGGACTTCTCGACGGATTCGGCCGTGGCCGTGGAGCCGCCCTCGCGCACCTTCCGGTCTGCCATCGCGCACGCCGCCTACGAGGAGGCCGGGATCGGTCCCGAAGACCTGTCCTTCGCGGAGGTCTACGACCTGTCGACCGCGCTGGAACTGGACTGGTACGAGGACATCGGGCTCTGCGAGACCGGCGAAGCGGAGGCTCTGCTGCGTAGCGGCGCGACGACATTGGGCGGACGGGTACCGGTGAATCCCAGCGGGGGCCTGGCCTGCTTCGGCGAAGCCATCCCCGCGCAGGCCGTCGCCCAGATCTGCGAACTCACCTGGCAGCTGCGCGGTCAGGCCGAGGGCCGCCAGGTGGACGACGCCCGCGCGGGCATCGCGGTGAACCAGGGCCTCTTCGGCCACGGATCGGCGATCATCGCCACGCGCTGACCCACGGCGTCGTTCCCCACGCGCGCAGGACCGGATCCGCGACCTGCGCGCGTGGGGTATCGGCACCGCGCGGATTTCGGGATACTGTTCGTTACCCCATCGACCGGGCGCTTCGACACATCGGAGGACTGCCGTGTCCACAGCGATATCCGCTCCGTCGACGATGCCGGTCGCGCAGGGCACCGAAGGCGGTGGCGCCGCCCTCGATCAGGTCGCGCTCATGACCGGTGCTGCCGCGGTGATCGGCGCGATTCTGCTGTGGGTCGCCTACCTGCACCGGACCCGGCGCATCACCTGGCTGCAACGGCTGGCCGACTTCAGCGGGCGCATCATGAACCGGCCCGGCTGGGTGGCGCTCCCGATCGCGATGTTCCTCGCGACCATCCTGACGGCGTTTCTCGGCTTCATCTGGGACGTGAGCCTGCACGTCGGCAAGGGACGCGACGCCGGACCGCTGGCCAATCCGGCCCACTACTTCATCCTGGTCGGCCTGTTCTTCCTCTTCATGGCGGGCATGCTTGCCGTCGTCCTACCGCTCGACGAGAAGCCGGGCCGGGCCGCGGTGAAGATCACCCGCGACTGGTACGCCCCCGTGGGCGGCATCCTGATCGCCGGTGCGGGTTTGTACGCGCTGATCGGTTTTCCGCTCGACGACATCTGGCATCGGCTGTTCGGCCAGGACGTGACGCTCTGGGGGCCCACCCACCTGATGCTCATCGGTGGTGCGGGTCTGTCGCTGATCGGCGTGCTGCTGCTCGAACTCGAAGGCCGATACAACCGGCCCGACCCCGCGCGCATCGACGGCCGGGTGTTGTGGGCGGTTCAGGCGTTCGCGTTCGGCGGGCTGGTGATCGGGCTGTCGGTGTTCGGCGTCGAATTCGACTTCGGTGTGCAGCAGTTCCGGCTGGTGCTGCAACCGATGTTGATCGTCTTCGCCGCGACGATCGCCCTGATCGCGGCGCGGCTCACCCTCGGCCCGCTCAGCACGTTGCTGCTCGTGGCCTTCGCCTTCGGTGTTCGCTACGTCGTCGCGGTCCTGGTCGGCACCGGATTCGAGGCACCGCGCAATGTGTTTCCGCTGTATCTCGGTGCCGCGGTCGTGGTCGAATTGCTGGCTCTCCTGCCGTTGATCCGGCGACCGCTCTGGTGGGGCGCGCTGACCGGGCTCGGAGTGGCGACGGTAGGCATCTGGCTCGAATCGCTGTGGATCGAGCGGATGTTCGTCAATTCCTGGGTCGCCGGGATGTGGCCCGAACTGCTGGCGATGGCGGTGCCGGTCGGTGTGGCGGGCGGTGTGATCGGCGCGATGCTGGGCACCGTCCTGCGCGGCGAGCCACTGCCCAGGCCTGCCGTGCGGCGCGGATTGGTGGTCGCCGCGGTGGTGATCGCTGCCGCGGCGACCACGAACGGGCTGATCATCCGCGTGCCGGAGCACGCGTCGGCGACGGTGGTGCTCACCGACGCCGAGCCCGTGCGGGGCGGGCGGATGGTCACCGCCGACATCCGGCTCTCCCCCACCGATCTGGTCGGTGCCGATCCGGAATGGGTGGAGATCCTGGCCTGGCAGGGCGGTACCGGCGACGACAGTCCCGGCCACGGCCTGGTCGTGGACGAACTGCGTCGCGTCGCCGACGACCACTTCGTTTCCACCCGACCCGTGCCCGTGCACGGCACCTGGAAAACGGTGCTGCGCCTGCAGGACGGACGGATGCAGTCCGCGCTGCCGCTCTTCATGCCGCTCGATCCCGGCATCGGCGCCGCGGAGGTGGCCGCGCCCGCGACCTTCACGCGGCCGTTCGTCGAGGAGATCTCGGTGCTGCAGCGCGAGCGGTCCTTCGACCATCCGTCCTGGCTGATCGGCCTCGCCGGCCTGGTTGTGCTGGCGTGCAGCCTGGCCTTGATCGCGGCGATGGCGTGGGGCGCGGCTCGTGTCAACGATCGCTACCTGGCGGCGGGCAGCACACCGGATCAGAAGGCAACGGTCGACACGTGATCCGCCCGGAGAACGTCGACATTCTCGCCGATCACTCCCTTCTGCTGGCGATTCCGGCCTTCCTGCCCGCCGTCGCGTTGGTCGGGCTGGTGTTGTTCATCGCGATGCGCGATCGGCGCGCGGAGAGGCGCGAAAACGAAGGCGCCGAAACCGAATCCGCGCGGACCGAGCGCAGTGAGGAGAATCCGTGAGCCCTCGTCGACTCCGGCTCGGTCTTGTGACGGTCTGCGCGGGTGCACTGCTGATGAGCTGCTCATCGGGCGAGCCGACCGTCGAGCCGGTGGCGACCGCACGCACCATCGACATCCGGATAGCCGACGGTGAAGTGTCTCCGGTCAATACGCGCACCGAGGTCGCGGTCGGGCAACGCATCGTGTTGCGGGTCGACAGCGACGCCACCGACGAACTGCACGTCCACTCCGCTCCGGCGCACACCTTTCCCGTCACCGCGGCCGCGGGCCAGGAGTTCGATTTCACCGTGGCGGTTCCAGGCCAGGTGGACATCGAACTCCACCGGCTCGGACGGACGGTGACGACGCTGCTGGTCCGGCGGTGAACCCCCTCGCCCACGGCCTCAACGGCGCCGCGGATCTCCCGATTCCGCTCACCTACGCACTGGTCGGGGCGGCGTGGGCGCTGACCTTCTCGTTCGCGCTGCTGTTCGTGGCCTGGCGTCAGCCGCGACTCGACCCGCGGTCGCCGGGATTGCCGCTGCCCACGCCGGTGCGCCGACTGATCGATGCGCCCCTGACTCGCGGCTCGATTTCCACGGTCAGCGTTGCGTTCACCGTGTGCGTGCTCGTCATCGCGGTGTTCGGTTCCGCCGATCCGGCCCTGAATCCGGTTCCTGGAGTGCTGTATATCGGCGTCTGGGTCGGGGTGATGGTGGCGTCGCTGCTGATCGGACCGGTCTGGAAGGTCGTCTCCCCGGTCAGGGCGATCCATCGATTCGGCTGTCTGCTGTCGCGGCGCGCGCCGGAGCACGGGATTCTCCGCTATCGCGAGGAATGGGGGCACCTCCCCGCCGCTGTGGGCCTGTTCTCCTTCGTGTGGCTGGAATTGGCTTGGCACACACCAGGTTCAGTGACCGCGGTACTGACCTGGCTGATCGGCTACCTGGCGGTCACCTCGATCGGCCTCGTACTGTTCGGCACCGTATGGGCAGAGCGAGCGGACCCGCTCGAGGTGTACAGCACGCTGCTGGCCCACCTGAGCCCGTTCGGCCGCGGCCGCGCGGGACAGCCGGTACTGCGGATGCCGCTGAACAATCTCGCCGGGACCCCCGGGCTCGCCGGATCGGTAGCGGTCGCCGCGACATTGCTCGGATCCACCGCCTTCGACAGCTTCTCCACGTTCCCGTGGTGGCGCGAACTGGTCGACGACCTGGCTCCGGTCGTCGACACGACACTGGTGCGCACGGCGGGACTCCTGGTCTTCATCGGGGTCGTCGGCGGGCTGTTCTCCCTCGCCGCGCGCGCCACCGGCGGTGTCTCCCCGGCTGATCGCGCGCTGCTCCCGCGGCGGCTGGCGCTCAGCCTCACCCCGATCGTCGCGGGCTACCTGATCGCCCACTACCTCACGTTTCTCGTCGAGAAGGGACAGGCGACGGTACTGCTGTTCGCCGATCCACTCGACCGTGGCTGGAACCTCGCCGGCCTGGCCGATCGAGACGTGGCCTACGTGCTGTCGAGCCATCCGGGCGTGCTCGCCACCTGCAAGGTGCTCGCGGTGCTGATCGGCCATGTCCTCGGCGTCGCCGCCGCACACGACCGATGCCTGGTTCTCCTGCCGCCGCGTCACCGGTTGACCGGCCAGCTGGCGTTGATGCTGACCATGGTCGGCTTCACCTTCACCGGGCTGTATCTGCTGTTCGGGGGATAGTGATCGTTCGACTACGACGTCCGCTGGTAACCGGGCCTTGTGCGCCAAGGCATTCGAAGCCGCAGCAACGGATCACGACGACGGGCAGGCGGTCGTCTGTGCGTCGCCGTAGACGACGAGCCAGATGGCGCGGCCGAGCGATGCGGCCAGTTCCTCGTCGGTGATACCCGTTTCCGAAGCGAAAGCGACCGTGAGTGTCCGTTCGACCATCGAGGTGAGAACCAGGGCGGTCGACGGCGGGTCGAGTCGGGGCGCTACGCGGCCCGCCGCGCGCTCGGCGTCGAGGCGGGTACACACCAGTTCGGCGAAGCCGGCAACCCTCGTCCGCCAGTAGCGCGCCACCGCGCGGTCGTAGGCCGACACCTCGCTCAGCGCGAGCAGCAGGTAGCGGTGCGCACGGAAGCCGCTGATCATCGCGGCGATCGCCGCGACGACACCGGCCTGCTCGTCGGTGTGCTCTGCGCGCCACCATGTTTCGGCGGCCGCGAAGAGGTCGGCGGTGGCCAGTTCGGCCATCCGGACCAGCAGGCTGCTCTTGTCCGGAAAGTAGCGGTAGAAGGTCGACCGGGCCGCGCCGGACGCCGCCGCGATCCGTTGCACGGCGAGCTCGGTGTAGGGCGTACCGTCGGCGAGCAGGTCCTCCACCGCGCTCAGTACCCGGCGCTCGAACTCGACCCGCCGGTCGTCGGAGGATTTGCGGGCCGATCGCGGGACGCGCGTCAGCGAGGGCATCGGCACCCTGGATCCGGCTCGGCGCCGCGCTCGTGTGCTGGGGGCATGCCCTCATTGTGCCTGCCGCGCCGCGTATGTCGCTCTCGGTAGCGGTACACCTTCGGCAAACACGCTGCGGCCGTGCGGTATTGACTCGCGGTGTGACGCACCTCATGATTTTATCGGACACACTGTCCGAGACTCGATGACCGAGGCGGCTCACATGACTCCTTCCCCCGTACCCGGCATCGAGTCGGCCGATGTCGTCGTGGTCGGTGCGCGCTGCGCCGGCTCCGCGACAGCACTGACCTTGGCCGCGGCCGGTCGACGAGTGGTCGTCCTGGACTCCGCTCCCCTGCCCTCGGATACGTTGTCCACGCATCTGCTCTGGCCCGCGGGCATGGCCGAACTCCAGCGACTCGGCGTCCTGCCCGAGGTGGCCGCCCTCGGTGCGCCCCAGCTGACCCACGCCTATGCCGAAGGCGCGGGATTCGGTATCGGGTCGACGTTCCAGCCGGTCGACGGCATCGACTACGCGATGTGCGTGCGGCGGACCGGACTCGACGGAGTGCTCGTGCGGGCGGTGATCGCGGCGGGCGCCGACGTGCGGCCCAGATGCCGGGTGGAGTCGGTGGTCTTCGACGGGAACCGCTGTGCCGGTGTGCGTTACAGCGACAGCGGGGGCGCCGTCACCGAGATCAGGGCGGCGCTGGTAGTCGGTGCGGACGGGCGGCGCAGCGCCGTCGCCCGCGCGGTCGGCGCGGAGGAGCCGTTCCTGTCGGTGCCGAGCGGGCGTGACTGCTATTTCGCCTATTGGCGTGACGCGCCCGATGCCGCACGCCACATCGCCGCGCAGTGGCGGGTCGGGGCGGATCTGGGCACCGCGTTCCCCTGTGACGACGGTCTCGTACTGAGCCTGGTGCAACCGCCACGCGCCGAGGGCAGGCTCGGCCCGCGCGAGGCCGAGCACCGCTATTCCTCGGCGGTGCAACGGATTCCGGGGCTGGTCGACCGACTACGCGGCTGCGAACGAGTCGGGCGCGTCCGGTCGGCCGTCGGCATCGCCTCGTACTTCCGCCGTTCCGCGGGCCCCGGCTGGGCGCTGCCCGGCGACGCGGGCCATTTCAAGGATCCCGTCACCGCGCAGGGGATCCGTGACGCACTGCACTACGGCCGGCGGCTGGCCGAAGCCGTCACCGATGTTCTCGACGACCCGGCCGTTCTGGACGCGGCACTGGCACAGTGGGAGCGCACGCGCGTGATCGAGTGCCGCGACATCTTCCACTGGACCAACCGGCTCGCCCGCGGCGAGGCCATGCGGCCCTTGGAGATCGAGCTCTACCGCAGCGCCGAGGTGGATACCGAGCTGGCCGAGATCACCACCGGGATCTTCTCGCGCACGCGCAAACCCGCCGATCTCTACACCCCGGCTCGCGCGTTGCGGCTCGGCTGGGATGCGCTGCGCCATCAACGCCATCAGGTTCCCGCTGTCCTCGCCGACATGGCGCGCGAGATCCGCGACGCGGTCGCCGAACGACAGATGACGCGAACCACGTTGCGCGGCACTCCCCCTCGGGTGTCGACGCCCACCCTGCTCACCTCTGCGACACCCGGAGCTCAGCATGTCCGATAGCCCGTTCACCTGCACTCGCCGCACAGCCCTGCGCGCCGGGCTGGCCGTCGGCGCCGCGCTGGCCGCCCAGCCACCCACGGTGGGCGCCACCCCCGGCCCACGCTCGCCACTGCTCCGAACGACGGGCAGAACCGTCGCGATCTTCGGTGGCGGCATGGCGGGCCTGAGCGCGGCGCACGAACTGGCAGAACGCGGCTACGACGTGACCGTCTACGAACCCGCCCATCTGGGCGGCAAAGCCCGCAGCCTCGGCGTTCCCGGCACAGCGGGCCCGGGCAGGCAGGATCTGCCCGGCGAGCACGGCTTCCGCTTCTTTCCCGGTTGTTACCGCAATGTCCCCGACACGATGAGCCGAATCCCGTTCCCGGGCAACCCGAACGGCGTGCTCGACAACCTCGTGCGGGTCGAGGGCACGGTCGCCGGTTTCGAGAACACCGCGCCGATCTTCCTTCCTGTCGAACCGGGCGGCCTCACCCAGCTGACCCCGCAGGTGATCCAGAACAGCATCATCGGTTCGCTGCGGTTCATTCCCGACCTGCCCGCCCACGAACTGGCCTTCTTCGCCAAACAGATGACCATGTGGTTCACCTCGAGCACGGAACGTCGCTTCGGGCAGTGGGAGTACGTCACCTGGGAACAGATCATGCGGGCCGAGGGCAAGTCGCCCGCTTATCGCAAGTACCTGGTCAACGCGCTGACCAGGATAACCGTGGCCGCCAAACCACAGACCAGTTCGGCGCGCACGATCGGCACCATCGGCGAGGCACTCGTCCTGGCGGGCACGGGGCTCGTTCCGGAATTCTCCGGCGGGGTGGACCGCATCCTCAACCGGCCGACCAACGCCGCGTGGATCGATCCGTGGGTGGCGTATCTGCGTTCCCTCGGAGTCCGGTTCGTCCTCGGCCGGGCCGTGACCTCGTTGCGGCTGGCCGGCGGCCGGATCGAGTCGGCCACGGTGACCGGTGGCGGGGGCACGACCACGGTGACCGCGGATCACTACATCTGCGCCGTTCCCGTCGACCGGGTCGTCGACCTGCTGAGCCCGGCGATCCTCGACGCCGACCCACGCTTGGCCGGGATGCGCGAGCTGGTCACGGACTGGATGGTCGGCATCCAGTACTTCCTGCGCCGCCCCACCGACATCCCCGAGGGCCACATCGCCGCACTCGGGTCACCGTGGGCGATCACCGCGCTGCGCCAGGCACCGATGTGGGTGGGGGATTTCGCCGCGACCTACGGCGACGGCTCCGTCGTGGAGTGCCTGTCGGTCGACATCTCCGACTGGGACACTCCTGGGATCCTCTACGGGCGCACCGCCAAGGAGTGCGGTGCCGAGGAGATCGCGGCGGAGGTGTGGGCGCAGCTCACGACCTGGCTCAACACCGGCACCGGCTGGTTGCGCGACGAGGACATCCACTCCTGGCACCTCGATCCCGGGATCACCTGGTCCGGGAACGGCATCCACAACGAGACTCCGCTCTTGGTCAATACGGTCGGGTCCTACGACAACCGGCCCGACGCGCACTGCGCGATCCCGAACCTCTATTTCGGCGGCGATCACATCCGCAGCCATATCGACCTGGCGACGATGGAGGGGGCCAACGAATCCGGGCGCGCCGCGGCCAACGCGGTCCTCGACTCGGCCGACGATCCGGGGAGCCGGGCGACCCGCTTCCCGCTGGTCGATCTACCTGTCTTCGCCGGTGCCAAAGCCGTCGACGCCGACCGCTTCCGAGCCGGACTGCCGCACCTGCTCGACCTCTGATTCGATCAGCGCACCGCACCATCGGCACGTGGCGGGCCGGCTCCGTGAAACACTGTTCGGGGACCGAAGTCCCGCGTATCGACCGGCCCGGCCGCGCGAGGTAAGCCCGCGCCGCGGAACCGAACGGTCGACTGCCCGATGCCGAGAGGAGCGGCCATGACCGACGAGCCCGGGAATGCCCGGCCGCCGGCGCCGGTGTCCAAACGTAAAGCGGCGGCCCGGGGAGCGGCCCGCAGGCTCGGTGTCGAGGACTGGACGAGCGCGGCGTTGCGGGTGCTGCTGCGCGAGGGCGTCGGCGCCGTCACCATCGCCAAGGTCTGCGAGGAACTCGGGGTCACCAAAGGCAGCTTCTACTGGCACTTCGACGGGATCGACCAGTTGCTCGAGACGACAGCGCAGTTCTGGTGCGCCGATCACAACGACGCCGCCCGTGGCTTCCACGATCTCGACGAACTGCCCGTCGAGCAACGCCTGGAACGCATGGGCGCGTTGCTCACCGAGGAGCGGGTCTGGCAGATCGAGCTCGCGGTCCGCGACTGGGCACGCACCAACGCGAAGGTGGCCGAGGCGGTGAAGGCGCTCGATCAGCGGATCTTCCACACGCTGTCCGAAGCCCTGATCGAGCTGGGGTTCTCGCCCGAACAGTCGGAGATGCGGGCCGGGCTGATGTGCTTCGCGGGCATCGGTTTCGTGCACGGCAATCAGAACCTGCCGGTGCCCACCGCGGATCAGCGTCGGGAGTTCTTCCGGTTCATCACCAGCGCCGGACCGCGGTGCTGATCCCGCTTTTCCGCGGCGGTGCTCAGGTCAGTGCGACCAGTTCGTGCAGCGTCGTTCCGTCCCGCTGTGCGGTGCCGTTGCCGGTACGCACTCTCAGCTCGAAGGTGGACTCGAACCGGAAGTAGCCCGGGTGCCCGACGAGCCGGTGCACGAGCGGCTTGACCAGTCGTGAACGCACGACCGGCAGATCGTCGAGCAGGTCGTGGGCGTGGATGACCCGGGTGATGTCCAGGCGCAGTTCGAGTCGCCCGGGCACCCGCAGTTCGACCCATTCGGGGTAGGTGCGGCCCGCGGTGGCATCGAAGCGGGCGGGGCCCTCGGTGAGGACTGTCTCGCCGGTGGACAGCACGATGTCGGCGTGGTGGGCCAGCATCAACGGGTTGATCGCGTGGCCACCCTTGCGCTGCTGGGTCAGCACCGAGGCGAACAGCAGCGAGTAGTCCTCGACGTACAACCGGCCCCAGTGCCAGCGCTCGATGATCTTCTTCATGTCACCGACGCCCCAGTTGTGGTCGTGGTAGCCACGCCCGGTGACCTCGTGCCGTACGCCGTCGAGCTCGATGGTCCCGGTCACTCGCGCGCGGGGCGCGGCGACCATCCAGCCGAAGGAATCCTTACCGCCGAAACGGGTTTCGCCCTTGCCGGGCATCCAGCCGGGGACCTCGTTGTGGAACCGCAGATCGAAGACCAAGCCGTCCTCGGCCATCCGCAGATGGTGGATGGGCAGGCCGTCGTCGCGCGATTCGGTGCGGGCGGTGTTGTCACCGATCCGCACATCGCAGGCATCCGGCGAGAACGAGGCCGCCGAGTGCGGATACCGCCGCGACACCTGGCGGCGGGTGCCGTCGGGCGCGTAGACCATCATCTCCACCCAGGGTCGCGACAGCGGCAGATCCTCGGGGCGACGTTTGATCAGGAACCCGATCACCACGTGGCCGGTGTCGAGGTGCGCGTCGAAATACCAGTGTTCGAAGGCGAGCGTGCTCGACGCGGGATGAAAACCGTTGTGGTGCGGCTCGATCCGCGTCAGCTCGCCGTCGCCGCGGCCGGGCCCGTTCCATACTTCGACGATGTCGGTGGCAGTCATGGTCGCTTTCCGTCGGTTCATCGGCGCAGGGCCCCGCCGGCGTCGAAGGCTGCTTCGCGCCCCCGCATCTGGGCTCGGTACCAGTTCTCGCGGTGGGCGAGCATGAGTTTCTCGTGTACCCGCGCGAACGGCGGGCAGAACCGGCGCACGAGTTCGGTGACGGTGATCAGCGGGAAGCGCAGAATCGGGACGAGGACCCACGGGAACGCCGGTGGCATGGTGTAGTGCCGACGCGTACCGGGGGCCATGTACATCGCGGCGTACACCGAGTTGATCCGGAAGTTGTACATCTCGCGTAGCCGGGTCAGGCCGCGATGACCGTCGCGAGGCGCGAACGCCGCCGGATAGGACTCGATCAGTTCGGTCCCGTGCTGCCCGGCGTCGTAGGACCGCGACGCGATGGTCATCGCCAGCACGCGCAGTGCGTCGAGAATCGTGTCGGGATACCAGCGGACACGGACCCCGAGCAGATGGCCCATGTACTTCTGGAAGTGCAGCAGCGCACGGATTTCCGACGGTGTCGTCTGATAACCCAGCGCCCACAGGCCGAGCCCGGGCGTCACGCTGCCCGCCAGCAGGGTCAGCATCTGGTAGGTCTGGCTGATCGGCAGCCCCCACCGTTCGATGTCCCATTCGGGATGACCGGCGACTTTCGCACGCACCGACACGTGCATGACCCGCACCTTCAGCGCGGTGGCCCGGCCCGCCGAACCGGCGGTGAGCAGCGCGCCGCGCTCGGAGACGTCCATCCAGAACCGGCAGGTCTCGAGGAAACGGCGCAGCGCGCTGTCGCCCGCGTACCCACCGGCCAGCGACAGTGGCGTGGCGACCGCCGCCTCGGTGTACATCTCGAGCGTCTCGGCCCCGGCGAAACTGAACAGCATGGTGCCCCAGCGCCGCCAGATCGCGGCGCCCTGCTCGACGAGTTCGGGCACCACCCAGTCGGGCACCGTCTCGAACTCGGCGAACAGTTCACGCATCGACTCCGGTGCCTCCGGTACCGCGTCGATGCCCGCACGCAGGGCCTGCTCCAGCATCCGGCGCCCGGCCGTCGGCCCGATCTCGCCGTGCATCACCTCCGCGACGAACCGCTCGGCCACCGGGTCACCGGTGAACAGGTCTTCGCATAGGGCGATCGCCTGCTCGTCGGTCGGGAACAGCCGCTGCCTGGTCACGGCCGTGAAGACGCGTTCGAGTCGCCGCACGCGCGGAGTGCCGCGCACCTCCCAGTAGCGAAACGCGCTGGGGCACTTCACCGTTGCCCCGGCATGAAGGTGGTCGACCTGACCTTCGAGGGATTCGGCCACACCGGGCCTCCTGACGTGAGCATCCACCCGCTGACTGCGATCGCAGTCGACCATACTATGCCGAATAGTCTTCCGTACCTGAAAGTATGGAACTGTCGCCTTCGACGGGGCGGCGCAACCATGCCCGCAATGCCTCGGTGACTTCGGCGGGACGTTGCTCCATGATGAAATGTCCGCCGGCGATCCGGACGAGAGTCGCGTGCGGGATGTGTGCGGCGAGGTCTTCGGCATAGCTGAACGGGATCGCCGGGTCCTTGTCGCCCCAGATCACTGATGTGGGGCAGCGGATGGCGCCGAGTCCGGCCGCGAGTTCCGGGCGCACCCGGACGCTGTAGCCCGCCCAGAAATGGGCGTACCAGCGGCGCCCTTCGCGAGTGTTCAGGAAATCGAGGTAGCCGGCCAGGCGCTGGGTGTCGAACGAGCCGTTGCGGACGAACTGTGCCAATCCCAGGCGGTGCACTGGTCCGATCGTTCGTGCCGTGAGGAGCGGGCGCAGCAGCGGGCGACGCGCGGCGGCGGAGAACAGCCCGAACAGTTGGTAGTACGGCGTGGTGAAGGTGCGGTGAGCGCGGGAATTGAGGATCGCGAAACGCTGGACCCGGTCGGGGTATCGCTGCACGAACCCGAGACCGAGGAAACCGCCGTAGTCGTGACAGGCCAGATCGACGCGATCCAGGCCCAGTGCGTCGAACAGCCGCGCGATGCGATCCACCTCGGTGTCGTAGTCACAGCTCAACCGCAGGTCACGAGCCGAAGCACCCCAGCCTTGCCAGTCGGGGGCGATCACCCGTCGCGATCGGGACAGCGGCCCGATCTGATGCCGCCACGCGGCGTGGCTCTCCGGCCAGCCGTGCAGCAGAACCAGCGGATCGCCCTGTCCCACATCGGCGTAGGCCAGGCGCGCGCCGTCGACGTCGACCTCGTTCAGTTCGAAGGTTGTCGTCATGTCTGCTCCACTTCTCGCACGGTGGTCACGATCGGTGGATGTATGGTCGCGTGCATGGCGTTGCCGGCACTTCCAGAAACGTGCGCTACAGATCCAGCAACCGCCACCGGACCGGCACGGCTGTGGCTGCGTCTCGGGCACGCGGTCTATATCGGACCCGGTATGGCGCTGGGGCCGCATTCCACCGCGGTGGCGAGTCTCGGTGTCGGTTTGGACGGGCCGTTCCGGGTCCGTGCCGCGGGTGTTCCCGATATCACCGCCCGCAGCTTCCTGTTCCGCGCCCGGGTCACCCACCACATTCTCGACACCGACGGGCGACGACTGTTCTGCTTCTTCGACCCGACGTCGTCGCGGATGACCCGTTGTCTCGGCGGGATGTCGCGCGACATCGGCGGTTTCAGCGCCGATCAGCGCAACGAAGCCGCCCTGATCGACCTGGGCAACTCCCCCGACCCCGAGATCGACCGAGTGCTCGATCTGGCCAGCGTGCCGGTCCCGACGATCGGCGATCCGCGCATCGCCGCCGTGGCCGCGCAGATCCGCGCCGATCCGACCCAGCAGCAACGCGCGGCCGAAAAGGCCCTGGCCGCAGGCCTTTCCACCTCGTACTTCCTGCGTACCTTCGCCGAACAGACCGGCACGAGTTTCCGCCGCTATGTCCAATGGGCGCGAATGCTGCGCGTGGCGAAAGCTTTCACCGAGGGCCACGACCTGACCCGAGCCGCCGCCGACGCGGGCTTCGCCTCACCTTCACACTTCAGTGACACGTTCCGGGCCATGTTCGGCTTGACTCCCACCGCCTTCACCGCTCTCGGCGCCGAACTGCACATCGACGACTGAGAGGCGCGGCCCGAACACTCACCCCTCCTTGACCAGGTCCGGCTCCTCCTCGGCCATCACGGCTTCGCCGCGCGCGACCATGCCCGCCTCGTCGGACAGCGTCAGGTGCGGGATGAACAACGCGAGCGCGAACGCGAGGATCGCACCGGGGATCAGGTACCAGAAGCCGGGAACCAGCGCGTCGACGTAGGCACCGACGATCGCGTCGTGCAGCTTGTCCGGCAGGTTCTTGACCACCGAGGGGATCAGCGCGCTCGGGTCGATGTTCGCCGCCGCCGCTTCCTGCCAGTTCGCCTGGAACGCGCCGGTGAGATTCTCGGTCAACCTGCCGGTGAAGATGGAACCGAAGATCGCGATGCCGAGCGCGCCACCCATCTCACGGAAGTAGTTGTTGGCACTGGTCGCCGTGCCGATCTGGTCGGGGGCCACCGCGTTCTGCACCACGAGCACGATGATCTGCATGATCAGGCCGAGGCCCGCGCCCATCACGAACAGCATGGCCGAGACCACCCACATCGAGGTGCTGGCGTCGAGCCGGGTCAGCCACAGCATGTCGATGGCGATGAGTGCGGCACCGATGGGCGGATACACCCGGTAACGACCGGTCTTGGTGATCACGTTCATCGAGGTGATGAGCGTGAGCATCATGCCGATCATCATCGGGATCAGCAGCAGACCCGACACCGAGGCGGAAGTACCGCTGGCCATCTGCAGGTAGGTCGGGATGAAACCGATCGCCGCGAACATCACCAGGCCGACCAGGAATCCGATCACCGAGGTGAGCACGAAGGTGCGATTGCGGAACAGCCACAGCGGCAGCATCGGCTCCTCGGCGCGCGACTCGACGAAGACGAACGCCGCGACCACGACGACGAACGCCGCGATCATCGACAGCATCACCGTCGAACCCCAGTCGTACTGCTTGCCGCCCCAGTCGGTGATCAGGATCAGCAGGGTGGTCGCGGCCGACATGAGCACGATGCCCAGGTAGTCGGGCCGGAACTTGGGTCGATGGCTGGGGATGCTCAGGTAGCGGAAGGCGATGAACAGCGCGGCGATACCGATCGGCACATTGATCCAGAAGCACCAGCGCCAGTCGAGGTGGTCGGCGAACAGACCACCGAGCAGCGGCCCGGCGACCGAGGTGATTCCGAAGACGGCGCCCATGGGCGCCATGTACTTGCCACGGTCCTTGGCAGGCACCACATCGGCGATGATGGCCTGCGCCAGGATCATCAGACCGCCGCCACCGACGCCCTGCAGGCCGCGGAAGGCGATGAACTCCCAGAATCCCGTCGACGCGGCGGCACCGACGGAGGCCGCGGTGAACACGGTGATCGCGAACAGGAACAACCAGCGCCTGCCGAACATGTCGCCGAGTTTTCCGTAGATCGGCATCACGATGGTGGTGGCGAGCAGATACGAGGTGGCGGTCCAGGCCATGTGGGAGACCCCACCGAGTTCGCCGACGATGGTCGGCATGGCGGTGCCGACGATCATCTGGTCGAGGCTGGCCAGGAACATACCCGCGATCAGCGCGGAGAAGATCAGCCAGATCCGCTTCTGCGTCAGGACGATCGGGGTCGGCGGCGAGTCGGCCGTCGTGGTCATCGGTGCGTCTCCCTTGTCGTGTCGACCGGCCGATCGAACAGCCGGGCGGCCATGGCGCAGTGCTCGTGCAGCGCTGCGGCGAGCGACCCGTTCGGATCCGCGGCCAGCGACATCGCCGCCCGCGTGGTGATGGTCGTCATGATTCCCGCGGTGAGCGAGGCGAATTCGGGGTCGACCTCGGCACCGAGCCGCGCCGAGAGCAGTTCGGCGGTGGCGGCTTCCAAACGGGCGCCCGAGGCGATGAAGGCGGCGAGCACTCTCGGCTCGGCGGTGATCAGTTCGGTGACCAACGAGATACCTTCGCGCACTTCGTTTTCGGGCTGGAATCCGGCGGCGTGCAGCCAGGTGAGGTCCTCGATGAGCACCCCGGTCGGACCGCCGGCGACGAACTCCTGTCGCGCTTCGGGCGTGCCGATGTCGCCGACCGGACCGACCACCGCGTCGAGCTTGGTGTCGTAGTAGTTGAAGAAGGTGCGCGGCGAGACGCCGACCGCCTTGGCGATGTCGTCGACATTGGTCGCCTCCAGGCCGTGCTGGACCGCCAATCGCCGTGCGGCGAGGCACAGTTCGATCAGGGTCCGCTGCTTCTTCTGTTCACGCAGGCCGATCGAGGGCTGCTTGGCCGGCTCGGAAGACATGCCGCCAAGTTAGCACAAACTGCAATTTTTCAGAAACTGCAACTACATGAGGTCAGGCCTCGGCGGTACGACCCGACAGCGGCATCGCGGGCAGGCCGAGCTTGCGGTGGTCCCAGGACCTGACCTTGGTCTGGTCGACCCGGATCACGATGCGCTTGTTCATCATCTGCTCGACGAACGGATGGACCTCGGGGCTGTACGGACCGACATAGCGTTCGTAGATGTCGACGGCGGCCCGCCAGTACTCCTCGTCCTGTGTGTCCTCGATCAGGTGGGCGGTGCCCTCGATCGACACGCCACGCAGCTGGTCGTAGGTGTCGCCCGCTTCGGCCATGCAGGCGATGGTCGGATCGCGGCGCAGGTTCACCGCCTTCTGCGATTTCGACTTGGTCTCGAAGTAGACGACACCGTCGATGTGGCCGAACCACATGGCGGTGAGGTGCGGTTTTCCGGACCGGTCGAGGGTGGCCAGCGTGAGCACCCTCGTATTGTCGAGAAACTCCGCGATTTCCAGCGCGTTCATCCGCACTACAGCTCGCTGATCGATCCCCACTACTGGCCACCTTCCGGTCCTGGTCACTTTCCGCCGACCCTACTCAGCCGAGCAGCGCACCGTGGTCGCTCCGCCTACGTGCGGGTTTTCGGAGCCGCGGGTGGAGTCCGTGCCTCGTTGCGGTGCTGGTCCCACCAGGAGGCGCTTTCCTGCTGGGCCGTCTCCTGGTCCTTGGACGGCGCCGGTGTACTCGGAATGCCGAGGACCCTGAGCCGCCAGTCGTCCTGCGGAATGGCGGCCACGATGCGCACGGGGACGACCGCCGTGAGCAGCAGGCAGTTTCCGACGCAGACCATCAGACAGATCGGGGGAACCGAGACCACGATCGCCGTCGCGAGGGTCCCCATCTGGATCGGATCGCGCGAGATGGACACGACGTTGCCACAGATGCTGGCCAGCACGGTGACGAGGAGCAGCAACTCGTAGAACCGGACAAGGGACGTGGCCTTCTCGTCACGGATGCCGACCAGCGTGATGAAAGTGCAGGCGACCAGCGCGACCGTCAGACCGACGACGAGCGGCCACAACCACGTCAGATGCTCCGGAACCCCCGCCACCGCCGCGAGAGTCGAGGTGAAGGTGAAGGATGCGATCGCCGCGGCGACAACCAGTACCGCCCCTAAACCGACCAGTAGCTTCGGCACCGTCACTGGAACAGGACGAGGGAAACGGTCCGAGTGGTCCATCGGGCTCCATTCTACGGGCTTTTGGCCGCCAAATACGCAGGCACTCAACAGAGTACGGGCACGCGGCGGGCCGCGCCGCGAGCGGACCGAGCGGACACCGTAAAGTCCCGTCACACACGATTCGCAACCGGATTTCGGCGGCGCGGGGTAGCGGATCCGGCGATCGGCGCGAAGCCAGGGTCAAGCCGTGTGTTTTCGGGGTACCGGCCCTGCGAGAATTGTGGAACTCTTCCGCTTCACGCGGTCCCATCGAACACCGGGACCGACTACACCGATGCGAAGGACCACCGAACCCATGCGAATCGCAGGACTGACCGCCCTCGCGGCGGGCGCACTGATCCTCCCGGCCACCTTGGCTCCCGCGGCCTCGGCGGAGGTGGAGGACATCACCATCTACGCCTGGGGCAACAGCGAAATGCCCGTCGCCTGCGACTATGTGGGTGCCAACTGCACGGTCATGGCCCGGATGTTCGGCGCCGACTACGCACTGCCCGCCACCGTCACGATCAACGGCAGCGAGCTCACCTCACCCGAGCGCCTCGACTACCCGGACCGGCAGCGCAGCGCGATCCGCGGCACCTGGCGCCCGCCGGCCAAGGGCACGTACACGATCGTGGCCACCCAGGGCTCCTCCACCAAGACCCTCGTCGTCGAGGTCACCGGTGATCCCCAGCTGGGCAGCGGCTCGGCGGGGCTGCCCAGCGGTTCCAGCTGACCGACCGGCTGACCGCCCGGTGTGGGCGGTCAGCCGGCGCACCGCTCACTGCGCGAGCAAGCCCTTGGCGACGTGGGTCACCTGGATCTCGTTGCTGCCCGCGTAGATCATCAGCGACTTCGCGTCACGGGCCAGCTGCTCGACCCGGTATTCGGCCATGTAACCGTTGCCACCGAACAACTGCACCGCTTCCATCGCGACATCGGTGGCGGCCCTGGTGGAATACAGCTTCATCGCCGAGGCCTGTGCCAGAGTCGGCATCTTGCCCGCCGCCGAGCTCTCCAACGCCCGGAACACCATGTTCTCGACGTTCAGACGCGCGATCTCCATTTCGGCCAGCTTCAATTGGACCAGCTGGAAGCGGCCGATCTCCTGGCCCCACAGCTTGCGCGACTTGGCGTATTCGATACACAGCCGGTGGCATTCGTTGATGATGCCCATCGACAAGATCGCGCAGCCGACCCGTTCGACGATGAAACTGGCCCGCGCGCTTTCCCGGCCGTCACCGCCCTGGTGATCCTCGGTCTCACCGAGGAGGCGGTCCTTGCCCAGCCGCACATTGTCGAAGAACAACTCACCGGTGGGCGAGGAATGCATGCCCATCTTCTTGAACGGTTTGCCCTGAGTGAACCCCTCCATGCCCTTGTCCAGCACGAAGGTGAGCACCTTGCGGTCGCGCTTGTCGCCACCGTCGCCTTCGTCGAGCTTGGCGTAGACGACCACGGTGTCGGCGAACGGGCCGTTGGTGATGAACGTCTTCTGGCCGTTGAGGATGTAGTCCTCACCATCGCGACGGACGTAGGTCTTCATGCCGCCGAACGCGTCGGAACCGGAGTCGGGCTCGGTGATCGCCCACGCCGCGACCTTCTTCAGGGTGACGATGTCTTTGAGCCACCGCTGCTTCTGCGCGAGCGTGCCGCGTGCGGCGATGGTCGCCGCCCCGAGACCCAGGCTGACACCGACCGCCGCGACGCTACCCAGCGTGACGCCGGTCAGTTCGCTGATGAGTACCGCGGCCATACTGCCCTGCGCCGCAAGCGGGTTCGGCGCGGCTTTCTTGTCCGGCTTCTCCGGCGCGGGCTCACCCGCCGCGATCCGGTCGGCCCTGGCCTGCTCCTCGGCCAGCATCTTGTCGACCGCCTCACCCGCCATCACATCGAGCCCGAACCGGCTGAACAGGGTGCGCATGATGTCGTACGGCGGCAGCTCGCCGTGTTCGAGTTCGTCGATGTGAGGACGAACTTCCTTGTCGATGAACGCGCGCACGGATTCGCGGATCATCTCGTCGGTCTCGGACCATTCGAACATCGTTGTTCACTCCAGGATTGGTGGTTCAGGGCAGCCGGGCGGCGATGTCGTCGATCGACCACGCCTCGTCGGTCTCGATGGTCTTGACGTCGTGCCAGCCGGCGAGTTCGCTGATCGCGCCGCCCTGCACCGCGAACACCTTGCCGGTGATCGGGCACTTCTCGCCTGCCAGGTAGGCGACCAGCGGTGAGATGTTGGCCGGGCTGAAAGCGTCGAAGCTTCCCTCGGCTTCGGCGTCGGCCGCCTCGGCCGCCATCAGCGCGCCCATTCCCGGGGTGGCCAGGGTCAGCCGGGTGCGGGCGATCGGGGCGATCGCGTTGACCCGCACGCCGTAGCGCTCGAGCTCGTCGGCAGCGACCAGGGTCAGCGCCGCGATCGCGGCCTTGGCGGAACCGTAGTTGGCCTGGCCCGCGTTGGGCACGGTCACACCCGATGCCGAGCCGGTGTTGATGATCGCCGCGTTGGGTCGTCGGCCTGCCTTGGACTCGGCCTTCCAGTACGCCGAGGCGTGGTGCATGACCGCGAAATGACCCTTGAGATGCACCGCGACCACGGCGTCCCAGTCCGACTCCGACAGGCTGGGGATGAAGCCGTCGCGGAGAATACCCGCGTTGTTGACGACCACGTCGAGGCCACCGAATTCCGAGATCGCTCGCGCGACCAGGGCTTCAGCGCCCGCCCAGCTGGCGACGTCACCGGTGTCGGCCACCGCCCGGCCGCCCGCGGCGACGATCTCGTTCGCCACCTCCTGCGCCGGGCCCCCATCGACACCGTCACCGCTGTTGCTGCCGCCCAGGTCGTTGACCACGACCGCGGCACCCTCCCGGGCGAACAGCAGCGCGTGCTCACGTCCGATCCCGCGACCGGCACCGGTGATCACCGCGACCCGTCCTTCCAAGGCACCCATGCCTACTCCTCCGTTCACAGTCTCGGTCGGACGCCACGGATGTGGGTCCGACAGCCGGCGGTCAGTGCCCGCCGCTCGAAGACCGGCCCGCGCACGAGGATTCGGCGCGGGCGGGTCATGGGTCAGTCCGCGATTTCGGCGATGCCGTTGCTCAGCACCACATCGGTCCCTCGCACGGTCTCGAACGCGTACGTGGTGACACCGTTGTCGGTGCCCGCGTTCCAGATTCGCGTCTCGAGGTCGTCACCAGGGAAGACGAACTTGGAGAAACGCACGGCCAAGCGCTTCACCCGCGAAACATCGGAATCGGCGACTTCGGCGAGGACACCCCACCCGGCCATCGCCATCGTGCACAGACCGTGCGCGATGATGCCGGGCAGACCGGCGTCCTTGGCGACTTCCTCGTCCAGATGCAGCGGTACCGGGTCACCCGAGGCGGGCGCGTACCGGAACGTCTGGTCGTCGTCCACGTGGTGGGCGGTCTTCGCCTGCGGCGAGGACTGTTTGAGCTCGGTATAGGGCTCGATCACCGGGATCGCCTCGCCGACTCTGTCGCCGGCGTCGACCCCGCGGAAGAAGCCGGACAGGTACTGCTCGTTGACCAGGTCACCGCTCACCTCGTCCTCGCAGGTGAGGTGGATATAGACCAGCGAGCCGGTGGACTTGGTCTCCCAGCCGATCACGCGCCCGCGCGAGACCAGTTTGTCACCGGGCTCGATCGGGCGGTGGAAGTGGAAATCCTGCTCGCCATGGGTGATCCGGCCGAAGATGTCCATCGGCACCACGTCGACGGCGGGTGCCATCAGCGCGTCGAAGGCCGGGACGATGGCGAACACCGGCGAACCCACGTCACCGCGGCGATGCGCGGGGATCGGGTCGTTGGTCGCGGCCGCGTACTCGGCCAGCCGCTCCCTGGTGACCTCGAACCGCTCTTCGTCCGACCACAGGTTCAGACCGTCGCGGTCGAACTCGTAGACGTCGCCCATGGTCAGGCTCCGGCGGCGAGGGCGGCGAGCTTGTCCAGCGAGGTCTGCAGCTGCTTGGTGCCGTCCTTCTCGACGGCCTTGCCGAGGGCGCCTTTGATCAGCGAGCCCTCGAATTCCCCCGCGACCTGGACCTCGGTCTCGTCGCCGTCGGGGGTCAGGTCGAAGGAGAAGGTGGCCTTCACCCCGGCCATCCCGGTTCCCGTCATGACCAGCTTGGTCGGGGCGACCTCGCCGACGACCCACTCCAACTTGTTGGCCATGCCGAGCATGAAGATCTTGGCGGTCAGCGTCGCGCCCTCGGTCAGGGTGGCCGGTGGTTCGACCATCCAGCGCTCGTGGATGGTGAACCAGTCGCCCCAGGTGGACGGATCGGTGATCACGCCCATCAACTTCTCGGCGGGGGCGTTGAGGGTGGCGGTCTTCTCGATGTGACCCATGCGTGTTCTCCTGCGAATGGTGGTGTGGTGGAAGGCCGGTCAGCGGTCGGCGCGCTGGTATGCGGTGACGACCGCGGCGCCGCCGAGGCCGATGTTGTGCTGCAGGGCAGCGGTCACGTTGTCGACCTGCCGGGCATCGGCGGTGCCGCGCAGCTGCCAGGTGAGTTCGGCGCACTGCGCCAATCCGGTGGCGCCGAGCGGGTGGCCCTTCGAGATCAGGCCGCCGGAGGGGTTCACGACCCACTTGCCGCCGTAGGTGGTCTGGTTGTCGTCGAGCAGCCGACCGGCCTCACCGGGCGCGCACAGGCCGAGCGCCTCGTAGAGCAGCAGTTCGTTGGCCGAGAAGCAATCGTGCAGCTCGATGACCTGGAAGTCCTCGGCACCGAGACCGGCCTGCTTGTACACCTCGGCCGCGGCGGCGACATTCATGTCGTAGCCGATGATGTTCTTGGCGGTGCCGTCGAAGGTCGAGGCGAAGTCGGTGGTCATGGCTTGACCCACGATTTCGACCGCTCGACCGGCGAGGTCGTGTTCGTTCACGAAATCTTCGCTCGCCAGGATCGCCGCGCCGGAACCGTCGGAGGTAGGCGAGCATTGGAGCTTGGTGAGCGGGTCGTAGATCATTCGCGAATCGCGGATCTGGTCCATGGTGTATTCGTCACGGAATTGCGAATACGGGTTGTTCACCGAGTGCTTGTGGTTCTTGTAACCGATTTTCGCGAAATGCTCGGCGGTGGTGCCGTATTCCTTCATGTGCTCCCGGCCCGCGGCGCCGAACATCCAGGGAGCGGGCGGAAAGAGCACCTCGGAGATTTCGGCGAGGGCCTGCATGTGCTTGGCCATCGGCTGCTCGCGGTCGTCGAAGGTGGTACCGAGCGAGCCGGGCTGCATCTTCTCGAAACCGAGCGCGAGCGTACAGTCGGCCAGGCCGCCGCGGATCGCCTGCGCCGCCAGATACAGCGCGGTCGACCCGGTCGAGCAGTTGTTGTTCACGTTGACCACCGGGATACCGGTCATGCCGAGTTCGTAGACCGCCCGCTGTCCCGACGTCGACTCGCCGTACACGTAGCCGACGTAGGCCTGCTGCACCTCGGTATAGGAAATGCCCGCGTCGGTGAGGGCTTTGGTGCCCGATTCCCGTGCCATATCCGGGTAGTCCCAGATGCTGCCGTCCTCGTTGAATCGCCGACCCGGCTTCTCGAATTTCGTCATACCGACACCGACGACGAATACCCGTTGCGTCACAGGACAGTCCTCTCCATAGATCAGCCATGCGGCTGTCACCTATGACGCTATGAGTTCGATTGCCCGCCGACGAGGACCGCAGCGGGCCCTTCGGGGGACCGAAACGATCATCGCCGCTGCGGTACCGTACGAATCGCCTCGCCCGACGTCGAAGGAGCCAAGTGGCGCATACGATTCCGATGCGGTTCTTCCGGGCGACAGTCGAGTCGATGGTGAAACGGGGCCTCGATGTGGAGCGCGCGCTGCGTGGAGCGGGACTCGACTGGCGGCTCTACGCCGAGGACCGTGCCCGGATGACACCGGAGCAGACGACCGGGGTGATCCGCGCCCTCTGGGAGCAGACCGACGACGAACTGCTGGGCTTGGGTCCCCGACCGGTAGCGCGCGGCACCTTGCGATTGGCCGGACTCACCGTCATCCACACCCGGGACCTGCGCGGCGCGCTCGCCCGCATGTTCGAACTGTCCTCCGTGACCACCGGCATCCGCTGGTCGTCGCGCGCCGACGACGCGGGCCGCGCCACGATCGGTATCGCCGATCCCGACGTGCGCCTCGATCCGTTCGTCGCGTTCGCGATGACCGGTGGGGTGCACCGGTTCGCCGGTTGGCTGATCGGAGCGCCGATCACGTTGCTTTCCGTGGATTTCCCGTTCGATGCCGAGCACCTTGCCGACGAGTACACGACGATTTTCGGCGTCCGGCCGACCTTCCGCGCATCGCGGTTGGCGATGTCGTTCGACGCGGCGTTGCTGCCCATGCCGGTGGTGCGCGACGAAGCCGACCTCAAACGGTTCCTCCGTGACTCCCCCGGTGTCCTGTTCTACGCACAGGAGCAGGCCACGACCACCGCGGCACGGGTGCGCGCGATCATGGAGCGCAACCCGAACGGTCCCTGGCTCGGTGCCGACGAGCTCGCCCGCCGCCTATCGATCAGCGCGCCGCACCTGCGGCGGCTGCTGCGTGCCGACGGCACCAGCCAGCGGCGGATCCAGGAGGAGATCCTTCGCGACCGCGCCGTCGAGGCGTTGGTGCACGGAGACGAGCCGATCGCGGATCTCGCCGCTCACCTTGGCTATTCGGAGGCCAGCGCCTTCCGCCGGGCGTTTCACCGGTGGACCGGTAGCGCGCCGAGCCACTACCGCTCCACCCGAATCAGGAAGCCGTGATCATATGACGCACACCGAGACGGAGGCCCGCCTGGACGACACGGGCAACGTCTTGATCGCACCGACGGGATTGCGCGACACCGCGATCACGGACTTCTTCGGGACCACGATCACCCCGGACGATCTCGCCGCCGGATCGACGGATCTCACACAGAAGACCGTCTACCTGTGTGGCGATATGGCTGCGATCAATGAGCATCAGCTGCGTTCGGCCGCACGGGTTTTCATAGTCCGGAAGCTGTCACACGGCCACGGCGACGACGACCTGCCGACTGTCATCGACCTCGGTCGTGTCCCGGTTCGTGTGCATCGAGTCGGCGTGTACTACCGCCGCTTCTTCGCCCGCGAAGACGACCACTTCGGACGGATCAGCGCCGAACACACCTTCCAGTCCCTGACCGAGTCCACCAAACCGGGTTCGGCCCACCGCAGCGGTATCTACCTGACACCTGTCTCGCGAAGAGGTGATGAACTACATTTCCGGCTGCTGCGCTGCTCGACGAATCTCTCGGGGCCGACCGAGGGCTTCGGCCCGACCGACACGAGCATCGTCGACGCCCTGAACAACGAGGCCGCCACCGTGTTCCGTGGCCACGCGCCGCTCAATCACGTTCTCGCCCAGATCTATCACAACACCCCGGCCACGGCCGGGCGCAAACAGTCCAAGGCCAAGATCTCGGCCCATGCCGACAAGACCAAGGACATGCCCGTCGGCGGCATCATGGCCTTCTGCACCTTCTACGACGGACTCGACATGCTGGCGCCCATGGCCGCCGACCCCTTCGACTACGGCGTGCGGAATATCAGTGGTCTGACCGAACTCCGCTTCCGCCTGAAGGATTCGGCCGACGCACGCGACGGGGTCCCCGTGCGATTCGATCTGACCCTGTATCCCGGCTCCGTGTTCTTCATGCCGCTGTCGACCAACCGCCTGTACACCCACGAGATCCGCCCCCCGGCGCCGGACGTCGGATCGCTGCCGACCCGTCTGGGCTACGTGGTGCGCTGCTCGAACGCCGAAGCCGTACACAGGGACGGCCAGACCTTCCTGAAGCGCGCCGGCGGCTTGGTGAAGCTGGAGCCGCCCACCCTCGAAGGCGTCGACGAATTGCGCGGGCTCTACGCCGAAGAGAACAGAACCACGTCCTTCATCGCCTACGGCGACCGGTTTCCCTTCAGCATGAACACAGGAGACTACGATGCTCCCAGAATCTGACATCTCCGACGAAATAGCCTCGTATGCTTTGCCTTTCGAGCGCAACCTCTACACGGAGCTTTCCGGTTCGGCTCTCCTGGAGGAAACGGGGAACGGCCGGCGCGGCGCGACTCTCACCGACACCGATGCGGCGGGTCGCGTGCCGCTCGTCCGAACCACCACCCGCTACGCCCGCCCGACGCAGCGGTTCCAGCCGGTACATCACCACCTGGCACAGCAGATACGAATTCGAGCGGGACTCACGGTCGGTTTCGACAACGCGCTCATCGAGAGCTATACGAACACCTACGCCACCATGGGCAGCCATTCCGACCAAGCACTCGACCTCGCCGATCAGTCCTTCATCGCCGTCTTCTCCTGCTATCGCCACCCCGAGGCACCGCCGCGGACCCTGATCTTCGAACGGAAGGGGACCGAGGAGAATTTCGCGATCCCCCTCGCCCACCACAGCGTCGTCGTGTTCTCGGTCGCCGCGAATCGGCGGTTCAAGCACAAGATCGTGCTCGAGCCGTCCGCACGGTCGGTCGAAAACCAGTGGCTCGGCGTGACCTTCCGAAAATCGAAGACCTTCATCCGGTTCCGCGAGGGCCGGCCGTACCTGGCGCAGGGCGTACGTCTCACCTCGGCCGACGACGATCAGCGACGAGAGTTCTACCGCCTGCGACGACGTGAGAACAACGAAACAGACTTCGTCTACCCGCCGCTGACGTACACCGTCAGCGAAAGCGACCTGATCCCACCGGCCTGAGGATCAGCCACCCGACTGCTCGCCGTGTCGAGGGTGGTCAGCTCAGGTGATGCACCTCCTGCTTTCCGTAGACCGGGGTCGGCACCCCTTCGAACCGGGCCTTCAGCTGTAAGGCCAGGTACAGCGAATAGTGGCGGGACTGGTGCAGGTTGCCGCCGTGGAACCACAAGCCGGGCTGCTGGGTCGGCTTCCACATATTGCGCAGCTCCCCTTCCCAGGGGCCCGGGTCTTTGGTGGTGCCCGAGCCGTAACCCCAGCATTTGCCCACCGCGTCGGCGACGTCCTGGCCGATGAGGTCGGCCGCCCAGCCGTTCATCGACCCGTAGCCGGTCGCGTAGACGACGAGATCGGCGGGTAGTTCGGTGCCGTCGGCCAGGATCACGCTGTCCTCGGTGAGTTCGCGGACCTGCCCGTGCGCCAGACGGATATCGCCGTTGGCGACGAGTTCGGCGGCGCCGACATCGATGTAGTAGCCCGAACCTCGGCGCAGGTACTTCATGAACAATCCGGAGCCGTCGTCGCCCCAGTCGAGCTCGAACCCGGCGCGCTCCAGGCGCGCGTAGAAGTCGGCGTCTCGCTCACGGATCGCGTCGTAGACCGGGATCTGGAATTCGGGCATGATCCGGTACGGCAGCGACGCGAAGGTGAGATCGGCCTTGTGCGTGGTCATTCCGGCAGCAAGGGCTCGCTCGGAGTACAGGTCGCCGAGACCGAGCTCCATCAGCGAATCCGACTTCACGATGTGGGTGGAGGACCGCTGCACCATGGTGACCTCGGCACCCACCTCCCAGAGGGCACCGCAGATGTCGTGGGCGGAGTTGTTGGCCCCGATCACCACGGCACGTTTGCCCGCGTAGCGGTCCGGCCCGGGGTGCCCGCTGGAGTGGTGCTGGTCGCCCCGAAAGCGTTCCATCCCGGGGAAATTCGGGATGTTCGGTTTGCCCGACATCCCGGTCGCGAGCACCAGGTGGTGCGGGCGAAGCACGAGCGGGTCGCCGTCGCGTTCCACCTCGACCACCCAGGTTTCGCTCGCCTTGTCGTAGCGCGCCGAGGTGCAGGTGGTCTTGGACCAGTACGGCACCTCCATCACCTTGGTGTACATCTCGAGCCAGTCACCGATCTTGTCCTTCGGCGCGAACACCGGCCAGTTGTCGGGAAACGGCAGATACGGCAGGTGGTCGTACCAGACCGGATCGTGCAGGCACAGCGACTTGTACCGCTTGCGCCACTGGTCACCGGGCCGGTCGTGCTTGTCGAGGACGAGGGCGGGCACGCCGAGTTGACGCAGCCGCGCACCGAGGGCGATACCACCCTGTCCCCCACCGACGACGAGCACGAACGGCTGCCGGGTGTAACCGAGTTCGTGCTGTTCGCGTTCACGCTGCTCGGACCAGGTCACCCGGGCGCGGTCGGCACCGTGACGCACGCCCTTCGGCCGCCGTGGACCTTTGCTCTCCTCGAAGCCCTTCAGCTCCTGCAGGGTGGTGAGCAGGGTCCACGCGCCCTCGTCGGTGAGCCGCAGGTGCCCGACACCGCGTCCGGCCCCGGTCTCGAAACCGATCCACGCGCTGATCACCCCGTCGGCCTCGGTCGGTGTCTCGGTGGTGTGGAATCCGGACGGGTCGGTGTCGGCGAGCTGGGCGCGCAGCATGTCGGCGACGCCCGCCCGGCCTTCGACGGTCTTGATGTTCCAGGTGAACGCGATCAGGTCGCGCCAGAAGCTGTCGGTGGCGAACATGCTCGCCGCCGTGTCGACATCGCGGGCGGCCAGGGCCGCTTCGAACGCCGTCAGCCACGCGTCCACCCGCTGCTGGGGTCCGGCTACGTCCGATCCGTCGACGACGGGATCGAGTGTCTGGGTCATCGAATCCTCCTCCACAATCTGTGACATGAAGCACACGCCATGCGGGGCGGGTGGCACAATCGTTGCAGCGCGTTGCAGCGCTGGCAGACAGCACCGATGAAGGGCGCAGGCGTGGGCGATTTCGGCGCGTTCGAACCGGGCACCGACCTCTCCGGGTACGCGCGCGAGCTGATCCGCATGCACGACGCCGTGATCGCCGGTGGGCGTTCGCCGCTGCGCCCTCGTCCCCTCGTGGCCCGGTCGTGGTCGCGGGTGCTGGCGGCGGGTCTGGTGCCCGACCGGCCGAGGGCGCGCTCGATGCTGGCCGTCGACGATGTCGAACGTCGGCGCCGCGAATCCTCGCTCACCGCGGTGATCGAGGACCTCACGCAGGCGCTGTCCGACATCGCCGACACCGCTTCCCAGCTGATGCTGGTGGTCGCCGACGCCGAGGGCGTGATCCTGTGGCGGCACGGTTCGGTGAAGGTGCGCCACCGGGCCGACACCCTGGGATTCCGCGAAGGCGCGCGCTGGACCGAGGACGCGGTCGGCACCAACGCGATCGGCACCGCGCTGGCCGAGGCCAATCCGGTCCAGTTGTTCTCCGGTGAGCACTTCGAGCAGTTCCAGCACCCCTGGTTCTGCACGGCGGCCCCGATCCACGACCCGCGCACCGGCACCCTGCTCGGCATCGTCGACATCAGTGGTCCCGCCCTGGCGCTGCATCCGGCCGTCACCGCGCTGGTGAGCACCGGCGTGCGGCTCGCCGAAGCGCAACTGTGGCGTCATCACCAGACCCGACTCGACCGGCTGCGTTCGGCGGCGGGCCCCGCCCTGGCCGGACTGTCCGGCCCCGCCCTGGTCGTCGACGACAACGGCTGGGTGGCCCAGGCCGTCGGTGTCGGAGCCACGCACCGGGTGGCCGTGCCGAGACCCGACCACCCGATCACCGTCCCCGGGCTCGGTCTGTGCACCGCCGAACAACTCGCCGACGGATGGCTGATCCGCCCGGACTCCGGCTCCCGGCTCACCCGATTGGAACTGGACCTGTCCGGCCCGCCCACCCTGCGCGCACTCGGTGGCGAATCCGCCTGGTGCTGCGCACTGTCGGCGCGCCATGCCGAGATCCTGCTGCTGTTGCACCTGCACGGCCGGCAGGGCATGACGGTCGGACGGCTCAGCGAAGCGCTGTTCGGCGATGCGGACCACGCCGTCGCGGTCCGGGCCGAGATTTCCCGATTGCGGCGAACGCTCGGTTCGGTGGTGGCGAGTCGACCCTATCGGATCGCCGAATCCGCCAGTCTCACAGTTGCTTTCGGCTCGGTTGAGCGACTCGCCGACTGCGATTTCATCCGGCACAGTGCGGGACCGGGCTTACGCGCACTCTGCCGGTGACTTCGCGGTCGATGCTGTACTCGGACGATCGGCGCCGGGATGGAATTCACGACATCCCGGCGCCGAGAACACAGCCGAGCCGATAGTCAGGGCAGCCTGGTGCCAGGTCAGCTGACCGTGGCGGTGATCTTGATCGCCGGTGTCACCTTGTACTCGGTGGCGAAGGTGATCGTCTCACCCTGCGTCAGGAGTCCCTGACACGTCGGCGTCCCCTCGGCCGTAGCCAACTTCACCACGGCCGTCGTCGCTTTGAGAGTGGAGGTGGCGTTCGTGTACGTCATCGCGGTGTGATGAGTCCAGAACCCGCAGGAATACCCGACGGCTGTCCGGAAGATCAGGTTGATCGAATTGAAGAGGTCGCCGTTGACGATCGAGGTGGTTCCGGTGGTCGCGTTGTAAGACTTACCGGTGAAGTTCGAGGCGCCTGCCGCCGCGGTGAACGCCCCTTGCCACGCCGTGCCGTCAGGGCTGGTGCAGGTGATCGGCGGAACCATGCTCGTGATCGCGCCCAGTCCTGACGTCGTTCGAGTACCTGCGGGCAGGGATCCCGAAGCGGACAGGCTCGGACAGGTGAACAGCGTCGCCCCGCTCTTGTTCTTCACGACCAGCGGTCCCGACACCGCCGAGAAGGCGCCGTTGCTGTTGGGGTTGACGACTGTCCAGGTGGTGGTTGCCGCGTGCGCGGGCGCCGAGAGCGCGGCGGTCGCGAGCAAAGGTGCGGCCACGGTGATCGCTGCCAGAAGGTGGCTGGTGCGCATTCCGAACATAGTGGTCTCGATTCATCAAGCCAGAGAACGCATCAGGCGACCGACTGGACCGTCGTGCCGCGAGACGCACCGGGCAAAACGGCCCAGCCAGGTGACCGTATCAACGAAACTTCTTGCTCAACACTGGATTTGAACTAATTCGTTTTCAAACCAATCAGTCAGGAATTATTGCTCCGCAGTGGCCTGCCCGCAGCACGGCGTTCGACTCAGGCCGGGAACACACCGGCCAACACAGCACCGATCTGCGCCACCGCTCGGTCCACACTGCCGGTGGGCTGGAACAGATGACTCAGGGTGAGCCGGACCATGATCTCGACGATCGTGGCGATCTCCTCGTCGGACAGCTGAGGCAGTCGGTAGTAGTCGCGCACCGTGATCGTGAGCGCGTCGACCGCCCGGACGAGCACGGGTTGCGCGTCGCTCACCAGGGCGGGCAGCAGGGCTGTGTCGGCGTCCTGGCGAGCGGAGAGGACGGCCTTGATCAGCGTGTTGTCACCTGCGGTGCGCAGGGTGTACTCGGCAGCGGCGGTGATCCCGGCGAGCGGGTCGGCCGGATGCTCGGCCAGCGTCTCGGCCACCCCGCTCAGGTAGATGCCGGTCTCGCGCTCGATGAGGGCATCCGCCAATGCCTGCTTGGTGCCGATCTCCTTGTAGAGGACCGGCCTGCTGATGCCGACTTCCTTTGCGATGCGCGACATGTTCACCGCGCCCCACCCTTCGGAAACGACCATGGTGCGGGCGGCGTCGAGCATGCGGTCGCGCAACAGCTGACGCATCTCGGACTGGAAGTTCGGCGATTCGGCCACCCAGTCATCGTACATGTGGCCCGAAGTGGCAGCTTCGTTGACAACTAAGGCGTGTGTGTATTTACTGAGCACACATCGGCATCAGTTGTAAATTTGCTCGACAGCACCCGGGACATGTCTCGGTGATCAGGAGAACGAGATGACGACATCGCGAAATCACGAAGAACCGGCCACGGCCCTGCAATGGCGTGATCCCAAGCGCTATCTGTGGTTGTTCGGCCTCGTCGCCCCCAGCGCGGCAATGCTGGCCACGGCGCTCGTCTGGGCGTTCAACCAGCTGGGCTGGCAGCTGGTGGCGCCGGTGTGGTGGTGGCTCGGCCCGATCCTGGTGTACGTCCTGCTGCCGACCCTCGACCGCTTCTTCGGGCCCGACGGTGCGAACCCGCCGGAGGAGGTGATGGCACAGCTGGAGGACGACAGGTACTACCGCTACTGCACCTACGCCTACATTCCGCTGCAGCTGTTCAGCCTGGTCTTCGCCTGCTACCTCTGGACCGCGGACAACCTGTCCTGGCTCGGGATCGACGGCGGTCTCGGCCTGGCCTCGAAGATCGGGTTGGCGTTCACCATCGGGGCGATGGGTGGCGTCGGCATCAACACCGCCCACGAACTCGGCCACAAGAAGGACGAACTCGAGCGCTGGCTGTCGAAGATCACGCTGGCCCAGACCTTCTACGGGCACTTCTACATCGAGCACAACCGCGGCCACCACGTGCGCGTCGCGACGCCGGAGGACCCGGCCAGCGCCCGCTTCGGCGAATCGTTGTGGAGCTTCCTGCCGCGCAGCGTCTGGGGCAGCCTGAAGTCCGCGTGGGGGCTGGAGGCCACCCGCCTGCGCCGGCTCGACAAGAGCCCGTTCTCGCTGCACAACGACGTGCTCAACGCGTGGTCGATGTCGGTGGTGCTGTGGGTGGCGCTGGTCGCGGTGTTCGGTCCCGCGATCCTGCCCTTCCTGGTGATCCAGGCCGTCTACGGATTCTCCCTGCTCGAGACCGTGAACTACCTCGAGCACTACGGTCTGCTGCGGAGCAGGACCGCCTCGGGTCGCTACGAGCGCTGCACCCCCGAGCACAGCTGGAACTCCGACCACATCGTCACCAACATCTTCCTCTACCACCTGCAACGCCACAGCGACCACCACGCCAATCCCACCCGGCGCTACCAGACCCTGCGACATATGGACGGCGCGCCCGAACTGCCCAGCGGGTACGCGAGCCTGATCGGCCTGGCCTACCTGACCCCCTTGTGGCGCAAAGTGATGGACCATCGCGTGCTCGCGCACTACGACGGCGACATCAGCCGGGTGAATATCCAGCCGAGCAAGCGCGCGAAGATCCTCGCGCGGTACGGAGCGCTCTGATGGCCGCCTACCTCTGCCCCGTGTGCGACTACGTCTACGACGAGCGATTCGGCGCTCCCCGTGAAGGTTTCGCCGCGGGCACCGCCTGGTCGCTGATTCCCGAACAGTGGTGCTGTCCCGACTGCGGTGTCCGCGAGAAGGTCGATTTCGAACCGAAGGAACTCCGACGATGAAGGACTACAAGCTGTTCCAGTGCGTCCAATGCGGATTCGAGTACGACGAGGCACTCGGCTGGCCGGAGGACGGGATCGAACCCGGCACCCGATGGGACGACATTCCCGACGACTGGTCCTGCCCCGACTGCGGTGCGGCCAAGGCCGACTTCGACATGCGTGAGGTGAGTCGCGGATGAGCGGGCGGATCGTGATCGTCGGCGCCGGTGTCGCCGGTGCCACCGCGGCACACACCTTGCGCCGCGAGGGGTATGCCGGCGAGATCGTGATCGTCGGCGCGGAACCGACGTTGCCATATCGTCGGCCCGCGGTCTCGAAGGAACTGCTGGCCGGCACTGCCTCGGTGGAACGCACCCTGCTGAAGCCGGCGAAGTTCTGGGCCGACAATGTCATCGATTTGCGACCGGCGACCAGGGTCGACGCAATCGACATCGATCGCGCGTCGGTGCGATTGAGCACGGGTGAAGACCTCGGCTACGACAGCTTGCTGCTCGCGACCGGCGCGCGGGCACGCCCCATCGACACCGCGTCCACCCGCCTGCACACCTTGCGGACGCTGTCCGACATCACGGCGCTGCGAGCGGCGATCGATGCCCGCGGGTCGCTGCTGATCATCGGCGGCGGGCTGATCGGCTGCGAGGTGGCCGCCACCGCCCGCGGCCTCGGCGCCGATGTGACGCTGTTGCACGCGGGCCCCGCGCTGCTCGACCGGGTGGTGCCGCGGGCGGTGTCGAGCCTGCTGCGCGACATCCATCGGGAGCACGGCGTCGCCATCGAAACAGATGTCAGCACAACGCATCTCGGTGACACTGTCGACGGTGTGACGGCCACGGCGGCCGACGGGCGCAGCTGGTCGGCCGGGACCGTTCTGGTCGCCATCGGAGCGGCGCCCGACACCGCCTTGGCCGAAGCCGCCGGCCTGGCCGTCAACGAGGGCATCGTCATCGATCAGCACTACCGCACATCGGCACCGGGAGTGTTCGCCGCGGGCGATGCGACCACCGCCTTCAACTCCCACCGCGGCGAGTTCGAGAGCGGCCGACAGTGGAATTCGGCGATGTCCGCGGGAGCCGCCGCGGCCAGGGCCATCCTGGGCCGGCCCGCCGTCCCCGTCGAAATCCCCTGGGGCTGGACCGATCAGCACGGGCTCTCCCTGCAATTCGCCGGCTGGGTCCACCCGCACGACGACCTCCTCGTCGAAGGCAGCCTGGAATCCCGGGACTTCCTCGCCGTGGCCGTCCGCGACGGCCTACCCGTCGGCGCCGTCGCGATGGCCAGGCCTCGGGAACTCCGCGCGGCGCGGGCGGCCATCGCCGCCGGTGCACCCTGGACCAGTTCATTCCGCAGTTCCGAAAGAACCGGAAACCTTTCCGCGATTAACTATCCGGAGAAAATAACTAATAGCGGATAACGATATTCCGGGGTGTATCGATTCGCGATTTCAGCCACGGAAAGAAGATGGCGAGCTATATTTTTAAAACACCCACTTTGCAGTTGGGCATACCGTCACACCGCTGCTCGACATTTCCTGGAGATCGCCATGATATCGACTACTTCCCTGTTTCGTGCGGGCTTTATCGCTCCGGTGGCCGTCGCTACCGTCTTTTGTTTGGCCGCACCCGTCAATGCGGCGCCGGTCAGCGTGAACTGGGCCTGCCGGGGCACCGTCCTCGGGATCAGCCAGACCTCGAGCATGAACACGACGGTCACCGGCACGGCCCCGGGCTCGGCGGCATCGGGATCCGCCGTGGCCATCACCATCACACCCGGTGCGTCGTCGGTGCCGAGTTCGGCTTCCGGCTTCACGGTGAACAACATCAGCAACCTGAAGATGACCATTCCCACCCCGGCGAATTCGACTCTGGTTTCGGCTACCGCCTCCGGGGGTAGCGTGGCGGGCACTGTCGCGACGTCCGGTGGGAACGTCGTGCTCACCATTCCCGGGCCGATCGCCGGCGGCACCAGCTTTACCCCGCCGGCGGTGACCATCAATGTCACCGCGGGTGCCGCGGGAACGTCGATCACCAGCAAGTACGCGGGAACCAGCTACACCAGTCCCGGTATGACCATGACCACCAACGTCTCGTTCGTCGGCAACGTAGCGACTTCGTGCTACCCGAACCCCTCCCCGACCCTGACCACAACCACCGTCACCTAGGCACATGGACAGGCGCTACGGCACGATGACCCGCGCCCGCGCCGACAATCCGTGGTGAAGATGTCCGGACCGGGTCGCGCGAGCGGCCCGGTCCTGGCGAGACCATATACATCATTATCGACAATGGTTGCCCCACTTAGGGTTTGGTGTGGGTAACCATTTCGACCGAAAAGTCCGATGAGCGTATCGCACCCGCCATCGTGTCGTACGCTGCATGTCCGACACAGCCACGGTTCACTTCGGCGGCCGCGGTGGTGCCGCTCTCGTGATGTTCGATCGACAGGAGCCACCATGCCCCCTTCGAACGCCCGGCGGCGATCCTCCCGCCCGTAGGGAAGCCCTGATCGGTGACTGCTGATGGGAAAGCTCGTGTGCCCCACAACTAGCGAACCCGCCCGGATCTCGGTCGAGCTCAAAAGGGCGCTGGAGTTCTATCACGGATCCGTCGAGGATCTGATTCGCGAATTGATCAGAGTGCTCGGCGTGAACGAGACCGATCGACGCGCACTCGAAATCGTGCTGCTCGAGGACGAGAAATCCACCACTCCGGGAAGGCTGGCCGAACGGCTCGGCCTCACCGCGGCGGGCGTCACGATCATGCTCAACCGGCTGGAGAAGCAAGGCTATATCGTCCGCTCGCTGCACCCGACCGATCGTCGTCGGGTGATAGTGATGGCCACCGAACTCGCGGCCCATCGGGTACAGGAAATCGTCGTACCCATGATCGTCGAGAGTTACAAGATGTTGCTGAGCTACTACAACACCGCCGAACTCGAAATCATCGCCGACTTTCTGACGCGCGCGGGTGAACTGCAACAAATACACCGGCAACGGTTACGCGAGGTGCATCCCTACTCGAAACCCTGAAATGGGCCGCGACGTCCGCATTGTTGCCACCGGTTCGCACGGTAGGCATACCTCGAGAGAGAACGCAGGATGGAATCCGTCGACAACAGCGAAATCGAATCCGGGATTCGGCCTCGGGTTCTGCGTCGATACGGACGGCACGCCTCGGCGGCACCCGCCGATCGGTACCGGCGGCGGATGTCGCGGACGGGCGTCGCGGCGGCGGCCGTCGTCACGGGAATCGGGATAGCGCTGATAGCGCCGACGGATTCGAGCTCGCCGATACCGGCGAACAATGCGGCGACCTTCTCGGACGAACCGTCCGTACGGACTTCCGGCTACTGCGCCGTCGACGACAGTCCCACTGTGGTCGATTCCGGCGCGGCCGCCGACGTACCGAGCGAGCTCGCCGTTCCTGATGTCGCCTCGGATGCCGATGCCGGATTCGACGCACCGAACGCGGAAACGCCGAGCACCGCGCCCGCACCGGAAACGACGACCATCATGACCACCGATCCCTTGCCTGCGGATTCGCCGGATACTTCGGTCAGCATGAGTTTGTCTGTCACGGCAAGCCTTTCGGTTCAGGCCACGCCACCGCCACAAGACCCGGGTATCGCGTCGGTCCCGGAAGCCACAGTGCCCGTCACCGCGATTCCCTCGGATACCACGACAGTGGGGCCGAGCACAGTGACGGTAACGGCTGATCCCCCGACCGTCACCGTCCCATCCACAACCACCGCCACACCGACCACCACGACAACAGCGCCGCCCCACACGACCTCGACCACCACCGCGCCACCGGCAACCACAACGACGCGGCCACCTCCCGCCACCACCACACCGACTGCGACGAAGCGCGCACGCCCGACTCCGTCCCTCGCGCGCCCACCATCTACGTCGTCAACAGCGAAGGCAACCAGGTAGATGCCTCGCAGACCACCGCGCGCACCCGAATCGGGCGAGTTACGCGACGTGCGCGACGGAGATGGTGGCCTGCGTCAGTTCACCGCGTACGGGTAGGAGTCGGAACGGTTCTGGAACGACAGGATCCGTGGGTTCTGCACGCGACCACCTCGGATTTCGATGGCGCGGCGTATCGTGTCGCTGGCGTCCCACGCGCCGGGACCGGCGAGCACGACCGGGAGGTACTCGAGCAGCGCCTCGGAGTTCTCCCAGGTCGCCGAGTCCCACAGGAACGACGGGCTGTGGTCGACACCGTAGTAGTGCAGCTCGGTACCCACGGTGAACATGGGGTCGGCGAACGAGGTGGGGCGCGCCCATTCGAAGCCCATCCCCTCGTCGCAGGACACGTCGATGAACAGCGTGCCGCGCGAGAACAGATCGAGGTCGTCGTTCGTCACGAAAGTCAGTGGCGCCTCGGTGTCCTGGAACATGCAGTTCACGACCACGTCGTAACCGGCCAGCATCTCCGCGAGCGGTCCCGGTTCCGGAGCCTTCAGTGCCAACGTACGGCTCGGGGTGGCCGGGTCGCGCTCGAAGTGCTGCATCCGCACCGAGGCGAAAGGTGAGGCCACCGCGGATACACTGCGCTGGGTCAGCACCGTCACATCGCTGATGCCAAGCGCCGACAGTGCCCGCACCGCACCGCGCGCGGTAGCACCGAAGCTGATCACCGCGGCTCGCATCCGGCGACCGTAATCACCGGTGACGCCACGCAATTGGAGTGCGTGCAGCACCGAGCAGTAGCCGGCCAGTTCGTTGTTCTTGTGGAAGACGTGGACGCTGAACACGCCTGCCTTCGTCCAGTGGTTCATCGCCTCCCACGCGATCAGGGTCAGCTCCCGATCGATGGCCAGCTGGGTGATTCGCGCGTCCTGCACACAGTGCGGCCAGCCCCACACGATCGTGCCGGGCCGCATCTGCTCGAGGTCTTCGGCCAGCGGTTTGGCCAGCAGCAGCACATCGCATTCGGCGAACAGTTCTGCGCGCGTGCGGAATCCGGCGACCAGTGGAGCGAGCGCCTCGTCGGAGTAACCGAAACGGTCACCGTAGCCACGTTCGAGAAAGATCTGCCCGCGCAGTCCCGGGTCGATGCGGTCGAGGTGGGCCGGATGGATGGCCAGCCGATGCTCGTTTTCCTTGCGGGAGGTCGCGACGACGCCGACGGTCAGGTCTTTCACAGTTGCTTCACCTGGTGAGCCTACCCGCTACCTGCGGCCCGGCCCGCTCGGGTCGGTTCATCGAGGCCACCGAGGACGGCCCCTCCTCGGTCTTGCTGGTTTCGGGGCGAGCGTCGTATCGTGGCCGCAATCCGATCGGTGCTCTGCAGAGATTTCGCCGAACCGATCCACCGCGATGTCGCGGTGTCGGGTGCAACAGGATCGGCGGCGCATGCGCTTGGATTCGATTATGAACACACCGCACATCCCAGCGCGGACGAGGACTGCGGCCCGTCGGCACCTCTCGTACCCGATGTTCGCTGTCATAGTCCTCGTCTACCTCGCCATCATCCAGGGTGGGGGCATTCTGACGAAGCACCTCAGCGGGGAGGACGACTTCCGCTCCACCAGGGCGCTGTTCTACGGCATGATCATCCCGCTGGGTGCCGCGTTGATCTTCACCTACGCCGTCATCACGTACCTCGGCTGGTTGCGGCCGGTACTGCGCGACGACCGGCCGACCCGATCGTGGGTTCGGGTGGTGCCGATCCTTCTTCTGGTCGCGGTCGCCGGCGGTATCAGCTACACCGCGCTCGCGGAGAAGGGGTGGCTGTTCGTCGTCGTCCTGCTGATCGCCACCCAGTTCGTCGGGTGGGGCGAGGAAGGCATGTTCCGCGGCATCGGGGTGGTGATGCTGCGCGATCACGGTCTCGCCGAGGGCCGTGTCGCGCTGTGGTCGAGTCTCGTATTCGGCGCAGTACACCTGGCCAACGGCATCACCCATGGGGCGTCGGCGATCTTCCAGGCGGTCGTCGTCAGTCTCGCGGGCTACTTCTTCTATCTCACGCGCCGCGTCACCCGAGGCAACATCGCCAACTCCGTCATCCACGGCCTGTTCGACTTCAGCCTGCTCACCGGAACCGCGATTCTCGTCGACCAGGAGTTCTATCCCGGCACCATCTTCCCGATCCTGGTGTATCCACTGTTGGCGATCACCCTGCTGGTGCGGCGCCACTCGATCGAACCCGCCCAGCGGCACGCCTGACCTGTTGTCTGCGCACGGGATGCCGTTGCGTGATCTCACCGCGCGGCATGGGCGTGCAGGGGCGGGGCACTCCGCCGTCGAGATCTGGAGCGTCGCTTAACGTCTCGCTCAGGTGCCGTCGCGACGGCTGAGGAACAGCTCTAGCGTTGCGGGTCGTCGTCGGACCGGTGGTGCGCGGGGGCTAGGAAAGTCGGGAACTGGTGTCCAGTGGTGGTCGGCGTCGCCGCCGTGGGTTCGTTGTGGTCGGGGGTGCTGAACAACGGGACAGCGTTCGAAGACACGGCGAGCTCGACCTCGTCGGTGCGAGCGGGTTCCGGAGGACGGCCGGACGTGCGCGGGTGTAGGTCGGTCATGGATTCCCCCTGGGAGTGGCTTCGAGCCGTGGTGACACCGAGCATAGCGACGACCTCCGACAACCTCTGTATGGTCGCATGCCCGGTCGGACGGCCCGAGCCTCAGGTGTGTCCGGGAAGGTCAGGTCCGCTCGAGTGGTTGCCTTTCGTGTGACCGTCCACGCCTCCGCCCTGCACCCTTTCGTTCTCGAGCGCTACAGCCCCAAGCGTTTCCGCCGTGACCACACGCTGTCGGCGGCCGAAGTCCGCTCGCTGTTCGAAGCTGCGCGGCGCGCGCCTTCGGCAGGCAATTCGCAACCGTGGCGATTCATCGCCGGGGTGCGCGGGGACGCTGTTCATCGGCGGCTCGCCGGTTTCCTCGCGCGAAGTTCCGCGGCGTGGGCACCGGATGCGAGCCTCCTCGTCGCCAACCTCGTGCAGCGGCGGGTGGAGGACACCGACTTCGAGTACTCCGAGTTCGCCGACTACGACCTCGGACAGGCCGTGGCGCACCTGACTTTTCAGGCACACGAACTCGGACTCCAGGTGCATCAGTTCCGGGCATTCGACCGGGACGGACTGCACCACGAGTTCACGGTGCCCGATTATTGGGAGATCGCGACGATGGCGGCCGTCGGGCTGCCGGTCGGTGACGCCACTGGTACGGATCGTCGGCGTAAACCGCTCGTCGACGTCATGTGGACGGTCGCGAACATTGTTTCGCAGCACGCACGATCCGCAGCTGCCGAGGAGTGATCGGGTCACACCGGCGACGCCCTCGAGGAGTATGCGATCTCCTCGGGGGCGTGCGCGGTGCGATCAGCTCCACCCGGGGCTGATTCCGCGAATCGGCGCCACTATCCCGTTCGGCACGGTTCGTCGTGTGGACGTGGTCGCGGGCTGCCCGAGAGCCGTCCCGGTGAGTTCGGCACCGTGAACGAGAGGGCCGGGTTGTTCGCGGCGAGTGCCTTCCCGAAAGCCGCTACCGTCCCCGGCCAGGCATTGGTGACGGTGCCCTCGGCCGTTTTCCACCAGGTCGTTGCCTTGCCGTCGCGCCAGACGGTGCGGTCGAGCGCGTCGTCGAGGTGGTCCAGGTAGCTCGCCATCGCCTGTTCGGTGACCTCGATCGGTTCGCGCAGCCGGGCGCTGAGGGCCAGGCAGCGCATGATGTAGCGGACCTGGTGCTGTTTGACGGCGGGATTGCTGTTGGTGGGGGTGAAGGAGTGCGGTCCCGCGATCAGATAGAGATTGGGAAAGCCGGGAACGGCCAATCCGTAGAAGGCGGTCGGGCGGCCCTCGGTTCGCCACCGGTCGTGCAGCTCGACACCACCCCGCCCACGCACCCGGACGCCGTCGAGGAACTCCCGGGCGCGGAAGCCGGTGGCCAGGACGATGAGGTCGGCGCGGCGTTCGATGCCGTCTACGGTGCGGATGCCGTCCGGGACGATCCGGTCGATCGAATCGGTGACGAGTTCTACGTGCGGCTCGGTGAGCGCCCGGTAGTACCCGCTGTCGACGAGGATGCGCTTCTCCCCGATCCGGTGGTCCGGGGTGAGCTTCCGGCGCAGCTCCGGATCGCGTACCCGGCGTCGAAGATGCTCTCGTGCAACCAATTCCAGCGACTTGGCCGACCACCCGGCATGACTGGTCGGGGCCAGCACCAGGTCGGCCGCACGGTACAGTCCCGCGCGGTACAAGGCGTGCAGGCCGGGTACATGGGTCAGCGCCCACCGCGACATCGTTCCGAACGACGCGGCGGGCTTGGGCAGTACCCACGACGGGCTCCGCTGGTAGACGGCTACCGAAGATGCGGTGCGAGCCAGCTCCGGAATCATCTGTGCCGCCGAGGATCCGGTGCCGACCACCGCGATGTGTCCGGTGAGGTCGGCCGTGTGATCCCAGCGCGCGGAGTGGAACATCGGGCCACCGAAGGTGTCGGCTCCGCGCAGCTGTGCGACAGCGGGCCGGTGCAGCTGGCCGACCGCCCACACCACCGCCCTGGTGCGGATCAGGTCTCCCGCCGAGGTGGTCAGCGACCAGGTGCGGTCGTCGTCGTAATCGGCGCTCACCACGGCGGTGTCGCAGCGCAGACGAGGACGCAACCCGTGCCGGTCGGTGACCGCACCCAGGTAGGACAGGATCGCTTGCGCGTCGGGGTAGCGCACCCGAGGGTCACGGTAGGGGTCGAAGGCGAACGAATACAGGTGTGCCGGCACGTCGCAGGAACAGCCCGGGTAGGTGTTCTCCCGCCACACACCGCCGACCTCGGGCCCCTCCTCGAGGATCAGGAAGTTCTGCACACCTGCCTCTTCGAGTTCCCACGCCATGGTGAGCCCACCGAACCCGGCCCCTACGACGACGACCTCGTATTCGACACCGTGTCCGGTCATGCCCGCACCTGCCCGGTGATCGAGCGAAACACCTCGCCGAACGGCGCCGTCGTCCCGCCCGCCCAGGTCTCCCACCACCGCAGATAGTCCGGCGAAGCCATCGGCGCGTCGAAGGGCTCGAGTTCGATGTCGAAGCCGTCGACCAGAACCTTCAGGTGCGCACCGAGAGAGTCGATGCCACAACGCAATTCCTCGTGCACGCGGTGGGCCAGCCGGGGCGTCAGCTGCCCGTGGGCAGCGAACCAGCTGCCGTGCGCGCGGATTCGCTCCAGTGCGTACACCACGCAGGCGGACTCGAGCAGCCGGCGGGCCGATGCGTCGTCGGCCGAGACACAGGCCTGGAACAACGCGATGGCGGCGAGCCTTTCGCTGGTAGCGGCGGCGAGCTCGACGGCGGCGGTGTCGCGGTCGATCGCGGTGCTCGCGACGGCGATGTCACCACGGCGCAGTGCGGCGGCGAGCGTCGACTCCCGCTCGGCGAGCATGCGGACGTACCAGGGCAGAAAGTCCGGCGTGGCCGGCAGCGTCAGGGCGGTTTCCGCGCGGGCGATGAGGTACCCGGCCTGCTTCCAGAGCAGCTGGGACTCGCCCTCGGCGGTGATGATGCCTTCGGTGTTGCCGATCCAGTCGACGATCCGGTTGGTGCGCAGCGATCCCTGCGCCGCACTGCGCTGACGGCAGGTCAGCAGCACGTCGTGGGCGGTGTAGGCCAGCAACGGTTTGGCCAGCATCGACCACAGCGCGCAGAACGATTCGGCGGCGCCCGCACGCAGGTCCTGGATGCGGCGGCCGAGGATGCTGGTGGCGTAGGTGGAGGCCAGTGCGCAGACCAGATCACGGCGAACCGTTCCCCGCTCGGCCATCGAGGTCCGGCCGCCCGGGCGACGCTGATCGGCGTAGTTCACCGTCACGGCCAAGGCCGCACGCGCACCGGCGGCAGCCGCGCCCGCGAGATCGAGCCTGCCCTCGCCCAAAGCCGCGATCGCGCGGTGGAAGCGTTGCCGCACCGGCACTGTCGATTCGAATCCGGCCGCGCCCAGCACCGCCCACCGGCCGCCCAGCAGTGCGTCGGCCGGGACGAACACCGCGTCGAACCGGATCAGCGCGTGATCCATCGGCGCCCAGCCCTTGTCGGGCAGCGGCGCGACGTGCAGACCGGGCACGAGGCCCTGCCCGGTACGCAACCTCAGCAGGAAAGGCAGCACACCTTCGTCGCGACCGTCGGCGATCAGGCGGGCGGTGACCACACCCGTCTTGCGGGTGGTCGGATCAGCCATGTTGGGCATGAACTTCCAGCTCGCGGTCTCGCGCGAGTCGAGCCAGAATCCACCACGGGCGCCGTCCCAGGTAGCGGTGGTCTGCTGGTCGGCGCCGTTGGTGCCACCGAGCTCGGTCAGCAGCAGCAGGCCGATCGCCTCCCCGGTGTCGAGCTCGGCGAGGAGTTCCCGCTGGTACGCCGAACCGTTGCCGAGTGCGGTGATCGCCCCGATCGCCAAGTCGAGATGGCCGGTGAGCACGGGCAACAGATGCGGGGCGTAGACAGCCGCCCACTCGCACAGCGCACCGCGCGACCGGGGGTCGGCGGCGATGGCCGTTGCCGATCCACCGAGGGCCGCGATCGTCGCGCGCAGCAGATCCGGTGCCAGCGCGGCCTCGGCCGCCGAGGTGAGTCCCGATCGTGGCCGGTCGTTCAGGGCGATGGTCGTGGCGCGCACCCGGCGGTGCGTCGCACGCGAATCGCCGAGAATCGCCGTTCGCAACGACTCGACCGTCGGGTCGGCCGGTGCCGTGAGCGGCCGATGGGCCGAATCCGGGCACACGGGAACAACAGGAACATCTAGTGTGGTCACAGCAGCGCTCTCCCAGTGTCTGCGTTGCTCCGCGCGGCGGTGGCGACCGCCACGCAGAGCTCTTTCGGGTGTCTCCCCGTGCTCACGGGGAGACACCCGATCCGATGTCCGGGGAGAATCCGCACCAGCACAACGGCGCGGCCCCGGTCCCGTACACGAACCACCGACCGCACCGGCGGTCCACGGCCACACGGAATGCCCTTCGGGGCAGTAGAATTGAGCACACCCATACCGTCGGACACCTCCATGACTCCGGACACAGCCGAACACTGATCGCCTGCCTGTGGGTCCGGAGTTTGCTCTCCGTCCGGCGCGCGCAACCGCAATCATCCAGCAATCGCTACCCTGGATCAGGTGTGGAGCGGTCGAGTCGGGGTGTCGTGCCGATCAGCGGCGGCGTGTGGGTTGACCAGCGGAAATGGTGACGTGTCAGCGAACGCGGGGACGCGCGTTGATCTTCGGCCGTGAACCGGTTCGTCGGATCAGCGCCCGAATACACAGACCGGTGAATGGACGCGCATTCCCGGACCGGCCGGCGCCTGCGGGAAATACGATCGTGCTCGGTCGCGTCCACCGGGAGCTGTTGGGAGACAAGCATGGTCGAACGGTTTCGGAGCGTGGTGGATGTGCATCTGGTCTTGGTGCGCGACGGGAATTTGTTGTGGTCGCGGCGGTCGAACACCGGATTCGCCGACGGGGAGCTGGGATTGGTGGCCGGGCACCTCGAAGAGGGCGAGGATGTGGTCGAGACAGCCATTCGGGAGGCCGAGGAGGAAGTGGGGATCCGGTTGCGCCCCGAGGATCTGACCTGCGTGCACGTCATGCAGCACCGATACGGAGATCAGCCGCACAGGGTGGGCTTCTTCTTCCGCGCCGAACGGTGGGACGAAGACGTGGTCAACCGCGAACCGCACAAGTGCTCCGAGCTGACATGGCGGGAGATGAGCGAGATTCCCGGTGACGCCATCGCCTATCAGGTGGCGGCGATGCGCCGGATCGCCGACGGTGAGAGTTTCAGCGTGTACGCGACGGACGGGCGATGAGCTGGAACATGCGGGCGACGTGGGGGTACGGCGCCCGGTTGGCCAAGGCCAGCTCCAGGCGTTCCAGATCGGCATAGAAGTCGGGGTCGGATTTACAGGCGTCGTCGGTGACGAGGTCGCAGACGACGCGGATTCCGCTGTGGGCCAGCACTTCCAGGCCCGCGTCGCGCAGGTTGCCTGCGATGTCGTCGGCGTAGCAGGCTCGCGCTTCGGTGTCGTAGGTGACGGTCACTCGGGTCGGGGCGTCGAGTAGGCGCAGCGCCTCGGTGAGGTTCCGGGAACGGACTGCGGCGAGAAGGGGGTCCGCGGCGGCGTTGGGAGCGATGACGGAAAGCAGACCCGTGGGCGCGAGCTGGGCCGCGAGGGCGGATATGGGTGATTCGGGTAGGTACTGGATCACGTTGTGGCACAGCACGATATCGAACCTCGCGTGCCCGAATTCGGCCGCCAGGTCGTCGATGGCGACGGGTGCGGTGGCGATGCGGTCGGCGAGCCCGCGCTCGGCGGCGAGCGCCTCGGCCGCGGCGAGGGATGGCCGTGAGAGGTCGGCGATGGTCACCCGATGACCGAGAGCGGCCAGCTCTACGGCATCGAGCCCGTTGCCTCCCCCGACATCGAGGACCGCGAGGCCGGGTCCGGCCGGGAGATGAGTGGCGAGGTTCGCGGCGGCGATGCGGTATCGGAGCCTCCCCCAGGGGGTCGACTGCCACCGTTCGAATGCGTCCAGTTTGCGATCGAAACCCGCGTCGTCCATCGACTCCCCCATGTCCGTTCGACTCAGATTAACCCGAGCCCTCGAGGCCGCCGCGAGTTCGGGCATGGCGTACACCGCGTTGCGCTGCAGCGATTTGGCAGCCAACACCCTGGCCTGGGCGCTGCAGCTACGCGCGTCGAGGTCGGTTCGCGGTGTCGGCGGCGGCCGGTGACGTAGCGCGCGGTGCGTATCGGGATGCGTCCCGGCCCGCCTGCTCAGCTCGTTCGCGGACTACGCCCGCGTTCCCGGCCCGACGACCACCACGGTCGGCGGATTCCGGGTCGCGATCGCGGCGCCGACGATGGCTGTCGCCGCGATCAGGGCGGTGGCCTGCCACCCGAACCACTCGACCGCCGCGGCGCCGAAGGCGGTCCCGAGGCTGCCACCGGTGAAGTAGACCAGCATGTACGCGCTGTTGAAGCGTGCCGGTGCGTCGGGTTCGATGGCCAGGATCGTGCTCTGGTTGGCCACCTGGGCAGCGAAGAGCCCGGCGTCGAAGGCCGCCAGGCAGACCAGCGTCACGAATGTGTTCGCGAGGCCGAAACCCATGACGACGGTGGCGGTCCCAGCGAGGGCGAGGCCGGCGAGGATCACCGGGCGAGCACCGTCGCGGTCGGTCCGTGTGCCCGCGATCCGGGTGGCAAGGATGCCCGAGAGACCCGCCAACGCGTAGAGGCCGATTCGTTCGGCCGAGTAGGAGTACGGAGGCTCCGAGAGTGCCACGGCGATGCCTGCCCAGGCCGCGCAGAAGGCGAAGAACCACAGGAAGCCACGCACGGCGGCGACCCGCAGTGTCGCGTGGTGGACGAACAATCCGGGCAGGGACCGCAACGTCGAGAAGTAGCCGCGCTCAGCGGTGCCGGTCAGGGCGGGCAACGCGGTGAGGCAGCCGACGGCGAGCAGGCCACAGGTGGCGGCGAAGACGAGCAGCATCGCGCGCCAGCCGATCTCGTCCGCGAGCCACCCACCCACGATCCGGCCGGCGAGGATGCCGACGGAGATGCCCGCGGTCACCGCCCCCAGGACCGTCGCGCGCCGGTGCGGCTCCGCTGACCGGCCGGCGACGGAGCTCAGCCCCGCCCCGACCGCCGAGCAGGCGCCGACCAGACCGATCATCGGAGCCAGCACGGTGGCGCTGCCCGCGGCGGCACTGGCCGCGAGCGCACAGGCGAGGACTCCGAACTGAGCGGCGAGGACGCGGCCGGGAGCGAAGCGGTCGACCAGCGGCACCAGCAGGCCGAGTCCCAGCATGTAACCGATCGGCCCGCAGGCCAGGGCGAATCCGACAGCGGTGATCTGGGTGCCCAGCGAATCCGCCACGTCAGCGATCGCGGGCTGCATCGGATAGATCGTCGATGTACCGACGGCGGCCGCGAGTGCCATGAACAGGAGCGGGGGACGGGGGAGCCGGTCGGTCACAGGGGTCTCTGCCCAGGTATCAGGGTTCACTCGACCGACCGTAGGGAGCCGCGAATCGGGTTACCGGCGGGAATACGACCTGACCGTCCCGCCCTCGACCACCTTCTCGGGCGCGAGATCCGCAGTGCGAGGACCGGTTTCGATCGGCCCCAACAGGTGAACCACGAATCTGCTCGAGCACGGCGTCAATCTTGTACTGTCGCAACCAGATCAGATGCTGTCCCGCGCCGGCGGTGTGGACCGGCGGGCCGGCTAAGTCACAGTCGATTCGCAGAGGAACGAGACCCATGGCCGACGTAGACACCCCACAGATCAGGACCGACATCCCGCATTCGGCGCGGATCTGGAACTACTGGATGGGAGGCAAAGACCACTACGACATCGACAAGATCGCCGGTGACGCGGGCTTGGCCGTCGACCCGGACATCTCGACCATGGCGGTGCAGTCGCGGCAGTTCCTGATCCGGGCGGTGCGGTTCCTGGCCCGCGAGCGCGGTATCCGGCAGTTCCTCGACATCGGCACCGGTCTGCCGACCATGCAGAACACCCACGAGGTCGCCCAGGGCGTCACCCCCGACGCCCGCGTGGTGTACGTCGACAACGATCCGCTGGTGCTCACCCACGCGCGGGCGCTGCTCACCAGCACCACCCCCGAGGGTGTCACCACCTACATCGACGCCGACTTCCACGAGCCGGAGAAGATCGTCGCCGACGCCCGCAACGTGCTGAACTTCAACGAGCCCATCGCGGTGATGTTCATGGGCGTGCTCGGCCACGCCAAGACCTACGAGGACCTGCTCCGCATCGTCGGCACCGTGCTGGGTGCGGTCCCGTCGGGCAGCTATCTCATCATGTGGGACGGCACCGACGACAGCCAGGCCTATGTGACGCTGTGCGAGAACTACACCGGCACCGGCGGCACCCCCTACATTCCGCGCACGCAGGCCCAGATCCAGGCGGTGTTCGACGGCCTGGAGTTCGTGGAGCCCGGCTTCACCTCGATCACCCAGTGGCGGCCCGAGAATGCCCAGGTGGGCGAGGTCCAGCCGATCTCCGCGTACGGCGGGGTCGCGCGCAAACCCTGACCCGACCCACGACAGCGGGCCCGCACCGGTACACGGTGCGGGCCCGCTGTCGTGTCAGTAGGCGAACAGCAGGATCTCCTCGCGGGTGTAGTCGTGGTCGGGATGGTTCGCCGCCAGGTGCGCGTTCGCGTGCTCGACCAGGTCGTCCTCGTCGGTGCCGACGATGAGGTCTCCACAGGGGCATCGCAGTCTGGTCTTCATGGCATTTCCTCTCGCGGGCAACGGTTCCGGCCGATGCGCCCTTGCTCACCGGGCGTACGGTGAAATACAGTCTAGACACCTGTCCAGACAGTGAGGGAGACACAGTGCCGAGCAATCTGCGTCCTGAGGACGGCTGCACGCTGCTGATCGACGGAAAACTGAGCCGGGGATCGGGCGGGGTGTTCGCGACCGGCAACCCCGCCACCGGCGAGCGCCTCGGCTGGGCGGCCGACGCCACGACCGAGGACATGCGCGCGGCCGTCACCGCGGCCCGCACCGCCTTCGACACCACCGGGTGGTCGACCGATCCGGCGTTCCGGGCGCGCTGCCTGCACCAGTTGCGCGAGGCCATGCGCGAGCACATCGAGGAACTACGCGAGATCACCATCGAAGAGGCGGGCGCGCCCCGGATGCTCACGGCGGGACCTCATCTGGAGGGACCGGTGAACGATCTCGGCTATTTCGCGGATCTCGCCGAATCCTATTCCTGGCGCACCGAGATGCCGATCGCCGAACCGATGGGGATGCGTACCCGCAGGGAACTGCGGCGCGAGGCGGTGGGCGTCGTCGGGGCGATCACGCCGTGGAACTTTCCCCATCAGATCAACCTGGCCAAGATCGGGCCCGCGCTGGCGGCGGGCAATACCGTGGTGCTCAAACCGGCCCCCGATACCCCGTGGTGCGGTGCGGCGCTGGGGATTCTGGCCGCCGAGCACACCGATATCCCCGCCGGTGTGTTCAATGTGGTGACCGGCTCCGATCACCGGATCGGCGCCCAACTCGCCGAGGATCCCGACGTGGATCTGGTGTCGTTCACCGGTTCCACCCGCACCGGGAAGTCGGTGATGGCCGCGGCGGCGGCCACGGTGAAGAAGGTGTTCCTCGAGCTCGGCGGCAAGTCCGCGTTCGTCGTCCTCGACGACGCCGATATCGCCGCGGCCTGCGCGATGGCCGCCTTCTCGGTGTGTGTGCACGCGGGTCAGGGTTGCGCGCTGTCCACCCGGTTGCTGGTACCGCGCAGCGCTTACGAGGTGGCTCTCGAAGCGACAGCCAGGACCATGGCAGGCATCCGCGCGGGCGACCCGGGCGATCGGCGCACCGTGTGCGGTCCGCTCATCTCCGAGCAGCAGCGCGAACGCGTGGAGGGTTATATCTCGCTGGCTCGCAGCGAGGGGGGTGAGGTGGTCGTGGGCGGCGGTCGTCCGGCCGGAGTGGACGCGGGCTACTTCGTCGAGCCGACCCTGATCGCCGGGCTGACGAATCAGTCACGGGTGGCCAGGGAGGAGATCTTCGGGCCCGTGCTGGTGATCCTGCCGCACGACGGCGACGACGACGCGATCCGCATCGCCAACGACTCCCCCTACGGCCTGTCGGGCTCGGTGTGGGGCACCGATCCCGCCCGCGTCGACAGGGTCGTCTCCGCCGTCCGCACCGGGACCCTCGGCGTGAACGGCGGCACCTGGTACTCGGTCGACGCGCCCTTCGGCGGCTACAAGCAGTCCGGCATCGGACGCGAGATGGGCGTCGCCGGTTTCGAGGAATACCTCGAAACCAAACTCGTGGCCTACCCGGCCTGAAGGAGAACAGACATGACACGTTTCACCGACCGGACCGCGATCGTCACCGGCGCGGCCCAGGGTATCGGCGCGGCCTACGCCAAGGCACTCGCCGCCGAGGGCGCCCGCGTCGTGGTTGCCGACATCAATGCCGAGGCGGGCGAATCGGTCGCCAAGGAGATCACCGCGGCCGGCGGTGTCGCCGCTTTCCGCGAGGTCGATGTCGCCGACCCGGATTCCGCGGCCGCGCTGGCCGCGTTCACCGTCGAGAAGTTCGGCGGCATCGACCATCTGGTGAACAACGCGGCCATCTACGGGACCATGAAGCTGAACCTGCTGCTCACGGTGCCGTGGGACTATTACAAGCACTTCATGAGCGTGAACTTCGACGGCGCGCTGAACGTGACCCGCGCAGTCTGGCCGACGATGCGCGCCAGTGGTGGGTCCATCGTGAACCAGTCCTCCACCGCCGCGTGGACCTATTCGAGCTTCTACGGGCTGGCCAAGGTCGGCGTGAACGGTCTCACCCAGCAGCTGGCCCACGAGCTCGGCAGCTCCGGCATCCGGATCAACGCCATCGCCCCCGGCCCCATCGACACCGAGGCGACCAAGACGATCACGCCGTCGGTCATCGTCGACGACATGGTGAAGCGGTTGCCGCTCAAGCGGATGGGCACTCCGCAGGATCTCGTCGGCGCCTGCCTGTATCTGCTCTCCGACGACGCCGCCTGGGTGACCGGGCAGATCTTCAATGTCGACGGCGGTCAGGTGATCCGCTCATGACCGCCGAGCCACGCCTCGGCTACATCGGGCTGGGCAATATGGGTGCGCCCATGGCGCGCAGGCTCGTCGACTGGCCGGGCGGGCTGGTGGTGTGCGACGCGCGCGCCGATGCCACCGAGAAGTTCGCCGCCGCAGGCGTCGCCGTGGCCGCGACACCGGCCGAGGTCGCGGCCCGTGCGGCGGTGATCTCGGTGACCGTCCTCGACGATGCCCAGGTCCGTGATGTGCTGACGGGCCCGCAGGGGATCCTGTCGACAGCCGCCGCGGGCACGGTGGTCGCCGTGCACTCGACCATCGCCGACAGCACGGCGATCGAATTGGCCGAGGAATGCGCGCGCCACGAGGTGGAGCTGGTCGACGCACCCGTCAGCGGTGGCGCGCCGGGCGCGAAACAGGGGCGCCTCGCGGTGATGGTCGGCGGCAGCGAGGCCGCGTTCGAGGCGGTGCGGCCGCCGTTCGCGCGCTTCGCCGATCTCGTGGTGCACGCGGGCCCGGTGGGTGCGGGTACCCGGATGAAGCTCGCCCGCAATCTGGTGCACTTCGTCGCCTTCGCCGCCGCCGCCGAGGCCTCGCGCCTGGCCGAGTCGGCCGGGCTCGACATCCGCCGCCTCGGTGAGGTGGTTCGCCATTCCGACGCCGTCACCGGCGGACCCGGTGCCATCCTGTGGCGTGAGAGCACCGCTCGCCTCGTCGAGGGCGATCCGTGGCTGCCGATCATGTCGCACGTGCGCGACCTCGGCGAGAAGGATCTGGCGCTGGCATTGGACCTCGGCGCGCGGCTCGGCGTCGAACTACCGCTCGCCCGAACGGGTTTCGAGCATCTCGCCGAAGGCCTCGGCCTTCGGGTCCCCACATCCGACAGGAGCAGCACATGACCGACGACGCCCGCGCCCGCGGCCTGGCCCGCATGAAAGAGGTCTACGGCTGGCAACCGCCGGAGATCGACGGCGCGTTCTTCGCCACCACCGTCGATCACCTCTTCGCCGAGATCTGGTCGCGCCCCGGCCTCACCGACCGCGACCGCCGGCTGCTGCTGCTCGGCGCGCTCGCCGCCCAGGGCCGCATGGAAACCGCCGAAATCCAGATCCACGCCGCCCTGCACAACAAAGAACTCACCGAGGAACAGCTCCGCGAAATCGCCCTGTTCCTGTGCCACTATGTCGGCTGGCCCAACGGGACCCGGCTCGATACCGCGATCAGCACCGTTTCCGAACGGGCGCGCGGGGGCGGCGAACCGCGCATGCGCAGGCCCAAATAGGTATCCCATGTACCTGCGACTAATATGGAATTGTGTCCGAAAACCATTCTGATCCCGCGATTCTCGAGGCCACGCGCAGGCGCCTGACCGAGAAACAGGCCGATACGGTCGACCGGCTCACCCGCGCCGCCGTCGACGTCATCACCGAGCAGGGTTATTCCGGACTCACCGTGCGCCAGGTGGCCGCCGCCGCGGGCGTGGGGACCGCGACCGCCTACACCTATTTCTCGTCGAAGGAACACCTCGTCGCCGAGGTGTTCTGGCGTCGCCTGCTGCAGACGCCGCAGCTCGAACACGACGACGACAAGTCGGCGGCCGAACGGGTCGTCGAGACGCTGCGGCAGGTGTCGCTGATGGTCGGCGGGGAGAACGAGCTGGCGGGTGCCGTGACCAGCGCCCTGCTCGGCCAGGACCCCGACGTGTCGCATCTGCGGGTGCGGATCGGCCTGGAGATCCGGCAGCGGATCGCGCGGGCGCTGGGCCCCGACCACGATCCGGATGTGCTCGAGGCGTTCGAATTGCTCTACGCGGGTGCGTTGGTGCGTGCCGGGATGGGATACGGAACCTACGACGAAATGGCCGACCGGATCGAGAAATCGGTCTATCTGATCCTGAAATAGGCTCCGCGACAACAGAAGCCGTCATCCGGTCAACCGGGTGGCGGCTTTTTCGCGCATTGCGCCGCGCCCGAGAACTGTAGTACCGTCTGGACACGTGTCTATATGACCCAGAGATTGAGAGGTCTTCGATGACGCTTCTGAAACCGCGACGGGTCTCCGGCGGCGAACACGAGCACGGTCACCTCGAGGAACTGCGTTCCGATCCGATCGCCCTCATGCGCCGGGTGCGCGAGGAATGCGGCGACGTGGGCGTTTTCGAGCTCGCCGGGCGTGACGTGGTGTTGCTCTCGGGCGCCGAGGCCAATGAATTCTTCTTCCGCGCCGGCGACGAGGACCTCGACCAGGAGGCCGCGTATCCCTTCATGAAGCCGATCTTCGGGGAGGGCGTCGTCTTCGATGCCAGCCCGGAGCGGCGCAAGGAGATGCTGCACAATCAGGCGTTGCGCGGCGATCACATGCGCGGTCACGCGGCGACGATTTCGCACGAGGTGGACCGGATGATCGCGGACTGGGGCGATTCCGGCGAAATAGATCTGCTCGACTTCTTCGCCGAGCTCACCATCTACACGTCCTCGGCCTGCCTGATCGGCACCAAATTCCGCGATGAGCTCGACAGCCGTTTCGCCGAGCTCTATCACGATCTCGAGCGCGGCACCGACGCACTGGCCTATGTCGACCCGTATATGCCGATCGAGAGTTTCCGTAAACGCGACGAATCGCGGCGTGAACTCGTCGAATTGGTCGGCCAGATCATGGATCGCCGCATCGCCGCACCTCCCCAGGGCAAGGAGGAACGCGATCTGCTCGACGTGCTGGTGTCGGTGCGCGACGAGCATGGCGCGCCGCGCTTCTCGGCCTCGGTGGTCACCGGCATCTTCATCTCGATGATGTTCGCCGGTCACCACACCACCTCGGGGACTTCGGCGTGGACGATGATCGAACTGCTGCGCCACCCCGACACGCTCGCCGATGTGGTCGGGGAACTGGACAGCCTCTTCGTCGGCGACACCGAAGTGAGCTTCCGTGCGCTGCGCGAGATTCCGCGGCTGGAAGCCGCGTTGAAGGAGACACTGCGGCTCCATCCGCCGCTCATCATCCTGATGCGGGTGGCCAGGGACGAGTTCGAGGTGTGCGGGCACCGCATCGCCCCGGGTGACCTGGTGGCGGCCACCCCGGCGGTGTCCAACCGGCTGCCCGAATGTTTCCCCGACCCCGACGCCTTCGATCCCGGCCGCTATATCGACCCCGAACAGGCCGATATCGTCAACCGCTGGACCTGGATCCCGTTCGGCGCGGGCAGGCATCGCTGCGTCGGTGCCGCGTTCGCCCTCATGCAGATGAAGGCGATCTTCTCGATCCTGTTGCGCGACTGGGAGTTCGAGATGGCGCAGCCGCCGGAGAGCTATCGCAACGATCACTCCAAGATGGTCGTGCAGTTGCAGCAGCCGTGCCGGGTGCGTTACCGCAGGCGCCGTTGACGTCACACGCGAAAGCCGCCCCGAAAGGTTCGGGGCGGCTTTCGACGTCTCCGCGTCAGCGCAGCGGCGACTCGGGCTGGACCTCGCTGACGATCACATGGGCACCGCGCGGCGTGGACACCACCGCGGTGACGGCGTCGGCCAGGTCGGAGGAGCGCAGCATGTAGGGGTGGCGCGCGAAGCCCCAGCGCGACCAGTCCTTCAGCAGCGGCTCGATGTCCTCGACGGTCGCGTCGGTGCCCATCTCGGTGGCGGTGGGACCGGGGCGGACCAGCGACACGCGAACGCCGGTGCCCTCCAGTTCCATCCGCATCTGGGTGGCCAGGGTCTCGATGCCCGCTTTGGCGGCGCTGTAGGCACCGGTGCGCGGACGTGGGGTCACCGAGCAGTCCGAGCCGATGAGCACCACATCGCCGCGCCGCCGTTCGATCATGCCGGGCACGAGCAGGCGCAGCAGGCGCTGCGGGCCCGCGAGGTGCACGTCGAGCTGGCGGACGAAGTCGGCCGAGGACAGCTCGTGCACGCACCCGAATTTCACCACCCCGGCGGCCGAAACCAGGATCTCGATATCGCCGAGTTCGCGCTGCGCGGCGGCCACGAACTCCGCGACCGAGTCGTCGTCGGTGACATCGAGCCGGTGGGCGAACGCGGTGCCGCCCTTCTCCCGGATGGCCGCCGCGACGGCCTCGCACTCGGCCTCGCGTCGCGCGCCGAGGGCAACCGGATGACCCAGTTCGGCGAGAGCTTTCGCGGTGGCGGCGCCGATGCCGGACGAGCCGCCGGTGACCACGGCGGGTCGCACCGGTGGGTGGGGTTCGAATCGTGGCATGGCCACACCTTCCTTCCGTCCAGACGGTACCTGGACACCTGTCTGGACATTACTACGAATACGTCGTGCCGACCGGCGATCCGCCTCACTCGTAGGCGACGTGCCAGTGCTTGATGCCGTTGACGAAGCTCGACCGCAACCTGGTCGGCTCGGCGACCTGCCGCAGCCGGGGCATGGCGTCGGCGATGGCCCCGAAGATCAGTTCCAGTTGCAGCCGCGCCAGGTTCGCGCCCACGCAGTAGTGCGGTCCGGTGCCACCGAAACCCAGGTGCGGGTTGGGGTCCCGCAGGATGTCGAAGGTGAAGGGGTTGCCGAAGGCCGATTCGTCGAAATTGGCCGAGCTGTAGAACATCGCCACCCGCTGCCCGGCACCGATCGGCTGACCGCTCAGTTCGGTGTCCTCGGTGGCGGTGCGCTGGAACGCGATCACCGGGGTGGCCCAGCGGACGATCTCGTCGGCGGCGGTGCGTGGGCGCTGCGCGCGGAAGAGTTCCCACTGCTCCGGATGATCCACGAAGGCCTTCATGCCGTGGGTGGTGGCATTGCGGGTGGTCTCGTTGCCCGCGACGGTCAACAGGATCATGAAGAACCCGAATTCGTCGGGTGTCAGTGAGCCGCCGTCGATATCGGCGGTGACCAGTTTCGACACCAGGTCGTCGGCGGGGTCGAGGCGCCGTGATTCGGCCAGCTGCCAGGCATAGCCGAGCAGATCGGCGGTGGCGCCGATGGGGTCGCCGTATTCGGGGTCGTCGAAATTGAGCATCTGGTTGGACCAGTCGAACAGGCGCAGCCGATCCGGTTGCGGGATGCCGAACAGTTCGGCGATGGCCTGCAGCGGCAGCTCGCGCGCCACCTGGTGGACGAAGTCGCCGCCGCCGGTCGCACGGGCGGCGTGCACGATGGCCTCGGCGCGTTCGGCGAGCGCGGCGCGCAGCGCCTCGACCGCGCGTGGGGTGAACCCGCGCGAGATGATGCGGCGCACGGCCGAGTGCTTGGGTGGATCCATGTTGAGGAGCATGGATTTCGTCGCTTCGAAGGTGTCGGCGGTGACCGTGCCGGGGAAGCGGATCACCGAACCCTTGGTGCTCGCGGAGAACAGAGTGGGGTTGCGCGAGATCGTTCGCACGTCCTCGTGACGGCTCACGACCCAGAATCCGCCGTCGTCGTGGGGCACGCACATGTCGTCGGACTGCGCGTTCCACCACACCGGGGCGGCCTTGCGCAACATCGCGAATTCCTCGACAGGCGTGCGCTGGGCCCAGAGGCCCGGGTCGGAGAAGTCGAGGCCTGCGGGCAGGGTGAGCGGGGGCATCGTGATCTCCTCACATCCGCGTGGCGACGCCGCGCGCCCAGCGGTAGTCGGCCTTGCCGGTGGGTGAGCGCAGGATTTCGCGACAACGCAGAATGGCTTTGGGCAGTTTGTAGCGGGCGATGTGCTTGGCGCATTCGTCGAGCAGCTCGGCATCGGTGACGGTCTCGTCGTCGATCTGCACGAGGGCGACGACCTCGCTGCCCCACCGCTGCGACGGTCTGCCGACCACGACCACGTCGAGCACGCTCGCGTGGGCGGCGACGGCGCGCTCGACCTCTTCGACGAAGATCTTCTCGCCGCCGGAGTTGATCGTCAGGTTGTCGCGGCCGAGCAGTTCGATCCGGCCGTCGCCCAGCACCTTCGCGCGATCACCCGCGATGGACCAGCGCACACCGTCGACGACCGGGAAGGTGCGCCGTGTCTTCTCCTCGTCGCCCAGATAGCCGAGCGGGATACGGCCCTTGCGCGCCAGCCAGCCCGAGGCGCCCGGTTCGTCGAGCAGCCGGGTGAGGTCCTCGTCGAGCACGGCGGTGTCCGTGTCGGCGGGGACGAAACTGCCCGGTGCGGTTCGGGCGTCGGCGTCGTAGACCTGGGTCATCTGGATGCCGGACTCCGAGGAGCCAACCGAGTCGACGACGAGTACGGGTTTACCGAAGGCCGCGATCAATCGCTGTCGCACGGCCGGGGTGAGCGGGGCGCCCGCGTTGTGCACGGCGGCCAGCGACGGCAGGTCGTAGTGGCGCCGCTCGAGTTCGGCGAGGATCGGTCGCGCCATGGCGTCACCGACGAGCGGAAGGGCGATCACTTTTTCCGCGGCCACGGCCGCGAGCACCGATGCGGCGTCGAAGCGGTCGACCACGCTGGGCAGCACCAGGGTTCCGCCGTTGGTGACGCACTGGAACAGCAACCACTGCGCGGCGCCGTGCATGAACGGGGCGGCGACGACCAAGCGGTAGGCGCCGCCGGTGACCGTGGCCGAATCGGCCAGTTCCGCATAGGAACTCAGTTGCAGGCCGGTGCCGAAGCGCGTGCCGCCCATGGCGGCGAGGTAGATGTCGTCCTGACGCCACAGCACACCCTTGGGCATCCCGGTGGTGCCGCCGGTGTAGAGCAGGTACAGATCGTCGCCGTCGGGCTCCGGCAGCTCGCCCTCGGTGGTGGCGACGGTGGTCTCGTAGTCGATCGCGCCCGGCAACAGGTCGTTGCCGCTACTGTCGGCGACCTGGATCAGGAGCGGCGGATCGGTCAGCGTGGGCAGTACCGCGGCCACCCGTGGGGCGAATTCGGCGTGGTACACCAGCACTCGTGCCCGGGCGTCACGGAGCAGATACAGCAATTCCTCTTCGACGTAGCGGTAGTTGATATTGAACGGCACCGCGCGCGCCCGGTAGGCGCCGATCAAGATCTCCGGGTACTCGGTGCCGTTGCGCAAATAGACGCCCAAATGGTCCTGCCCGGACAAATGCCGGGCCGTCCGCTCGACCTCGGCACCTATCCCCCGCGCGGCCAGGAATTTCGCGAATCCCGTGACCCGACACTCGGTTTCGGCGTAGGAGATCCGGCGGTCACCATGCACGATGAATTCGCGCTCCGGAATCGCCGCGGCCACGGTCGCGAATACGTTCGACAAACTGAAACCAACCATGCAGTGCCTCGCAACTCGATGCCGGTTCGCTATTTCTGAATTTCTGTCCGGACAGGTGTCCATCATACGGAGAAGCACTCTCGTTCGGAGTGATTCGCGATTACGACCTTCCGCCGAAGTCAGGCGTAGTACCGTCCAGACTGGTGTCCAGGCAATTGAACGGGCATTCGAACACCGAGGGGGTGCGCATTGTTCGGGCGGACCACATCATCGCGAGCCGAGCACGGCCATTCCACCGACGCCGAGCCACTCGCGCAGCCACGCACAGCGGGCGCGGTGCTGCGCCGCAACTTCGCCGACACCGTGCTGTCGGCGCTGGCCACCTTCGGCCGCGCCCTGCGGATGGGGACCTCGGCCGTGCGGATCGGCGCGAACGATGCCGTGCGCCTGCGGTTTCCGGTGCACGAGGCCTTGGAACAGGCCTGGTTCCTGGTGAAGGTGACCGCGATCCCGGCCGTGCTGATGGCCGTGCCGTTCGGGGTGATCCTGTCCACCCAGGTCGGCAATATCGTGTCCCAGCTCGGCGCCGACTCGATGATCGGCGCGGCGGGCGGGCTCGGGGTGATCAAACAGGGCGCGCCGATGGCCGCGGGCATCCTGCTCGGCGGAGCGGGCGCTGCCGCGATCGCCGCCGACCTCGGCGCGCGCACCGTGCGCGAGGAGGTCGACGCCATGCGCGTGATGGGCGTGGATCCGGTGCAGCGCCTTGTCGTTCCGCGCATCGCGGCGATGATGCTGATCGCACCACTGCTCGACGTGCTCATCATCGTCGTCGGGATCGCCGCCGGATACGGCGTGGCGGTCACGGCCCTCGACGTCACGCCGGGCAGTTATTGGGACTCCTTCGGCGCGTTCACCACCTCGCTGGATGTGTGGGTGTCGCTGGTGAAGTCGTTGATGTTCGGGTTCCTCGTGGTGGTGATCGCCTGTCAGCGCGGGCTGGAGGCACGGGGTGGGCCACGCGGGGTGGCCGACGGTGTCAACGCGGCGGTGGTGATGTCGGTCGCGGCGATCACTGTGCTCAATACCGTTGTCACCCAGGTGGTCACGGTCTTCGTTCCACTGCGAGCGGCCTGATGACCGCGAGCCCCTATCTGCCGTTCGGACTGCGCTGGATCGGCCGGCTGCGTCGCCGCGTCGGGCCGGTGCGACCGGTGGAGTCGCTCGGGTTCGTGATCGGGTTCTGCTGGCAGGTGCTGTCGTCGGTGCCGTACACCCTGGCGCACTACCGGCGCCAGACACTCACCGCGATCACCGATATGACCTGGGGGCGCGGTTCGGTGATCGTCGGCGGCGGGGTGGTGCCGCTGATGTTGCTGATGGGTGCGGCGATGGGCGCCTCCATCGGGATCGAGGCCCATCACGCCCTGGACGCGCTGGCACTCGGTCAGCTCAGCGGGCTCATCTCCGCGTTCGGGGTGACCCGGGAGCTGGCACCGATCGCGGCCGGGGTGGGTTTCGCCGCGCAGGCGGGCTGCCGGATGACGGCGGAGATCGGGTCGATGCGGATCTCGGAGGAGATCGACGCGCTCGAATCGATGGGGATCCGGTCGGTGCCGTTCGTGGTGACCACCCGGGTGGTGGCCGGGATCGTCGCGGTGGCACCGGCTTTCGTGGTGGCGCTGATCCTGAGCTATCTGTCGTGTCAGCTGATCGTGACATCGATCCACGAGGTGCCGACCGGGACCTACGACCACTACTTCGACCAGTTCGTCCTCGGCTGGGATGTGTTCGCCGCGACCGTGAAGGTGGTGGTGTTCGCCGTCGCGGTGGTCCTGATCCATTGCTATCAGGGCTATTTCGCGGTCGGCGGGCCCGAAGGTGTCGGTATCGGTTCGGGGCGGGCCATCCGCGCCAGCCTGGTGGCGATCATCGCGCTCGACATGGTGGCCACCGTCGTCCTGTGGGGCTGGCGCTCCCCGATCACGTTCACGGGGTGACGCGCATGCCGCCGTACGCACTTCCCGGAACCGAGGTCGGGCCGATGCGCGCCCGCGTCCTCGGTTTCTGCGCGATCCTGGTCGCGCTGGCGAGCGTGCTGGCCTGGCAGGTGTGGCCGGAATCCCTTGCCGCCGAGCACATCCGGGTGACCTTGCGGACCGAGCGGGTCGGCGCGGGCATCGCCCCCGGCACCGATGTCCGTCTCGACGGAGTGCGGGTCGGGACGGTCGAGGCCATCGCACCGGCCGGTCTGGGGCGCGAACACCTCACCCTGGTGCTCGACCGGCCGCAGCTGTTCGGGCTCACCGACACCGTCGATGTCGAGTTCGCGCCGGGCAATCTGTTCGGCATCAGCGCGCTGAATCTCGTCGCGCGGCCCGGTGGCACCGAGCTCGGGAACGGTTCCTCGGTCGACCTCGACGACGGCCGCGTCCGCGACGCCACGTTGGCGGCGCTGCTGCGCTCCACCGGCGGACTCGTCGAGCAGGTACTCACCCCGAAACTGGCCGCACTGCTGCACACCATCGCCGGTGACCTGCGTGCCTTCACCCCGCTGCTGGAAGCACTCGGCGCCACCCTGCGCGCCTACGCCGACACCCGCGAACTGCCGCCGTCGGAGCTGGCGAGTTCCTTCGGTTCGGTGCTGGCCGGTATGCCGCCGATGCTGACCGGCGCCGTCGACGTGCTCGAAGCCGCCTACACCAACGAGTACCTGCGCTCGCCGGCGAACATCGCACGATTCGGGCAGTTCTGGGGCGATATGCAATACCAGCTCCTGCCCGCCGTCACCGCGCTGATGACCACCGCGCGCACACATTTCGGCGACATGATGCCGATGGCCACGCTGCTGCTCGACGAGGTGACCGCGACCATGGGTCCACCGGGTCGATCGGCGGATCAGCTCACCACGCTGCTCGAACGCCTCGGCGCCGCGTTCCGTGACACCCCCGACGGTCCCGTGCTGCGGGTCTCGGTCGAACTCGACACCGTCCCAGGTCTGGCCGGGCCGCTGTCCGCACTGCTGCCGAACGGAGGCCGCTGATGAGGACTCGAAGGCTCGCCGTGCGCGTGGCGATCGCACTGACTCTCACCGCCGTCGCGCTGGCCGGGATCTTCCGGTTGATCGAGCGACCGGTGCGCGGCGACACCGAGTCGTTCACCGCGCTGTTCACCGACGCCAACGGGCTGCGCACGGGCGACGACGTGCGGTTGCACGGTGTCGCGGTCGGCAAGGTGTCGGGGATCGAGCTCGACGGCGCACTGGCCCGCGTCCGGTTCACCGTGCTGCGTGCGCACCCCGTCGACACGGCAGCCACCATCGCCGTCAGGTATCAGAACCTCACCGGTTTCCGCTATCTGGAGATCGTCGCACCGCAGCGACCGAGTACACCGCGCGCCCCCGAGCAGGTGTTCGGGACCGCCGAGACCGTTCCTTCGTTCGACATCACCACGCTGTTCAAGGGTTTGCAGCCGGTGCTCGCGCAGCTGTCCACCGAGGAGATCAACCGGTTCACCACCAGTCTGCTCGCCGTGATCCAGGGTGACGGCGCCGGTCTGGGTCCCGCTCTCGACGCGGTCGACACCCTGAGCCGCTACGCCTCCGACCGGCAGGTCGTGCTGTCGACGCTGGTGCGGAATCTGGCCGTGATCGCGGAGCGCCTGGGCGGTAAGTCGGCGCAGGCGGTGCGGGTGCTGACCAACCTCACGGGTTTGTTCACCGCCATCGCCGACAAGCTGCCCGGTCTGGTCGATTTCTCCGTCGCCATTCCGCCGGTGCTGCAGCCGATTCGGTCGATGCTGACCGTCGCGGGCATCACCGGCGACGAGGGCAGCGATCTGGACCTGGTGTTGCGCAACGCGTTTCCCGATCCACAGGTGGCGGCCGAGGTCTTCGCCGCACTGCCCGGCCTGATCCAGACCATGGCAGGCACCGTTCCCCCGAGTGTCGCGGCAGGCACGTGCACGCATGGGGTCGCGGAGGCGCCGGAGCCGTTGCGGGTGCTGTTCGGCGGGCAGGGGGTGACGCTGTGCCGCACCCGATGAGACGACTGCGTGCCTTGCTCGGCCGGCGCACCGACGGGCGTGCGGGTGACCTGCGCTGGGGGCTGGCCGGACTGTGCGGTGCCGTGCTGCTCATGATCGCGCTGGGTGTGGTCGCGGTGGTCGGGACGGATGCCGAGCGGGTGTACCACGCCGAACTGACCGACGCGGGTGCGCTGCGCGAAGGCGACGATGTGCGGATCGCGGGGATCGGTGTCGGCCGGGTACGGACGCTGGCCCTGCTTGCGGATCGAGTACGGATGACGTTCACCGTGCGCGAGGACGTGGCCGTCGGCGATCAGACGATCCTGGAGATCCGCATGCTGACGGTGGTGGGCGGCTACTACGTCGCCCTGCGACCGGCGGGCACCGCTCCCCTCGGTTCGGCCGTGATCCCCCGGGAGCGAGTGATCCTGCCCTACAACCTCACCGAGGTCTTCCAGGACGCGGTACGACCCGTGCGCGAGATCGACGGCGCGGTGCTGCGACAGAACCTGGCCGCCCTGTCCACCTCGTTCGACGACAGCCCCGACGCTTTCCGCTCGGCGTTGCGCGCCGCCGGTGACCTCGTCGCGGTGCTGAACACCCAGAACGCCGACATCTCCCGAGCGCTCGCCTTCGCCGACGAGTACCTCACCGCGCTGAACGGGAGTTCGCAGGTGCTCGCCCAATTGGTACGCAATTTGCACACCCTCGAGACGCTGGTGCAGACCAACAAGGCCATCGTCAGCCAGGCGCTGGGGGACTTGTCCGATGTGCTGCGCAAGGCGTCCCCGCTCGGCCGGGCCTGGGACCGCGACCTGCGAGCCCGCGCGCAACCGCTCGCCGACGCCGTCGCGGGCCTGGAAAACCTGGGCACGCACCTGGGTTCGCTCTTCGAAGCACTGGTGGCGCTGGAACAACGATTGACGCCGCTGCTCGCCGGTGGCGACGGGGTGAGCATCGACCACTCGGCGGTGACGATCGTGCCGGAACGTATCTGTGTGCCGGTGCCGGGAGGTGGGTGCTGATGATGACACGCCTGCTCGGTTCGCGCGGGTTCATGTCCACGGCGGTGGTGCTCGTCGTCGTCCTCGCGGGCGCGGTGGCATTACAGCTGTCACGGCCCGCGCCGTCGGTGCACACCTATTGCGCGGACATGCCCGACAGCGTCGGGCTCTACCGGGGCAGCTCCGTCACCGTGCTCGGCATCCCGGTCGGTGAGGTCACCGGCATCGAGCCGCACGGCGCCTCGGCCCGCGTGCGGTTCACTGTGCGCGCCGATCGCCGGCTGCCCCCGGATGTGGGTGCGGTGACCGTGAGCGACACCCTGGTGGCCGATCGCCATCTCGCTCTCGTCGGCGACGAACCGGCCACCGGTGGCTGGGACCCGGGCACGTGCATCACCAGAACACTGACGCCGCTGAGCCTTTCGGAGACCTTCGACGCACTCGCCGGGCTGGCCGACGAACTGAACGCCGCCGACGATCCCACGCAGCGCACCGCCCTCGGCTCGGGCTTGTCGGCGCTGGATCGGGCGACCGCGGGCACCGGCGAGGACATCAACGCGGTCCTGCACCGACTCGGCCGGGCACTGGCCGCCCCCGATGCCGCGATCGGGCACCTCGGCAACCTCATCGATGCCCTCACCGAGCTGGTACGGCACGCCCGCAACGGGTGGGACACCGTGCGGGCGATGACGATCGAGCTGCCGCGGACATTCGACGACATCGTCACCATCGCCTTCCCACCGATCATCGACATCGTCACCTACCTGATCCAGGTCCTGCCCCAGCTCAACGACGTGATGATGATGATCGGCACCCCGGCGGTCCGTGCGCTCGACACGATCGCCGACCTGCCCGCGCTGCTGACAGCGGGATTCGGCTCGGTTGCCGAGGTCATCCGGCTCACCCCCGCGCTCGCCTCGGGCTTCGCCGCGAGTATCGATCCGGACAGCGGGCGCCCCACCATCGGGTACGCGCCTCCGGAACTGGCTGTGCCCCAAGCCGACTCACCGCACCTGTGTGCGGCGATCCAGGCGGTGACCGGGCAACCGTGTGCGCTCGCGCCGGACGGCACACTCACCCTGCCCGCGCTTCCGGCCCTGCTCGCGGCGGTGAGTACGCGATGACGTCGACGACGTGCCGGGTGTGGAAACAGCTCCCGCTCGGGAGACGCGGTCGGCTCCGACACCTGTTCCTGATCGTCGTAGTGGCCTGCACCCTGCTCGGATGCGGAACGGCTCTGCCGGGCACCGGCGAACCCACCTATCGGCTGCACATCGAGTTCGCCAGTGTCCTCAACCTGCCGCAGGGCGCGAAGGTGATCGCCGACGGTGTCCGGGTGGGCAAGCTCTCGTCGGTCGCTCTCAGCGAAAACGGCCATGCCACAGCGGAAGTCGAGATCGACGACACGGTTCGGCTGCCGGTTGGCACCTCGGCCGAGCTGCGCCAGAACAGCCCACTGGGCGACGTGCACATCGCGCTCACCGAACCCAGCGAACCCACCACCGGCACACTGGGACCGGGCGCGACGATCCCGCTGGCGGACACTACCCGCGCCCCGGCCATCGAGGACATCCTCGCCACCCTGTCGGTGTTCATCGGCACCGGCGCGGTCACCGATCTGCAGGACATCGTCACCACGATGAACGGCGTGCTACCCGCCGATCCGCGCGACACCGCCCGCCTCTCCGAAACCCTCGGCACGGACCTGTCCGACCTCGCCGACCACCTCGACTCGGTCGACGCGATCCTCGACGGTCTCGGTGCCACCCTCGAGGACGGGGTTCTCGACAACGCCCCGGTACTGGCCGAGCTGCTCACGCCCTACGGCGTCACCCAGACCACCGATGCGATCAACGCCCAGATCGGTGTCATCTTCGTCCTCACCGCGCTCGGCCCGGTCGCGCCGAGCGCCGCCTGGCTCGGGCCGCTGCTCGGTTCGCTCGACGCCACGACCGCCGCGGTGGTGCCGATGCTGTTCGGCAGCAGGCCACTGGACACCTCGTCGCCGTCGAACCTGAAGACGCTGGTCGACCTGATCCACACCAAGGTGCTGCCCTTCGCCCAGCGCGGGCCGAAGCTCGACGTGATCGAGATCGTGGTCACGGGGACGATGAGTACCGACGAGCAGACCGCGCGAATCGTCGACCTGCTGCGGATGATCGGAGCCGTCCGATGAATACCCGTGCCACACTGTCGCTGTCGGCCATCGCGGCCGTGCTGGTTCTCGGCGTCGCGTACATGACGTTCGGGGTGCTGAATATCGACCCGCGTCGCGACTACCTGTCCGTCGAGCTGGAACTGAGCACCTCGGGTGGGCTCGGTCCCGGCGCGCCGGTGCTGCTCAACGGGATCGCGGTCGGTCGGGCCGAGTCGGTGCGCAAGCAGGCGAACGGGGTGCTCGTCGCCTTGCGGATCGACGAGCGGTACCCGATTCCCGTGGCGAGCCGGATCCGCGTGGAACAGCTTTCGGCACTCGGCGAGCCCTACATCGGTTTCGACCCCACCGACGATGCCGGGCCGTATCTCACCGACGGACAACGCATTCCGGCGCACCGCGTGCCCGCGCCGATGACCATCACCACCCTGTCCACCCGGCTCATCGACCTGCTCGATCAGATCCGCCCCGAGGTGATGGCAGGCCTGGTCGACACCTTCGACCGCGCCCTCGCCGGCACCGAGGCGACCATGCAGACCCTGCGCCGCTCCACCACGCTGCTGGCGGCGACGCTGCTCAGCCGCACCGACCGGCTGCGTCAGCTGTTCGCCGACCTGCAATTCCTCGGCGCCGACATCGACTGGATGGGGCCGTCGCTGAGCACAGCGGGCCCGCTGTTCGGCGAGTTCGGCATCACCCTCAGCGCCATCGTGCAGTCCGGGTCGGCCCTGGTCGAGAGCCGTCCGGTCGCCGACTATTTCTCCGGGAGCGGGGTGCTGGTGTTCGTGCGCGAACTCGACGCGCTGCTCGCGAAGATCGGGCCGAGCGCCGCGGCCTTGGGCCCGATGCTGCAACCGGTGGTGCGCGACGCGGTGGCCACCGCACCCGATCTCGATCTCGGCGCCCTGCTCGACCAGGCCCTGCACGGCCTCGGCGACGACACGGTGCATCTGCGCATCGGCATCAAATAGGCAAGAAAGGACCGGCACCCCATGACCGTTGACCTCGAGACCCGCCCCCACACGCCCGCCACCGGCGGAACTCGGCCACGCACCCTCTCGATCCGGTTGTCGAGCGTGCTCACCGGGTGTGCCGTCGCGGCGCTGGTGGTCGCGACGGCCGCCTTCGCAATGCTGTATCTGTCGGCGCGCACCACCATCGCCGACCACGACCGGCGCGTCGCCGAGGATCGCCGGGTCGAACAGATCGCCCTCGACTACGCGCTCGGGGCGTCGACCATCGACTACCGGGACGCCAAGGCGTGGCTGGCCCGGCTGAAAACCGGAACCACACCGCAGCTTTCGGGGAAGTTCGACGCGACAGCGCCGCAACTCGAGCAGATCCTGCTGCCGCTGCAATGGACCTCGACGGCGACACCCTTGTCGGCGGGCGTCGTGTCCGAGTCGGGCGGGGTGTACAAGGTGAACGCCTATCTCACCGTCAACTCCACCAGCGTGCAGAATCCCACCGGCACCCTCACCACCGTGGCCTACTCGCTCACGGTCGACCGCAACGCGGACTGGCGGATCGCCGATGTCGGTGGGCTGCAGAACGCCCTGCCGCTGAAGTGACCTACCGCGCCCGCACCGACATCGGCAGCGTGGCGAAGCCGCGCACACTCACCGAGTGCACCCGCTCGGCAGCGGCGGTGTCGATCTCGTAGCCGCGGATGGAGGCCGCGATCTGCCCGAGGCCGATATTGGCCTCCATTCGCGCCAGGTGCGCACCGAGGCAGAAGTGCACGCCGAGACCGAAACTCAGCAGGGTCTGGGAGCTGTCGCGGCCGATACGGTACTCGGCGGCGTCGTCGAAGACGTCCTCGTCGCGGTTGGCGGAGCCGAGCAGCAACAGCACCCGCTCCCCCGCCGCGATGGTGTGCTCGCCGAATTCGACATCCGCGAGGACACGGCGCACCAGGATCTGGGTCGAATTGTCGTAGCGCAGTGTCTCTTCGGTCCAGTCCGGCACGAGCGACGGGTCGGCCAACGGTTTGGCGACCTCGTCGGGGAAGCGCGAACCCCAGTACATGGCGTTGCCGAGCAGTTTGGTTGTCGTCTCGTTGCCCGCGACGACCATCAGGATCAGGAAGCCGATGATCTCGGCGTCGGACAGGCGGGTGGCGCCCGCGTCGCCGTCGGTGATCTCGGCGTCCATCAGTACCGACACCAGATCCTCGCCGGGGTTATTGCGGCGTCCTTCGAGCAGGTCGCGGTAGTAACCGGTGAGTTCGAGATAGGCCATGATCGCGCCCTGCGGCACGTCGAGCACGCCCTCCTCACGGTGCAGCAGCAGATCCGACTGGGTGCGCAGGTGGGCGCGGTCGGATTCGGGGACGCCGAGCATCTCCGAGACCACGTCCATCGGCAGCAGCCCGGCGAAGTCGCGGATGTAGTCGAACTCGCCCAGTTGCAGGCACCGATCCCAGTGGCTGCGGGTGAGTTCGGCGATCCGTTCGCTCAGGTCCGCGAGCCTGCGCGGGGTGAAACCCTTGGACACCAGCTTGCGGATGCGCGCGTGCTTGGGGTCGTCCATCGCCAGGAACGACATGGACCGGTGTGCTTCCGGCCCGTAGGCGGTGGGGTCGAGCGAGACACCCCAGCTGTTGGACAGGCGGGCGCTGTCGCGCAGCGCCGCCCGCACATCGCGGTGCCGCGACAGCGCCCAGAAGTCCATCGACGCGTTGCGATACACCGGTGCCTCCGCCCGCAGCCGGGCGTAGGTGGGGTACGGGTCCTCGTGGAAGGCGTAGTCGTACGGGTCGAACGGGATCGAGGTCTCCATGTCAACGGTCACTGCGCACTCCAGTTGAATCTACGACGGTCAACGGCAACGGGATTCCGCGATCGGTGAAGGTGAAGGCGGCCCCGGTGCTGATCCTGGTCAGCGCCACCTCCACCGCCTCGGCGGCCGGTTCCTCGGCACGCACGACATCGACGACGAGTTCGGTGTCGGTCACCTTCGAGGTGTGGCAGGTGTAGTGCGGGTCGACACCGCGCACCAGCGCGTCGAGCGGTGCGAGATGGTCGGGGTCGAGCAGGGCGGGCCACACACCGTCGGTGATCGCACCGCACCCACGCTCGAGCACGAGACTCACTCCTGCACCGGACCTTTCGACTCTCGCGCCGACGTACTGCCGCGGATTGAGCGCCGGATGCAGGTCGAGCACGCGCACCAGCGACTCCGGGTCACCACCCAGACCCAAGGCCGATCTGATCCGCTCCGCGGCCACCCCCGCCACACCGGCGAACTGCTTGCGCCCGATCTCCGCCACACGCTCGGCGTCGACCCGTTCGCGGATCGCGATGAGGAAACCGGCGACTAGCAGGTGCTGTTGCAGCGCGACCTCCTCGGCGATGCGGATCAGCGCCGACCGGGAGAAATCGCCGAACCGCAGATCGCTCAGCAACGGGCCACGGTAGTCGGCGGTCCCGTCGTCGGCCGGGTCGATCGGTGACAACGCCACGGTCGCCGCGACGGACCCGGCCACCAGCCCCGCATTGCGCGGAATCGGCGGCGGTACGTTGGCCGGGTCGATATCCACCCGCCACGCACACACCGGCTCGCGGTCCGCGGGCGCACGCGGCGGGCGGTGGATCGGACGGACCTGGGCGTGCGGATTGGTGGCCAGCGCGGTCGCGTCGAAGGTCGGATCCTCGATGTCGTGACACATGGCCCGCACGAACTGGTCGCCGAGCGGTTCCACATCGGCCAGCGCACCACAGTGGTCGAGCCAGAACTCGCCGTGATCGTGATCCTCGACGCGGAAGCGGAAGTCGAGAAACTGTGGCGGGGCGCCGATATCGAGCTGCAGGCCCTTGAAGATCGTTTCGACACCCTCACCGGCGAAGCCGAGCGCGGCCTGCATCCGCCGGGTGTAGACAGGACTGGCGACCTGCCACTCGTCGATGGCGACCTCGGTCATGCCCTCGCGACCGAACGCGCCGATCGTGTGCGGCATGCCCGACCGGTCGATCAGGTGACCGCACAGCAGCAGTTCCGGGACGAGCGTGGCCAGTTGCGCGCGCGACAGCCCGGCGTAGGACTGTCGCGAATTCGGTGTCACCACAGCGGAACCGGTGCTTTCCCGATCGGGTACCACCCCGGCAGCGGCTGCTCGGTCGTCGCCTTCTTGATGCGGGTGAGCATGCCGGGGGTCATCGCCTTGTTCGTCATCATCTCCATGAACAAGGCGCCGACGTTGCCGTAGTCGAAGAAGTCGCGCTGCCAGGACCATTGGAAGTCGCCGCCGTAACGGAACCAGCTGCCACCGATGCCCTGCACCTGATAGTTGCTGCCGTCCGGACGGGTCGCGCTCGAGGTCTGCTTCCAGAATCCGACGACGTCACCGGTCTTCTCGTCGATCACCACGTGCTGATACGGGTAGGTCCAGCCCTCGAGGCCGTCCATCTCCTGGCCGACCGCGATCTCACGGATCTGCTCGCGACCCACCGCCATGAACTCGTGGTTCGGTCCGTAGTTCCAGCCGTAGGTGGCGTCCTCGGTGTACATGTCGGCCAGCGGCCGCCAGTCGCCTTCGGCCTCACAGCGCTTGTTCGCATCCAGCCAGCGCTGGACCATCTCTTCCAGTTCGCCGCGCGAAAAACCGGTCATGTCATTCTCCTTCGTCGTCGGACGCGCTGTCGTCGACGATCGACAGCGCCCGCGTGGGGCAGTAGGTCACCGCGTCGGCGACGGCCGCGTGCTGGGCGCTCGACGGCCGTTCGACGAGGATTTCGACCTTCCCGCGTTTGGGCACCGTGAACACCTCCGGCGCTTCCTCCTGGCACGCGGCGTGCCCCTGACACAGATCCAGATCAACGACGATGCGTCTGCTCATCTCGTCGCCCGCCTTCCCCTGTCGCCCAGGCGTTCTCAGCTGCGAGACACCGAGCTGGACACCTGTCTGGACAGTATCACCGACGCGCGCGGACAGCAATGGCCCATCGATGTGCGTAGAGCGTGTGGGAGATGGAGTTACGACTCGTCGGTCGCGGCGCCCGGCGAGTAGGGCGAACCGAAACCCGAGTTCCACGCGAAGTCACCGCTGTCGGCGGTGGTCACCCGGAGCGCGGCGGCGGCCAGTGGCGTGTTGTCACCGGTGAGCCGGGTGATGGTGCGCTCGAGGGCGGGCACGATGTCGGCGATATCGAGATCGCCGTGCGCGAAGCGGGCGAGCAAGGCGAAGACCATGTTCGACAGGACGAGCGCGAGATCGGCGGCGTAGTCCTTGTCGAGGGTGGCGAACATCGGGGCGACCACGGGCAGGATGGCGGCGAAGCCCTGATTGTCGAGGCGCTGGCCGCCGGGACCCGACCTGGCGTGATGGTAGGCGGCCAGCATCCGCGGATGACGCTCCCACGGTTCGAAGACGTAGCGGATCACCCGGATGAGCACCTCGGCCAGTGACTCCCCCGGGCGCGGCGGCTCGAGTTCGGTGTAAGTGTTGGTGGCCATCCACTGCGCGACGGCGGCTAGCACGAGCTCGTCGCGAGTGGCGTAGAGCTTGTAGACGGTACTCAGCGATGCGTGGGCGAGCCGGGCGACGGTGCGCAACTGCACCGCCTCGTACCCTTCGGTCTCGAGCAGCGTGAGGGTCACCTCGGTGATCCTGCGCGCCGGATCGCCTTCGCCCCTTCGTGCCACCCGGACAGGGTAGTGCACGGAACTCAGATGCGAGCCCCGATGTCTTCGACGACCACGGCGTCCATGGCCCGTTCGGCCACGGCGGCGATGGTCATGGACGGATTGCACGCGGCGGCGCTGCCCGGCAGCAGCGCGCCGTCGAGCACGTAGAGCCCCGGCTGGCCGTGTACGCGGCCGTTCAGGTCGCACACGGCGCCCATATTGGCCCCGCCGAGCGGGTGCCAGGTGGAGGGGAACAGGGTGTTGGTGTCGAGCAGCGTGGCGCCGGGGCCCGCGATGCGCGCGACCGTCGGTCCGATGTGATTGTCCTGAATGGTCCGGTCACCGTCGGCGGGCCAGCGCAGTACGGCCTCGTCGCGTGCGGCGTCGTAGGTGAAGGCGCCACGGCTGTCGCTCACGCCGTAGCCGACGAGCATCGTGCTGCCCGCGTCGAAGGACACGGGTGGGATGGACGCCTGGATCACCGTGTGCGCGGTGTGCGGGTCGTGCCAGTTCTTGCTGCCGTAGACCACCGGACCACCCTGTGCCGCACCGAAATTCGCGGCCGGATCGCGCCAGACGTAGATGCGGTCGGCATTGGTTCCCCAGCCTCGGCCGAGGTCGTCGGGTAGGTCGGGGATCAGCCCCTTGGCACCGGCACGGACCAGCAGGCGGGTGGTGTTGAGGCTGCCCGCGGCCATGATGAGCGCACCGGTGGTGAGGATCTTGTGCTCGACGACGGCACCGGTGGAATCGAGCCGTTGCACGTGCACGACCCAGCGGCCGTCGGCCGCGCGCTCGACGTCGGTGACCTCGTGCAGGGTCTCCACCCGGCAGTTGCCGGTGGCCTCGGCGGCGGCGATATAGGTGACGTCGACGGAATGCTTGCCGCCGTTGTTGACTCCCATCGCGCCGTCGCCGTTGGTGTAGGAGGCCTTCATCTCCCCGCGCAGTTCGGCGAGGGCGAAGTTCCAGTCGATGGGCATCGGGATCTTCGACAGCGGCAGCCCGGCCTGGCGCACCCGTTCGGCGAAGATCCTCGCGACGCGGTAGTTCTCGGTGTTCACCAACTCGTCGGGCGCCTCGGCGAGGCCGAGCATCGCCGCCACCCTCGGGTAGTGGACCCGGTTCATCCGCGCCCAATCCAGCTCCTGCGGGAAGTGCGCCTCGAACACATCCTGGGCGGGCTGCAGCGACATACCCTGGTAGACCAGCGAACCACCGCCGACACCCGCGGCGCACAGGGCGGTCATGTTCTCACCGGGCACTGCCTCGACCAACCCGGCATAGGGCTCGACGAGCAGTGGGCGCCCGAACAGGTTCGGGCTCGACCGGCACCACAGCATCCGCTTGTCCGGCGCGGATGCGCGCGGGAAGGTTTCGGCGTTCGGGCCGGTCGGCCAGCGCAGCCCGCGTTCGAGCACGGTGACCGGCACGCCCGCCTGCGCCAACCGCAGAGCGCTGACGCCGCCACCGAATCCGGAGCCGATGACGACGACCCGATGGTCCTCACGAGTCAGGGGAATGGTGCCGGTGCGCGCCGGGATCGGCGCGGCGAGGCCCGGGCGGGCGCCGAGCAGCATGCCGCCCAGCGCCGCCCCGGCCGCGAGCACACTGCGGCGAGAGAACGTATTCACGGGATATCCTCGCCGGAGTCAGTCGAAGGTGCAGCCGGTGACCGGCTTGTCCGCGAGGCGATCGAGCAGATAGGTGATCGCGTTGTCGGGACCGAAACCGTCGATCATCTCCGGACCGAAATGGTTCGGGATGGTGGTCCCGGGCAGGATCGGCGGCAGCTCGTTGGTGCGGAAGGTGACCGTCGCACCCTTGGCGCACCAGGTCTCGGCGAGCGCGCGGGCCTGGCCGTAGGGCACGGTGTCGTCGTTGAGCCCGCTGGTGATGAGCACCGGCGTGGCCGGGGTCATCGAGCCGACCCGGAGTTCTTCCAGAGCCGCGGTGGCTTCGGGCATTTCGGCCAGGTGCTCGGTCAGCGTGCGACCGTCCTTGGTCAGCGTCGTGGTCTTCAGGAACGGGTGGCGGGTGATGAGGTCGGCGATGCACGAGTCGCTCAGGGTGGCGAGCATGTCGCGGCCCGACGGGCTGATGACCCGGTCGACGGCCTGGTTCAGCTCGGGATAGCGGGCGACCATGCCGTTCACGGCGAAGCCGATGGCACCGCTGATCAGGGCGCCGTCGATCTTGGCGAGGATCGCGGACAGGTCGGCGACGGGGCCACCTGCCCAGGTGCCCTTCACCGTGAGTTCCGGTGCGTAGTCCGGCGCCATCTCCGCGGCCGCCGCGGTCGAACCGCCGCCCTGCGAGTAGCCCCACAGCACCACCGGTGTCTCCGGACCGACACCCGCCAGGCGATGTGCCGCGCGTGCGCCGTCGAGCACCGCGTGGGCGCTCTCGATGCGATTGGCGTAGGTGTGGATGCCCGGGGTTCCGAGGCCGATGTAGTCGGTGACGAGCACGCGCGCGCCGAGTTGGCTCCACACCGCCGAGGACGGCAGTTCCTGGTTCGCCGACAAGCCGAGCGCCGGGTCGGTGTGCACGCTCAGGCCGGTGGAGAACGCCTGCGACATGGCGCACCGGTCGGCTTGGCCCGAGGTGCCGGGTGCGATGACGACGGTCGGGCGTGGGCCGGCACCGAGCCAGGGGCCGGCCGGTTCGAGGTAGGTGCCCGACACCGCGACGGGTGACCCGTCCTGCAGGCGCGAGGTGTACATGACGTACTGGGCGGCGCCGGGCCAGCCCTTCTCGGTGGGCGGGGTGGCGAGCAGGGTCATCGGGGCGGTCTTGACGATGGCGCCGGGTTCCTGCGGGATCTGCGCGGGCGGGGTGTAGAACGAGCCCACCGGCTCGGCCGACGAGGTATCGGTCTGCGCGACCATGACGGTGGCCGCCATCGCACAGGCAACGGCTGCTCCCAGGACGACGCGGCCTGTCTTCGGCCGTCCTCGCCCGATACCCTGCTGATCCATCGAGAACCCTTCCTTCCACCGCCCGGCGACGTCGCCGGAGTGATTCACGCCGCAGGTGGAGGGATCCATGAGGCCCGTCACACCCTGCGCCGCGAGGAAGAGTAACACTGTTACTACACCAGCGGAAGGTGCGGTTACCGACGAGTCCAGAAGCGGGCGGTCACCAGCTCGACGCAGCCGACTCACGGCGGGGCACGAGAAACAGACCATACAATCGAGCAGCGCTATGTATGGTCGGTGGGTGACCATACCGCCACGACCGCGTCAACTCGATCATCCGGTGCTGCCCAAGATCTTCCGGATCGTCGGCCGGGCACAGGTGGCGATCTACCGGCGCACCGGTGGGCGCATCGGCGGTACCTGGCGCATCGGCGCGGGTTTCCGCAAGCCGGTGCCCACCCTGTTGCTCGAGCATCGCGGCCGTAAGACGGGCAAGCAGTTCACTGTTCCGCTGCTCTACCTCGTCGACGGCGCCGACATCGTGGTCGTCGCCTCCCAGGGCGGGTTGGCGAATCATCCGCAGTGGTACCGGAACCTGTGCGTACACCCGGACACGCACGTGCAGATCGGGCGTGAGCGCCGGGCCGTGCGGGCGGTGGTCGCCGACGACGAGCAGCGGGCTCGGCTGTGGCCGGCGCTGGTCGACCTGTACGCCGATTTCGACACCTATCAGGCGTGGACCGAACGCCGGATACCGGTGGTGATCCTGACGCCTCGGCCTGCCTGAGAACTACCTTCCCAGCACGCCCGACATCGCCTGGGCCCCTGCGGTGATCGCCTCGACGTAGACCATTCGCTCGGCGCGGCCCACGGCCGGGCGCAGCGGGCCGAGCTGCAGTTCGTAGGGTGCGGCGCCGCCGGCGAACACCGGGGCCGACAGGTAGCTCACGGGCAGCGGATCGTCACCGGTGAATTCGGTGTCGCGATACGGGCGGGCGGTGAGACGGGCGAGCTGGCGCAAGACGCGGGCGCGCAGGTCGGGTCGCAGGAGTTCCGCGCCGAGGGCGCCGAGCAGGTCGGCGAGCACGTCGACAACGCCCGCGTCGTCGGAGTCGGGACGGAAGACCGCGCACCCGTTGGCCCGCACGAATTCCAGCAGTGCCGCGGCCTCGCCGGGAGCGGTCTTCGACCAGGCGGCACGCTCGGCCTCCGCGCGCCACGGCATGACGGCCGCGCCCGCCGGGTAGGCCAGCGGAATCGATTGACCCACAGCGAGTCCCGGCACCACACGGGCATCCGGTGCGTACTCCTTGGCGACCACGGTCAGGGTGGCGCGTTCGATTCTGCTCAGCGTCACCCCGCAGCCCGCCGCGACCGCGAGCGCCCGCAGTTCGGCCCGTACGGCCGCTTCGGGCAGTTCGGATTCCACCGGGGACAGGGCCGCCAAGGCCGGGCCGGGCCGGAAGCGGCGTTCCCCGTCGCGGCGCACCCATCCGGCCGCGGCGAGTTCGGTGAGTACGGCGGTGACCGTGGCGCGCGCCAGTGACAGTGCCGTCGCGACCTCCGAGGCCGTGAGCGGCTTGCCCGTGCTCGCGAGCAACTCCATCACCTCGACGACCCGCCGGGTCGGCGGCGATGCCGACTGCGCCATGACAACCCCTTGTCCGCGGGGTCGCCCCGCCCTACACTGCTTCGACTATTCGCCACACATTAGTCGAATATTCGACGCCTGAGGGGCTTTCATGATTCTCGATCACTTCCGGCTCGACGACCGCGTCGCCGTCGTCACCGGGGCAGGACGCGGACTCGGGGCCGCGATCGCCGTCGGTTTCGCCGAGGCGGGCGCCGATGTGGTGATAGCGGCGCGGACCGAGTCGGATCTGCGTGCGGTGGCCGAGCAGGTGGCGGCCACCGGCCGGCGGGCGGAGGTCGTCGTCGCCGACCTCGCCGACCCGGCGGCCGCCGCCGCGCTCGCCGAGGTGGCGGTCGAGCGGTTCGGGCGCCTCGACATCGCCGTCAACAATGTCGGTGGGGCGCTGCCGAAACCGTTGCTGGACACCACTCCCGAGGACCTGGCCGAGGCCTTCACCTTCAATGTCGGCACCGCGCATGCCCTGGTGCGGGCCGCGGTGCCGAGGATGCTCGCCACGGCCGAGGGCGGTTCGATCATCAACATCACCTCCACCATGGGCCGGTTGCCCGGCCGCGCGTTCGCCGCGTACGCGACGGCCAAGGCGGCGCTTGCCCACTACACGCGCACCGCCGCGGCCGATCTGAGCCCGCGGGTGCGGGTCAACGCCATCGCACCCGGTTCGATCCTCACCTCGGCGCTGGCGGTCGTCGCGGGCAACGAGCAGATGCGCGGCCAGATGGAACAGGCGACGCCACTGCGCCGCCTCGGTGAGCCCACCGATATCGCGGCGGCGGCGGTGTATCTCGCCTCGCCCGCCGGGTCGTTTCTCACCGGCAAGGTGCTCGAGGTCGACGGCGGCCTGATCGCGCCCAATCTGACGATTCCGCTTCCCGATCTGTGAGGACCACATCATGACTGTTCGCGTAATCCACTGGGGCACCGGCAATGTCGGAAGGCACGCGTTGGCGGGTGTGCTCGCCGACCCACGGTTCGAGCTGGTCGGGGTCCATGTTTCCGGACCTGACAAGGTCGGCCTCGACGCGGCCGAACTGGCCGGACTCGCCACCCCGTCCGGCGTGCTGGCCACCACCGGCATCGAAGAGGTGCTGGCGCGCCGTCCCGACTGTGTCGTCTACACCGCGATGACCGACAACCGGCTACCCGAGGCGCTCGAAGACCTGCGCAGACTGCTCGCCGCGGGCATCGATGTGGTGGCCAGCGCACCGGTGTTCCTGCAGTACCCGTGGGGTGTGCTTCCGACGGAGCTGCTCGATCCCATCGAACAGGCTGCGGCACAGGGTGATTCGTCGCTGTTCGTGAACGGGATCGACCCCGGGTTCGCCAATGATCTGCTCCCCCTCGCCCTGCTCGGCACCTGCCGGTACGTCGAGCAGGTGCGCTGCCTCGAGATCGTCGACTACTCGACCTACGACAATCCGGCGGTCATGTTCGACATCATGGGGTTCGGCAAGCCGATGACCGAGACGCCGCTGTTGTTGCAGCCGGGGGTGCTGTCGCTGGCCTGGGGCAGCGTCGTGCGTCAGCTCGCGGCCGGACTCGGCATCGAACTCGATGCCGTCACCCAGGAGTACCAGCGGTTGCCCGCCCCGGAGACCTTCGACATCGACTCCGGCACCGTCGAGGCGGGTACGGCGGCGGCACTGCGGTTCGAAGTGCGCGGCATGGTGGGTGATCGCGCCGTCACGGTGCTCGAGCACGTCACCCGGTTGCGCGCCGATCTCGCACCCGACTGGCCTCAGCCCGCCCGGACCGGCGGTTCCTACCGGGTGGAGGTCACCGGCGAGCCGAACTACACCCTGGATCTGGCCATGTTCAGCGACCACGGCGACCACAATCACGCCAGCCTCGTCGGCACCGCGATGCGCCTGGTCAACGCCATCCCCGCCGTCGTCGCCGCACCGGCGGGCATCCGCACCACGCTCGACCTCCCGCTGGTGACGGGAACCGGGCTGGCGGATACCTCGCGGATCCCGGCCGCGAAATAGCCCTGGCCGAGAGTGCCGTCAGCTGTCCCGGTTCTCCCCCAGTTCCGCCACGATCGGGTTCGGCGGTACCTCGCGGTCCCGCTCGGCGACACCGGGGTGCGCGTGATCGCGGCTCTGCGCCATTCGCTGTGCCTCGGTTCGTCCGTCGTCGAGGGTCACCGACTGCAGGACCTCGGTCATGTTGGCGTAGGCCACCGGTGGGATGGCGCGCAGGGCGCGCACCGTGTCCTCGTCGGCTTTCGCGTCGGTCGCGCACCGCACCAGGTCGTCCTTGTTCGCCGGGAAATCCACCTCCGACAACGCTCGCTCGACCCGCTGCACATCGGTAGTCACCATCACGGAACCTTTCCGGGCGCCGAAGCGACCTGCGTCAGTTTCCTCGAACGGCTGCCGAAATACCCGGGCGGACCGGCCTCAAACAGGGCGGGTCCTCAGGCGGCGGGGATGACTTCCGGACGGGCGGGCTCCACCGCGACGGACTTGCGGTCCGCGCGTCTGCCGGTGACGAGGAACAGCACAACCAGCGCCACCGCCAACCACACATAGGTATCGCCGATGAGGTGCTGATCCCAGGTCCACGACGTTTCCCGGTGTTCGCCGTCGGGCAGGAAACTGTGCGGGGCGATGACGAAGACGGCGGCGACCACGACGGCCGTGGCGTACCAGCCGCGTGCGCTCGCGGCGGGCAGGGTGCGGGCGTGGCAGACGATGGCCAGCAGCGCGGGTGCGATCCACACCCAGTGGTGCGACCACGAGATCGGCGACAGCAGCAGGGTGAAGACGGCGTTCAGGGCGAGGGCGATCGCGGGAGCGTCGGCGGCCTTGCGCATGGCGACCACGACGAGGGCGAGCAGCAGGGCGCCGAAGAACAACCACAGGGCGTCGAACGGCAGACCCGTGACGTGCAGACGGGCCAGTACCGCCTGAATCGACTGGTTCGTGTGGAAGGCCGAACCGCTCAGGCCCGAGACATTGCCCAGGCCGCCGAACCAGTAGCGCACGGACTCCGTCGGCAGGATCGCGAACGAGGCGAGCGTGGCGATCGCACCGGTCGCGGCCGCGGTGGCGGCGGCCTTGTAGTCCTTGCGGACGAGGAAGAACAGCACGAACGCGGCGGGCGTGAGCTTCACGGCGGCGGCCAGGCCGATGAGCATGCCGCGCGGGTAGCGGGTCTTGGGCAGCAGGCAGTCGGTGGCCACCAGGACCATGAGCAGCAGGTTCACCTGCCCGAAGTCGATGGTGGCGCGCACCGGTTCGAGCAGCATCGCGACCGGTAGCGCACAGGCGGTGACCAGCAGGGCGACCTGCTTGCGCTCGGGGTTGTAGCGGCGGGCGACCAGGTACAGGGTCCAGGCCAGCGCGGCGACCGACACCGCGACGTAGAGGGTTTTGGCCGCACCCCACGGCAGCAATGCGAACGGCGCGAGCGCGATCGCGGCGAACGGCGGATAGATGAACGGCAGTCCGATCCCCACACTGGTCTTGGGGAGCTGGCCGTACATGTCCGCGCCGTCGCGCATGGCCTCGATCCCGAGGCGATACACCTGCAGGTCGATGAAGGCGCCGGAGTACGGTTCGAACGGCCACAGCGGGGTCCGCATGCACACCACCGCGACGACACCGAGCAACACCGGCACCAGCCACCAGGCTCGATTGATCGGGCGTGGGGTCGGTTGCGCGGGGTGGGTGGTGTCACTACTCATCCGCGGCGACTATACCGACCGAGCGCCCGAGTCGGGGCACCGACCTTCGGCGGCAGTGACGCGCACGACACCCCGTTCAGCCTTGGTTGTAGCGGACCAGCAGGCGAGCCAGGGTGCGGACATCCTCGTCGGACCAGTCGGCGAAACGGGCGGTGAAGGCGGCTCGGCGGGTGCGTTCGGCCTCGCGTGCGACAGCGCGGCCCTCGGGGGTGGCGCGCAGGATGTGGTTGCGCCGGTTGGCGGGGTCGATCTCGCGTGCTAGGTAACCGAGTTGCTCGAGCGCGCCGACCTGTCTGCTGACGGTCGACTTGTCGAGCAGGAACTGTGCGGCCACGTCGGCGGCCTGGCAGCCGTCGCGTTCGAGGACCAGGTCGAGGATGCTGTAGGCGACCAGGCTCAATTCCGGGTGCAGTTCGGCGGCGCGGCCACGGGCGCGGCGAGAGAAGGCGGTCAGCTCCCGCTGGATGACATCGACGGCATCGTCCCTTGCCTCTGGCTCACTCATGGTTGTACGATACAACAATTATAGTTGTATTTACCAACTTTCTTGGAGTCTTCCCTCGATGACCGGCACCCAGCTGCGACACGTCGCCGCCCACCTGCTCACTCCCCTGCTGATGTGTCTCGGCATGGCCCTGGCCTATCTCGGCGCGTTCCATCAACCCACGCCGAACCATCTGGCGCTGGCGGTGGTCGGTGATTCTCCCCAGTCGATGGTGCTCGCCCAGACGATGAAGGACCGGGGTGGCGCCGGCGTGGACGTCATCACCGTGCCCACCCGCGAGGCCGCGACGGACCTGCTGCACGAGCGCGACCTCGTCGGCGCCTACGTGCCCGATGCCGCGCGCCCGGAACTGCTCGTGGCCACCGCCGGTTCGGACACCAGCGCGATGGCCGCCGAAGTGGCGTTCCGATCGGTCGCCGACCATCAGGGCGTGCCGCTGGTGGTCACCGACGTGACGAGCAAGGCCGAGGGCGATCCGACCGGGCAGGGCCTGTTCTTCCTGCTGGTGGCGTTGAGTGTCGGCTCCTACGGCAGTGTCGCGGTGATCGGCGCCGCTGGCGCGATGCTGCGGATGCGGGTGCGCGCGGCGATCGGCGTGGTGACTGCCCTGGTGGTGAGCCTGATCGGTGTCGTGGTGGCGGGCCCGGTGTTCGGTGTGATCGACCGCGACTTCGCGAGCGTGTTCGGCATCGCCTGGCTGTATGCCGCGGGCATCATCCTGATCGGTATCGGCCTGCACACCTTCCTGAAGCGCTGGACCACGCTCGCCCTGATCACCCTGTTCGTGATGCTCAACTTCACCACCTCCGGCGGTGTCTACCGGCCGGAACTGCAGAACGGATTCTTCGGTGCGCTGCATTCGTTCTGGAACGGTGCCGATTTCGTCGAAGGTCTGCGCAGCCTGCTGTACTTCGACGGCGGCGCCGGTTTCGGCGCACGCCTCGGCGGTCTGTTCGTGTGGCTGGCGGTCGGCGCGCTGCTCGTCGCCGTCGCGGGGAAGTACGAGGCCCGGCATGCCCCTGCGCCGGTCAGCGAGCGGGCGGTCGAGGAGGAGATCGGCGAATCGGCCGCCGTCTGAGTCGGGTGACGTGCGCGCCATAACGGATCACGAGGAGGTGCGATGACCGATTCCGTGTCATGAATCGGGCCGCGTTCGGGGTGGGACGCGGGTACGGTGTAGCGCGCGACCGATGCAGGGGGTACTACGTCGGAAAGGGTGGGCTGCACCGATGAATCGTTCTGGCGCACAGCGCCCCGGTGACGTGCCGCTCGAGCACCGCTATACCGGGGCCGATCCCATCGACTGGTGCGGCGCCGACGTGTACCCGATGTACACCGAGGCACTACCGACCGGGACGACCGCGCTACGGCTGCGTGCGCTGTCGGTGATGCCGCCCGCCGACGTGTCGGGTCTCGGTCTGGGGCTCACCGTCACAGACGGCCATGTGAATCTGGGCGGGCGAACCCTAGGCGGCGTGGACATCTGGTCCGACGCGCTCGCGGCGGGCATCGACATCACCGTCACCGCCGAGGCGCCCGAGGCCCTGTTCACCCTCACGCCCGTCTGGGTGGCCGGTGCGGGCCCGCAGCAGTCGTGGACCGGCAACTACGGCATGGTCGTCGACCTGCTGCCCGACGGCGCGTCGACGCTGTGGTGCAGCACCGGCCCGGGTACCCCCGACTTCAACGAACTCGTCGTCGAACTCACCCGGGCCGACGCGGACCCCGCACCGACCGATCAGCTGCCACGGGTGGGCGCCCAGCCACTCGTACGGGCCGAGCCGTCCCTGTACGCCCGGCCGACCGCGCGTGCCCAGTCGGCCGTAGCCGCCCAACCGACCGCGCAGCCATACGCGGAGCAGAACGTCGGACGCGCGCTGCACGACCTGGGCTCGGCCATGTTCGCACGGGGAGAACACGACTCGGCTCGTGTGCTCTGGGCCCAAGCCGCCGAGGCCGGATGCAGCGCCGCCGCCTACGACCTCGGCCTGCTCGCCCTGCACGTCGGCGATATCGGCGCCGCCCGCACCTGGTGGCAGGCCGCGGCCCACGAGGATCCCCGGGCCGCGGCCTGCCTGGCCGAGCTGCCTCAGCGCACCTGATCCACCAGGTGCCGCTCGGCGGGTAACGACCGCACGGGCGTGAAATCACGTGCGGCGATGTGCTCCGGCCTGCGCCGCGGCGCCGCGAACGGCTCGACCAGGGCGTTCTCGACACTGCTGAACACCAGGAAGATGTTCGACCTGGCATACGGCGTGATGTTGTTCGACGACCCGTGCATCAGGTTGGAATCGAACAGCAGCGCCGAACCTGCCTTGCCGGTGAACTGGGTGATGCCGTAGCGCGCGGCGAGGAAGGTGATGTCGTCGTTGGTCGGGATGCCGATGCGCTGCTCGCGCAACGACTCCCGGTAATGACCCTCCGGCGTCTCACCCAGGCACGGCACGAACGTGCGGTGCGAGCCCGGCATCACCATCAGCGACCCGTTGAACGGGTAGTTGTCGGTCAACGCGATCGACAGACTCACCGCGCGCGGAGTCGGCATCCCGTCCTCGGCGTGCCAGGTCTCGAAATCGGAGTGCCAGCCGAACCCGCTGCCACCGAAACCCGGCATGTAGTTCACCCGGCTCTGATGCAGATACACCGGCGAACCGAGGATCTGCTCGGCGAGCCCGACGATGCGCGACTCGGCGAGCAGCTCCGCGATCGGCTTGCTCAGCCGGTGCACCTGGAACACCGAACGGACCTGTCCGGCAACGGGTTCCACGATCACTCGCTCGTCGCCGTAGAGCACCGGGTCGGCCGCCAGGTGCCCTATCTCGGCCCCGAAGGCCGCCACCTCGTCCGCGCTGAGCAGATCCGGGATCGTCGCGAAACCGTTCGCGTCGAACTCGGCCAGCTCGGGTGTACTCACCTGCCCCCACACCGTCGGATCGGTGCGCTCGATGTGGGGGGCGGGCTCGGACAACCGCGTGGGGTAGCGGTCGGACCGATCAGACACTGGCATCCTCCTCGATAATCAGCGGATACACCCCGTTCTCGTCGTGTACCTCGCGGCCGGTGACCGGCGGATTGAACACACACAACATCCGCAGCGTGGTGCGGGCGGTGACCTGATGACGTTCGTGGCCGTCGAGCAGGTACATCGAGCCGGGACCGAGCGGGTACACGGTCTGGTCCTCGAGGTCGAGCAGTTCACCCTCGCCCTCGACCAGCCAGACCGCCTCCACATGGTTCTGGTAGTGGAACCGGTGCACGGTGCCTGCTTGGATCGTGGTCTCGTGGAACGAGAACCCGACCTTGTCGCCCGCGAGCACGATACGTTTGCTTCGCCACCCGGGACCGGCCACATCGCGGTCGGTTCCGGTGATCTCGGCGGTGGTGCGCACGATCATGCGGCACCACCACAGACGGTGTCGATGCTGTCCGACAGCACCGAAAGACCACGGTCGAGCTCGTCGCTGCGCAGAGTCAGCGGCGGCAGCAGTTTCACGACCTCGTCCATCGAGCCCGAGGTCTCCACCAGCAGACCCTGCTCGAACGCGGTACGGCAGACCTTGCCCGCCTGCGACGGGTCGTCGAACACGATGCCGTGCACCATGCCGCGACCGCGGGTGGTGATGCCCTCGTGCCGCTCGGCCACGGCCGAGAGCGTGCGGCCGATGTATTCGCCGTTGGCGGCGGTGAGCCGGGCCAGCTTGTCGTCGGACCAGTACTCGCGCAGCGCGGCGGTCGCGGTGACGAAGGCGGGGTTGTTGCCGCGGAAGGTGCCGTTGTGCTCACCGGGAGCCCACTGGTCGTGCTCGGGCTTGAGCAGGACCAGCGCCATCGGCAGGCCGTAGCCACCGATCGACTTGGACAGGGTGACGATGTCGGGGGTGATGCCCGCGATCTCGAAGGAGAAGAACGGGCCGGTGCGGCCGCAACCCATCTGCACGTCGTCGACGATGAGCAGGATGTCGCGCGCGGCGCACAGGCCGGCCAGGTGGCGCAGCCACTCGGCGCGGGCCAGGTTCACACCGCCCTCACCCTGCACGGTCTCCACGATCACCGCCGCGGGGCGGTCGAAACCCGAGGAGCTGTCGTCGAGCACCCGCTGCATCCAGCCGAAGTCCTCGATGGTGTTGTCGAAGTAGCCGTCGTAGGGCATCGGGGTGGCGTGCTCGAGCGGCACGCCGGCGCCCGCCCGCTTGGCCGCGTTGCCGGTGACCGACAGCGCGCCCAGCGTCATGCCGTGGAAGGCGTTGGTGAAGCTCAGGATCGTCTTGCGGCCGGTGACCTTGCGGGCCAGCTTCAGCGCCGCCTCGACCGCGTTGGCGCCCGTGGGGCCGGGGAACTGCACCTTGTAGTCGAGCCCGCGCGGGGCGAGCAGGGTTTCGCGGATGGTCTCGAGCAGTTCACGCTTGGCCACGGTCGACATGTCGAGACCGTGGGTGATGCCGTTGCTGCCGATGTATTCCAGCAGCGCCTTCTTGAGCACCGGGTTGTTGTGGCCGTAGTTCAGCGCGCCTGCGCCCGCGAAGAAGTCGAGATAGTCGCGGCCCTGCTCATCGCGGATCCAGGCACCTTCGGCGGTGGTGAACACGGCGGGCCAGTCGCGGCAGTAGCCACGCACATTCGATTCCATCGCTTCGAAAATGCTGGTGTCGGTGGTCGTGATCATGATCATGCCTCCTGGCGCTGAGCGGGCGAAATAATGTAGAGGTGCTCGGCTTCGTGGGAATCTGGAAAATGATGTGGTTCGAAGAGTGATTCGGTGCGCAATTGCGCGCCGCGTTCGCGGGCCACCGCGGAGAACAACGCCTGGGAAGCGGAATTATCCGGCGAGATAGTCGTTTCCAGGGTGTTGATCCCGGCGGGTGCCACGGAGTCGAGCAGGGCGTGCAGGAGTTTCGCGGCCAAGCCACGTCCCCGGAATTCGGCGTCGACGGCGATCTGCCATACCAGCAGCGTGTCCGGTGCGTCGGGACGCACATAGCCGATCACGAATCCCACTGCCTGCCCGGCACTTTCGGCGACCATCGAGGTCGCTTCGAAATCGCGACACCACAGCAGATAGGCGTAGCTCGAATTCACGTCGAGCACCCGGGAATCGCGAGCGATGCGCCACAATTGGGCACCGTCGCCCAGTCGCGGATGTCGAAGAATTATTTCCGAACCTGGCGCTGCCGCCGCAGTGGCGGACGGCTCGATGGACATAGTCGGACTCGGCATACATTCCACCTTGACTAAGAGACTTTACGGTCTTTGTGTCGAGCTCTTTGCGGTTGTATGACGAATCGTTTACTGCGGCTGGATATCCAGCCGGTAACCCAGCCCACGCACGGTCACCACGATGCGCGGATCCGAGGCGTCGCGCTCGATCTTGGTGCGCAACCGGCGCACGTGGACGTCGACGATGCGTTCGTCACCGAAAAAGCCTTGATCCCACACTCTTTCGAGCAGCACCGCGCGGCTGAGCACGCGGCCGGGGGTCTCGGCGAGTTCGCACAGCAACCGGAACTCGGTGACCGTGAGGTGCAGTTCCTCGCTGCCACGGCGCACCGCGCCCGCGTCGGCCGCGAGAACCAGGGGACGTACCGGGTCGTCGTCGAGGACGACTTCGGGAGTGGCATCGCGCTCGGCGGTGATCCTGGCACGGCGGCGCAGAGCGCGCATCCGGGCGGTGATCTCCTTGATCTCGAACGGTTTGCTGACGAAGTCGTCGGCGCCCGCCTCCAGGGCCGCGACCACGTCGTGGGTGTCGTATCTGGTGCTGATCACGATGATCGGCACGTCGTGGTCGCGGCGGATCTCGCGGATGCAGTCGAAGCCGTCGGTGGCCCCACGCATCAGGTCGACGATCATCAGGTCGGGCGGGCCGTCGTTGCGAAGCCGGTCGAGGGCGTCTTCGGGGACACCCGCCTCGGCCACGGCGTAGCCCTCGTCTTCCATCGCGCGGCGCAGATCGCCCCGCATCTGCACATCGTCGTCGACGATCATCAAGTTGGCGGTCATCCTCGCACCTCGCTGCCGCCCGGCGCGACCGTGACCGCCGATGCGGCTGTGTTCTGCCAATGCTCGCTCATGTGCACTTCCTTTGCTGACACGCTCGTGCGTGCGGCCGGTACACCTGGGGAATTCGCGTCCCCAGTCCGACACGACATCCCGCTTTCGAGCTTGTTACCAATCCGTTACTTACCCAGAGCGCTCGTCGCGTAAACCCGCCGTAACAATTCGTGCCCGATTTGCACGGTTTCAAAGGTCGGTCGGGGTGCTGCGCGCGGTGGCATAGTCGACGGGGTGATGCCCACTTTCGACGACATCGAGGCCGCCGCCGCGCGGATCGAGGGCCGGGTTCGCCCGGTGACGGTTGCACCCGCTGGACCTGGGGATTCCCCGCTCTGGTTCGCGCTGGAGTTCTTGCAGTTCACCGGGACTTTCAAGGCGCGTGGCGCGCAGAACTTCCTGCGCGCCGCCGGGGAGTTGCCCGCCGCCGGTGTGACGATCGCCTCAGGCGGCAACGCGGGACTCGCGTGCGCGTGGTCGGCACGGGAAGCGGGCGTGCCCGCGACCGTGTTTCTGCCCGAATCGGCGCCGCCGGTCAAAATCCGTCGACTTCGTGACTTGGGCGCCGATGTACGACTGATCGGTCCCGAGTACAAGCAGGCGCTGGCCGCGTGCCAGGAGTTCGCGGCAGACACCGGGGCGCTGTTCTCACACGCCTACGATCACCCGCTCATCGCGGCGGGCGCGGGCACGCTGATGCGCGAGATCCAGCAGCGCGTGCCCGATCTGGACACCGTGGTCGTCGCGGTGGGCGGCGGCGGACTGTTCACCGGAACCGCGGTCGCCGCACAGCGTTTCGGCATCCGCACCGTCGCGGTGGAACCGGTGGGCTGTCGCTCGCTCAACGCCGCACTCGAGGCGGGCCGTCCGGTGCAGGTGAGCGTCGACTCGATCGCCGCCGATTCGCTCGGCGCGCCGAACGTGTCGGAGATGGCGCTGGCCGCCGCCCAGCACCCCGATGTGGTGTCGGTGCTGGTCGAGGACGAGACGATTCGCGCGGCGCGCCGACAGCTCTGGGACGAGCACCGGATCGCCGTGGAGAACGGTGCCGCGACCGCGCTGGCGGCGCTGCGCGACACCGGTTCCGGTGCGGCCTACCGGCCCGCCGAGGGCGAGCGGGTCTGCGTCGTCCTGTGCGGCGCCAACACCGACCCGTCGGACCTGGTGTGAGCGTGCTCAGCGCACCAGTTCGTTCTTGGTGGCGTAGTTGGTCATCGCGGCGTTGAGGCCGCGCATGGCCAGCGTGTAGCCGTACGGGACGTAGCGCTGGCCCCAGTGGGCGAGGTGGATGTCGCGGGAGGTGTAGACCCAGTAGCGGTTGCGTTCCACACCGCGGATCACCGCGTCGGCGGCCTGTTCCGGCGTGACGGCATGGCGCAGGAACAGGCCGATGGCCTTGCGCAGCGCGGCGTTGTCGCGGTCGACGCCCGCGATGTCGACGCTGTCGACCATCGGGGTGGCCATCGCCCCGGGAAGTACCAGGCTGACGCCGATCTTGTGCCTGCGTAGGTCGAACCGCAGCACCTCCGACACACCGCGTAGCCCGAACTTCGTCGCGCTGTAGGGCGCGTGCCACGGCAACCCGAACAGTCCGGCCGCCGAGGACACGTTCACCAGATGGCCGCCACGCCGCGCGGCGATCATCGGTGGCAGGAACTCCTCGATGACGTGGATGGGGCCCATGAGGTTGATGTCGATGGTGCGCCGCCACTGCTGATGGGTGAGTTTGTCGACGGTGCCCCAGGTGGCGATGCCCGCCACGTTCATCACGATGTCGACGTGCCCGACGGCCTCGAAGGTGTGCGCGGCCAGCCCGACGACGGCCGAATGGTCGCTCACATCGGCGGGATGGGCCAAGTGCACGGTGGCACCGGCGGCGCGCAGTTCCTCGGCGGTGGTGGCCAGCGTGTCGGCGGTGATGTCGGTGAGCACCAGCGACGCGCCCTTGGCGGCGGCCGCGAAGGCGGTTGCCCGGCCGAGACCGCTGGCGGCGCCGGTGATCAAACAGGTCTTCCCGTCGAACTTCGTCATGGCCCCGACCCTACGGTTCGCTCGATGTTCCCGTCTACGACAGGGTATCGATGGTTATGGTCGTCCAGCCGCCGACGTGGAGGCGGCTACCTGCCCGCAACGGCACCGGAACCTGTGGCGACAGTGGTGTCTCGGTGCCGTCGAGGCTGGTCCCGTTGGTCGAACCGAGATCGGTGACGGTGAGTGAACCGTCGGTCCCGACGCGCAGCAGGGCGTGCGCACGCGATACACCCGGGTCGGCCGGGGCGATACCGAGGTCGATCTCGGGCACGATGCCTTGCGAGGCCGAGCGTTTGCCGATCAGGAACTCGCTGCCGCGCAACTCGATCCGGCGTTCGGGGTAGAAACCGGGGAACGCCACCCGGTCGGCGTCGGGACCTTTGCGGGCCTGCACCCGGCCGTAGAACTCGCGGTCGGCGAAGACTCTGGCCACCCAGACGATTTCGCGCGCATCGGAGGTACCGCGCAGATCGGCGACGGGCGAGTCCGTGTGCGGCGGCGGCGCGGGCAGGGCCGAGTCGTATCCGCAGTTCTCGCAGAAGCGTCCGCTGGTCGGCACCGAACACGCGGGGCACAGGCGCAGATCGGCCGGATCGGCTGCCGGAGCACCGGTGAGTGCCGACCCGCACACATCGCAGTAGTCGGTGGCCTGCGTCTGGTGACCGTCGGCGCACACCGCCATGTCAGGAACCCTCCGACCGCAATCGGGTGGTCTTGGTGGAGCGGATGTCGAGCGCGAGTTCGTCCGCGGCCGCGACCTGACCGCGCAGCTTCACCGTTCCGTCCTTCTCGTCGACCTCGACAACGGTGCGAAGCAGTTTGGCGGTCGACTCGTGTCCCGAGGCGGCGGCCAGTTCCACCGCGCGGCGCAATTTCGCGGTGGCCGTGGACAAGTCGCCCTCGCGACGGGCGGCAAGACCCTCCTGGACGGCCTGGGCGAGTTCGACCTGGCCGGTGTAGTGGGCGACGCGGGTGCTGATCCTGGTCGACAGGGTGGAGTCGGTGGTCCACACCGCGCGGACCAGGCCCTGACCGAGCACGTCCTCGCCCGCGAGCACGCTGAGGCGGGCCGCGAGCTTCTCCCGCCCGGGCGCGGCCGGTTCCAGTTCGATCTGCAGGTGGTATTCGCGTTCCTCGGCCGCCCACGACGACAGCGGGTAGTCCCCCACCTGCGCGCCGGAATCGGTACGGCGCCCGGTGAGATCCTCCAGCACGGGTGCGACCTGCTTGACCATGCGCACCCGCGCGCCGGCCGGAGTCCACACGCGCAGGGTGAGTTCCGGGATCACCCGGGCCGCCGACGAGCGCATCATCGCGGCGAAATCGGCCGCCAGGTCCTTGGGATCGGCGACGATATCGGCGCCACCGGACAGCTTCGAGGAGATCTTGTGCAGATCGGCCGCCGCCCAGTCGGCCCCGACCCCACGGCAGTCGCAGACGAAAAGCCCTTCGGCGCGGTCGAGTTCGGTGGCCAGCTGCTCGGGGGTCTCGTGTTCGTTCTTGCCGTCGGTGAGCAGGATGGCGTGCGCCTGGGCACCCGGATGCCCGGCGGCGACCTGGCGGGCGAGGGCGAGCCAGGACCCCATGGCGGTGCCGCCGTCGGGCCGCAAACGATCGAGGGCCCGCTTGGCGGCGGTGCGGTGCGTGTGGTCGGCGGGCGCCGACAGCGCGCCGGTGGGGTAGATCATCCGCGCGGACTCGGTGCCCTCGATGATGGCGAAGGCGGTGCCGTCCGGGATCTCGTCGAGTGCGGCGCGAGTAGCGGTGCGCGCGTTGTCGAACTTGCGCTTGTGCCCCATCGACCCGGAGCAGTCGATGATGAGGATCTCGAGCCGGGGCGGCGGGGTGGCGACGGCGGCCAGTTCGGGGCCGGTGGTGACGGTGAGCACCGCGTCGACAACGCCCGCGCCCTCGGCGAGGAATTCGTTCTGGTCGACGGCGACCGAAATGCCTGCGATATCAGGGGAACTCATGACACTCCTGGATCGGGTACAGCGGCACGCGCGGGCACGGGGGCGAGCGCGACCGTGATGTTGTCGCTGCCGCCGCTGTCGAGCGCGAAGTCGGCCAGGGCGCGGGCCGCGGCCTGCGGGGTGGTCTCGACGGTGAACCCGGCCAGCGCGACCGGATCGGGCAGGTAGTTCCACAGCCCGTCGGTGCACAACAGCAGGGTGCCGGGTTCGGTGACGAGCATGCTCTGCAGGCAGTTCGCCGACCACGGTGCCTCGCCGCCGTCGGCGCCGAGCCAGCGCAGCAGGGTGTGCGCGCGTGGGTCGCGCATGGCGGCTTCCTCGTCCATAGCGCCCGCGTCGACGAGGGCCTGGGCCCACGAGTCGTCGACGCTGAGCCGGCGCGAGGCCGTCGGATCGCCCGCGGCGAGCCAGAACGCCCGGCTGTCACCGACATTGGCGACGGTGATCTCGGTGCCCTCGGGGGTGTCGCGCAGGATCGCCGACACGTAGGTGCACGAGGGCGCGTACTCGGGGGTGCGTGACATGCCGCGCACCGCCGCGACGGCGGTGGCCAGTCCGGCCATCACGGCGTCGGGGGCGGGGCGACCGTCGGCAAGGGCGGCCAGCACCGCGTCGACGCCGGTGCGGGCGGCGGTGCCGGAGGCGGCCTGAGGATCCTGTGAGGTCGAGACACCGTCGCTGACGACGATCACCCGGACACCGTCACCGTCGCGCACGGCGGCGGCGACCGCGTCCTCGTTGCGGGAATGGCTGATTCCGCGATCGGTGAGGATGTACACCGGGCCGAGGTCTTCCTCGAAACGGTCCGGAACCGGTTTCGGGGTGCGGCACACCACGCACAGCCCGGCCTCGTAGCGCCGTTCCCCACAGGTGGGGCATTGCGGCACCGTGACCGGATCGTGCACCGGCAGGGCCGCCTTGCGCACACCGAGTTCGCGACCGCAACTCTCGCAGTACCGGTATCCCGCCCTGGCCGCGCCCGCGCAGTCCGGGCAACCCGCGGCGGTCACAGCGTGGTCCTGGGGCGCACGTTGTTGGCCTGATCCACCAGCACGAAGCGGGTCCACATGTCGTCGGCTTCGCGCGCCAATGTCCGCAAGCATCGTTCCAACCCCGTCCGCACTCCCACTTCGGTGAATTCCACATCCAACAGCTTGCCTGGTGCACTCGGCCGCTGTCCCGACCGGATCCAGTTCAGTGCCGCCTCGAGCACGTGCATGCGCACCCGGGCGGTGCGCGCACGCGAGTCGAGGCGCAGGTGCTCGACCCGCTCCCCCGCCTCGCGCAACGCGGCTTCGTCCAGTTCGGCCGGAGCGCGATCGGCCAGCAGCGTCTCCACCGCACGCACGCGGGCCTCGATGTACATCGACGAGGTGCGCTCGACCTGGTCGAGCACCCGCACCGCACCGGCGCGGTCGCCGTCGGCGCGGCGCAACCGGGCGGCGCCGAAGGCCGCCGACAGATAGGTGTGGTCCGTGCACCAGACCAGGTCGTAGTAGGCGAGCGCCTCGCGTGGCCGGTCGCCGTGCTCCAGCGCCACGGCCAGGGCGAGCTTGGGCGCGGGTTCGCCGGGCAGCGCCGCGTAGACGGCCTCGAAATCCACTGCGGCACTGCCGTAGTCGCCCGCCAGCAGGGCGGCCTGAGCGCGGTACCACACCGTGCGCCAGTCGAAATCGAGATCCAGCCCGGCGAGCCGGGCGAGGGCGGCGTCGGAGTCGCCCGCCTCGAGTTCGGCGCGCACGAGGCGCAACGGGATCTCCACCGACTCCCCGGCGCCGGTCACCACCGCGCGCAGGCCCGCGGTGAGTGCCTGCTCGAGTTCGGCGGGGGTCGCGGCGTCGGTGGTGGCCAGCAACGCGGCGCCGCTGTCGCCCGGGTCGACGAGCGGCGCGGGCAGGGCGGCGACGACCGCGGCTGGTTCCGGTGTGGCGCTTTCGATTCCGAAGACAGCGCGGGCGGGACCGAAGACGGCCGACATGCCGGGGCGCGGTACACCGTCCTCGGCGGCGAGGACCTCGCGCAGCACACCGGTGAGCTGGTCGGCCATCTCGCCCGTCGAGGCGAACCGGGCCAGCGGATCGGGGTCGGTGGCACGCAGCAGGAACCGGTACAGCGAATCGTGGCGGGCCAGCAGCGGTTCGGTGTCGGGCGTGGGCAGCGGCCCGAGGCGGCCGTCCACCGAGGGCACCCGCATCATCAGCACCGCGAGGGTGCGGCCCGCCGTGTAGATCTCGGTGGCCACGGTCGGGCCCGTTTCGGCGATCTCGGGTGCCTGGTAGCCGAGGGTGCCGTAGATCGGGGACGTGGTGTCGTCCATGGCGATCACGGCGCCGAGGTCGATGAGTTCGAGGCGTTCCTCGGTCTGCATCACGTTGTCGGGTTTGAAATCGCAGTAGGCCCAGCCGCGCGCGTGCAGATAGCCCAGGGCGGGCAGCATTTCCAGCACATAGGCGATGGCCCTGGCCGGCGGCAGGTAGGCGTTGTGCGCGGCGCGGTAGTCGCGCAGGATCTGTTTGAGCGAGGTGCCGCCCACATAGGCCATCACGATGTAGCCCACCGGTTCGCCGTCGGCGTCGGCGTGCTCGGTGAAGTTGTGGATCTTGACGATATTGGGGTGATCGACCTCGGCGAGGAAACGCCGTTCGGCCAGGGCGGCGGCCTGGGCATCGCTGTCACCGGTGTCGATGAGGCCCTTGAGCACCACCCAGCGGTCGTTGACGCGGATGTCGGTGGCCAGGTAGATCCAGCCGAGCCCGCCGTGCGCCAGGGCGCCTTCGACCTTGTACTGCCCGCCGACCAGGTCGCCGGGTTGCAGGCGCGGCACGAACGAGTAGCGGGTACCGCAGTGCGGGCAGAAACCGCTGGTGCGGCCCGGGATTCCGTCGTTGGTCCGGCCGACCGGCTTGTCGCACCGGCCGCAGTAGCGGTCGGATTCGGGGACCTCGGGGTCGGTGAGCACCGCCGACGCGGGATCGACGCGCGGTACCGGCGGCACCTCGACCAGTCCGGCGCCGAGCCGGCCGCGCGCCGCCGATCGGGCCGAGCCCGAACGGGTGCGCACCGAACGGCTCGAGGTGCGATTGGCGCTGATGGTCGCCGCCGACGGGCTGTGCACGGGGGCGCTGAGCGGGGCGGGCGCGGTGCCGCAGGTATCGCAGTAACCGTCGACGATCGTTCCGCCGCAACCTGTTTCGGCGCAGAGTCCCGGCGCGGTCACCTTCGGGGCGGCACCGGTCGAGGTGCCGACCGTCGGGGCAGGTGTTCGCCGGACGGCCGTGGTGTGGCCCGAGCGCCGGGGCGAGGCCGGCGCGGCGCCGTGGACGGCGACCGCCACGGGCGCGGTGCCGCAGACGGCGCAGTAACCGTCCTCGATCACACCGCCGCAACCCGGTTCACTACAGATCATGCTGTCCGCCCCGCTTTCTCCCCGATGATCGAACGATAGTCGGCGACCGCCCGGGTGACGGCGGCCAGATCGCACGGTGTGCGCGTGAGCAGGCCGGCGGCGATGCGGTCGGCGGCGAGCACATCGCGCTCTTCGGCCACACCCAGGCGCGAGGCCTTGGCACGGTAGGCGGCGAGCCTGCCCTGCAGCTCGGCCCGCCGATCGAGCAGGCCCTGCGCCAATTCCGTTCGGCGCGCGGTCTCTTCGGCCGCGTCGTCGGCACGTACGCGCAGGGCGAGCAGGTGTTCGACGGTCGAGCGGGTCGGTTCCGCGCCGAGGGTCGACAGCTCGGCGAGCAAGGACGCGGCCGACGCGCCGCCGGGCGGCAGCGGTCCGGTGTGGACCTTGCGTTCGGCACGGGCGGCGGTGTCGTCGGCGCGACGCTGCGCGTCGGCGAGGTCGATGAGCCGGGCCCGCAGCGCCGCGACGGCGGCGGGGAGATCGGTCGCCACCGAAAGGAATTCGGCATTGCGGGCGGTTTCGGTCTCGATCAGCTCGGTGAGCGAGGCCAGTGCCGCGGCGATCTCACCGGGTGCGAAGCCGAGCGGGTCGGTGCCCGCGCGGCGCAGCAGGGCGGCCAGGGGTTCGGTGACCGCGGCCAAGGCGCCGTTGGCCCGCTCCACCCGCTGCTGCAAGGGCGCGAGGGCGCCGAGTACCTGCCGGTCGACGGCTTCGACCTCCTCGGCGAACGGTGCGACGAACGCGAAGGCGGCGCGCATGCGGTCGAGGCAGTCGGCGATCCCCACCGTCACCACGGTTTCGCTCGGCCCGGTGAGCCCGCGCTGCGCCAACGGCACCGGTACCCGGGCGATTTCGTGCGGACGCCCCCGCAGCAGATCGGTGAGCCGGGCGCGGGCGCGATCATCGATCCGGCCGCGCCCACGCACCGTCTCGGCCTCGGTGAGGATGGCGCGCACGCGGGCGAGGTCGTCGAAGAGTTCGCCGAGCGCCTGCTCCACCGGCGCCCATCGGCGCGCGGTCTCCCCCTCCGGCGGGTAACGGCGCACCAGGGCGATGCCGGGGTGCCGGTCCAGTTCGAGCAGGGTGCTGCTCACCGTCGCCAATTCCGCGGTGCGCCCGGCCAGTTCACGATCGATCTCGGCGGTGCCGAGTATCGGCGAACTCATCCGGCGTACCTGGGCGCGGGCGCACCGGGCGACGGGCCGAGGGCAGACAGATGCTGGGTGTAGATCCGTTCCCAGGTGCCGTCGGCGCTGATCCGTTCGAGCACGCCGTTGACGAAGCGCACCAATTCGTCGCTGCCCTTGGGCACACCGACCGCGTAGGCCCCCGAACCGATCGGCGCACCGACGAGTTCGAGGTTGCGGTCCTGGGCGACCAGACCGGACAGGATCGGTTCGTCACCGCTGATCGCGTCGACGGTGCCCTGCTGCAGCGCGACGAGGCAGTCGGTCCAGTTGGTCACGCCGAGCACCGTCGGCGGGGTCGGCAGGGTGAACAGCGGCGCGGCCGCGGTGGTGCCCTTGGTGACGCACACCCGTTTGCCCGCCAGGTCGGCGCCGGAGGCGATACCGGCGCCGCGCGGCGCCGCGAAGCGTTGGGCCGCACGGTAGTACACGCTGGAGAAGTCGACGTCGCGGCGCCGTTCACAGGTGGCGGAGAAGGTGCGCACGATCATGTCGACCTTGCGCTCCTGCAGCAGCTGGATGCGGTCGGCGGCGGTCACCGAACGCAACTCGATGCGGTCGGGGTCGCCGAACAGATCGCGGGCGATCTCGCGGGCCAGGTCGATGTCGAAACCCTCGAGCCGCCCGGTGGACGGGTTGCGGAACCCGAACATGTAGGTGTTCTGGTCGACGCCCACCCGCAACCTGCCGTTGGCGACGATCGCGGCCATCGCCGATCCGGCGGGCATCGCCCCCGGTCGCGGCTGTGCGCGCGGCGCCAAGGTGGCCTCGGTATCGCAGGATCCGGTGCCCTCGGCGGTCGGTGCCGAGGTGATCGCCTCGGCCCCGGGCAGCGGTGGCGCGACGGCCGTGGCCTCGATCGACGACGGCGCGGGCGCGTCACCGCAGCCCGCGAGCAGGACGGCGGTCGCGGCCAGAACCAGCGCGAACCGGGAACGACGAATGCTCACAGGAACTCCTTCAACCGTGGCCACAGGCCCGTGACCACCGCACCGGCCGCGGCGAGCAACAGGAGCAGGGTGCCGAAGGGGCTCAGCGTCAAGGCCGTTCGCGCGTCGTCGACACCGTCACGCAGATCGGTGCGCGCCTGGGCGAGGGCGTCGCGCAGTTCGTTGTCGAGGCGGGTGAAGCTCGTGGCCGAGCTCTCGGGGCCGGTACCGATGGCCTGAGTGACCGCGCCCGTGAAGTCGGCTTTCTCGTAGGCGGTGCGCTGCGCGTTGTGCCCGGCGTTCCAATTCGTCAGCGCGCGTGCGGCATCGGAGTCGGCGGCACCGGCGGCGGCCAGGCGCTGTTCCAGGTCGGCGGTGTGGGTGCGGAAGGCGGCCTCGGGTGCGGTGATGTCGCCTCGGGTGATGAGGGCGAGGGTCTCGTCGGTGCGGGCCTGCTGGGCGAGAATGCGCGCGCCCGCCAGGTTCTCCACCCGCGCGCCCGCACCGGAGTCGCCGGTGTCGAGCAGCTGGGCGGCGGTGAGGGTCGAGCCGACGGTCCACACCAGGGCGAGCGCGGTCGCGGCGGCGGCCAGCGCCACACCGGGGTTCACCAGGCGGTTGGTGCGGCGCAGCAGGATCACCGAGGCCACCGCGCAGGCGAGCAACACCAGCAGTAGCAACAGGATCGAGGTCAGCGGCAGGGCACCGATGCGCCGCTGATCGTCACGGACGGCGGCGAAGCGGGCCTCGTTGAGCTGCTCGGCGTGCGGCAGCAGGGAGTTCTGCATGAGGTCGGAGGCCTGACGCAGATAGGCCGAGCCGACCGGGAAGCCCTGGCGGTTGTTGGCGCGCGCGGTTTCCACCAGCCCGGTGTAGGTGGGCAGATCGGCGGCGATGCGGGCCACGATCGTCCTGGTCTTGGCGTCGGTGGCGCCTGCCGTCGCCTCGGCGAGGGCCGCGGCGGCCTCGGCGAGCGCCTGCTCGTAGGTGTCGCGTACCTGCGGTGATTCGATGCCGCCGGACAGGAACGCGGTGGCGGCGCCCGCGTCGGCGGCCGAGAGCGACACGTAGAGACTCTGCGCGGCGAAGGCCAGTGGTTCGGTGCGATCGAGCACCTGCTCGGAGCGGACGATCTTGGCGTCGAGCTGTTGTCCCGCAGTCGATCCCGCGATCAGACAAGCCAGGGTGGTGAGGACGAGGACGACCCCGATCACCCCCGGTGTCGTCGCGGCGAACCGCCGCGACCACGTCCCCGCGTCACGGATGGTCGCCGGTAGGCGAGATCCCACACCGTCCTCCTCACTTCTCCCCGGGCGGTGTCTTCGATCGCGATCCTACGGGAGCCGCGAATAATTCGCCCGCGCGCGGGAAAGGCGCTCGCGCAACCCGATTCACCAGGGAAAAGCGACGGGCCCGCCGCACCGTTGGGTGCGACGGGCCCGTGTGGTCGGCCGGTCAGGCGCTGGCGACCTGCTCGTCGGGTCGTGCGGTCGTGCGGGTCTTGCTGAACCGCAGCACGCCGTCCTCGATGGGCGCCTTGTGCATGAGCGTGCGGTCGCGGTAGTAGTTGTTCACCAGCTTCCAGGCACCACGCTTACCCTGGCGCGGCATCTCACCGTTGCCGCGCTGGATGTAGCCCGAGGTGAGGGCGCCACCCATCAGCGACTCGTCGGCGTAGTCCTCCGGATCGGCGTGCACCTCGAAGGTGCTGTAGCCCCGGTCGCGCATGATGTTGAGCACCCGGCACAGGTAGGCGGCGGCCAGGTCGGCCTTCAGCGTCCAGGAGGCGTTGGTGTAGCCGATGATCATCAGGAAGTTCGGGATGTCGGAGTACAGCACGCTCTTGTAAGCGACGGTCTCGTTCATCTTCACCGGGTTGCCGTCGATGGACATCGTCGCGCCGCCCATGATCTGGACGTTGAGGCCGGTGGCGGTGACGATGATGTCGGCCTCGAGCTCTTGGCCCGATTCGGTGCGGATGCCCTTCTCGGTGAAGGTGGCGATGCGGTCGGTGACGATGTCGGCCTTACCGCTCTTGAGCACCTTGAACAGGTCACCGTTGGGGACCACGCACAGCCGCTGGTCCCACGGGTTGTAGGACGGGGTGAAGTGCCGCAGGTCGACCTTGTTGCCGAGTTGCAGGCGCACCTGGGCCAGCATCAGCTTCTTGGCCAGCTCCGGGTTGGTCCGCGAGAGCTGGAAGCTGGCGCGCTGCAGGGCGATATTGCGGGCACGGCCGATCTTGTAGGCGATCGAATCGGGCACCCGGGTCTTCTTGAACCCGATGGCGACCGGGTCGTCCGACGGCAGCGCCTGGATCCAGGTGGGCGAGCGCTGCAGCATGGTGACGTGGGCGGCTTTGTCGGCCATCGACGGGATCAGCGTGATGGCGGTGGCGCCGGAACCGATGACCACGACCTTCTTACCGGTGTAGTCGAGGTCCTCGGGCCAGTGCTGCGGGTGCACGATCTGACCCTTGAAGTCGTCCTGACCGGGGAACTCGGGCTGGTAGCCCTTGTCGTAGTTGTAGTAGCCCATGGCGCCGACGACGAAGTTCGCGGTCCAGGTCTCGGTCTCCCCGGTGGCCTCGATCAGGGCCGTGACGGTCCACTGCGCGGCGTCGCGGTCGAAGTCCAGGTGCACGACCTTGCGCCCGAAGCTGATGTGGTCGGTGACGCCGTATTCCTTGGCGGTGTCCTCGACGTACTGACGGATGCTCGCGCCGTCGGCCAGCACCTTGGTGCCGATCCAGGGACGGAAACCGAAGCCGAAGGTGAGCATGTCGGAGTCGGAGCGGATGCCGGGGTACTTGAACAGGTCCCAGGTGCCACCGATGTTCTCGCGGCGCTCGAGGATCGCGTAGCTGCGCCCGGTCTGCTCGCGAATGAGGTGACAGGCCGTGCCGATTCCGGACAGGCCAGCGCCGATGATCAGTACGTCGACATGCCGCGTCATTGAGGAAACTCGTTTCGTAGGGTCGTCGCCGCCCGGGCACCGTCGCCCGAGCCTGCCACGAGGTTACGTGTTTCGCATGGTTACGTCTAGTTCCGTGCGGCGGGTGGGAGTTGTGCGCACGGTGAGCACAATGCGTGACCTCATCGGATGCGGCGATCAGCATCGTTGCCATGAGTAAGCAAGCACTGTCGTTCCACTGGTTCCTGCCCACCTACGGCGATTCGCGGGGGTTGGTCGCGGGTGGGCACGGCAGTTTCATGTCCGGTGACCGGCCGGCCACCCTGCGCTATCTCAATCAGCTCACCGCCGCCGCCGAGGACAACGGGTTCACTGGCGTGCTGACCCCCACCGGGGCCTGGTGTGAAGACGCCTGGCTCACCACCGCGATGCTCGTGCAGACCAGCGAGACGCTCAAATTCCTGGTCGCCCTGCGTCCCGGGCTCGTCAGCCCCACCCTGGCCGCGCAGATGGCCGCGACGTTCCAGCGCCATTCCGGCGGCCGGCTGCTGCTCAACGTGGTCACCGGCGGTGAACCGAAGGAGCAGCAGGCCTACGGCGATTTCCTCGACAAGGAGCAGCGGTACGCGCGGACCGGGGAGTTCCTGCACATCGTGCGTGAACTATGGCATTCCACCGAGCCGGTGACGTTCACCGGCGAGCACCTGCGGGTGAACGAGGCGCTGCTCAGCGCGCGACCGGATCCGGTCCCGCCGGTGTTCTTCGGTGGGTCGTCCGGTCCGGCGGGGCCGGTCGCGGCGCGATACGCCGACACCTATCTGACCTGGGGTGAACCACTCGACGCGGTCGCGAAGAAGCTGGACTGGATCCGTGGTCTCGCCGCGCTCGAGGGCCGGTCGGTCGACTTCGGGTTGCGCGTGCACGTGATCACGCGCGACACGGCCGCCGAGGCATGGGCCGAGGCCGACCGGTTGCTCTCGGGAATCGCGCCCGGCGAGATCGAACGGGTGCAGGCGAGCCTGGCCCGCAGCGAGTCCGAGGGACAGCGGCGGATGGCGCGCTTGCACAACGGGCGAACCGACAATCTCGAGATCGCCCGGAACCTGTGGGCCGGTGTGGGTCTGGTGCGCGGTGGGGCTGGCACGGCCCTGGTGGGATCACACGCCGAGGTGGCCGAGCGGCTGCTCGAGTACGCCGCGCTCGGCATCGACCACTTCATCCTCTCCGGATATCCGCATCTGGAGGAGGCGTACTGGTTCGGTGAAGGTGTACTGCCGATCCTGGAGCGGCAGGGGGTGTGGCGGCATCCGTCCCGGTCCGTCGCCCCGCGGGTCGTCACGCCGTTCACCGCAGCGGCCCAGTGAGTCCGCCGGTATCAGGCGCGCGGCTCGCCGAACCATCGAGTCAGAGCTGGGGCGAGGTCGTGGCGGCCGTCGTCGACCCAGGCGACGTGGCCGTCGGGACGGAGCAGGACGGCGGGAAGATCGACCATTCCGTCCACGAGGTGATCGACCCGGTCGGCCCAGCCGGTCACCGACAACGCACCGGCCGGGTCGAGGAGCAGGGCACGACCGGCGTGCAGGCGGTCGTAGAGACCGCCATGCGCGAGTTCGATATCGGGCAGGCGCCTGCCGAGCAGGTCGTGGCCGTCGCCCAGGTCGTAGCGGATGGCGGTGGCGATGATCTTCTCGATCAGGTGCCGGGTGACGCCCTCGAAGTCCATCAGTTCGGTCAGGACGCGGCGCACCGCCTGGGCGCCGGGATCGAGCGAGACCAGAGTCATCTGCGCGCGGGTGTTGTCCAGGACGTCGGCGGCCACCGGGCGGCGTTCGGCGGCGTAGCTGTCGAGCAGCCCTGGTGGCGCCCAGCCGTTGACCTCGGCGGCGAGTTTCCAGCCGAGATTTACCGCGTCCTGGATACCCAGGTTCAAGCCCTGGCCGCCCAGCGGCGGGTGGATGTGGGCGGCATCGCCTGCGAGCAGGACGCGACCGCGGCGGTAGTCGTCGGCCAAGCGGGTGGCATCGCCGAAGCGCGAGAGCCAGCGGGGTGCGTGCGCGCCGAGGTCGGTGCCTGCCGTGGCGATCAGCCGACTGCGGAATTCGTCGAACGTCGGCGGGACCGTGCGGTCCTCGGCTACTCCGTCGGCGGGCACGACCACGCGATGGAACCCGTCGCCGATCGGTCCGGCACCGAAGCGCAGCTGCGTCCGGCGCACCTCGGTGTTTACCGCGGACACCGTGTCGGACGTCGCGGTCAACCGCATCTCGCCGAGTAGGGTGTCGGCCCGGCTCGGTTCGCCCGGAAAGCCGATGCCGAGCAGCGAGCGCACCGTGCTGCGGCCACCGTCGCAGCCGACCAGATAGCGCGCGAGGAGACTGGAGCCGTCGGCCAGTTCGGCGGTCACCGCGTGCTCGTCCTGGGTGAGGCCGACCAGCTCGGTGCCGCGCCGGAGCTCGGCGCCCAGCGCCACGGCGTGCTCGGTGAGCAGGCGGTCGGTGACGGGCTGTGGGAGACCGAGCACGAACGGGTAGGTGGTGTCGAGGCCGGTGGGCTGAGGTTTGGCGATGCCGGCGAAGTAGCCGCCGAGCGGGTGGCGCGAACCGAGCGCGAGGAACCGGTCGACCAGACCACGCTGGGCGAGTACCTCGAGGCTGCGGGCGTGCAGGCCCAGAGCACGCACGACGGGGGTCGGTGCCGGATCCCGTTCGAGAACGACCACCCGCACGCCTTGCAACCGGAGTTCCCCGGCCAGCATCATCCCGGTCGGACCCGCACCCACGACAATGACGTCGATCATCAATCCACCTCTGTTTCCGCTGGTCACACGCTCAGGCAGGCGATTGTGCAGCACGACCGGGGGCTTGTGGCAAGACCCGGGGTGCGCTATATGTTGAGAGTGGCAGGGAGTGGTTCGACCTCCTTGCCATTGTTTTTGTCCGAGCACCTTCCGTCGCGCGATGTGCGCTGAACCGAGACCGATCGGGCACCCCGATCACGCGGTGGTAGGCACGATCACGGCCGGAATTTTGCACTCGATGCATCGGCGCACTTGATGTGAGTAACTGAGGATTCCGCGCGCACAGCGCGGCCGAATTCGCCCCGACCTGCACGATCACGACACCCGCCGCACTCGAGGTTATTCGGCTGTCACTGCTCGTCCGCACGCAGTGCACCGCGCACCCCCTCTCCCCCAAGCGATTTCGGCACCGAGTGCAGCGGCGGTTCCACGTGAATCAGGGCTCTACCGGCGGTTTCGCACCGCTGCCTGATCGGTCGTCCAGCCCGGCGGCGATAGGCTCGGCGACGTGACCATCACCGTCGGCTTCGACCTGGACATGACGCTCATCGACTCGCGGCCGGGCGTGGCCGTGGCGATCGACACGCTCGCGCAGGAGTTCGACCTGCCGATGGTCGGCGCGCGTTTCGCCGAGCACCTCGGCCCGCCGCTGGCCACCCTGCTCGGTGCCGCGGGCGCACCGGACGACCTCGTCCCCCACCTGGTCACCCGATACCGTGAGCTGTATCCGGATGTCATCGCGAGCATCCCGGCCCTGCCCGGCGCGGGTGACGCGCTCGAGGTCGTTCGGGCGGGCGGCGGGCGGGCTCTCGTCGTCACCGGCAAATACGAACCGCACGCCCGTCTGCATGTGGAACATCTGGGGTGGGCGGTGGACCGGGTGGCCGGTGATCTGTGGTCCACCGGGAAGGCGGCGGTGCTGCGCGCGGAATCGGCGACCGTCTTCGTCGGCGATCACGCCGGCGACATGCGCGGCGCGAAAGCGGCCGGTGCGTTCGCGGTCGGCGTCACCACCGGCCCCTATGACGCCGACGGGCTCCGTGCGGCCGGTGCCGATGTGGTGCTCGACGATCTCACCGGGTTCGCCGACTGGCTGGCCGGTCACACCGCCGCCTGATCCGCGAAAACGCCTGTGCGGTGATCCTTTCGGAACCCGGTGGGTCGCACGGACGTTGACCGATCATGTCGACGGACCCCTACTGGAACCACAACACGCACTACCACCCCTGGCTGCTCGAACAGGTGCCCGCGCACGCGCGCACCGCCCTCGATATCGGTTGCGGCGACGGCCTGCTCGCCCGCAAACTCGCCACCCGCTGTGATGCGGTGCTCGGCATCGACATCGACCCCGAGGTCATCGCGAACGCACCGTCGACACCCCACGTGCACCTGGACAAGGCCGACTTCCGCGACCTCGACGACACCTTCGACATGGTGACCGCCGTCGCCGCCCTGCACCACGTCCCCGTCCGCGAGGGCATGGCGGCGCTGCGCGACCTCGTGGCACCCGGCGGCACGCTCGCGGTGGTCGGGCTCTGGAAGATGCACCCGCTCACCGATATCGGCTACCTCCCGCTGCTACCGGTCGTCTGGGCCACCGACCGTCGCCACCGCCGCGAAGCGGGCGGACCGAACGCGACGATCCGGGATCCGGAGGAAACGCTCGGCGAAATCCGGCGGGCCGCCGAGGATTTCCTGCCGGGCGCGCAGATCCGCCGCCGCCTGATGTGGCGATACACGCTGCTGTGGCAACGACCCCGCTGATCTTCGCCCCGAGCCACAACTGGCACAGGAGCCGACAGACCGGCAGCGCTCACAGGTCGCAACCGGCAGGTGTTCCATGCCGATCCCGCGTGTCGCACGTCGCCCGGTAGCCGTCTGTGATCTGAATCGCAGTTGCTCAACTCCCCGCGGTCGGTGGCGCGAAGCCGGTGATACAGTCCGGCCAGTTTTTCGACGGGGAGGGATTCTCATCAGCACAACGCCGACAGTTCTGTGGCGCACCGGTTTCGGGGTGCCGCGGTGACCCGGACAAGATGGATCGTGGTCGGCATCCTGGCCTCCGTGGTCGCGGTGATCGTCGCGGTGGTCACGGTCGTCGCGGTGACCGGGCCGCAGGATCCGCGCGAGTTCGTCGCCGAGAAGTACCAGCGTGCCCGCCAGCTCGACCAGGCCAACGACGGCCTGGCCTTCACCACGGCCGCCGCGCCCGCCGCGGTCGCGGCCGCCATCGCCAAGGCCACCGAGCCGCGCGACCGGCGCAATACCGGCGACAACCACTATCTGCGGTTCGACAAGGACCTCGTCGCGGTGTCGCCGCACGCGGGCGGCTCGCTCGTGCTGGTCGACAGCTGGGCCAACGGCACCCGCCGCCACCACTCGCACACCAGCAGCTACGGCTGGACCAGCGGTTCCGCGGCGGGTGACTACCGCGGTGGCGGCAGCGACAGCGGCGGCAAGTAGTTCATTCGGGGCATCTCGCCTCACAAGCACAGGAGGACACTCATGCTCGCCGAACTGGGGGCGGACGCGGGCGCCGCGCTCGCCTATTCCACGGTGGGAATCGTGTTGATGACCGTCGGATTCGGGCTCGTCGACCTGCTCACCCCCGGTGATCTGCGCGCCCAGATCTGGATCGAACGCAACCGCAACGCCGCGACCCTGCTCGCCTCGAACCTGTTCGGCACCGGCATCATCGTCGCCACCGCCATCTGGACCTCCGACGGGGAGATCGTGAAGGCACTGCTGGCGAGCGCGGTGTACGGCGTGATCGGGCTGGCCGCGATGGCGTTGGCGTTCGTGCTGCTCGACGCGCTCACCCCCGGTGATTTCCGGACCGTTGTCGCCGATCCCGAACCGCACCCGGCGGTCTGGGTGACGGCATCGGCCCATGTCGCCGTCGCGCTGGTGGTGGCCGCGGGCCTCACCTGATGCCCACCCACCGCCTGGCGCGGGCGGCGCTGCTGGCGACGGTATTCGTCTGCGCCGCCTGCGGTCTGGTGTACGAGCTGTCGCTGGTGACCCTGGGCAGCTATCTGATCGGCGACACCGCCGCGCAGGCCTCGATCACCCTGAGCGTGATGGTGTGCGCGATGGGAGTCGGTGCGCTCCTGGCCAAACCGTTGCGCCCGCATGCCGCCGCCGCGTTCGTGGCGGTGGAGCTGGCGCTCGCGGTGATCGGCGGGTTGTCGGTGGCGGCGCTCTACGCCAGCTACGCCTGGCTCAACGTGTACACCGCCGCGCTCGTCGTGGCGGCGGCGGTGATCGGGATGCTCGTCGGCGCCGAGATCCCGCTGCTGATGGAGCTGTTGCAGCAGGTGCGCAAGCAGGAGGCCAGCAGTGCGGTGGCCGACCTGTTCGCCGCCGACTACGTGGGCGCGCTGCTGGGTGGTCTGGCGTTCCCGTTCCTGCTGCTGCCGGTGTTCGGGCAGATCCGCGGCAGCCTCGTGGTGGGTGTGGTGAACGCGATCGCCGGTCTGGCGTTGGCGTTCTTCTTCTTTCGCGACCGGATGACCCGCGCCGCTCGGCACACCTTGATCGCCACGACCGCCGTCGTGGCCTGCGGCCTGTCGAGCGCCTACCTGTACGCCGACCGTTTCGAGGCCACCGCCCAGCAGGCGCTGTTCGCGCATCCGATCGTGTGGCAGACCCGCACGCCGTATCAGCAGATCGTGCTCACCGAGTCGTTCTCGCCGTTCGCCACCACCGACACCCGGCTGTTCCTCAACGGCGGCCTGCAGTTCTCCTCCGTCGACGAGTACCGCTACCACGAGGCACTGGTGCACCCGGTGCTCGCCGGGTCACGCCGCTCGGTGCTCGTGCTCGGCGGTGGCGACGGGCTCGCGCTGCGTGAGATCCTGCGCTACCCCGACGTGGAGCGGGTGACGCTGGTCGAACTCGATCCGGCGATGGTCGAGCTGGCCCGCACCGACGACCGGCTCACCGAATTGAACCGGCACGCCTTCGACGATCCGCGCGTGCGAGTGGTCAACGCCGACGCCTTCAACTGGTTGCGCGGTGCGCCAGGGCTTTTCGACGCGGTGATCGTCGACCTGCCCGACCCCGACCAGACCTCGGTCGCCAAGCTGTACTCGCAGGAGTTCTACGCGATGACCGCGAACGTCCTGGCTCCCGGCGCGCGCCTGGTCGTCCAGTCCGGTTCCCCGTTCTTCGCACCACGCTCCTTCTGGACCATCGATGCCACCCTGCGCTCCGCCGGACTGCACACCACCCCGTTCCACGTGGATGTCCCCAGTTTCGGCGACTGGGGCTTCGTCCTCGCGGCGATGAACGAGCCCCCGACCCCCACCCTGCGCTCGCCCACTCCCCTACGCTCCCTGGACGAGACGACGCTCACCGCCGCCACCGTCTTCCCGCCGGACCGCCGCCCGAAAGACCCCCAGGTCTCCACCCTCATGCACCCGGTGATCCTGGACCTCCAGCGCCAGGAATGGCGTTGAACCCGGCCCCGCCGCAGGCCGGGTTCCCAGCATCGACACCGAGGTCCTGGTCCCCAGAACCGACCGAGGTCGCACTCCTGATCCACTCGGTGATCCTGGACGCGCAGCGCGGTTCATGGCGTCGGGTCCGGTTCAACCGCAGGCCAATTGGGTTCCCGTGATGGCCAAGGCCAGCACCGTCACCGAAGCCGACAGTGCCCGTCCCTGTTGCCGCATACGCCGTCCGAGACGGTCGAGCCGGGCACCCGCGCCCGTCACCACGGCGCGCACCGCCGCACCGACACTCAGCGCGGCCGACGCCAGCCCGCGTCGCGCCCGGCGGTACACCTCGACCAGCGCGACGGACCGCAGGCGGCCCCGGAATACTGACGCGGCGTCCACTCGCCGCGACGCAGATCCCGCGCCTTGTTCGCCATCCGCGCGGCGGCGCCGAGTCCGCCGGAACGCACCGACGACGGTCAGGATCACAGCGGTGATGAGCATCGTCTTCCCTTTCCGCTCAGCGTGTTCCGACCGGAACGGCTGGTGCTGAGCGACGCTTGCCCGGCGCGGTGACGACGCCGAAGGCGATCAGGCTGTCGGCGGTGTCGCGGACCGTCTGCTCGACCGGACGCATGGTCCAGCCGAGTTCGCGGCGAGCCTTATCAGCGCTCACCCGTTCGGCGCGACCGAGGACCGGCACGGTGAGGCGGACGGTCTTGTCGAAGAGTGCGACGAGGCGGACCAGGGCGTTGGGCAGTACCCGCGTCGGCACGCGGAAGCCCTGGGGGCCGAAGTCGCGGGCGAGCAGGCCGGCCAGCTCCGCCATCCACAGCGGCTCACCGCCGCAGATGTACCGGTTGCCCGCTGCCGCGGGGACTTCCATGGCGAGGCGGTGGGCGACGGCGAGGTCGCGCACGTCGACCGGAGACCAGCCGGTGCGCACCGAGCCCGGCACGTCGCGGGCCAGCAGGCGCTGGATCGGTGCGTGCGAGGTGCTGGTTCGCGGTTCGAGCAGTGGCCCGAGGATCATGCCCGGGTTCAGCACCACCAGTTCGAGATCGCTGGTGTCGCCGAGGGATTCGACGTACTCCCAGGCGGCGCGTTCGGCGAGGGTCTTGCTCTTCTGGTAGGCCGGAATCCGGTCGACGACCGACCAGTCGTTCTCGGTCCGCACGTCGTCGTCGCCGTGGCCGTAGGCGAGGGCCGCCACCGAGGAAGTGAGCACGACCCGCCGCACCCCGCCCGCGGCCGCCGCCCGCAGCACCCGAAGTGTGCCCTGCACGGCGGGCTCGATGAGGTCGCGCTCGTTCTCCGGCGGGCTGTCGGGGAACGGGGAGGCGACGTGCAGCACGGTGTCGCAGCCGGCCACCGCCTCGGCCCACCCGGCGTCGTCGTCGAGCGTCGCGGCGGCGAATTCCAGGTCGCCACCGGTGCGGCGGGCCAGCTCGGTCAGGTGGGCGCGCTTGGCGGTGGCGCCCAGATCGCGCACGGTGCCGCGCACGGCGTATCCGTGCTCGAGCAGTTCGGCGATGCAGTGGCCGGCGACGAAGCCGGTGGCGCCGGTGACGAGAACCCTTGCGGTCATGGTGTTCATCCGTTCCCTCGGAGGAGCCCACCCATCTGAGCGGTGCTCAGATAATCTAAGCACCGCATAGATCTGCTGTCCAGTGCCTATTTTCCCGGTCGGGTCGCCTAGGCTCGGAGGGGTGAAGCGCACCAGTTACCACCACGGCGACCTGCGAGCCACCCTGATGGCGGCCTGCCTGCGCCTGATCGAGAGCGAGGGGCTCGCGGCGGTGAGCCTGCGCCGGGTCGCGCGCGAGGCCGGGGTGAGCAGCGGCGCGCCGTATCACCACTTCGCCGATCGGGCCGCGCTGCTGTCGGCGCTGTCGGTCGACGGTTTCCAGCGCCTGGCCGAGGAATTGATCGCCACGCGGGCGCAGGCGAGCAGCCCACTGGCCGCGCTCACCGAACTCGCCGCCACCTATGTGCGGTTCTCCCGCGAGAACCCGGCCCTGTTCCGGCTGATGTTCCGGCCCGAATTGTCCCAACCGGACAAGCATCCCGACGCCGCGCACGCCGGTGACACCGCCTTCGGCGTGCTCGCCGACACCGTCACCGAATGTGTCGCCGCCGGACAGCTTCCCGCGAACCAGGCCGACACGCTGGCCGTGGCGTGGTGGAGTCTCGGCCACGGACTGGCCTCGCTGTGGCTCGACGGCCACCTCGAAAAGCGCAGTGAACAGCTGGGAACCAACGCGCCCGACCTCGTCGACGAGATCATGCGCGCCTTCACCGCGCTCGTCGCCACACGCACCTGAAAATTTTGCGGTGCGGGGTGTGCGAGCGGCCCTAGAGTGGGTAAGGCTGTTCTACCCAGTGCGCCCGAACACGAGCAGGAGGCCCGATGGCTGAGACTGTGAAACTCGATCCCGCGGTCGAGGCGTTCGTCGACGCGCTCAACGCCCAGGACACCGACCGCTTCTACGGCGTGCTCGCCGAAGACGCCACCATGTCCGACGACGGCGTGGAACGCAACCTCACGCAGTGGACCGAGGCCGAGATCTTCAGCGCCAACGGGCATCTGGAGATCGACACGGTGGAAGCCGACGGACTCGAGTTCACCGCCGACTACACCAACAGCCGGTGGGGTTCCATGCGCACCACCTGGCGATTCGATGTGCGCAACGGCCTCATCAGCCGCTTCGAGACCGGACAGGCGTGAACGAACTTCTCCTCCCGCGTTACGGCCACGCGTCTCTGGCCGACCTGCTCCCCTCGATCCTGGCCTGCCTCGGCGTGCCCGGTGAGCACGACCGCCTCGGTCTCGCACTGGATGTCGACCATGTGTGCGTGCTGCTCGTCGACGGCCTCGGTGCCACCGCGCTGGACGCCGAAAGTGCTGCGGCGCCGTTTCTTTCGGGCTTGCCCGCGGCCACCCTCGATGCCGGTTTCCCGAGTACGACGGCAACGAGCCTGACCACCCTCGGCACCGGGCTGCCGCCGGGCGAACACGGCACCGTCGGCTACACCTTCCAGCTGCCCGGGCAGGACCGCCTGTTCAACGGCCTGCGCTGGCAGCTCACCGGCGACGGGCCGAAGGTCGACGCGATCGCCGAGTTCCCACCGGAGCGAATCCAGCCCCACCGCACCACCTTCGAACGCGCGAGCGCCGCGGGCATCGCCGCCGTCCAGGTGGCACCGAGCTACCAGGACGGCTCGGGTCTCACCCGCGCCGGCTGGCGCGGTGGCGGTTTCCGGACGGCCTTCTCGGTGGGCGACCTGGTCGACGGTGTGCTCACCGCGCTCGGTGCCGCACCGAAAAGCCTTGTCTACACCTACCATTCGGATCTCGACACCACCGGGCACGCGCGTGGCCCGCAGACGAGGGCGTGGCGGTTCGAACTGGCCAACGTCGACCGGATCGCGGCCGAGCTGGCAGGTAAGCTACCGCCGCGCTCGGCGTTGATCGTCACCGCCGATCACGGCATGGTGCCGCTGGTGCACCGCATCGACTTCGACACCCACCCGCACCTGTCCGAGGGCGTGCGCGCGCTCGGCGGCGAACCGCGCGCCCGCCACGTCTACACCGAAGCGGGAGCCACCGAGCAGGTCGCCGACACCTGGACGGGCACGCTCGGTGACGAGTTCGTGGTGCACACCAAGGCCCAGGTCATCGAGGCCGGGTGGTTCGGCCCGCGGGTGAATCCGGAGGTGGCGGCGCGGATCGGTGATCTCGTGGTGGTCGCCACCGGGACGAGCGGGGTGATCCGCAGCGGCGCCGAACCCCTGCAATCGCAGATGCCCGGCCATCACGGGTCGCTGACCGCCGACGAACTGCTCGTGCCGTTGCGAATCCACCGCAGCTGACCGCTGTGTTCGATGGTGCCGAACCCCGAGAGCCCTGCGTGGACACGCCGCGCTACCGCCGCCGGGCCCGCCGCGATCGGCATCTAGTCTGAAGCGGACCCGGGCGAGTCGCACCGGGCGCGATCTTTCAGGAGGAATCATGCACGCCACCCGCAGCGGCGCCGTCGCGGTCGGACTCGCGGTGCTGGCGGCACTGGTGACCGGCTGTTCCGATGTCGAGCGCCTGCTCAACCAGGGCGGCGACACCCCCTGCCGCGATTACGTCAACCAGGAGCCGGACACCAAGCGGATCACCATCACCAAGGCGATCAAAGAACAGACGGGCAACGACAACGAACCGGCGGGCACCGTGGTCGACGCGATGATCGTGCAGGTCGATCTGCTGTGCGCGGGCCAGCGCAATATCGACACCCCCATCAAGAACGCCGATATCGCGGGCCTGTTCCTGAACAAATAACCGACCGCGCGTCAAGCCGACGCGACAGGGCACACCCCGGTGACCCGGTAGTCCGCCCGTAATCCCGGCCCACGCCGGTGGCACACCTGATAGACAGGAACAGCCACCGACGAGCAGGAGTGAACGTGGGCGCATCCGACGATCCGATTCCCGGATCGCCCAGGCCCGACGGGCTCGCGGACTATCGCGGCGCGATCGAGAAGCAATGGAACCGCCTCGCCGCCCCGTCGCGTCCGCTGCAACTGCCCCGCGACACCGGCCCCGTGCGCCGGGAGGTGGCCAGGTCCTGGCAGCGTTCCCTGCACACCGTCGACCCGGCCCAGACCGTCGCCCCCGGGCTCGACGACATCAGCGGCCGCTGGCGGGAATCACCGTTGCGCAGGCCGGTCACCGAACTCGCGGGCCAATTGCGTGGTATCGCCGAGGATTCCGGCTACCTCGCCGTCGTCAGTGACGAATCGGGCACCATCCTGTGGACCGCGGGCGACCGCACCCTGCGACGCCAGGGTGAGCAGGTGAACTTCGCACCCGGCGGGGTGTGGGACGAAAGCCATATGGGCACCAACGGCCTGTCGCTCGCCCTGCACGACGACCGGGCCTGCACCGTGTTCTCCGCCGAACACCTGGTGGCCGCCCTGCACGGGTGGGTCTGCTATTCCGCGCCCATCCACGGACCCGACGGTCGCACCGTCGGTGTCCTCGATCTGTCCTCGACCTGGGAACGCTCGCACCCGATGGTGATGACCTCGGTGCGCGCCCTCGTGACGGCCGTGGAGACCATGCTGCGGGCCGAGGCACCGACTCCCGTCCCCGGTGTCCGTCTCGAATGTCTCGGCGCGGCAAGGCTGCTGCGCGACGGCCGACCTGTCCCACTGCCGCCGCGCCAGCTCGAGATCCTCGCCCTGCTCGCCCTCGAACCCGACGGGTACACCCCGGAACAGCTGCACGCCGCCGTCTACGGCGACCGCGCGGTATCGCTGAACACGCTCAAAGCCGATGTCTCCCATCTGCGGCGGGCGACCAGGGGCGAGATCACCAACCGCCGGTACATGCTCACCGGTGCGGTGTCGTGCGACGCGGTGGAACTGCTCGCGGCGATCGAGGGCGGCGACCTCACCTCGGCGCTGTGGCTGTACCGCGGACCGCTGCTACCCGGCTCGGACCTGCCCGGCGTGCACCAGTGGCGCGACCATCTCGATGTCGGCCTGCGCGACGCGGTGCTGGCCAGCGATCGCCCCGAGCACGCGGTGGCCTTCGGACAGCGCTGTCCCGGCGATGTCGCCGTGCACGAGCACGCGCTGCGGCTGCTGCCGCGCGACGACGTCCGCCGGGCCGTCGTCACCGCTCGCCTGTACACCGCGCGCCAGGGCTGACCTGTGCAAACGGCACGACCAACCTCGTACCAACCTTCGCCGACCATAGTGTGTCCCACCACGCACGAGGTCGCGAGGAGCGAGACGCATGATCTACGGCAAGCCCGGATCGGATACCGGCATAGTCAGCTATGCCGCCCGATACGACAACTTCATCGGAGGCGAATGGGTCGCCCCCGTCGAAGGCCGCTATTTCGACAACACCTCCCCGGTCGACGGCGAGGCGTTCTGCGCCGTGGCCCGTTCCGGCGCCGCCGACATCGACTTGGCGCTCACCGCCGCCCGCCGCGCCGCTCCCGGCTGGGCCGCCACCTCCCCGGCCGACCGCGCGGGCATCCTGCTGGCCATCGCCGACCGCATCGAGAACAGCATCGAACCGCTCGCGGTGGCCGAGACCTGGGACAACGGCAAACCCGTCCGCGAGACCCTGCACACCGATCTGCCCCTGACCGTCGACCACTTCCGGTATTTCGCCGGCGTCCTGCGCGGACAGGAGGGAACGATCTCCACGGTCGACAGCGAGACCACGGCCTACCACCTGTCCGGTCCGCTCGGCGTCGTCGGGCACATCCTGCCGTGGAACTACCCGATCCTCACCGCCGCATGGGAACTCGCGCCCGCCCTCGCGGCGGGCAACTGCGTGGTACTCAAACCGGCCGAGCAGACCCCGGCCTCGCTGCTGCTCGTCGTCGAATTGATCGCCGACCTGCTGCCGGACGGTGTGCTCAACGTGGTCAACGGATTCGGGGCGGAGGCGGGCGTTCCGCTGGCGCGCAGCCCGCATCTGGACAAGCTCACCTTCACCGGTGATACCGCGACGGCGCGGCTGATCCTGCGCTACGCCGCCGAGAACATCGTCCCGGTGTCACTGCGGCTGGGTGGCAAGTGCGCCAACGTGTTCACCGCCGATGTACTCGCCGCCGACGACACGTTCCTCGACAGCGCCGTCGAGGGATTCGTGATGTTCGTCCTGAACCAGGGTGAGGTCGGCACGTGCCCGTCGCGTGCGCTGATCCACTCGTCGATCTACGACGAGTTCCTCGCCCGCTGTATCGCCCGCACCGAGGCCGTCGTGTCCGGTCATCCGCTCGACACCGAGACGATGATCGGCGCGCAGGCCGACAACGATCAGTACGAGAGGATCCTGTCCTACTTCGATATCGGCAGAGCCGAAGGCGCCCGCGTGCTGACTGGAGGGGAAGCACGCAAGGTCGACGGCCTGCCGGGTGGGTACTACATCGAACCCACCGTCTTCGAAGGCGACAACTCGATGCGGATCTTCCAGGAGGAGATCTTCGGCCCGGTGCTCGGGGTGACCCGCTTCCACACGCTCGACGAAGCGGTGCGGGTCACCGACGACACCTTCCACCGCCTCGGTGCGGGCGTATGGACTCGCGATCTCGGCACGGCGCACCGGTTCGCGGGCGCGGTCGGCACCCGCCGGGTGTGGGCCAACTGCTACCACCCCTACCCCGCGCACGCCGCGGGGGAGAACACCGCCATGATGCTCGGGCGCTACCAGCGGTCCAAGAACCTGCTGGTGCGCCATTCGACGACGACACCAGGGATGTTCTGATGCAGAACACGATCCACCGCGTGGATATCACCGAACGCGCCCAGGACCTGCTGCGCCGCGTCATCGAGGACAACGGTCCGGTGCTGTTCCGGCAGGCGGGCGACTGCTGCGGGGACAACTCCGCGCCGATGTGCTTACCCACCAGGCAGTTCCCGATCGACAAGAGCGACATCCTGCTCGGCCGGTTGAGCTGGCACACCGAATTCTGGATCAGCCCGGAACAATTCGAGTGCTGGAAAGACACCCACCTCACCATCGATGTGACCCGTGGACCCGCCTCCGAGCAGTCCCTGGAAGCCTCGCACGGCCTGCGATTCGTCCTGCGCGCGCGGCAGTTGACCGCGGCGGAGAACGCGGCGCTCGCGGCCGCACCGCCACCGCGCACCGGCGCCGACCGCACGCTGTAGGCGTGGGAGAAGACCTGACCTGGCCCACCCCTCCGGGTACGCCAGGGCACGGCGAGCCCCCGCCGACTGGGCCATCGCGGCTTAGCCGGCGGGGCGAGCTCGAGATCGCCCCGAATGCCAAATCGCGTCTCGCTCAGCGAGACCCGTGCGGCAACACTGCAACAATTCCGTTACGTTATGGCGATGTTCTTAGCGAGACTCGGTGTTCGCACCCGGATTCTGGCGATCGCTCTCATCCCCAGTCTGACCCTGGTGGTGGTCGGCGTCGGCACGGCGGGCTACCTGGTCGAGGAGAGCAACAAGGCCAAGACCTGGGCGACGGAGATGCAGGCGGCCGTCCCCTACACCCGCGCACTGATCGAAGCCGTGCAGTCGGAACGACAGCTCACCCTGGCCTATCTGGCCGGTGACGACACCGCCGCCGATGCCCTCGGCCCGGCCAGGACACGCCTCGACGCGGCCGTGCAGGGCCTGATCGATATCTCCACCGATATCCGCGCGGTCGACGATTCCGAAATCGGTGACGACAAGGGCGGATTCAACACTCTCAAGACGCATCTGACCGGTGTGCGCCAGGGCGCCGACGCGCGGATGCTGCCCGCCAACGACGCCTACACCTTCTTCAGCCGGCTGCTCGACGTACTGACCCAGGGCACCAAGGTGGCCGAGCGCGCCGCCCCCGACGCGGAGGTGGCCTCCGGTGTGGCCGAGGGTGTGCGTCTGCTGCACGCGGCCGAGGCGATGTCGCGCAGCAACGCGATCTCCCTGTCGCTGGTCACCGCCGACGGCCCGACCGGCATCCCGATCGAGGAGCTCATCAACCAGATCGGTTACTACCACACCGAATTGGCCGGCATCGTCACCGAGCTCGACGAGGACGAGCGCGCCCCGATCGCCGCGATGATGTCCACGCCGCACTTCGCCCAGCTCGCCGCGATGGAGTCGGCCATCGTGAGCCGCTTCGCCGCGCCGCAGCAGCCCACCGGCTCGTCGAGCCGGACGCAGGCCGTCACCGCACTGCCCATGTCGATCCCCGAATGGCACACCGCCGCAGGCGAAGTCAACCGGGCCATGATCGAGGCCTACGGTGCTCACAACAGCCATATCCAGAAGCTGGCCGAGAAGACCGCGCAGCGCGCCGAGGTGAACGCGGCGATGGCCGGCGGCGGCGTCGTCGTGGTCAGCCTGCTGGCGTTCCTGGTCGCGGTGATCCTGGCCAACCGGATCATCCGCCGCCTGCGCAGGCTGCGCACCGAAACCCTCGCCCTCGCCGACGAACAGCTGCCCGCCACCATGCGCACCCTGCGCGAGGGCGGTGAGGTCGATCCCGCCGACATCGCCCCGAAGCTCGACTTCGGTCGCGACGAGATCGGCCAGGTCGCCGACGCCTTCGAGCACGCCGCCGCGGCAGCGCTGCGCGCGGCCGTCGACGAGGCACGCACCCGTGAGGGTGTGCGCGCGGTGTTCCTCAACATCGCCCACCGCAGCCAGATCGTGGTGCATCGTCAGCTCGAGATCCTCGACGAAGCCGAACGCAGCCAAGAGGATCCGGCGCTGCTGGAGACCCTGTTCCGGCTCGACCATCTGGCCACCCGCGAACGCCGCAACGCCGAGAACCTCATCATCCTCGGCGGTGGCCGCCCGGGTCGCCAGTGGCGCAACCCGATTCCGCTGATGGACATCGTGCGCAGCGCCATCGGTGAAACCCTCGACTACGCGCGCGTGCGGGTCACCAAGCTGCCCGAGGTCGACGTCGTCGGCACCGTGGTCGCCGACCTCGTGCACCTGCTCGCCGAACTCGTCGACAACGCCACCGCCTTCTCCCCGCCGCAGTCGCGGGTCGAGGCGGGCGGCAACATCGTCGGCAAGGGCGTGGTCGTCGAGATCACCGACCAGGGCATGGGCATGAGCCCCGAGGATCTGGCCCGCTACAACGACATGCTCGCCGATCCGCCGGACTTCGGCGTCGGCACGCTGTCCTCGGATTCGCGTCTCGGCCTGTTCGTCGTCGCGAGACTGTCCACCGCGCACGGTGTTTCGGTGCGGCTCAGCGAATCCGACTACGGCGGCATCCGCGCCATCGTACTCATCCCGCAGAACCTGCTCGCCGGGACCGCGGCGATGCCGAGCTCGCCCGCGACCACCGGACCGCTGCGCCGTGGGCTGCCCCGCCCGCACGAGCAGGCGCCCGCCGCCGCGCTCGAGCAGGCACCGGTGGCCACCCTGGTCGCCGAGCCGCCCGCACCGCGCACCGCCGAGCCGATCGCGGACACCCGCGTCGTCGAGGTCGAAGCCCCGCCGCAGCCGGAGACCGGCCCCGACGGCAGGCCCCTGCTGCCCCGCCGTCAGCGGCAGACGAACCTGCGACCCGAACTCGCCGAGGAACCGACCACCGCCGAAACGACCGCGCCCGCGCCGCGTCCCCGCTCCGCCGAGCAGGCCCGCGACCTGATGTCCGCGATCGAGATCGGCACTCGACAGGGCCGCAAGCCCCTGTCGAACTCTCACCAGGACGAACAGGAAGGCTGAGGTGAACTCTCCCCAACCAGGTGATCTCAACTGGCTGCTCGACGATCTCGTCGACCGGCTGGCAGGGGTCCGCTACGCGGTCGTGTTGTCCACCGATGGGCTGCTGCTCGGGCGCTCCACCCAGATGAAGCGGGAGGACGCCGAGCATTTCGCGGCGATGTCGTCCACGCTCTACGGGCTGGCGCGCAGCGCGGGCAACCGGTTCGACGGCGGCGGCGTACGCCAGGCTGTGATCGAACTCGATCGGGCCGTCCTGTTCGTAACCTCCGCCGGTGACAACGCCTGCCTGGCGTTACAGGCCACCGAGTCGGCCAATCTCGGGATGGTCGCCTACGAGATGAACCTCACCGTGCAGCGGGTCGGCAGTTTCCTGTCGGCGGAACCGCGGCACGGGCTGGCCGAAATATAGGACGCGGCACCATGACTCGACTCGGCGATCCGTGGTTCGACGACGCGGCCGGACCTTTGGTCCGGCCGTACGCGGTGACCCGCGGCCGCACCATGGGTGCGGCGCACGACCTGGACATGCTGACAGTGGTTGTCGCGGTGCATCCCGCGCCGACCCTGCGCAGGCCCGAACCCGAGTACGGCACGATCGCACAGCTGTGCAAACGTCCGCAGTCGGTGGCCGAGGTGTCGGCCGTGCTGAAACTTCCTCTTGCGGTGACCAAGATCCTCGTCGGTGATCTCATCGGCGACGGCCACCTCATCTTCCGGGCTCCGGTAGCGGCCGAGGCAGGCGCCGGCGACCTCAACGTATTGCGAGCGGTTCTGGATGGCATCCGAAAACTTTGACCCGACCATGAGCAGGCACCTCGCCGCCTCGGTCAAGATCCTCATCGCCGGCGGCTTCGGCGTCGGCAAGACCACGATGGTCTCCTCGATCAGCGAGATCGCCCCGCTGCGCACCGAGGAGCTGATCACCGAGGTGAGCACCGGTGTCGACGATCTGTCGGGGGTGGAGCAGAAGTCGACGACCACGGTCGCACTCGACTTCGGCCGCATCACCATCGACCGCGACCTGGTGCTGTACCTGTTCGGCACGCCCGGCCAGGACCGCTTCTGGTTCCTGTGGGACGAGCTGTGCCGTGGCGCCCTCGGCGCGATCGTGCTAGCCGATACCCGCAGACTGAGCAATTCCTTTGCCGCCGTGGACTTCTTCGAACGTCGTGGGCTGCCGTTCCTGATCGCGGTGAACTGCTTCGACGGTGCTCCCCGCTACACCGTGGACGAGGTCCGCGACGCGCTGGACCTGGACCCGAACACCCCGGTGATCCTGTGTGATGCCCGCGACCGTCCGTCGGCCAAGGCGGTGCTCACCCACCTGGTGGAGTACCTCATCGACCGCGCCACCCGCACGCCGGTCACCACCTAGCCCCCACGGCGACGCCCACCAGCACCCCTGGTGGGCGCCGCCGGTTTCAGTGACCGCCCGGTGCGGCTACCGCTCGTTCGGCCGCCCGGCTGGTCGCCTCCCACGCCGCCCAGGTGTCGAGCTTGGCGCGAGTCAGGTCGAAGGCCAAGTCGTACACCATGTTTCCGAGCAGCAGGCGCCGCGGCGGGTTGTCTGAATCGACCAGTTCCAGCAGTGCCTCGGCGGCCAGCGCCGGTTCGCTGTCGATGGAACCCTCCGCCCATTGGGCCTCCAGCTGGGCGCGCAGTGCGGCGTAGGCCTCGATCGGTTCGGTGTTGTGCATCGCGGTGTAGAGCTCGGTCCAGTAGCCACCGGGCTGCAGAATGCTCACCCGCACACCGAAATCGGCCGCCTCGAGCGCGAGTGCCTCACTCATGCCCTCGAGCGCGAACTTGCTCGCGGCGTACATCCCCGACAGCGGGAATCCGGCCAGACCCCCGATGCTCGAGACCTGGACGATGTGGCCCGAGCGCTGCGCCCGCAGGTGTGGAAGAACGGCCTGGCTCACCCACAGGGCGCCGAAGAAGTTCACCTCGAACTGGGCGCGGGCCTCGTCCTCGGTGAATTCCTCGATCATGCCCATCGACAGGGTGCCCGCGTTGTTCACCACGATGTCGAGGCGGCCGAAGTGCGCGACGGCTTCCTCGACGGCACTGATCACGGCGGCCCGGTCGGTGACGTCGAGGGTCAGGGGCAGTACCCGGCCCGGGTGGGCGGCGGCGAGTTCGTCGAGAGCGGTGCGGGTGCGGGCGGCGGCGACCACCCGGTCCCCCGCGGCGAGCGCGGCCTCGGCGAAGGCGCGGCCGAGACCACGGCTGGCGCCGGTGATGAACCAGGTGCGGGGAGATACGGCGGTGGTCATGTCACTCTCCTATCCAATCGAGACGGTCCGTCTCGACTCACGAGTAATACCATGCCAACCGCTAGCCGCTCTGTCAAGACGCAACGTCTCGTCTCTTTGCGCCTTCCAGAGCGCCAGGCGCTCGCCGATCCACCTTTCGATCTCACACCGCACGGATCGTGCACGTGAGGTCGCGGATTTCCGACCGTAGTCGGATCTGCGGACCGCCCGAACCGGTTAGCGTGGGACCAGGCGGCTCTGCGGAAGGCGGGAAAAGCTGTGGACAGCAAGACGATCGCGCGCCAATGCACACTGTGCGAGGCACACTGCGGAATTCTGGTGACGGTACGGGAGGACCGCGTCACCCGGATCGAAGGCAATCCCGACGACGTTCTCTCCCGGGGCTATATCTGCCCCAAGGCCACCGCCATGGGCGGCCTGCATCACGACCCCGACCGATTGCGCACCCCGATGCGGCGCACCGCCGCCGGATTCGTCCCGGTCACCTGGGACGAGGCGTTCCGCGAGATCGGCATCAGACTGCGAGCCGTGCGCGCCGCGCACGGCTCGAGCGCGATCGCCATGTACATGGGTAACCCGGCAGCGCACAGTTCGTCGGTGCTCTACGGCGGATTGTTGCGGGCGGCCCTGTCCACCCGGAACTTCTTCACCGCGTCCTCGATCGACCAGTTCCCGCAGGAATTCACCGCCTGGCGGATGTTCGGATCGAATGTGCTGATGCCGGTGGCCGATATCGATCGCACGCACCGACTGGTGGTCCTCGGGGCCAATCCGGCGGTGTCGAACGGCTCGATCACCACCATGCCCGGCGCCAAACAGCGCATCAAAGACGTCCGCAAACGGGGTGGCACGGTGGTCGTGATCGACCCGCGCCGTACCGAAACCGCCCGTCTGGCCGACGAACACATCGCCGTGCGGCCGGGTGGTGACGTCTATCTGCTACTCGGCATGCTGCACGTGCTCTTCGGCGAGGGGCTGTGCGACGAACGCCGGGTGCGCGCGCAATGCGTCGGCTCGGACGAGCTGAGCGCCCTGGTCGCCGACACCACGCCGGAGCGGATGGCCGGGCCCGCCGGGGTCGACGCCGACACCATCCGCAGACTCGCCCGCGACCACGCCGCCGCGCCGTCCGCGGTGCTGTACGCGCGCATCGGGGTGTGCCAGCAGGTCACCGGCACCCTGACCCACTGGCTGGTGAACACGATCAATGCCGTCACCGGCAACCTCGACCGGCCCGGCGGTCAGATGTTCGCCACGCCCGTCGTCGACGGCGCGCGATACGCCAAGTACCTGCGAATGGGCCACGGCGCGTGGACCGACCGCACCGGCGCCTACCGGTCCTTCCGCGGCGAATTGCCCGTCGCCGCGCTCGCGCACGACATCCTCGAGCCGGGCAACGACCGGATCCGGGCGATGATCACCTACGCGGGCAACCCGGTGCTCTCGACACCACAGGCGGGCAAGCTCGACGAAGCCCTCGCCGCCCTCGACTTCTTCGTCGCCGTCGACATGTACATCACCGAGACCACCCGGCACGCCGATTACATCCTGCCGCCCGTCTCCGCGCTGGAACGCGAGGAGCTCAACCTGCTGTTCCCCATCTACAGCGTGCGCAACAACGCCCGCTACGACGCGAAGGTGTTCGATCCGCCCGCCGACGGCAAGGACGACTGGCAGATCCTGGCCCGCCTCGTCACCGAAGTGACCCCGCTGCCCGCCCGCCGGCTCACCGGCCGGGTCCTCGACGCGGTCTTCGAACAGCTCAGCCCCCTGCGTTTGACCGCGGCCGCGGTGGCGGCAGGCCCGTACGGGGTCTTGCGGCGCGGCCGGAAAGGATTGACGCTCGGCAAGATTCGCGACACACCGAGCGGCATCGACCTCGGTCCGTTGCGCCCGCGCCTACCCGAACTGATCGGCACCCGCGACCGGGCGGTCCACCTGGCGCCCGCCGATTTCCTCGCGGCGGTCCGCACGGTCCTCGACGAAACAGACTCCCCCACTACCGGTTACGACCTCCAACTGATCGGCCGACGGCACCTGCGCAGCAACAACTCCTGGCTGCACAACATCGAGTCGATGGTCAAGGGACGCGACCGCTGCACGGTCCTGATGCACCCCGACGACGCCACCGCCCGCGGCCTCGCCGACGGCGACCAGGCCACCGTCGAGTCCCCGGTCGGTGCCATCGAGGTTCCGGTGGAGATCAGCACCGACATCCGGGCCGGTGTGGTGGCCGTGCCACACGGATACGGCCACCGCGAACCCGGCGTCGGCTGGCAGGTGGCCGCTGCCCTGCCTGGCGCCAATGTCAACCTGCTGCACGACCCGGCCCGCACCGACCCGCTCTCGGGCGCGTCGGCTGTGAACAACACCTGGGTGCGGGTCAGCGGGGTCGAGAAGGCAGGCAGCGCAACCGGATCCGAGGTGGCCGTGGCGCCGCGGTGAGGTCACCGCGGCGGGACGGTCAGCGGAAACGCAGGTCGGCGGTGGCCAGACCGAAGATCTTGCGACCGGCTGACTTGGCGACGACCGCGATCACCGCGGTGCGGGTGACCGGGTCGAGGGACTTCACCCGGCCGCTGTACTCGACCTGCCCACCCTCGCGGCCGACGATCGTGTAGTTCGACAGGCGCACACCGTAGCGGGTCACCGCGCCCGGATCGCCCGACCAGGCGGACAGGAAGCCCGCACCGAGGCCCATGGTCACCATGCCGTGGGCGATGATGTCGGGCAGCCCCGCCAGCTGGGCGATGCGCTCGTCCCAGTGGATGGGGTTGCTGTCGCCGGACACACCGGCGTAGTTCACCAGATCGCCACGCGACAAACGCGCGTCGCGCAGTGGCAGTTCGTCGCCGACGCTGAGGTCCTCGAAGGCGAGCGTGGTGCTCGGCACCCGGGCGGCCCCGGCGGCGGACAGGTGGATGTCGCCCTCGGGGCGGCGCGGGGTCTCGACGTCGGACGCGGCGGCGTCCTTGTCCTGGCTGAAGACCTTCACCCCGTGCACCATCACGTTCTCCACCGCACGAGTGATCTCGGGGTCCACCCCGTCGTCACCGGTGATGCCGACGACCGTGGTGTGCATGATGTGCACGGTCTCGCCGGATTCGTCGGCGAAGGTGTTGGTGACGGTGATGAGGTCCTTGCCCGCGATGCGGCGCACCGAGGACAGCTCCACGTCCACGGTCAGGCGGTCACCGGCGACGATCGGCTTGTGCTGCTCGAAGACCTGCTCGGTCTGCACGAACATGTCGTAGCCGACGACCACCGATTCGAACAGGTGCCGGTTGGCCGCCATCGCGGGAATGGAGACGAACGTCAACGGGGCGACCAGACCCTGGTACCCGAGCGCGGCGGCCGCCTCGTCCTCCCAGTGCGCGGGATGGAAATCCTGCACCGCGCGGGCGTATTCGCGCACCTTCTCACGGCCGACCTCGTAGACGTCGTCCACCCGGTAGTAGTGCCCTACCTTCGACGCGATATCGGGGGCTTCGGCCACGGAAGTCACTATGGATCACCTTCGTTCGGGGGACGGACTCCCGGCAGGGTAGCCGACGAGCCCGTCCGCCGGGCGCACCATGGCACAGTTCACAATCACGCGAGCTGTGCGATGGGCTCGATCAGAACGAGGGGACGTCGCTCGTGGAGGCGTTGCCACCGATCGAGGGCTGCAGGGTGATCTCCCACTCGGTGTCGGCGTCGAACACGTCGTCGAACTTCGAGAACTCCTGATCCCGGGTGAAGCCGAGTGCGGCCTGGTCCCAGTCGGTTCCGTACTTCATGTAGACGAAGTAGGAGCCGGCGATGCCGCTCAGCGTGGCGTTGGAGTTGCCCTGCACGTAGATCGTCGCCTGCGGGGATTTCGGGTCGCTGCTGGTGACGACGATCGCGCAGTCGGAGGAATTGCCGTTGACGATCTTCAGCTCGCCCGACCCGTTGAGGCCGTTCTGCTGGACGACGGCGCCGTTGTCGGCCCGGCGGTTCTGCAGCGGGGCGGCGACAGTGCTCGAGGTCGAGGTGGACCCTTGACCGGTCGGTGCGGACTTCGTGTCGTCCAGGCAGGCGCTCGTGGCGAGCGCGGTCGCAATGGCGATCACGGCGAACAGGCGGCGGTGAAGCATTCTTCCCCCGTACTCAGGACCGGAATTCGATACCGGTGTCGGCGGACAGTATTGCGCGAAATGCCGGAATTGTCAGATCGTCTGTCGGCGTTGCCGGTTCGCTCCTGGGCATATGCGAGCAGGTCCTTACGTCCTCTAACGTTGCGGGGTGCTAGGACATTCACACGCGACCAGCGGGGCGCTGGCCTGGGCGGGGACCGCCGCGGCACTGCCGCTCACCGTCGCCGCCTTCCCCCTGTTCGACAGCGAGACAACACGATTCGGCGTCGCCGAGTTGATCATGGGTACCTTCCTCACCGCGGGCGCGGCCCTGCTGCCGGACGCGGATCACCCGAGCGGGACCATCTCGCACGTGCTCGGGCCGGTGTCACATCACCTGTGCCGCTTCATCTCCTGGGTGTCGGGCGGGCACCGGCACGGCACGCATTCGCTGCTGTTCGTCGCGGGCGCGGTGGGCGCCACGTGGGCCGGTGAGCACTGGCTCGGCAGGCCGTTCACGCTGAGCCTGGTGTTCTTCCTGCTCGCGCTGGCGGTGCGTTCGTTGCACCTGTGTCCACCGGGCAAAAGTGTGCGCACATACGGCACGGTGATCGTGCTGGCCAGCGCGGGCACGTTCGCGGTCGACCACTGGATCGTCGACCGGCCCGCCTGGTTGCCGATCTGTGTCGGCCTCGGCTGCCTCGCGCACCTGCTCGGCGACTGCCTCACCGAGCGCGGCTGCCGGCTGCTGTGGCCGTTCCCGCTGCGTACCCGGGTACCGCTGATCGACCGCACCGGCAATCGGGTGGAGACCTGGGTCATCTCACCCCTGTTCGTGCTCGGCACGATGGGCGCGCTCTGGTACGCGATCACCCAGCAGGGCTGACCGCGCGAGGACGGCGGAACCCCTCACCCCGCCGTCCTCGCCCGTTCTCTTCTTCGGTGTGTCAGGAAGGTTTATATATTTAGATGCGCATATCGCGCTGATCTAATGCCTTGTACTGAAGTACAGAACCCGACCGGCGAGTCCGGTCAGATCTCCCGAAGCGTTCCCGAATCCGCCATGTTTCAGTGCACAGTTGTACTCTCAAAAGCGTGACCGAGCAACTCCCCCAGTCCCAGGCCGAAGTCCAGGCGCTCGCCCGCCTGGCAGGCGACGAGTTCGTCGGTGCGGTCGACGGGATCGCGGCCATCCACCGCGCCATCAGCGATCGGGTGTTCACCGCCGTGCGCGCGGGTGTCGGGTCGGCCGCGGATCCGGTGAAGGTCGTGCACGACGCCATCACCGAGAGCGTGTACGCGGTCGTCGGCGGCACCGGCTCTGTCGTCGGCGAGATGGCGAGCGCGGTGCAGGTGCCCGGTCTGCCGGCGCCCTCGCGCACCGTCTGGGGCGCGGGCTTCCTCGCGGCCGTCCAGGGACTGATCGGTGACGCGCTCGAGGACGACGCACCGATCCTGGCCTCCCCCATGACCATTCGTGTCGACGGCGCCCCGGTGCCGGCCGAACAGCTGGCCGCGCACGTTCCCGTGCCGACCACGAAGCTCGTCGTCCTGCTGCACGGGCTGGTCGAGACCGAGCACGCTTGGCGTCTGGGCGGCAGGCCGACCTACGGCGAACGACTCGAAGACGACCTCGGTTACACCCCGGTCTTCGTGCGCTACAACACCGGCCTGCACATCTCCGAGAACGCCGCGCAACTCGACGCCCTGCTGACCCGGCTGGTCGAGCAGTGGCCGCTCCCGGTCCACGAGATCTGCCTGATCGGGCATTCCATGGGCGGGCTCGTCGCGCGCAGCGCCTGCCACCGGGCCGAGCAGAGCGACGCCGTCTGGGCTCGTTCGGTGCGACAGGTGGTGTGTCTGGGCTCGCCGCATCTGGGCGCCCCGCTCGAACAGTTCGTGCACTACGCGGCCGCGGTGCTCGACCGGCTGCCCGAGACGCGCCCGCTGAGTACCCTGCTGCGCAGGCGAAGTGCGGGCATCCGCGATCTGCGCCAGGGCTCCCTCGTCGACGAGGACTGGCGCGACCGGGACGTCGACGCGCTGCGGGCCGAGGCGGTGCGCGAGGTGCCGCTGCTGGCCGGTGCCGACCACTACTTCGTCACCGCGACCGTCACCCACAGTCCGAAGCATCCGCTCGGGATGGTGGTCGGCGACGGGATGGTGTTGCGTGGCAGCGGTTCCGGGATCGGGCGGAGCAGGCGCATCGGTTTCGACAGCGGCAACGGGTTACACGTACCGGGCGCCAACCATTTCAGCCTGCTCAATCACGACGCCGTCTACACCGCGCTGCACGGATGGTTGTCGGGGACGCCCCACCACCCGGTCCAGCTCGATACGCTGGGGTCATGACTCTCGACCACGGCGATCCCGGCGACGCACCGGCCATTCCGCTGCCCACCGCTCCCCTGGCCAACGACGCGCGACCGTCCGCCGCCGAAGAGGCCAGAACGATTGCGGCCGCGTCCAATACGGGCACTCTGGCCAGCCTGACCGCCGACGGGGCGCCGTGGGCATCGTTCATCACCTACGGGCTGCTCGACGGCGCTCCCGTGCTGAGCGTGTCGCACCTGGCCGAGCACGGGCGTAATCTGGCCGCCGACCCACGCGCCAGCATCGCGATCGTGACGCCGGACATGCCCGCCGATCCCCTGGCGGGCACGCGCATCACCCTGGCCGGTGTGATGGAGCGGCCGAGTGGCGCCGAGGCCGAGGCGGCCCGCGCCGCGCACTTGGCCGCGGTACCCGCGGCCAAGTACTACATCGACTACAGCGATTTCACGCTGTGGGTGCTGCGGGTCGAACGGGTGCGCTGGGTCGGCGGCTACGGCCGGATGGATTCCGCCACCGCCGCGCAGTACCTGGCCGCGCGACCGGACCCGATCATGCCGCAGGCAGCGCCCGGCATCGCCCACCTCAACGCCGACCACGCCGACGCCTTGCTCGCCATGGCCACCCAGCTCGGCGGCTTCCCCGATGCCACGGCCGCGAGCTGCGAACGGGCCGACCGCTACGGCCTCGAACTGCGGGTCGAGACACCGCGCGGAGTGGCCCGCACCCGCGTCGGCTATGCCGAACCGCTCACCGAGATCGGTCAGTTGCGAGCCGCGACAGTGGAGTTGACGCGCCGGGCGCGGGCGATGGCCGGTCAGGTCTCGTAACCGGTCAGTTCCAGAGCACGGCGACCAGCACGTTGACGATGGCGAGTCCGCCCGCGGCATCGGTCATCCAGCCGACCTGCTTGCCGCGCTTGGCATCGGCCCGGCCGACTTCGGCGAACCCGGCCACCGCGATCGAGATGACGAGTTTCACGGCCAGTTTCGTCGTGTCGGGTTCCTTGTCCAGCGATTCGACGCCGGAGGCGAGGCCCGCGAGGATCACGCCGGTGACGAGCTGAGCCCGGGCGCCCCACACCATCAGCTCCGAGACCACCGGGCGCGACGCGACATACCCACCGACCACCGCGGCCATGCCGAGCAGATGAGTGACGACCACCAGGTCGTAAACGAAATTCATGACTGCCGAGCGTAGTTCACACGACAATGGCCGGCACCCGATGGCGCCGGCCATTGTCGACGAATGCGGCTAGCGGGTGGCCTGGTCGAGCAGGTGCGCGTCCTTGCGCATCCCGAACGCCGTGATGACCTCCATGATGCCGATGACGATCAGGAAGATACCGACGACGAGAACCAGCGTGGCGATCGAGCTGATCGGCCAGACGATCAGGATCACACCGGCGATCGCGCTCAGCACACCGTAGAAGATCTGCCAGCCGCGGCCCGGGGTGCTCGGTTCCGAGATCGCCGCGAAAAGCACGGTGATGCCGCGGAACAACCAGCCGATGCCGATCCACAAGCCGAGCAACACGATCGAGGTGAGGTCGTCGCGGAAGCAGAACACGCCGATGATCAGCGACAGCACACCGCTGATGAACGAGAGCACCCGCAGGCTCGTACTCGGCAGATGAGTGAATGCGGCGACCAGCTGGAAAATACCGCTGGCAACCATATAAATACCGAAGAGAACGCCCGCGACGAGCAATGACGGACCGGGCCATACGAGCACGATGATGCCGAGGACCACCGCGAGAAGACCGGTGACCAGAATTGTTTGCCAGGTTTTCTTGGCAAGCGCGGTAAAAGGGCTCTCCAACACGGTATTTGTCGTCATGACGAGATGTTATGCCCGGCAGCTCTCATTCCCTGGAAAGGTTGCTGAAGCTGTGATCGTGTCGCGGCACACAACCCGCCGCCGAACGGGGCGGGCCGCGGCGCGCGGTGACGAGCGACACCTCATTGCCACTGCGAACGTTTGGCGCGTTCCGGTCTCGGGTAGGTGATGGGAGTGTCGGTTGTACTCGTGCTGCAAGCTCGTGGACTCGGTGATCTGCTCGCCGCGGTCCCGGCTCTGCGTGCCCTGCGCCGGGCCGAACCAGGCAGCCGGATCGTGCTGGCCGCGCCCCATCGCCTCGAACAGATCGTCGACCTGATCTCCTCGGTCGACGAACTCGTCGCCACCGCCGATCCGGCGGCCCTGATCTGGGACGGTCCCGCGCCCGAGCTGGCGGTGAATCTGCACGGCCCGGACGGTGCGAGCGCGCGAGCGCTGGCCGATACCGGTGCCAAGCGGATCATCGGGCACCGGACGCCGGGCCTGCCCCGGCTCACCGGGCCGCGCTGGGATCCCGAGGCCCATGTCGCGGATCGGTGGTGTCAGCTGCTCGAGAGCGAGGGCATCCCCGCCGATCGGCGCAATCTCGGGCTGGTCCCGCCGGTCGCCTCCATCAGCCGTCGCGACTGCGTCGTGGTGCATATCGGCGCCGGTGCGCCCGCGCGCCGCTGGCCGCCGGAACGGTTCGCCGCCGTGGTGCGGCACCTGATGGTCCTCGGCCGCGATGTGGTGCTCACCGGCGATCCATTCGAACGCGACATCGCTGTGCAGGTGGCCGTGCAGGCGGGCCTGCCCGACGACCGGGTACTCGCGGGCCGACAGAACCTCACCGATCTCGCGGCCACCGTGGCCGGCGCCGCCCTCGTGATCTGCGGCGATACCGGCGTCGCCCATCTGGCCACCGCTTTCGGCACCCGGACCGTGCTGCTGTTCGGGCCGACTCCGCCGCGTCGTGGCGGTCCGCCCGCGCATCTGCTCGGCAGGCACGCGGTGCTGTGGGCGGGGCAGGTCGGCGACCCCGATGCCCGCACCCCCGATCCCGGCCTGTTGCGCATCGGAGTGCCCGAGGTGATCGCCGCGGTCGACGCGCAACTGGACAAGCAGGATTGGGCGGAGTCGAGTCGCTCGCGTTATCGCCGGGTGGGCTGACCGGCGGCGGGCGGTACCGCAGTGGTCGGCCGCCCGGCGGCACGCAGCGCGGCGGCATGCGCGGCCAGTGCGCTCGGCCAGAACTGTTCGAGGTAGTCGCGCGCGTCGTTGAGGCCGCGCGGATCCAGTGAGTACAGGTGGCGGTTGCCGTCGCGGCGCATGCTCACCAGGTGCGCCTCGCGCAGGATGCGCAGGTGCTGGGAGGCGGCCGAGCTGGTGATACCGGTGGCCTCGGCCAGCTCGGCGACCGAGCGTGGGCCCTGCGGCAGCGACTCGAAGATCGCGCGCCGGGTCGCGTCGGATAACGCGGTGATTGCCCGAACTCCGTTAGCGTCCACTGAACAAGTGTGCGCGGATAACGCCTGGTCGGCAACGATCTTGTGGTCACGGTATTTCACCCGGTCGCTCCCCGGAATGCGTGCTTTCGAGATGCGATTGTTATAGATCAACTGGCGTTATGGCCGCTCGTGACGGCAGCCACAGGATTCGCCGCGTCGGTTACGAATTAGCTACCTTCGAGACATGTTCGTGACCAACCCGTTATCCGCCCGAATCTCCGACGCCTTCGCAGGTCGTCTGGGAGGCGTTGTCGCGGGTGCGGTGGCCCTGTCCGCACTCGTGGGAACATCCGCCGCCGCGTTCAGCGGCCCCGAGACCCCGACCACCACCGCCGTCGCGGCGTCTTCGGCAGACGCCCTCGGCGTTTCGCAGGCCCGCTTCACCTCCGCAACCGCGCCCGAGGTGCAGGCCGAGACCCCCGCCGCCGCGCCGGTGGCCTGGGAAGAGCACCGCGAGGCCGTCCAGGCCGCGCTGCCGCCGCTGCCCGCTCCGCTGCCCTTCATCGCGCCGCCCCCGCCGCCGCGCCCGCAGACCGTTCGACCGGTCAACGGCCGCCTGACCTCCTACTACGGCCCCCGCTGGGGTGCCGCGCACAACGGCATCGACTTCGGTGACCCGATCGGCGCGCCGGTCTTCGCCGTCACCGACGGTACCGTCATCGAGACCGGCCCGGCTTCCGGGTTCGGCCTGTGGGTCCGCGTCCAGCAGGACGACGGCACCATCGGCGTGTTCGGTCACGTCAACGAGATCCTGGTCCAGCCGGGTCAGCACGTGAACGCCGGCGACGTCATCGCCACCGTCGGTAACCGTGGCCAGTCCACCGGCCCCCACCTGCACTACGAAGTGCACGTGCCGGACGGCTCGCTCTACGGCGCCCCCATCGATCCGCACCCGTGGCTCGCCGCGCGCGGTATCGACGTCGGCGTCCCACAGGACTGATCCTCACCACCCACTGATCGCCGCCCGACCGGCGATCAGGAAATCCCGCAGCCGCGCGACCGCGAGCGTCGACCCATGGTCTCCCGAGACCAGGCCGATCTCGCGGTCGCGTTCGCCATCGATGCGCACCACGGCCAGGTCGGGGTGTGGTGTCTCGGCGGGTGGGAGCAGCGCCACGCCGAGCCCCAGCGCGACCAGCGCGCGCAGCGTCTCGAACTCGGTGATCTCGAACAGCACGCGTGGAGTGAAACCCGCTGCGGCGCACCACGAATCGAGTAGGGCTCGCAGCTGATAGCTCGGCGGGTTGGCGATGAACGCCGCATCGGCGAGCTCGGTCAGCGCCACCCGCGAGCGCCTCGCCAGCGGGTGGGTCCGGGCCACGTGCAGATCGATGCGCTGGCGTCCGAGGACGACCGTCGGCAGGTCGTCAGGCGGCGGGATCATCACCGCCAGATCGAGCCTGCCGTCGCGAACCTGCTCGGCCAACGCCTCACCGTTGGCCTGCACCAGGTGCAGGCGGATGCCGGGCGCGCGGGTGTGGAACTGGGCGAGCAACGCGGGGACGCTGATCGGTCCGAGGGTGAGCGGGAATCCGAACCGAACCAGACCGGTCTCGGGATCGGCGTCCGCTTGCACACGGCGCACGGCGTCGTCGATTGCACGCAGCACGCCGCGCGTTCGTTCGTGCAGGTCACGGCCCTGAGGCGTGAGCGTCACGCCGCGCCCCGACGGCTGGAACAGGGAGACCCCGAGATGCTGTTCGAGCGTTTTGATCCGGCGGCTCAGCGACGACTGGGGCACCCCGAGACGCTGCGCCGCCCGGGTGAAGTTGCCCTCTTCGGCGGCCGCGTCGAAGGCCGCGAGCAGGGGCGCGACGGCCTGCGCGCCGCATTCATCCATATCCGGATCATATACCCAGCAATTCCGTATTGGACGGATCGGTAGTGTCGGCCCAACGATGGCGGTACACGGCTATCGGGAGGTTCGACATGGATGCCAGGACACACGAATCCGGTTGCGGGGACGACATTCTCGACGCGGTGCTGATCGGTGGCGGCATCATGTCGGCTACCCTCGGCGCGCTGCTGAGCACCCTTGCTCCGGACTGGTCGATCGCGCTGTTCGAGCGACTCGGGGAACCGGCGGGTGAGAGTTCCGGTGCGTGGAACAACGCGGGCACCGGGCACTCCGGGCTGTGCGAACTCAACTACATGCCCGACCCGGAAGACGCGAGCACGGCCGCGCGGATCGCAGACCAGTTCGCCCTGTCCCGGCGGTTCTGGTCGGCGCTGGCCGCACGCGGCGCGTTTCCCGAGCCGGACGCGGCCCACCCGGCGGCCGAGCGCAGTCCACTCGGGGCCTTCCTGACCTCGACACCGCACGTGACCGTGGTCTTCGGCGACCGCGATATCGCCTACCTGCGGCGCCGCTGGGCCACCCTGCGCGAGCTGCCCGCCTTCGCCGAAATGGAGTACACCGAGGATCGCGCGGTGATCGGCGCGTGGGCGCCGCTGCTGGTGCGTGGACGGGCCGACGACGAACCGATGGCGGCGACCCGGCACACCGGTGGCACCGATATCGACTTCGGCGCCCTCACCAGGGCGTTGCTGGCGACGATGACCGAGGCGGGCAATCCGGTGCGGCTGCATCGCGAGATCACCGGCTTGCGGCGCGGCGCCGACGGGTTGTGGACCGTGCGCGGGCGCGACCTGGATTCCGGGCGGACGTTCCTGGTTCGCACCAGGTTCGTGTTCGTCGGCGCGGGCGGGTACGCACTGCGGCTGCTGCAGCGGGCCCGGCTGCCCGAGGTGCGCGGGTACGCGGTACTGCCGATGGGCGCACAGTTCCTGCGGACCCGCGAGCCCGAAGTGGTGGCCGAGCATGCCGCGAAGGTGTACAGCCAGGCCTCGCTCGGCGCACCGCCGATGTCGGTGCCACATCTGGATCGGCGGGAGGTCGACGGGTCGGCCGCGTTGATGTTCGGCCCGTACGCCACTTTCAGCACCCGGCTGCTGCGCCACGGCTCCCTCGCCGACCTGTTCACCACCGTGCGCCCGCACAATGTGGTGCCACTGGTGTCCGCGTGCTTGCGGAATCTGCACCTCGGGCGCTATCTGCTCGGTCAGCTCCTGGCTTCGCGTCGGGACAAGTTCGCCGAGCTGCAGCGGTTCTGTCCCACCGCCGACGCCGCCGACTGGGAGCTGATCCAGGCCGGTCAGCGCGCGCAGCTGGTGAAACCCGACGGTCGCTTCGGCGGGGAACTCCAGTTCGGTACCGAACTCGTCACCGGGGCCGACGGCACCATCGCCGGTCTGCTCGGCGCCTCCCCCGGTGCCTCCATCGCCCCCGACATCATGCGCGATCTTCTCGAACGCTGTTTTCCCGCGCGACGCCACGAGTGGGCGCCGGTGCTCGCCGAGCTCCTACCGGAAACCCCGGCGGCGAATTCGGCGGGCATTCCGTTGGCCACGGCGATTTCCCTTGTCGCCCAACAGATTCCGCTGGATGACGTGTCCAGCAGCAGCTGACGCTCCGGCGGCCGCGGGCCCTGGAATGGTCACCGCGCCCGATGCGCGCTCGAAGGAGAGGCACGCACCGAGTTCTAGGGGTGGTCCCACGGGTGAGCCAGGGGTGCGGTCGGCATAGTACGGCGGTAGGGGTACCCGGACCGTTCCGCAGCGGGAGGTGCTGGGGCGCATGGCATTTCTACCGTCGGGACATGGCGACGATCGACCTCACCCAGACCCTTTCCCGCTTCCGGCTCCAGACCAGGGCACGGAACGAGCAGGCACCCTGGCACGGCCCGCTGTTGGTCAATTCGGCCCTGATGTCCGCACTGGTCGTGGTGTCGATGATCGGCATGGTCGTCGACGACCGGTTGCTGCTCGGTGAATCGGTGTGGCTCAAACCGGCGAAGTTCGGTGTCGCGTTCGCCGTCTACGGCATGACGCTGGCCTGGATATTGCGGTTACCGCATCGGGGTCGGCGGGCCACCTGGTGGCTCGGCACCGTCTTCGCGGTCACCGGGGTGCTCGACGTCGGGTTCATCGCGCTGCAGGCGGCGCGCGGGACCTTCAGCCATTTCAACACCGCCACCGACCCGGTCAATCAGATCGGCCAGCAGGTCTTCGCCTCCGGTGTCCCCGGCCTGTTTCTGGCGAATCTCGTTCTGGTGGTGATCATCTCGTGGCAGAAGCTCACCGATCGTCCGACCGCGATCGCTTTGAAGGCCGGGTTGTGGCTGGCGGTGGCGGGCATGATGCTCGGGTATCTGATGGGCTTCACCGGCGCGCAGCTGGTGCGTCAGGCCGACGGCACCGTGATCGGGTTGATGGCGGGGCACACGGTCGTGCCGGGCTCCCCCGCCGACGCCGCCCGAGACGGGCTCGGCGCGATGCCGATCACCCACTGGAGTACCACCGGTGGCGATCTGCGGATCCCGCATTTCGTCGGACTGCACGGCATCCAGGTACTGCTGGTCCTTGCCGTCGCGCTGACCGCGCTCGCCGCCCGCTATCGGTGGCTGCGGACCGAGCGCACTCGTGCCGCGTTGATCGGCGTCGCCGCCATGGGTTACGCCGGACTGCTCACTCTCGTGTTCTGGCAGGCACTACGCGGTCAGCCGCTGACCGGTCCGGATCCGGCCACGGTCGGCGCGACGCTCGGGCTGATCGGGTTCGTCGCCGCCGGTGTCACGGCGATCTACCTGCGTTCCCGCGAGAAACCGGCCGACCCGGCCTAGCCACTTCTCAGCGCAGGCGTTCGGCTTCCTTGGTCAGCTGCACGAGCGTCGCGCACAACTGTGCCAGCTCGGCCTGATCCGCGCCCTCGGCCACGGCCGTGGCCACGTCCTCGGCCGCGCACCGCGCCGCGAACCACCGGTCGGCCAGATCGGCGGCTTCCTGGGCGGTGAGCACCACCGCGTCCTCGGGAATCCCCGTCCCCTTGAGACTCGTGCGGTGTTCGTAGGCACGTTGCCGACACGACTGACGGCAATAGCGGCGACGCCGACCCGATTCGGAATCGACGATCTCCCGCCCGCACCACGAGCAGGACAGCAGGCGACTGCGCGACATGCTGCGAAACCCTAGCGGCCCGACGGCCGATCCCGCGGTTCAGGTCTCGCTGAGCGGGCACTCACCCAGTGGGTCCGACGGCCACCCAGGCCGTAGCGACTACAATGGAACAGTTCAGTCTTCCCGCGCGTTGAACGGTAGTACCACGTACCGGTTCTCGGCCGCCTCGATCTGGACTGACCAGAGGGTGCGGGGAACAGGCCGGGAACCCGCGGCGCCAGCCGCCATAGACACAGGAGCACACATGGCAGATCGCGTACTCCGGGGCAGTCGGCTCGGAGCGGTGAGCTACGAGACCGATCGCGACCATGACCTGGCCCCGCGCCGGATCGCCCGCTACCGCACCGACAACGGTGAGGAATTCGACGTCCCGTTCGCCGACGACGCGGAGATCCCGCCCACCTGGTTGTGCCGTAACGGCCAGGAGGGGCAGCTCATGGAGGGCACCTCGGTCGAAACCAAGAAGGTGAAGCCGCCGCGCACCCACTGGGACATGCTGTTGGAGCGTCGCAGCAAGGAGGAGCTCGAGGAGCTGCTCAAGGAGCGCCTCGACCTGCTCAAGTCCCGCCGCCGCGGATAGCACAGGTGACAACGGCGAAGGCCGCCTCCCGCTCGGGAAGGCGGCCTTCGCCGTCTCGGCTCGTCAGTGACTGGCCACTTTTCGGTACTGGAGCAACGCCGCGGGCATGGCGACGGCGAGGATGACCAGCGAGCAGATCACCGCGTAGAGGATGCAGTTGTCGGCGGCCCAGCCGGTGGCCGGGGCGAACGACGGCGGTGCGGAGTTGTCGAACAGTTTGCGCCCGGCGGCCGAGACGGCGGTGATCGGATTCCATTCGGCGATGGTGCGCAGCGGACCGGGCAGGGTTTCGGCGGAGATGAACGCCGAGGAGATGAACGACAGCGGGAACATCCAGATCAGGCCCGCGCTCTGCGCCACCTCGACGGTCGGCGAGATGAGCCCGGTCAGCGCGCCGACCCAGGACATGGCGAAGGCGAACAGCAGGATGATGGCGAAGGCCAGTGCGGCGTCGGAGATGCCGCCGTTGATCCGCCAGCCCACGATGTACCCGCAGATCACCATCACCCCGAGGCTCGCGACATTGACCACCAGGTCGGACAGTGTGCGGCCCATCAGCACCGCGAGCCGCGACATCGGCAGCGTTCGCATCCGGTCGATGATCCCCTTCTGCAGGTCACCGGCCAGCCCGACCGTGGTGAACGCGGCATTGAACGCCACGGTCTGGGTGAAGATGCCCGCGAGCAGGAACTCGCGGTATTGGTCGCCGCCGAGGGACGCGCCGAAGATGTAGGCGAAGAGGAACACGAACATCAGCGGCTGGATGGTCGCGGTCACCAGCAGCGTCGGCACCCGCAGGATGGTGAGCAGGTTGCGGTAGGCCACGATCGCGCTGTCGCGCAGGAACCGGGCACGCGGCGGGGTCTGGTCGGCGGCAGCGGGTCGCGGGCTGCCCGGGGTGCTGGGCGTTTCGCGGGTGTCGTTGTCCGCCTCGACGTCGGGGGCCACGCTCACGACAGGATCTCCTCTGGCACGTCGTCGGTTTCGGGTTCGGTGGCCGGTTCGGCCGGGGTTCCGGTGAGTGACAGGAACACGTCGTCGAGGGTCGGGCGGACCACGACGGCGTCGAGTACGCACACCCCCGCGTCGTCGAGCCGGCGCAGGGCCTCGACCATCGTGCGGGAGCCGTTGCCGACCACCACCGATACTTCGTCGCTGCCCGGCTCGTGGATCGGCGTGCCGACACCCACCTGATCGAGGACCGAGACCGCGAGGTCGGGACTCTGCCCGGCGGCCAGGGTGACCGTGAGCCGGTCGCCGCCGATGGAGGTCTTGAGTTCGTCGGCGGACCCACGGGCGATGACGGTGCCCTTGTCGATCACGGTGATCCGGTCGGCGAGCAGGTCGGCTTCCTCCAGGTACTGGGTGGTGAGCAGCACCGTGGTGCCGTCGTCGACGAGGTCGCCGATCACCTTCCACATGTCCAGGCGTCCGCGCGGGTCCAAGCCCGTGGTCGGTTCGTCGAGCACGACCACCGGTGGCCGTGCGACGAGGGAACCGGCCAGGTCGAGGCGCCGGGCCATACCGCCGGAGTAGGTGCCCGCGCGCCGGCTCGCCGCGTGGTCGAGACCGAGCGCGGTGAGCAATTCGTCGGCACGTTCGGTGGCCTGCTTCTTCGACATGCCGTAGAGGCGCGCCACCATGCGCAGGTTCTCGTATCCGGTCAGGTTCGCGTCGACCGCCGCGTACTGGCCGGACAACCCGAGGCGGGTGCGGGCCGCGGCCGGGTCGGCCAGCACGTCGACCCCGGCCACGCGCACCGTGCCCGCGTCGGGGCGAAGCAGGGTGGTGACGATCCGCACGGTGGTCGTCTTGCCCGCGCCGTTGGGCCCGAGCAGGCCGAGCACCGTGCCCGCCGGTATCTCGAGGTCGATCTCCTTGAGTACGCGTACCTTGCCGAAACTCTTGGCGAGGCCGCGCACTTCTACCGCCAGACTCACGGACGCATCTCCTTCTCGGCGCCGCCGCACACGGTGATCCCGGGCACCCCGTCGAGGTGGCGGTGCAGCACGGGGCCGATCGCCGCCAGCGCCTCCGGTGTGGTCATCGCCGCGTGCCTGCAGGGCAGGTCGTGGTTGTGGATGGTGCCGGTGACGAACTGTTGCCAGGAACCGGCCCGCCTGGCGGGATCGGCGGCGTTGATCTCGTCCGCCGCCGCGGTGAAGAACAGCAGGTCGCCGTCGAAGGTGCGCGGCCGGAACGCGTTGGCCATCACCGTCCCGTCGGCGTACCCGGTGTAGAGGCGTTGCAGATTGTCCACCGACAGCGCCGCGAACGGCCCCGGCTGTGCCCGCAGCAGATCCGCCGCTTCGTGCAGGTCGAGGTCGGCGGGCAGTGGTGCGCCGTCGACGAGGTCGGCACCGAACTCGCCGAGGATGTCGGCGACGCTCGGCATCGCGGTGTCGAGCCAGCGGTCGCCGAGCTGGTAGCTGTCCATCATCGCCAGCAGCGCCACGTCCTCGCCCAGTTCCTGCAGCTGCACCGCGATCTCCTGGGCGATGAGCCCGCCGAGCGACCAGCCGAGCAGGTGATACGGCCCGTGCGGCTGGATCGCCCGGATATTGGCCACGTAGTGCCCCGCGGCCTCCGGGATGGAGGTGAAGCTGTCCTGACCGGACACGTGCGGGGCCTGCAGGCCGTACACGGGACGATCGGGAGCCAGGTGCGCGAGCAGCCCCGAGTAGCACCAGGCCAGACCGATGGCCGGGTGCACACAGAACAGCGGGGTGTCGTGCGGCCCGGTCGACGGGCGGATCGGCAGCACCGGTTCCAGGGCGGCGGCCATCACGTCCGCCGGGTCCGCGCCGTCGAGCCGGGCGGCGATGGCGGCCGGTGTGGCATCGCCGAACATCATCTGCACCGGCATCTCGTAGCCCTGCTCCCGCAGTGCCGCGACGACTTTGGTGGCCAGCAGCGAGTTGCCACCCAGTTCGAAGAACCCGTCGTCGGCGCCGACCCGTTCGACCCCGAGCACCTCGGCGAAGGCGGCACACAGCGCCACCTCGGCGGGCGTCACCGGCGCGCGGTACCCGCCCGAGGCGGTGAACACCGGTTCGGGCAGCCGGGCGCGGTCGAGCTTGCCGACCGGACTGAGCGGCACCTCGTCGAGGAGCATGATCGCCTGCGGCACCATGTAATTGGGCACGTGCGCACCAATGTGCTCGAGCAGTTCGGGCACCGTCGGCGACGCACCCGCGCGGGCCTTCACATACGACACCAGCGCGGTGACTCCGGCCTGAGTGGTGTGCCCGACGGTGAGCGCGAGCTCCACGTCGGGGTGCCGGGCGAAGGCCACGTCGATCTCGCCGAGTTCGATCCGGAACCCACGCACCTTCACCTGGTGGTCGGTGCGGCCGACGTATTCCACGTCGAGCGCCGACTTCCTGCCGTCACGCCAGCGCACCAGGTCACCGGTGCGGTACATGCGTTCACCGGGCGCACCGTACGGATTGGCGACGAAACGTTGCGCGGTGAGCCCCGGCCGATTGTGGTAGCCGCGGGCCAGTGCCGCACCGGCCAGCTGCAGTTCGCCCGTGACACCGATCGGGGTGGGGTGCAACCGCCGGTCGAGCACCGTGGCCGAGACACCGCGGATGGGACCGCCGATGGTGATCGGGCCCTGCGGGCTCATCGGTTGCGGCATCAGGGTGACGATGGTCGTCTCGGTGGGTCCGTAGACGTTGTAGAAATTGCGTCCCGGCGCCCAGCGGGCGAGCAGGTCCGGCGGCAGCGCCTCACCACCGGTCAGGATGTGCGCGAGCGAATGCACACCCGCCGGATCGACGGTGCCCAGCGCGGCGGTGGTGATGAACGCGTGTGTGATCCGCTCCCGGATGAACAACTGACGCAGCTCCTCACCGCCGACGATGCCCGCGGGCGTGATGACGAGGGTGCCCGCCCCACCGAGCGCGAACAGGATGTCGAGCATCGACCCGTCGAAGCTCGGGGTGGCGAAGTGCAGCACCCGGCTGCCCGGGCGCACGTCGTAGCGGTCGGCGCATTCGGCGGCGAAGTTCGAGATGCCGCCGTGGGTGACCACCACACCCTTCGGGGTGCCGGTCGACCCGGAGGTGTACACCACGTAGGCCGGGTTGGCCAGGCGCAGCGGCCGGACCCGGTCGGCGTCGGTGATCGGCGCGTCGTCGGTGCCGAGCACGGTGGCGCGGGTGTGCGGGTCGTCGAGTACCAGCCATCGGCAGTCACCGGGCAGCTGGTCGCGGTGCGCGAGCAGGGTCAGCCCGATCGCGGCGCCGGAGTCGGTGAGCATATGGCTGATCCGCTGCGGCGGGTAGTTCGGGTCGACCGGTACGAACGCGGCACCGGCCTTGGCGACGGCCAGCATGGTCGCCACCGACTCCACCGAGCGCGGAATGCCGAGCGCGACAAGGCTTTCGGGGCCGATGCCCTGGCCGATGAGCAGCCGGGCGAGTCGGTTGGTCCAGCGGTCGAGGGCGTCGTAGGTGACCACGGTGTCGCCCGCGCTGAGCGCCACACCGTCGCGGGCCCGCGCCGCCGCGGCTTCGAACACCTCGGCCAGGGTGACCGGGGTGTCGGGCCGGGCGCCGTGGACGGGTGCCAGCGCGGTCCACTCGACCGCGTCGAGCAGGGCCAGGTCGCCCACGGCGGTGTTCGGGTCGGCGGCGACAGCGGTGAGCAGCCGCACCAGGCGGTCGCCGAGGCGGCGCGCGGTGACCTCCTCGAACAGGTCGGCGGCGTAGTTCACCGACAAGGTGATGCCGTCACCGACGCGATCGCCGGTGTGGGTCTCGGTGAAGGTGAACTGCAGATCGAACTTGGCGATGCCGGCGTCGGCGTCGACCGCCTCGATGCGCAGGCCGGGCAGTTCCAGCATCCGCACGGGGTTGTTGCGCACCGAGAGCATCACCTGGAACAGCGGGTGATGCGCCTGCGAGCGCGCGGGATTGAGCACCTCGACCAGCCGCTCGAACGGCAGGTCGGCATGGGCGAAGGCGTCGAGGTCGCGGTCGCGCACGGTGCGCAGCAGGTCGACGAAGGCGCGGTCGTCGGACACCTCGGTGCGCAGCACAAGGGTGTTGACGAACATGCCGATCAGCGCGTCGAGCGCCGGATGACCACGTCCCGCGCTGGCGGTCCCGACGACGATGTCGTCGGTGCCCGTCACCCGGTGCAGCAGCACCGCGAGCGCGGCGTGCAGCACCATGAACATGCTGACGTTGTTGGCGGCGGCGATCCCGCGCAGCGCCCGGTGAGTCGCGGCGTCGACCGTGCAGTCGACGGTGCCGCCCCGGTAGGAGGGCACCGGCGGACGCGACCGATCCGCAGGCACGGTGAGCAGCTCGGGCAGCCCGTCGAGGGTGTCGCGCCAGTGATCGAGCTGCTTGCGGATCAGCGAGTTCTCGTCGTCCTCGGTACCGAGGAGCTGCTGCTGCCACAGCGTGTAGTCGGCGTACTGGATCTCGGGAATCTGTTCGCCGAACGGTTCACCGGTGCGGATGCCACGGTAGGCGGCGGCCACCTCGGCGGCGAGCGGTTCCAGCGACCACCCGTCCATCGCGATGTGGTGCACCACCAGCACGAGCACGTGCTCCTGGGATCCGGCGACGGCCTGTTTCGCCTGGGCGGGCACCGGCAGCCCGGTGCGGTCGACGGTGATGAGCGCGGCCCGCAACGGCACCGAGACCGACAGGTCGAAGCCCGGCGCGGCGAAGCGCGCGACGGCGGCGTCGACCTCGTGCGGAGTCGCACTCGCGTGGAAGAGGGTGACCGCCGCGAGCTGCGGGTCGAGCACCAACTGTTCGGGCTCGCCCGCGGTTTCCGGGAACACCGTGCGCAGCGTCTCGTGCCTGCGTTGCACTGTGTGCAGGGCGGCGATGAGTGCGTCGAGGTCGATCGGACCGTGCAACCGCAGCACCACCGGAATGTTGTACGCGCCGGCGGACTGATCCTGCGCACCGGCGTTGAACCGGTTGAGGAACCACAGCCTGCGCTGGGCCGCCGACAGCGGGATCCGTTCCGGGCGATCCTGTTTCACCAGGTCCGGGCGGCCTTCGTCGCCGGACGGCCCGGTCTCCACCAGCGCCGCGAGCTCGGCGACGGTCGGTGCGGCGAACACGGTACGCACCTCGAGTCGCACATTGCTCGCGGCCGCCAGCCGGGCGACCAGCTGGGTGGCCAGCAGCGAGTTGCCGCCGATGTCGAAGAAGCTGTCGGTGGCCGACACGTCCTCGACGCCGAGCAGATCGGCGAACACCCTGGCCACCAGGCGTTCGGACTCGGTGCGCGGGGCGCGGCCCGCCGCGACGGTGAACTCCGGTTCGGGCAGTGCCGTCCGGTCGAGCTTGCCGACGGGTGTGAGCGGCACGGCGTCGATCAGGTTCAGCGAGGCCGGAACCATGTGCCCGGCCAGGTGTTTGACGGCGTGATTGCGTACGTCGGCCAGATCGGCCGGGACCGCACCGTCGCCCAGCTGCACCCAGGCGACGATCCGGTCGTCACCCGCGATGGTGCGCACTTCGGTGTGGGCGAAACGGACATCGGGGTGGCTGCCGAGCACGGCGCTGATCTCACCGAGCTCGATGCGGAAACCGCGCACCTTCACCTGGTGGTCGCTGCGGCCCAGGTAGTCCAGTTCACCGGTGGCGGTCCAGCGCACCACGTCGCCGGTGCGGTACATGCGGCTGCCTGCGGGCCCGCAGGGGTCGGCGACGAAGCGCGAGGCGGTGAGCCCGAACCGCTGGTGGTAACCCTGAGCGATACCCGCACCACCGATGTAGAGCTCACCGGGGACGCCGGTCACGACCGGTTTCAACCGTTCGTCGAGCACCAGAGCCCGCGATCCGCGCACCGGCGTACCGATGGTCACCGGCACCCCGACCCGCAGTTCCGACATGGCCGCGATGACGGTGAACTCCGTGGGGCCGTAGGCGTTGACGAATCGGCGCCCGGGCGCCCAGTTCTCCACCAGGTCCGGCGGCACGGCCTCGCCACCGGCCATCAGCCCGCGCAGTCGCGGCAGCGGCCAGCGGCTCGCGTCGATCGAGGCGAGCACGGCGGGGGTGAGGAAGGTGTGGGTGATCTCCTCCCGTTCCAGCAGGGCGCCGAGTTCGTCGCCGCCGTACACGTCGATCGGGCCGATCACCATCTCCGCGCCGGAGTACACCGCGAGCAGCATGTCGAGCACGGACACGTCGAAGCTGGGGGTGGAGAAGAAGAACGTCCTGGCGAACCGGTCGAGGCCCATCCGCTCGCGCAGGTCGAGCGCGAGGCTGACCAGACCGCCGTGGGTGACGGTGACGCCCTTGGGCAGACCGGTGGAACCGGAGGTGTAGATCTGGTACGCCAAGTCGGCGGTGTGGATGGGGCGGATGCGTTCGGCGTCGCGGATCGGGGCGTCGTCGTATCCGGCCAGTTCCGTGTGCAGGTCGGGGTCGTCGACCAGCAGCCACCGGGTGTCGAGCGGCCCGGCGGCCTCGCGCAGGGCGGGGGCGTCGGCGCTGGTGGTGAGCACGGCGCGCGCACCGGAGTCGGTGAGCATGTGCCGCACCCGGTCGGCGGGGTAGCGCGGGTCGACGGGCACGAACGCGGCACCGCTCGCGGCGACACCGAAGATGGCGAGCGCGCAGTCCAGCGACCGGGTGAGGCCGACGGCGACCCGATCGCCGGTGCCGATCCCCCGTGCGATGAGGGCGCGACCGAGCCGGTGGGCACGGCGAGCCACCTCGTCGTAGTCGAGTTCACCGACCTCGCCCGCCACGCTGCCGCCGGCGAACCACCGCAACGCGGGCCTGCTCGGATACCAGTCGGCAGCCCGGTCGATGATGTCGGACAGCACCACCGGGGTGACCAGCGCCGGGCCCTGCGCCGGGACGAGCGCGCGATGTTCGGCGACGGTGAGCTGGTCGATATCGCACACCAGGCTGCGCGGGTCGGCGGTCACCTGGGTGAGGATCGCCGCGAACCGGGTGGCCAGCGTCTCGATCGTCTCCCGGTCGAAAAGCTCGGTGGAGTAGACGAATTCGAAACGCTGCCCGTCGGCGTCGGGGGCCACCCGCAGTTCCAGGTCGAACTTGGCGCGGGCGATGTCGAGCTCCTCGGCGCGCAACCGCAGGCCGGGCAGTTCCAGTTCCGGTGCGCTGTCGTCCTGCATGCTCAGCGCCACCTGGAACAACGGGTGCCGGTTGTTGGCCCGGCTGTCGCGGCCGAGCGCGTCGACGACCCGTTCGAACGGCAGGTCGGCGTGCGCCAGCGCGGCCAGCTCCGAATCGCGGTCGGCGTGCAGCAGTTCGGTGAAGCTGGCGCCGGGGTCGACGTCGGAGCGCAGCACGAGGGTGTTGACGAACATGCCGACCAACTCGTCGAGCTGGATGTCGGTGCGTCCGGCGACCGGGGTGCCGATCGGGATGTCGCGACCGCCGGTGATCCCGCGCAGCAGCACCGCGAGCGCCGAACGGACGACCATGAACAGGCTGACACCGGTGTCGGCCGCCAATTCCTCCATCGCCTCGCGCAACGGTGCCGACACCGGGCACACCACGGTGGCCGCCGTGCCCACCGGCTCGGCCGGACGCGGCCGGTCGAACGGCAACGGCAGTTCGTCGGGCAGTTCGGCCAGCGTCTCGCGCCAGAACGCGAGCTGGGTGGCGGCGATGCTGTCCGGGTCGTCCTCGGCGCCGAGCACGGCCCGCTGCCACAGGCTGAAGTCGGCGTACTGCACCGGCAGCGGTTCACGCACCGGGACACTGCCCCCGGCGCGCGCCACGTACGACACCGCGAGATCCTTGGTCAACGGGCCGAGCGACCACCCGTCCGCGGCGATGTGGTGCACGACCACGCCGAGCAGGTACTCCTGAGTCCCGGTGCGCAGCAACGAGACTCGTAACGGCGTCTCGTGGGTCAGATCGAAGCCCTGCCTGGCGAACTCGGCGAGCACCTCCTCCGCCCGTGCGGGTTCGGTGTCGACGGGCTCGATCGCCGGGACCGACCCGGCCGTCGGCAAGACCACCTGCTGGGCACCGGAGAGGTCCTCGGGGAAGACCGTGCGCAGCACCTCGTGCCGCTGCACCAGGTCGGTGACCGCGCCGCGCAGGGCGTCGATATCCAGATCGCCGCCGATTCGCAAGACGAAAGCGATGTTGTAGGCGCTGGATTCGGGTGACAATCGGTTGAGGAACCACAGTCGTTGCTGCGGCAGCGACAGTGGTATGCGTCCCGGGCGCGGGGTGTGTACCGCCAGCGCCACCCGCTGCGTCCGGGGCGCTTCCGCGATCAAACCGGCGATGCCCGCCACCGTCGGCGCCTCGAAGATCTGGCGCACCGGCAAGTCGACCTCGAAGTCGGCGTGCAGCGCCGCGGCCAGCCGGGTCGCGAGCAGCGAGTTGCCGCCGATGTCGAAGAAGCTGTCCTCCGCGCCGGGCACCGGCCTGCCGAGGATCTCGGTGAACACCGCGGCCACCCGCATCTCGAGGTGGGTACGGGGTGCGCGCGATCCGCCTGCCGCCGCGAATTCCGGCGCGGGCAGGGCCTTTCGGTCCAATTTGCCCGCCGGGGTCACCGGCATCCGGTCGAGCACCGCCAGCGCGGCAGGCACCATGTAACCGGGCAGCCTGCCGCGAGCGGTGTCGAGCACGGCCGCCGGTTCGATCGGCCCGTCGGCGGTGACGTAGGACGCGAGCCGTTGCTGACCGTGTTCGTCGACGTGCACCACGGTCGTCGCCGAGCGCACCCCCGGGTGTTCGCGCAGCACATGGTCGATCTCGCGCAGCTCGATACGGAAGCCACGGATCTTGATCTGGTCGTCGGCGCGCCCGAGGAAACGCAGGCGTCCGGTGGCGTCGGCGACCACGAGATCGCCCGTGCGGTACATCCTTTCGCCCACCCGGCCGTGCGGATTCGCGACGAATCGCTGCGCGGTGAGCCCGAGTTTGCCCAGGTACCCGCGTGCCACACCGGGACCGGACACATACAGTTCGCCCGCAGTCCCCGGCGGCACCGGGTGCAGCCGGGAATCGAGGACGAACAAGCGCATCCCGCGCACGGGCGCACCGAGCGGCACCGGCTCGCCGGGCACCATGGCGGCGCTCGCGGTGACCGCGACGGTCGCCTCCGACGGGCCGTACATGTTGTGCATCCGGTAGCGACCGGCCCAGGTGTCGACCAGTTCGTCGGAGCAGGCCTCGCCGCCGACGATGACGGTATTGAGTTCGGGGAACTCACCGGCGGGCACGGTCGCCAGGGCGGCCGGGGTGATGAACGCGTGCGTGATCCGTTCCGAGCGAAGGAATCCCGCCAGTTCGGCGCCGCCGTACAGGTCGGCCGGGGCGACGACGACGGTCGCGCCCGCGGCGAAGCCGAGCAGCAGCTCCAGCACCGAGGCGTCGAAACTCGGTGAGGAGAAGTGCAGGGTACGGGCGGTATCGGTCACCCGGAACAGTTGGGTCTGCTCGCTGGCCAGCGAGGAGATGCCCGCATGGGTGACGACAACCGCCTTGGGCAGGCCGGTGGAGCCCGAGGTGTAGATCAGGTACGCGGGCTGGGTCGGCCGCATCGGGTGCGTGCGCTCGATGTCGCGCACAGGCGCGGCCGAGCGGTGTGCGCAGTCGGCTTCGAAGGCGGCGGTCCCGAACACCAGCCATTCCGGCGCCCGGCGGTGCTTGCCGACGGTGGTCGGCAGCGCGGCGAGGTGTTCGGGCAGGGTGAGCCCGAGCACCGCACCGGAGTCGCCGATCATGTGCGCGATGCGCTCGGTGGGGTACGCCGGGTCGACCGGCACGTACGCGGCACCGGTCTTGGCGACCGCCCAGATGGCGACGATCGATTCCAGCCCACGCGGCAACGCCACCGCCACCACCGACTCGGGGCCCGCGCCGTGTGCGATCAGGCTGCGCGCCAACCTGTTCGAGCGCTCGTCGAGCTCCCGGTAGGTCGTGTCGAGCCCGAGATAACGCACCGCGACCGAATCGGGCAGGCGCTGGGCGGTATCGGCGAGCAGGCGGGCGAGGGTGTCGGCCGGTTCGGCCGGTGCGCCCGCCACGGGCACGAGCCGCGCGATCTCGCGACGGTCGAGCAGGGGCAGGTCACCGATCGGTTCCTGCGGCGCGGCCAGCGCGGACCGCAGCATGGTGGTGAACCGGCGGGCGATGGCCTCGATGGTCGAGCGGTCGAAAACATCGGTGGCGTAACCGAATTCGGCGTGCAGCGGGCCGTCGCCGTGGTTGTCGCGTACCTCGAGCTGCAGATCGAACTTGGCGACACCGGTCTGCACCGGCACGAGTTCGGCGGCCACACCGGGCAGTTCGACGCGCAACTCGGGGGTGCGGTCGTAGGACAGCATCACCTGGAACAGCGGATGCCGGTTGGTCGACCGATCCGGGTTCACCAGTTCGACGAGCCGTTCGAAGGGCACGTCGGGGTTGGCGAAGGCGTCGAGGTCGGTTTCGCGAACCTGGTCGAGCACCCGGTCGAAGCCGGCGTCGAGGTCGACCTCGGTGCGCAGCACGAGGGTGTTGACGAACATGCCGACGAGTTCGTCGAGCGCCGGGTCGGAGCGTCCCGCGATCGGGGTGCCGATGGCGATGTCGGTGCTGCCGCACACGCGAGCGAGCACGGTGGCCAACGCGGCGTGCAGCACCATGAACATGCTCACCCCGCGGCTGCTGGCCAGCTGGCTCGCCGCTCGGCGTGTTTCGGCATCGATGGTGAAGGCGACCGTGTCACCGCCGGTGGCCCGTCGCAGCGGGCGCGGGCGGTCGAGCGGCAGGTCGAGCTGATCGGGCAGTCCGGCAAGGGCCCGGCGCCAGTGCCCGAGCTGACGCCCCAACGGTGCCTCCGGGTCGGTCTCGTCACCGAGCAGTTCCCGTTGCCACAGTGCGAAATCGGCGTACTGCACGGGCAGTGGCGTCCACCGAGGAACGTTGCCCTCGGCGCGGGCCGCGACTGCGGTCATCAGATCCCTGGCCAGCGGCGCGACCGACCAGCCGTCACCGCAGATGTGGTGCAGCACCACGACCAGCAGATGCTCGTCCGGGGCCAGGCGGTACAGCACCACCCGCAGCGGAGTCTCGCCGCGCAGGTCGAAGCCGCGACCGGCGACCTCGGCGACGAGGTCGTCGATCCGGCCGTCCCCGTCGTGCGCGACGAGATCGGGTGCGACGGCGGCGGCGGGATGAATCAGCTGGTACGGACCGTCCGGGCCGTCGGGGAAGCTGGTGCGCAGGCTTTCGTGGCGGTCGAGCACGTCACGCAGGCCGGCCCGCAGGGCGGTGAGGTCGAGCCGACCGGTCAGCCGCAGCGCCAGCGGCATGTTGTAGGCGGCGGCGTGTTCGGCGAACCGGTTGAGGATCCAGAGCCGCTGCTGGGCCAGCGACAGCGGCACCCGTTCCGGCCGGGTCGCGGGAACCAGCTCGGGCGTGGAGGACTCGGGCCGGTGGGTACTGATGTACTCGGCCAGCGACGCGATGGTCGAGTACTCGAACAGGTGCCGGATACTGATGCTCGCGTCGAGGGTGGTGTTGATCCTGGCGACGGCGCGCGCGGCGACGAGCGAGTTGCCACCGAGGTCGAAGAAGCTGTCCTGCACGCCGATTCCGGTGCCGTCGAGGGCGAGCACCTCGGTGAAGATCTCGGCGAGCGCGCATTCCAGCTCGGTCTGCGGTGCGTCCGCGCCGGTGGTCACCCGGACACCGACCTCGGGGGCGGGCAGTGCCTTGCGGTCGACCTTGCCGTTGGCGCTCAGCGGCAGTTCGTCGAGCACGACCAGCGCCGAGGGCACCATGTAGGACGGCAGCGCCCGGCGCAGCGCCGCCATCAAGGCCGCCACCTCCGGTGCGGCGGCGCCCGGCGCGGCGACCACGTAGGCGACGAGTTCGTCGTCTCCGGTGCGGCTGGTCCGCGCCACGCAGACGGCACGGGCGATACCGTCCTGGGCGAGCAGCGCGGACTCGACCTCGCCGAGTTCGATGCGCAGACCACGGATCTTGACCTGGAAGTCGGTGCGCCCCAGGTATTCCAGGACGCCGCCGTCGAGCTGCCAGCGGGCCAGGTCGCCCGTGCGGTACATGCGTTGCCCGGGGGTGAACGGGTTGGCGACGAACCGGTCGGCCGTCAGATCGGGCCTGCCGAGATACCCGCGCGCCAGTTGCGTCCCCGCGAGGTACAGCTCACCGACCACACCGGGTGGGACCGGGCGCAGTTGCGGATCGAGCACGTAAGTCTTGGTGTTCCACACCGGGGACCCGATCGGCACGGTGGTCGCCCCGACCGGGCACGGCCAGTAGGTGACGTCGACCGCGGCCTCGGTCGGACCGTACAGGTTGTGCAGTTCCGGCCCACGCAGAGCGGCATGGAAGTGGGCGACGGTGGCGCCGGGCAGCGCCTCACCGCTGCAGAACACCCGCCGCAGGTTCGCGCCGCCGCGCACGCGGGGATCGGTGACGAACAACGACAACATGGACGGCACGAAATGTGCTGTGGTGACGGACTTCTCGGTGATGATCCGGGCCAGGTACGCCGGATCGCGGTGTCCGCCGGGTGCGGCGACGACCAGCCGCGCCCCGACCTGCAACGGCCAGAAGAACTCCCAGACCGACACGTCGAAGGTGGCCGGGGTCTTCTGCAGCACGGCGTCGCTGTGGTCGAGCGGGTATTCGGCCTGCATCCACCGCAGCCGGTTGACGATGGCGGCGTGCGTGACCGCCACCCCCTTCGGCTTGCCGGTGGAGCCCGAGGTGAAGATGACGTAGGCGGGGTGTTCAGGTCGCAGCGGCGCACGGCGATCGGCATCGGTGACGGGGGCGATGTCGTGCCCGGTGACGTCGAGCGTGTCCAGATCGACACGCACGGCACCCGCGGGCAGCCGCACATCGTCGCGAGCGGCGGTCAGCACGCACACCGGTTTCGCCTGTGCCACAACAGCATCGATGCGGTCGACCGGGTGTTCCGGATCGATCGGCAGGTAGGCGGCACCGGTGGCGAGCACGGCGTACATGCCGATCACCATCTCGATGCTGCGGTGCAGGCACAATCCGACGGTGGTCTCCGGGCCCGCATCGCGCGCGATGAGTTCGCGGGCCAGCTGGTTCACCCGTTCGGACAGTTCGGTGTAGCCGATGGCACGGTCGCCGTACTCGAGCGCGACGGCGTGCGGGCTGCGTCGCACCTGATCGGTGAACAGCGAGACGAGCGTGCCGGTGGGCACCGGGATCTCGGTGGCATTCCATTCCCGCAGCACGCGTTCGCGTTCGGTCGTGGTGATGGCGTTGAGCGCATGGGCCGGGCTGTCGGGGGCGGCGGCCAGGAACCGGGCGAGGAAGTCCAGGTAGCGGGCGTGATGCGCCGAGTTCTCGGCCTCGCCGTAGAGGCGGGGGTTGGCCTCGAAGTCGAGCTGGATGCGGCCGCCGTCGCCGTTGTAGATATTGATGGAGAGGTCTTCGACGGGGCCGGTCGCCAGCACGTGCAGCTGACCGGTGATGTCACCGAATTTCAGCTCGTCGTGGAACAGCATGATGTTGACCATCGGCCCGAAGAACCCACGTGCGTCGCGCGAGTAGCCGCAATCGCGGCGGATGTCGTCGGAGCGGTAGCGCTGGTGCCGCAGGGCGCCGGTGATCTGCAGTTCGGTCTGGCGCACCACGTCGGCGACGGTGGTGTTCTCGTCGAACCGCACGCGCAGCGGAACGACGTTGGACACCACACCCGCCGAGCGGCGCAACGCCACGGTGGTGCGCGCCGAGACGGGCAGGCTCAGCACCACGTCGGGATTCCCGGTGACCGAGCGGACGTAGGCGGCGAGGGCGGCGACGATGAGCGCGGAATTGGCCGAGTTGTGCGTGGCGATCGCCTGTGTGAGCAGGGTGTCGAGGTCGGCATCGAGCACGGCGGTCGCGCGGTGACGGCCGGGGTCGTGGGTGTCGCCGGTCGCGGTCACCGACGACAGTGTCATCGGCTCGCCGACCCCGGCGAGCTGCTGCGTCCAGTACTCCCGGTCGGCGTGGAAACGGCTGGACTCGCGGTAGCGCGACTCGTCGGCGTAGAGGTCGACCAGGGCGGCGGCGCGTGAGACGGAGGGTTCGCGCTGCTCGCCGACCGCGGTGTAGATCTCGGCGGTGCGGGCGAGCGCGTTCATCGCCCCGTATCCGTCGATCACGATGTGGTGACCGCGCTCGTACCAGAACCAATCGCGCTCGCCGATGCGCAGCACCACATTGATGGTGAGCGGCTCGTTCTCCATGTCGATGGGCGTGCTGGCGTGCTCGTTCATCCACCGCAGCGCTGCCGCGCGCGGATCGGGCTCGCCGCGCAGGTCGATGCGGGCCCAGCCGGGTCGCCAGCTCGGATCCACCCGCTGATGGGGTACGCCGTCGATCTCGAGTAGGCGCACGTGTCCCACCTGGGATTCGGCGCCGAATCGCTCGATGGCGTAGAGCAGCCTGCCCGGGTCGAGATCGCCGTGCAGTTCCACATAGTGGGCGATCGTGAACGGAATGTCGGGCCTGATCCGTTGCGCGTACCACAGCGCCGTCTGACCGGGCGACAAAGCGAACGGCTGGCTCGAGTCCTCGTCGGTGACGCATGAGCTGACGCGGTCGGTGGCCAATGAACTCATCAAGCACTCCGTTCTGGTGTGTCACGACTCCCCGAGCAGCGCCCGGGCACACGACGGCCCAGGGCGTGGCTATCCACGCCCATGATTCGGAGTACTCCGGCGGCCGGATGGCTACCGATCTGGATTTATTTCGCGCTCAACGAATTACACCCCTGTAGCAGCAACTCGATGCCGCTTCCCCCGGGCTGAAACAAACCGCTTATTCAGAATTTCCTGAGCTGCGCATAACTTGCGCCTGGTTCGCTCGGTGGCGGCGGGCCAAGAGCAGGCCCGCGCCGATCGCGGTCAGGATAACGGACGCCAGTTCGGGCGTCGCACCGATCCTGGTCGCGATCGTCGCCGTGTCGCGCAATGGTAACTGGGCGACCAGCGCCGCGGGGACGACTTGGTCGGAGTGCTGCGTGAGAGTGCCGTCGGCGGTGATGATTCCACTGACCCCGGTGGTTGCCGCGACCACGAGCGCCCGTCCGTGTTCGACCGCGCGCACCCGCGACATCGCCAATTGCTGATACGTCATCTCACTCTCGCCGAAGGTGGCGTTGTTGGTCGGGACAGTCAGCAATTGCGCGCCCGCGGCGAGGGATTCCCGGAATGCCCGGTCGAAGGCGACCTCATAACAGGTCGCGACGCCGATCCGGACATTCGCGGCAGTGACGGTGCCGTCGCCGTGGCCGGGTACGAAATAGCCCGCGCGATCGGCATAGGAAGAGAACAAACGGAAAAAACTTCGCATCGGCAGGTATTCGCCGAACGGCTGGATGATTTTCTTGTCGTGGCGCTCCCCCGGCCCGGCGGCACCGTTCCAGACGATCACCGAGTTCGTGGTGGTCCGGTCGCCGTTCACCAGAACCGCGCCGACGAGGATGGGGGCGCCGATGCGCTCCGAGGCGCGGGTGATGACGGCGGCGGCGTCGGCATTGCGCAGCGGGTCGATATCGGAGGAGTTCTCCGGCCAGATAACGATGTCTGGTTTGCGCTCCAGACCGCGTGCGACGCTGTCGGCCAGTTCCTCGGTGCGCCGGACGTGGTTGTCGAGGACGGCGCGGCGCTGAGCGTTGAAGTCGAGGCCGAGCCGGGGCACACTGCCCTGGATGGCGGCGACCGTGACCGTGCGCAGGCCGTCGTCGGGGGCGGGCAGGGTGGGGCGGAGCGCGAGCCCGGCCAGCGGCGCGACGATCACGGCGAGACCGGTCAGCGCGATGCCCTTGTCGACAGCGCGCTGTCCGGCGCGCACGCGCAGCACCAGGGCGGCGAGCGCGGTGCCGGTCAGGGCCACCGCGAAGCCGATCAGCGGGGCGCCACCGTAGGCCGCCAGGGGCAGGTACCAGCCGTCGGCCTGCCCGAAAGCGATTCTCCCCCAGGGAAACCCGCCGAACGGCACGTTCGAGCGCGCCCATTCGGTCGCCGTCCACGCCAGCGCCAGCCACACCGGCCATCCGCGGAGTCCACCGAGCCACCGCGCGAGCACGCCCCAGAGCCCGAAGAACACCGCGCACGCCGTCGACAACGCCAGCCACGGCGCGGGCCCCACGTAGATCCCGGTCCACGGCAGCAGCGGCAGGAAGAACGCCAGCCCGCCGAGCATCCCGTACCCGAACGCGGCCCGCACCCTGCTCGTCCCGTAGACCGCGAGCGTCAGCAGCGCGACGGCGAAGGGCGCGAGAAACCACAGCGGCCGCGGCGGAAAACTGGCGAACAGCAGCACCCCGCCGAGCACCGCCACGGTCACCCGCCAGAGCACGGCTCCAGCCGTCGACCTCCCCACCGCGCGATCGGAACCGGCATCGCCTTCCCGCCCCGCGCTCCACGCCGACGGGCCGTCCGGGCCGTGAGTGTCGCTCGTTTCGGATGCGGGCCGGTCCGTCGACCTTCCCGGCTCAGCGAAGCGGCTGTCGACAGTGCCCGCCGCCGGCGCGGAAGGACTGTCGCGCTCCTTGTCGCCGGGATACGCAGGTCCCTCGGCCTGTCCCGATGGCTCGGTGGGTAGAGGCCGGTCGCCGGTGGCGGGGTCGATCATGGTGTCGCGCTCCGTGATTCGTGGCGGGTCGGCTCAGGCCGCGTAGATGGTCGTGCCGTTGTGCACGGTGCGCAGGCAGGTCGGCAGGGGTGCGTCCGGGTCGAGGGCGGGCAGGCCGGGGACGCGCGAGCGCGGGTCGGTCGACCAGCGCTGGACGGTATCGGCAGCGGCGGCGACGACGAGATCGCCCGCGTCCCAGATCGCGTACGACGCGGGGGCACCAGGGACGAGGGTGCCCGCCATCCCGTCGCGGACACCGCCCGCGCGCCAGGCGCCCCGGGTGGCGGCGGCGAAGGCGGCGCGCGGTGACAGGCCGTGGCCGGCGGTGCGGTGGTGCACCGCGGCACGGATCTGCTCCCAGGGATTCAGCGTCGTCACGGGGGCGTCGGAGCCGAGGGCCAGTGAGATCCCGGCGGCCGCCATCGCGGCGAACGGGTTGAGCCCGGCGGCGCGCTCGGCGCCGAGGCGGGTGGCGTACATGCCGTCGGGTCCGCCCCAGGCGGCGTCGAAGCCCGGTTGCACCGACAGGATCACTCCGAGCCGGGCGAGCTGTTCGATCGCGGCGGCGTCGGTCATCTCGGCGTGCTCGACCCGGTGCCCACGCGCGGCGACGGCGGGCCCGCCGAGTTCGTTCGCGACCCGGGCGAATCCGTCGACCACGAGGTCCATGGCAGCGTTGCCGATGGCGTGGAACCCGGCCTGGATCCCGGCTTCGGTGCAGGCGCGCAGGTGGTCGGTGACGGCATCGGCGTCGAGGAAGTTCTTCCCGCAGCCGGCGGCGTCGGCGTACGGTTCGCGCAGCAGCGCGGTGTGTGAGCCGAGCGACCCGTCGACGAACAGGTCGCCGCCGAGCCCGTGCACGCCGAGTTCGGCGAGCAGCACGCGCGCCTCGTCCGCGCCGCGCACGGCCTGGCCCCAGTAGGCGCGCACCTGCACGCCGTGGTCGAAGGCGAGCAGTTCGCGCACGTCGTCGTGGCTGGAGATGTCGGGTCCGGCGCATTCGTGCACGGCCACGATGCCGTGCGCGGCGGCGCTGTCGAGGGCGGCGGTGCGGGCCGAATCCCGTTGGGCACGAGACAGTCCGGCGAGGGCGACGGCACGCACCCGGTGGTGGGCGTCGGCGCGCAGCGGTTCGCCACGGTCGCCGGACTCACCGGCGGCGTCGAGCAGCGCCGACGACGCGACCGCCGAGTGCGCGTCGATGCGCGCGAGGTAGACCGGCCTGCCCGGCCCGGCGGCCTCGTCGAGTTCGGCGACCGTCGGCGGCCGCTGCTCGGGCCAGGTGGTGTCGTCCCAGCCGTCTCCGATGATCACCCCGTCGGGCTGTCGCGCGGCGTGTGCGCGGACCGCGTCGAGCAGGTCGGCCAGCGAGCGCGCGCCGCGCAGATCCAGCCCGGTGAGCCGCAGGCCGAGGGCGGTGACGTGGACGTGCGGGTCGACGAAGGCCGGCGCGACGAACGCGCCGTCGAGGTCGATGATCTCCGCGTCGGGATGCATGGCACGCCCGGGCGCCTCGGCCCCGAGCCACACCACGGTGCCGTCGGTGACCGCCATCGCGGTCGCGTCCGGGGAGCTGGAACTGTAGAAACGACCGCCGATCAGCAACTGGGTACTCACGGTGCCCCAGTCTGCCGTATCGGCGGATCGTCAGGTCGGCAGGGACAGCACGGCGCACACGTCGGCGTCGCCGAGTCCCGCCGGTGTGTGCCCGCCCGCTCGGGCGGCGATCAGTTCCAACCGCCACGCGGCGGTGGTGAAGTCCGACATCGACTGTCCGGCAGCGGTACTCGCTCGGCGTACCGCGTCGGCCAGTTCCTCGCTCACCGTGACGGTGATCTGCTCGGTGGCCATGCGGGTCACTGTAGACCGTCGGCCGGTGAGAATGTCAGCGGTTCAGGCAGAACCGAGCGCGCGCGGACCACGAGTGTGTCCGTCGTCATACCACTGGCCGACGACGTCACCGTCGACCACGTCGCCACCGGCATCGACGACCACGCCGCGGTAGGGCGCGGGCGCGAACGAGGGCAGCGGGCCGAAGCGCCTGGTACCGAGCTTCTCGAGCGCCGGCCGCAGCAGCGCGCGGGTGGGCGGGAACAGGGCGAGCAATCCGAACACCCCGGTGACCAGGCCCGGCACGAACAGCAGCACCGATCCCGTCGCGACGAGCAGTCCGTCGGCGACGGCGCTCTCCGCGCTCACCTCACCGCGCGAAGCCCGGCGGAACCGATCGAACACCCGCCGCCCCTGCTTGGCGAGCAAGGCGAGTCCTACGCCGGAGACCGCGACGAGCACCAGCAGCGCCCAGCCGACGCCGATCACCTGGGCGAGGCCGACGAGGGCGGCGATCTCGACGACGAGGTAGAGCACGAACAGCAGGGCGGTCATGGTGATCCTTTCGGACGATCTACCCGTTCAACGCACGAGCACGCGTTTTTTCTCCCGGCCCGTGGCGGATCACTCATCCACCGGGCCGCACCAGCCCGGTCTCGTACGCCAGCACCACCGCCTGCACCCGGTCGCGCAGCCCGAGTTTGGTGAGCACCCGGCCCACGTGGGTCTTCACGGTGGCTTCGGACAGGAACAGTGCGGCGGCGATCTCGGCGTTGCTCTGCCCGGCGGCGATCTGCTCGAGCACCTCGCGTTCGCGGACGGTGAGCACGTCGAGCACCGAGGGGTCGCGCAGCCCGGCCGGGTCGTCGGCGACGAGGCGGTCCAGCAGGCGTTTGGTCACTTTGGGTGACACCACGGCGTCACCGGCGGCGACGCTGCGGATCGCCGAGACGAGATCTTCCGGCGGGGTGTCCTTGAGCAGGAAGCCGCTCGCCCCCGCGCGCAGCGCGCCGAGGGCGTGTTCGTCGAGGTCGAAGGTGGTCATCACGAGCACGCGCACGCCGTCACCGGCGGCGACGATGCGGCCGGTGGCGGTGACGCCGTCGACCACCGGCATGCGCACGTCCATCAGCACGACGTCGGGGCGCAGCTCCCCGGCGCGGCGCACGGCCTCCTCGCCGTTGGCCGCTTCGCCGACGACCTCGATGTCGGGGTGGGCGCCGAGGACCATTTTCAGGCCCATCCGCATGAGTTCCTGATCGTCCACCACGAGCACACTGATCGGCATTCCCTCACCCTAGCGGCCGATTCAGTCGGTTTCGGCGCGCAGCGGGAGGCGGGCGCTCACCTGCCAGCGCCCGTCGGACAGCCTGCCCGCGTGCAGAGTGCCGCCGAGCACCGCGACCCGTTCGCGCATGCCGACCAGGCCCATACCGCCACCGTGAATCGCGCTCTCCCGCACGGGGACTCCGCCGCTGTCGGTGATCTCCACCAGGATCTCCTCGGCGCCGCGCTGCACCCGCACCACGGCCTTGGCGCTCACACCGGCGTGCCGGAGGGTGTTGGTGAGCGACTCCTGCACGATGCGGTGCACGCCGAGGCTCACCTCGGGTGCGATGTCGTCGAGCTCGCCGGTGAGCTCGAGGTCGACGGCCAGGCCCGCCTCGCGCATCATCTGCGCCAGTTGCGCGATGCCCGCGCTGCCGTGCTGGGGCAGGAGTTCGGGTGCGTGCTCGGTGCGCAACAGGGCGACGGTGCGGCGCAGTTCGCGCAGGGCCTCGCGGCCGGTACCCGCGATCGTCGACAGCGCGCGTTCGGCGGCGTCCGGATCGGTGCGCAGGGCGTATTTCGCGCCGTCGGCCTGCACGATGACGACGCTCACCGCATGCGCGACCACGTCGTGGAGTTCGCGGGCGATGCGGGTGCGTTCGGCGGCGACGGCCTCGTGGGCGCGGCGTTCCTTGTCGTAGTCGGCGACGGCCAGTCGCGCGGCGACCTCGGCGTCGTAGGCGTGCCGGGCGCCGTTGAACTCCGCCAGCGTCCAGCACAGCGCGTAGATGGCGCCGACGAGGATCAGGTCGCCGCCCTTCGGCTCCCGCACCAGCAGCACCGACAGACCCAGGTCGAGGGCGAGGAAGCCCACGTAGATCAGTCCGTCACGGCGTCCGACATAAGCCACCAGCGTGTAGAGCATCACCCCGAGCCCGATCAGCGCCACGTGCGGTGCGGTGCTCTCGTCCAGCAGGTAGGCGGTGAACGTGCACAGCAGCGACAGCACGAGCAGGGCCGCGGCCATGGCGCGTGGGTACAGCCGCCGCAGGGCCACCGGCATCGGCAGCAGCACCGACAGCACGAGGTAGACGACCTTGTTCCTGGACTCGCCCACGCCGAGGACATCGAAGCACAGCAGCATCGCCGCGAGGAGGGAGTCGGCGACGATGGGTCGGCCACGAAGCCACAGACTGAACCGGCGCACCGGCCAAGCCTAGGCGCCCGCTGGCTTTCCGGCCGTGATCTTGATTGCCTTGACGCGTGCTACTCGGAGACTGGGCGGTGCTACTGGTGGCCGCGGCGGCGGCGGGCTGGGTCGACGCGGTGGTCGGCGGCGGCGGGCTGATCATCCTGCCCACCCTGTTGCTGGTCGCCCCCGGCATCGCACCGCAGACGGCGCTCGGCACGAACAAGATGGCCGCGTTGGCGGGAACGGCAACGGCGGTACTGACCTTCGCGCGCAAGGTGCCGATGCAGTGGAAGGTGCTGGTGCCCGGTGGCGTGATCGCCGCGATCACCGCCGCGTGCGGTGCGGCGGCCGTCTCGCTCATCGACCGGGAGCTGTTCATCCCGATGGTGATGGTCGTGCTCGTCGGCGTGGCGATCTTCGTGACATTGCGCCCGAAGGTCGGGTTGACGATGGCGACGCACCCGCCGACGCGGCGCAAGGTGATCCTGGTCGTCGCGCTCGCCTCGGGTCTGATCGGCCTCTACGACGGCTTGCTCGGTCCCGGCACCGGAACCTTCCTGATCATCACCTTCGCCACCCTGCTCGGCACCGAGTTCGTGCGTGCCGCGGCGATGGCGAAGGTCGTCAATTGCGGGTCGAACGTGGGCGCGCTGCTGTATCTCGGCGCCACCGGGCACGTGCTGTGGGGGCTCGGCGCGGGCATGGCGGTGGCGAATATCGCCGGTGCCGTTGTGGGTTCGCGGATGGCGCTGGCCAAGGGCGCGGGCTTCGTCCGGGTGGTGCTGCTGGTCGTCGTCGTGGTGATGGTGGTGCGGCTGGGCTGGCAGCAGTTCGCCTAGCGCACCGCGTCGGGCTGGGCGGCCAGCCACGGTTGCAGTACCCGCGAGGTGGTTTCGTGGATCTTGCGGTGCAGGCGTTCGCCGTCGTCGATGCTGTGCTGCGGTTGCTGGAACAGCACCGTCAACGCGCCCGAGACCGCGCCGACCACGGCACCGACCAGGGCGGCGGCGCCGACCTCGTCTAGTTCGTGGGGAAACGCCAGGTGCAGTTGCCTGGCGATCTCGCGCTGGGCGACGAGCTGGGCATGCGCGGCTCGACCGCTCACCGACGGAACGGTGCGTGACACGCGGGCGCGCAGGGCGGCGATGCGGGCGCCCAGGTCGTCGACGAGATGTTCGCCGGGGTTGTCGCCCGCGGCGCGCAGAGCACGCAGCAACACCTCGACGGGTCGTTCCCCCGGCCTGCGGGTGGCGATGGCCGCGACCGCCGCGCGCACGCGGTCGTCGGGTTCGGGGAAGAGCAGTTCTTCCTTGCTGGCGAAGTAGTTGAAGAAGGTCCGGGTGCCGACCTCGGCCGCGGCCGCGATTTCGGCGACGGTGGTCTCCTCATAGCCTGTTGCCTCGAACATTTCGACGGCGGCCAGCAGAATCGCACGACGGGTTCGTTCCCTTTTTCGATCGCGGAGGGCAGATGGCGGCACGGCGGGCACCCTACGGCATCCGCGGGTTACCCGGCGGGAGGATCGGGGCCCGCGCGTCACGGTTGTCGCTGCCACGGCCCGGTTTTCACGCAGGCCTCGGCATGTGTCGGTGGGAGCCGCTAGCGTAGGCGCGGTGAGTACCACGACTTCACACGAGGTGGACGAAGAGTTCCGTGCGCTCGGGCTCGCCGCGCTGGCCGAGGCCGCGTTGTCGGCGGCCCACGCGGCGGGCGCCGAACATGCCGATCTACGGGTGCAACGGTTGGTGACCCAGTCGATCCGGTTGCGCGACGGCCGGGTCGAGGCGGTCACCGATGCCACCGAACTCGGATTGGCCGTGCGTGTGATCGTCGAGGGCACCTGGGGTTTCGCGTCCCACGCCGCCCTCACCCCCGACACCGCCGCGGAGGTGGGGCGTCGCGCGGTGATCGTCGCGCGAGCGCTGCGTTCGTTGAACCGGGAACGGGTGGAACTGGCCGACGAACCGGTCTACGACGATGTGTCCTGGGTGTCGGCCTACGATCTCGATCCGTTCGCGGTGCCGACGGCCGACAAAGTGGCGCTGCTGCAGGACTATTCGGAGCGGTTGTCCTCGGCCGACGGTGTCGACCACGTCACCGCCTCGGTGCTGCAGGTCAAGGAACAGAGCTTCTATGCCGACACCGCGGGATCGTCGATCACCCAGCAGCGGGTGCGGTTGCACCCACAGCTCGAGGCGGTGACCGTCGATGCCGCGTCCGGGGTGTTCGAGACCATGCGCACCCTGGCCGCGCCCGCGGGTCGCGGGTGGGAGTACGTCACCGGCGCCGACGGAACCTGGGACTGGGCAGATGAACTCGCGCGGATCCCCGGCTGGCTGGCCGAGAAGGTGAAGGCGCCTTCGGTCGTGGCCGGGCCGACCGATCTGGTGATCGACCCGACCAACCTGTGGCTCACCATCCACGAATCCATCGGGCACGCCACCGAGTACGACCGCGCGATCGGCTACGAATCCGCTTATGCGGGTACATCGTTCGCCACTCCCGACAAGCTGGGCACCTTGCGCTACGGCACGCCGATCATGCACGTCACCGGTGACCGCACACAGGTGAACGGGCTGGCCACCGTGGGCTACGACGACGAGGGTGTGGCGGGCCAGCGGTGGGATCTGGTGCGTGACGGTGTCCTCGTCGGCTATCAACTCGACCGCGTGTTCGCCCCGCGCCTCGGCCTGGACCGCTCCAACGGCTGCTCCTATGCCGATTCGCCGCACCATGTGCCGATCCAGCGGATGGCCAATGTGTCGCTGCAACCGGATCCCGACAGCGACACGAGCACTGCCGAGCTGATCTCGCGGGTCGAGGACGGTCTCTACGTCGTAGGCGACAAATCCTGGTCGATCGATATGCAGCGCTACAACTTCCAGTTCACCGGACAGCGGTTCTTCCGGATCCGCAACGGGGAGCTGGCCGGTCAGGTGCGTGATGTCGCCTACCAGGCCACGACAACCGATTTCTGGGGATCGATGGAGGCGGTCGGCGGGCCGAGCACATGGCAACTGGGTGGGGCGTTCAATTGCGGTAAGGCCCAGCCGGGTCAGGTGGCGGCGGTGAGTCACGGTTGCCCGTCGGTGCTGGTGCGCGGGGTCAATATTCTCAACACCCGGACGGAGGGCGGCCAGTGAGCGCGAGTGTGTTCCCGGCGGGCGCGGTGGTCGAGCGGGCGCTTGCCGCGTCGACGGCCGACGAGGCGATCGTGCTCGTCACCGACGCGCACGAGGCGTCGCTGCGGTGGGCCGGTAATTCGATGACCACCAACGGTTCGTCGGTGTCACGGTCGTGGGCGGTGATCTCGATCTTCCGCGACGGACCGAACTCGGCTCGCGTGGGCTCGATCTCGTCGACCAGCGTCGATCCGGCCGACATCGGGGCCGTGGTGCGGGCCAGTGAGGAGGCCGCGCGCACGGCCGAACCGGCACAGGACGCCATGCCGCTGCTCGAGCCGACCGAGGACGATTCGGCCACCTGGGAGCAGGCGCCCGGTAGCACCGGGATCGAGGTGTTCGCCGGGCTCGCCCGCGATCTGTCGGCCGGGTTCGACGGTACCGACCGGCTCTACGGTTTCGCCCACCACCAGGTACACACCACCTGGCTCGGCACCTCCACGGGTATCCGCCGTCGGTTCACCCAGCCGACGGGGTCGGTCGAGATCAATGGAAAGCGCGGGGAGGGCAGCGATCTCGCCAGCGCCTGGGTCGGCGTCGGAACACCCGATTTCGTCGATGTGGACACACCCGGGCTGCTGTCGGAGCTCGCGCGGCGGCTCGACTGGGCCGCCCGCCGGGTCGACCTGCCCGCGGGCCGCTACGAAACCTTGTTGCCGCCCTCGGCGGTCGCGGATCTGATGATCTACATGGCGTGGAGCATGGAGGGTCGCGGCGCCGAGGAAGGGCACAACGCGTTCGCCCGTGCGGGCGGCACGCGGGTCGGTGAGCGGCTCACCGACCTCCCGCTCACCCTGTACTCCGACCCGAAGGCGAGCGGCCTGGAGTACCGGCCGTTCGTCGCGACGCCCTCGTCGTCGGAGTCGCTGTCGGTGTTCGACAACGGTCTGTCCGCGCGGCGTGTCGACTGGATCTCCGGCGGCGCCGTCGAATCACTGATCTACCCGCGCGCCACCGCCGCCGAATTCGATACCACCGCAACGGTTCCCGGCGAGAATCTGCTGCTCACCGGAGGCAGCGACGCCACCCTGGACGACATGATCGCCCGCACCGAACGCGGTCTGCTGCTGACCTGCCTGTGGTACATCCGCGAGGTCGATCCGGCGACCCTGCTGCTCACCGGCCTCACCCGCGACGGGGTGTACCTCGTCGAAGATGGGAAAGTCACCGGCGCGGTGAACAATTTCCGCTTCAACGAGAGCCCCCTCGACCTGTTGCGGCGCGTCTCGGAGGCAGGCGCGACCGAGATCACCCTTCCTCGCGAGTGGAAGGACTGGTTCAGTCGAACGGCTATGCCGCCGTTGCGGATTCCGGACTTCCACATGTCGTCGGTGAGCCAGGCGACTTGAGTTCGCGGGTGCGGCGGTGCACGTCTGCACCGCCGCCCCGGGACTCGTCACCGCGACCGGACCGGGACTAGCCCCAATCGGCGAGACTGGTGGCGCTTCCCTCGGGCAGGTGCAGGATCACGTCCGCTCCCTCGATCGTGTCGGGGTCCAGGGGGAAGTAGCCCTGCTCAGGTGTTGTATCGATGCGGATTTCGGCAGTATCGAGGGTGCCGGCGTCCACCAGTCCCCAGGTGGACGTGGACTTCTGAAGGATGCCCTCGTAGGTACCGGGGTCGGGGTCGCCGAGTTCCAGGCCGGTGCTGCGGCCCAGGCTGCCGAGGATCGCCTGGTATCGCTCCCCCATCAGGGCCGCGACGATCGCGCCCGCTCCCGACCAGGTGAGGTTCATCGGACCCATTCGCATGATGCTCGAGGTCCGGCGCAGGTGCAGGTTGTGGGCACAGATCAGGGTCGGGCCGCGTGAGCTCTCGACGGCGCGGATGTCGAGCAGGTTCTCGGCCATGAGGGCGTCGCGGGTGGCGGACAGGGCCGACCAGCGATCGTCGTCGGGGAGCGGGTCGGCGGCTCGTGCGTGGTAGCGCAGCAGGCCGAGTCCGGTGGTGAGATGGACTGCGGCCCTGCGCCATTCATCGAGCGAGGTGGCGGCGATTCGTTCCGGTGCCCGGGTACGGAGGCGGACGAGCAGGTCGTCGGCGATGACGCGCAGGCGCGCGGCCTCGGTACCGGCGCCGACCGAGACCGTCGGGTCCATGATCGCCTCCGTGCGGTTCCACCGGTCGTCCTCGCCTGCCACCTCGCGGATGCCGAGGTCGAGTTGCAGGTAGTCGCAGGCATATTCGAGGTAGGGGCGCGGACTCGGTGCGTACATGGTTTCCATCGCGCCGTCGAATCCGTGGATGCGCACGCGGTCCTCGGGTGCCAGTTCGGCGTTGTGGGCGCGCAGCCGGACCACCAGCTCCCGGTTGGCGTCGAAGGCGCCGAAGCCGTGGGTGAAGCCGGTGCGCATCACCTCGTCGAGGGTGCCGACACCGTGGCGGACATAGTCGTCGATGGTGAGTGCGGCTGCCCGGCAGGTTTCCAAGGCGATCGAGCGGAACCCGCGCTCGACCAGGTCGCCGAACAGTTCGTTGCGCAGGGCGGCGAAGCCCGGCTCCTTGTGCGTGGGTTCGCCGAAGGCGAGGAGCTCACAGGTGGAAGGGATGAAGTCACAGATCTTCTGACTCATGTGGATACATCGTATCGTTGAAGAAACGGTGTAAACCTCACCCGAGTATTCACGATAGATGACGGGTAAAGTCTCAAATCGTGAGGAACCTGCGGCCGACGGACCTGGCCCATGAGCACGGCATCTCCACCCAGGCGGTGCGCAACTACGAGCAGGACGGGTGTCTCCCGCCCGCCGACCGCACCCCCACCGGATACCGCGTCTACACCGATCTCCACGTCGTCGCCTTGCGCACCTACCTCACCCTCATTCCGGCCTTCGGGCACGCCGTCGCGAGTCGCATCATGCGGGCGCTGCACGAGGACGACCTGGACACCGCACTCACCGAGATCGACCGTGCCCATGCCCGACTACTCGACGACCGCGAGACCCTCACCTCTATCCGCCGCGCGGTAGACCACCTGGCGAACGAATCGCCACCCCCCACAACGCATCCCGAGATCGACTACACCATCGGCGAACTAGCCGACCACCTGCGGCTCACCCCCGCCACCCTGCGAGCATGGGAAGCAGCGGGCATCCTCTCCCCTGCCCGCGATTCCGCCACCGGCTACCGGCTCTACACCTCCACCGACCGCCGCGACGCTCACCTGACGACGATCCTCCGTCGCGGTGGTTACCGTCTCGATCACATCGCGATTGTCATAGCCCAGATCCGTGCCGCAGGGAGCACCGAGGCCGTTACCGCCGCTCTGACCGCTCGGCAGGTCGAACTGACCGAGCAGGGTCTTGCGATGCTCGATGCCGGGGCGGTGTTTCGTGGTTATGTAGCCGAGCTCCGCGCGTAAGTGCTTCTTCTGGAAGGGAATTCGCGTGTGGCACACCGCTTGCCGGCGGTATCAGGCGAAGCTTTCGCATCGTGAAACCCCGCCTCACACCCTCTCGAGCACCGCTGAAGCCCCGATCCCGCCCGCCGCGCAAATCCCCAACAGCGCAGTCTCTTTCCCACTCCGAGCCAGCTCGTTCGCCATCGTCGTCACCATCCGAGCCCCGGTAGCACCGAACGGGTGCCCGAGCGAGATGGAACCGCCATGCACGTTCAAGGAGTCGATATCGACGGACCCCACCGCTTCATCGCGATCGAGCCGGTTCTTGGCCCACTCCGCGCTCTCCAACATACGAAGCACCGAAAGAGTCTGCGCCGCGAAGGCTTCATGGATATCGACGAGGTCGATATCACCCAGCGACATCCCCGCCTTGTCGAGCGCACGCGGCATCGAGATCGCCGGGCCGATGAGCACCTGGTCCGCCGGGTCGACGCTCACATAACTCCACGACCGGAATGCGGCCAGCGGCGTGAGACCCAGTGCCCGAGCCTTCTCCTCGCTCATCAACAACACCGCCGACGCACCATCGGTGAGCGGACTCGCGTTACCCGCGGTGACAGTGCCGTTCTCGGCGAAGACCGGCTTCAGCGCGGCCAGCTTCGCCACGCTCGTATTCGCCCGGACCAGCCCGTCGGTCTCGATCCGTTTGCCGGACGGCGTCTCGATCGGCACCACCTCGTCATCGAATCGACCCGAGGCGATAGCGGCGGCCGCGCGCTGGTGGGAGCGGGCGGCGAAAGCGTCCTGGTCGGCGCGGGAGATACCGTTGATCCTGGCCATCTTCTCGGCCGACTCGCCCATCACCTCACCGGTGGTCCGCTCGGAGATCTTGGGTTGACGCGGCAGGATGTCGGTGAACGGTGCGAGCTGACGCACGACGTCGAGGTAGTCCTTGGCCGACGGTTTCCCGAGCGCGACGGGTGCGACCGCGTGCACCACTTTCTGCGGCAGTTTGATCTCGGCATTGCTGGTGGAGTCGCTGCCGCCCGCGATCATGATGTCGTATTCGCCGCGTTCGATCGCCGCGGCCGCCGAGGTGACGGCCTGCAGCCCCGACGCACACGCCCGGGTGACCGTGTATCCCTCGCACCCGAAATCCAGGTTCAGGTCCAGAGCCACTTCGCGCGCGATGTTCGGCGCGTGGCTGGGCAGGATCACCCCGCCCCACACGATGGACTGGATCTCGGCGGGCGCGATGCCGGTGCGCGCGAGCAGACCGCGCACCGCCGCACCGGCCAGGGCGATGCTGTCGAGCCGGGTCAGGTCGGTGAACGCGCGGACGAACGGGGTGCGGGCACCCGCGATCACGACGGCGCGGCGGCGGTTCTCGGCCATGGGAGTCCTTTCGTCTGAACCCCCACGGTATCCGATACCAGCGGTACTGGGTACCATTTCGGTCAGGCGGGCGTGATCTCGAGACCGATGGTGCCGTCCTTGCCCCGGCGCAGGTTGCTGAAGAAGATCACCAGCGGGCCGGTGAGCCGGTACTTGCGGCGCAGCAACGAGCGGACCTGCTCGGTCTCGGCCCCGTCGAGTACGCGCGCGGTACCCGACACCACCGCACCGTGCGCCTTACCGCGCGCATCGCACGGCTGCACGGTCACCTCGGGGTTGCGGCGGATGCGCTTGACCTTCCAGCTGTCGGTCACCGTCCAGACATACAGCTTGTCCTCGCGCGACACGGCCCACACCGGGGTACCGACGGGCGTGCCGTCCTTTCGGAAAGTGGTGAGCAGAACATAGTTCGCGGTCGCAACCTCGCCCAGGCGGTTCGTCATTCTTCGAGCCTAGCGGTGCGAAAACTGATACGGGCGGGGCAGCGAAAAGGTTCGTAGGCTCGGATCCATGAGCGATGCCGCAGTGCCGATGTTGTGGAGTGGTGATCTCGGGGCCACGTTGGCGTTCTATCGGACGCTGGGGTGGACGGTGACCCACGAGCAGACACGGCCGTATGCGTACGGGGTGGTCGAGGGTCACGGGACCGCGTTGCATTTCTCGCCTGCCCCCGGCGGGGTCGAGCTTCCCCTCGAACATGTCGCGGCGCTGCTGCTGGTCGACGACGTCGCCGACCGGCACGCGAAGTTCACCGCCGCGCTGCGCGCCGAATACGGCAGGATCCCCGTGCAGGGTTGCCCGCGGATCACCCGTTTCCGGCCCGGGCAGTCGCGATTCACGCTGGTCGACCCGGTCGGCAATACGGTGTTGGTGATCCAGCGCGACGAACCGGAGTCCCTCGAATACGGCGGTTCCCGCGATCTCGACGACCTGCCGAGAGTGCTCGACAATGCCCGCATCCTCCGCGATTTCAAGAACGACGACCGCGCCGCCACCCGCGCCCTGGAAACGGGTCTGCGCCGTTTCGGCGCCACCGCGGCCTCGACCGACTTGGCCCGCGCCTACGCCGCCCTGGCCGAACTCGCCGTCGCCGCCGGTGATTCCGAGCGCCTCACACACTGGAAATCCGAGTTGAACACCCTCTCCCTCACCGCCGAGGAGCGCGCCGCCCTGTCTGCCGACGCCGCGGCATCGGACCAGCTGGCCGCATGGCTCGCGACCACCGACTGATCGACCCGCTCCGGGTCGCTCGCCGAACGGGTGGGCCGCCATCGGGTTGATCGCGAAACCGGAGGATTCGGCTACCGGCCGGATCGGTCGGCAACAGATCGGGAGGTCGATCGTCACCGCATCGTAGATTTCGACCGGCGCCGTACCTTGCGGAACAGTAAGCTGCCACCGTGCAGGGGCGGAGCAGTAGGCAATCCATCAGGCGTTGCGCAGCAACAATATTCGCGGCCGTCGCCGTGGTCGGGGCGATTCCGGTGACCGCCGCCCAGGGGCAATCCCGCTCCTGTGCCGACGGCTGGCAGGCCGACGTGCTCGCCGCGGATCTGGGCGCTCTGGAAAATCTCGAGTACGACGGAGCGGGCGGTTTCTACCTCAGCGGCCTCCTGCGCGGTGAAATCCTGCACGTCGACGCGGCGGGCACCGTCACACTCGTCCTGTCCGGCCTCGACCATCCGGCGGGCCTGCGATTGTCCGGCGACACACTGTATTTCGTCACCGGCGACGGCAGCACCCCGAACGGTGGCGGCACGCTGCGCGCATTGGACCTGCCGACCGGCACTGTCACCATCCTGCTCCCCGATCTGGTCCAGCCCAACGGCCTACTCCTGCTGCCCGACGACGACCTGCTGATCTCCCAACTGTCGGTCCCGTGGCCGCCGGTCGGCATCAGCCGCTACCGCCCGTCGACCGGCGAGTTCACCCTCGCCTGGTCCCCCGTGCACCGCCCGAACGGCCTGGCCCTCTCCCCCGACGGCCGCTCGATCTACACCGACGACATCGCCCTGTCCCAGGTCCTGCGCATCCCGCTGGACGCACCGGACGAACCCGAGGTCGTCGCCACCATCACCGACGGCTTCCTCCCCGTCCTCGACGACATCGACGTGGCCGCCGACGGCACCGCCTACGTCACCGGCGACTACTCGGGCAACGTCTACCGCGTCGACACCACCGGCGGCTGGTGCACCATCGCCACCGGCTGGACCACCCCACCCACCCCGCTGCCGTCCCCACCGCCGATCGGCCCCACCTCGGCTCGTCTCGCCCCGGACGGCCCCTCCTGGTCCCTCTACGTCACCAGCATCGACGGCACTCTCCGTCGCCTCCGCCCACCCCCGACCCTCGACCTCACCCCACCGATCGACCAACTCGACCGCTAGCCGGACACCACCGCAGGTCTTCCGCTCCTGGTGAGCAGAAGGCTGTCCGCCCTACATTCCGGCTGGTTTCGTATCACACCGAACAGACGAAAACACTGACCGGACTATCCGTTTCGGTGCGGAGATCGGAGCGAAATCATGAGCCCGAGGTGGGCCCAGCAGGAAGGGTTCGGGATTCGGCTCGATTGGGGGCCGACGGGGGCGGCAGTGATCGGCGCGGGTGCGGCGGGTGTGGTGGTGGTCGATGTGTTGTCGTTCACTACCGCTGTGTCTGTTGCCGTTTCGGCGGGCACAGCGGTCTACCCCTATCGGTGGCGTGACGATTCCGCGCAGGTGTTCGCCGCGCGGAAGGGTGCCGAGCTCGCCGTCGGACGGCGTGCTGTCGATGCCGCCCATCCGTGGTCGCTGTCCCCGGCGGCGATCCGCCGCGCACCGTTCACCGATCGCCTTGTCCTGCCCTCCCCCAACGGTTCCACCATCGCCTCGGCTGTGGTGGGTGCGCCCGTCGTCGCGGCCTGTTTTCGCAATGCCGATGCGGTCGCCACGTGGATCGCCGAGCGGCGGTGGGGCACGCCCGAGCAGCCGATCGCGATCGTTCCCGCGGGTGAGCGCTGGGCGGACGACGCGACACTTCGGCCCGCTGTCGAGGACCTCCTCGGCGCCGGAGCCCTCGTAGCCACGCTGATCGACCGAGGTTGTGGTCGCCCCTCGCCCGAAGCACGTTGCGCCGCAGCCGCTTTCCTCTCGGTGACGAACATCGGCACGGAGCTGGACGAGTGTGCGTCGGGCCGAGAACTTCGATCGGGCGGGTTCGGGGACGATGTCGACATCGCGGCACAGATCAATGCGGACACCGTCGTTCCGGTCCTCGCCGACGGGGCGTTCACCGATCACAGCCCTGAGCCGCCCGCCCCGCCGGCCGGTGGGCGGTGAGTCGCGGCCGCTGACCCACCGCCCCGGTTCTACTGATTCGCGCCGATCACTCCGCCGATCACCGCACCGATGATGCAACCAGGAATGGCACTGACCAACAGGAAGATCAGGCCGATGAGTGCGCCGACGACGCAGCCGATGGCGACGCCTGCGACGATATTGCCGGTCTGATCGATGTGCTGCAGAGCCGCCGGGTTCGGGGCGGGTGCGTTGACGGGCGTGAGCGTGAGCGACGTTGCCGTAGAGTCGATTTCGGGAATCACCTGCACGGCGGGACCAGCTACCATGGCCACCGCGGTGGGGATGAACCCGACCCTCGCGCCGTCCGGCGAGAGCACCGCCACACCCGCGTCAGGGGTGAGTTCGAAAGTGCCCGAGGTCAATTCGACCGTCGCCTCCGACCCGTCCGAGGCGAGAGCGGCGGTGTAGGCGAGGGCGCCGTCGGCACCGGCGAGCGACGGACCCGCCACGGGAGCGCCGTGGGCGGTGGCGGCGGTGATACCGGTCGCGGCGACGGTGAACAGACCGGCGGCCAGCAACTGCGTGAATTTCATGGGATGTCCCTCCGATGCGCTGATCCGACTACCCCGGGACCAGCTCGACACCACCTATGATGCGCCATTGCTATGAGCTATAAGTCCGATTCGGCAGAGGATACCGATCAGTTTCGCGAGGTCAGCACGCTCGGCCCGTCGACGGTGACGGCGATCGTGTGCTCACTGTGGGCGCAGCGCGATCCATCGGCCGAGCGGATGGTCCACCCGTCGGCGTCGGTGTAGACCTTGTCGGTGCCCGCCGCGAACCAGGGCTCGATGGCGATGGTGAGCCCCGGCCGCAGCAGGAAACCGCGCCCGGCCCGGCCGTTGTTGGCCACGTGCGGATCCTCGTGCATGGTCCGCCCGATGCCGTGCCCGCCGTATTCGGTGTTGATCGGATACCCGTATCCGCGTGCGACGTTCGCGATCGCGGCCGAGATGTCGCCCAGCCGGTTGCCGGGCCGCGCGGCCGCGATCCCGGCGGCCAGCGCCTCCTCGGTGGCCCGCACCAGCCGCTGATCGTCGGCCGAGCCGGTGCCGACGATGAACGAGATCGCCGAGTCCGCGCTCCAGCCGTCGATGGTGACGGCCAGGTCGGCGGTGAGCAGATCACCGTCGCGCAGCACGTAGTCATGTGGAAGCCCGTGCAGGACAGCATCGTTGACGGCCAAGCACACCGTATTGCGGAACGGTCCACGCCCGAACGAGGGCGAGTAGTCCCAGTAGCACGACACCGCGCCACGCTCGCGAATCCGTTCGCGCACATAGGATTCCAGCTCGAGTAGGTTCACCCCGACCAGCGCTCGTTCGCGCACGCCGGCCAGTACGTCCGCGACGAACCGGCCGGTCACCCGCATTCGTTCGATCTCCTCGGGAGTCTTCAGCTCCACCATCACGCCTCCACTCGGTATTTTCATACCGACACTAGCCGTGCCGGTATAAAAATACCAAGCTCAGCGGTTGAGGTTACCCATGTCGACCGGGATCTGCGCGCCCGTCACCTGGCCCGCCTCGTCCGAACACAGCCACGCCACCGCCGCCGCGATCTCCTCCGGCTGACAGATGTAGCTGGGCAGCGCGTTCATGAAGATGGGCCCGAGGGTGCTCGCGTGCTCCTCGAGCAGCGGGCCCATCTCGCCCATCTGCATCCCGGTCGCCACGCCCGCCGGATGCACGGTGTTCACCCGGATGCCGTACCCGCCGAGCTCGTTGGCCATGGTCTTGGCCAGGCCGGTGATGGCGTGTTTGCTGGCGACGTAGTGGGCGACGAACGGCATGCCCTTGAGCCCGGCCACCGAACTGGTGAATACCATGGCACCGCCGCTGCCCTGCGCGATCAGGTGTGGCACAGCGGCTTTCGCGGTATGCCACACACCGGTCAGGTTCACATCGATGGTCTCGCGCCACTGTTCGGGCGTGATCTCCCACGACAGCGCCGCCGAGCAGATGCCCGCGTTGGCGACCACCACGTCGAGCCTGCCGAACTGCTCGATACCCGCGGCCAGCGCGGCCGAGAGCGCGTCGAAATCGCGCACGTCGACCTTGCTCGCGACGATCCGGCCACCGGCGGCCTCGACGAGCTTCACCGTCTCGGCCAGGTCGTCTTCCGTCGCCCCCGCGTACCCCGTGCTGCCGAATTCCGCGCAGGCGTCGACGGCGATCACATCGGCGCCTTCCTCGGCGAAGCGCACCGCCTCGGCCCTGCCCTGTCCGCGCGCCGCGCCCGTCACGAAGACCACCTTGTCCTCGAACCGTCGTGCCACGTTCCTACCTCCGAACCTCGTCGTCCTTCATGAACACTTCACCACCACGGAACGGGCCGTGCGGTACGAAACCGGATTCCCGCCGGCGTCGGGCCCTATCCGGCGGCAGGATCGTCGGCGAAGCTCGCCCACGCCCGGACGACGATCTCCCCCGAGGCGTCGACACCGGTGAGGGTGACATCGACGCGCGGCTCGCCGTCCTGGACGTAGTGCTGGGTGATGTGGCCGGAGCAGGTCACGGTGTCGCCGGGCGGCAGGGCGCGCAGCACGCGGGTGCGGAAGCGGCGGATGTTCTCGGCGCCGAGCCAGTCGGTGGCGTAGGTGGCGAGCAGTTCGGCCGAGTGCGGTGTGCTGTCCTCGGCGACAACGGATTCGGTGACCGAGGCCCACGACTCGGCGACGAGCCCGCCGGTGCGGTCGAAGTACTGGACGAGAGATTCGGAGCCGTCCGGATCGTGCCGGTCGATCGCGCGGACGGCGGTCAGCCGATCACCGGCGCGCGGCGGCGGCCCGAAGAACCGGTGGTCGGTCTCGGTCCGTCCACCGGTGACGCGCCCACCCGCGGGCAGGAACGTCGGCGGGACCACGGGTCGTTCGGCGAGCCGGTAGGCCGGATCCCGCGACAACGCCCGGGCCGCGAACAACCGGATGTCCTCGGTGTCCAGATCGACGGCCACCGCCCTACCCGCATGCACGCTCACGATCACTCCTCTCGTCCTGCTCGGCCGCCACGCTAGGCGGCCGACGGTGTTGTGACCTGTTCCTCTCCCGCTGACCGGGACATCGCGACGCGGCCGGGAAAACATGTCCACTGACCGGGACGACCCCATCACCGTCAGGCCCGCGCGGGCAGACCATCGGCGCAGCTCATCCCCACTCCGCCCGAACATGGAGGTTTCGATGCCGGAGAACCCGCCGAACGGCCGAACCCAGTCCGCCACACCCGAATTCCGGGAGATCGAGGCCGCTGCCGCACCCACCCGCTTCGCCCGCGGCTGGCACTGCCTCGGTCTGCTCTCGTCGTTCCGCGACGGTGTGCCCCACGAGGTCAAGGCTTTCGGCACCACCCTGGTGGTGTTCCAGTCCGAGACCGACGGCGCACTGCACGTGCTCGACGGTTTCTGCAGGCACATGGGCGGCAACCTCGCCCACGGCACCATCAAGGGCGACTCGATCGCCTGCCCCTTCCACGATTGGCGCTGGGGCGGCAACGGCAAGTGCACGGCGATCCCGTACGCGCGCCGGGTTCCCCCGCTGGCCAAGACCCGCTCCTGGCCGACGTTGGAACGCAACGGCCAGCTCTACGTCTGGCACGACCCGCAGGGCAGCAAGCCCACCGACGCGGTGACCATTCCCGAGATCGAGGGCTATGGCAGTCCGGAATGGACCGACTGGACGTGGAACTCGATGCTCATCGAAGGCTCACACTGTCGTGAGATCGTCGACAACGTCGTCGACATGGCGCACTTCTTCTACGTGCACTACGCGTTCCCGCGCTATTTCAAGAATGTCTTCGAGGGCCATGTCGCCACCCAGTACATGCGCTCGACGCCGCGCCACGACATCGAGGTCGGCACCAGTTACGACGATCCGAACTCGACGTTGCGTTCGGACGCTTCGTATTTCGGCCCTTCCTACATGATCGATTGGCTGTGGAGCGAGGCCAACGGCATGACGATCGAGACGGTCCTCATCAACTGCCACTACCCCGTCAGCGAGAACTCCTTCGTGCTGCAGTACGGCGCGATGGTGAAGAAGCCGCAGGGCATGTCCGATGCCGACGCCGAGGCGATGGCCGCGCAGTTCGCGCGCGGTGTGGAGGTCGGCTTCGAGCAGGACGTCGAGATCTGGAAGAACAAGGCACCGATCGACAACCCGCTGCTCTCGGAGGAGGACGGGCCGGTCTACCAGCTGCGCCGCTGGTACAAGCAGTTCTACGTCGATGTCGACGAGGTCACCGAGGACATGACCAAGCGCTTCGAATTCGAGATCGACACCGAGCGGGCCGTCACCAGCTGGGAGGCCGAGGTGGCCGACAACATCGCCCGCGGCCGGGTCGTCGACACCACCGCCTGATCCGCACCCCCACCCGAGAGAAAGCACCACCCATGACCAACGTGCTCGACAACATCATGGCGATCGCCGACCGCCTGCGCGAGCAGAGCCCCGAGGCCGAACGCCTCGGTCAGCTGCCCGACGCGACCGCGAAGATGCTGAAGGCGGCCGGCCCGATCCGGTTGCTGCAGCCCAAGAAGTACGGCGGGTTCGAGGCCCATCCGCGCGAGTTCGCCGAGACGGTGATGGCCGCCGCCTCGCTCGACCCGGCCACCGGCTGGATCTGCGGCATCGTCGGCGTGCACCCGTGGCAGCTGGCCTTCGCCGATCCGAAGGTGCAGGAGGAGGTGTGGGGCTCCGACAGTGACACCTGGATGGCCTCGCCCTACGCGCCGACCGGCATCGCGCGCCCGGTGGAGGGCGGCTACATCTTCAACGGCCGCTGGCAGTTCAGCTCCGGCACCGATCACTGCGACTGGATCTTCCTCGGCGCCATGCTCGGTGACGCCGAGGGCAAGATGGCGATGCCACCGACGATGCTGCACATGATCCTGCCGCGCGCCGACTACACCATCGTCGAGGACTCCTGGAATGTGGTGGGGCTCAAGGGCACCGGCTCCAAGGACATCATCGTAAAGGACGCCTTCGTGCCGTCCTACCGGGTGATGAACGGCGATCACGTGATCGACGGGAGTGCGCAGCGTGAATACGGCGTCACCGACACGCTCTACAAGATGCCGTGGTCGACGATGTTCCCGCTCGGTATCAGCGCCGCCGTGGTCGGCATCGCCGAGGGTGCGCTCGCCGCGCACCTGGATTACCAGCGCGAACGGGTCGGCGCCCAGGGCACCGCCGTCAAGGACGACCCGTACGTGCTGTTCGCGATCGGCGAGGCGGCGGCCGATATCAACGCGGCTCGCCAGGAGCTGCTGGCCAATGTGGATCGCGTGTGGGACCTGGTCGACGCCGGGAAGGAGGTCGGCTTCGCCGACCGCGCGGCGGGCAGACGCACCCAGGTGCGTGCGGCGTGGCGGGCGGTGATGGCGGTGGACCAGATCTTCGCCCGGTCCGGCGGCAACGCGCTGCGCATGGACAAGCCACTGCAGCGCTTCTGGCGCGACGCGCACGCCGGCCTCAATCACGCCATCCATGTGCCGAGCACGGTCTACCACGCCTCGGCGCTGAGTTCGCTCGGCATCGACCCCGCCCCGAACCTGCGCTCGATGATCTGAGCGAATACCGAAGAAGGACAACGCAAATGACAGATATCAAGAGCCTGGGCTACGTCAAGATCCAGACAGCCGACATGGACCGCTGGCGCACCTTCGCCTTCGATGTCCTCGGCTTCGCGCAGGGCAGCGGCCCCGACGAGAACGCGCTGTACCTGCGCATGGACGAGCGCGCCGCCCGGATGGTGATCGTGCCCGGCGAGTCCGACGCCGTGGTGACCGTCGGCTGGGAGGTGCGCGACCACGCGGCGCTCGTCCGGGTACAGGAAGCCGTGACGGCGGCGGGTGTCGCGGTGAAGCCACTGTCGGTCGAAGAGGCCGACGCGCGGCGGGTGGAGGAGGTCATCACCTTCCAGGATCCCACCGGCACCACCGTCGAGGTTTTCCACGGCGCGCTGCTCGACCACAGCCCCGTGGTGACCCCGTTCGGGGCGAGGTTCGTCACCGGCGCGCAGGGACTCGGCCACGTGGTGCTGCCGACGATGGAGCTCGGCGGTGCGTTCGAGTTCTACACCGAGGTGCTCGGCTTCCTGCCGCGCGGCGCGTTCCGCATCCCGGCGCCGCCGGAATACGGGCCGGTGCGCATCCGGTTCCTCGGCGTCAACGAACGCCACCACAGCCTGGCGCTGTGCCCCGCGCCGCACGGCGGCGCACCGGGTCTGATCCACATCATGGTCGAGGTCGACAGCCTCGACGCGGTCGGCCAGGCGCTCGATCGGGTGAGCCGCGACGGCTTCTCGGTGTCCTCGACGCTCGGCAGGCACACCAACGACAAGATGGTCTCGTTCTACGTGCGCGCCCCCGGCGGGTGGGACATCGAGTTCGGCACCGAAGGCATGCGGGTCGACGAGCGGTACTACACCGCCGAGGAGATCACCGCCGACAGCTACTGGGGCCACGACTGGTCCGGCAGCGAGCCGCTCGCGGCGATGTAACCCAGCGCAGACGCCACACAGCCCCCGGCCCGAGCCATGCTCGGAACCGGGGGCTTCGGCGTTTCACGATGTAATCACGGATTTCTTGTGACAGCGACCACAGCAGATGATATAAATAGGCATATGCCTAATCGAAATATGCGAGTGGGCATCAGCTCGTAGATCCGAATGGAGAGCTCATGGTCATCCAGGCCGAGGCCACCACCCCGAGCGCGATCCTCGATCGCGCGTCCCTGCTGCTCGACGCCTTCGACGGCCCGGGCAGACTCACCCTCGCCCAGATCGTGCGCCGCACCGGCCTACCCAGGTCCTCGGCGCACCGCATGCTGGAGCGACTGGTCCAGTTGCGCTGGCTACGCCGGGAAGGTCGCGACTACGAGCTCGGCATCCGGTTGATGGAGCTGGGCTCGCTCGCGGTGCACCAGGATCGGCTGCATCGCGCCGCCATGCCGTTCCTGCACGAACTGCACCGCGCCACCGGGTTCGTCGTCCACCTGGCGGTACTCGACGGAGCGGACGTCGTGTATCTGGACAAGGTCGGCGGCGATCTGGCCGCGGCCGTGCCCACCCGGGTCGGTGGGCGACGGCCCGCGCACTGTACCGCGGTCGGCAAGGCGATCCTCGCCTCCGCCGACGAACGGCGCCTCGCCGAAGTCCTCACCGCCCAGGCCGGCTCACGCACCCGCTACTCGATCAGCACGAAGGCCCAGCTCGACGCGGACCTGGCCAAGGTGCGCGCGCACGGCGTCGCGGTGGAACGCGAGGAATCACTGCCCGGCTTCGGCTGTATCGCCGCACCGATCGGCGATCTCGGGCAGGCCGCCGTCGCGGCCGTGTCGGTGTGCGGGCCGCTGGACCGCATGCTGTTCGACCACCGGCTCAGCGCCCCGGTGCGCACGACGGCGCTCAACATCTGGCGGCACGTCGACGATGGGCAGGTGCGGGTGCGCCCGACCTTGCAGCAGCACTCGCGGCCGCTCAATGTCGGCCCGCGGCCCCTCGCGCCCGCAGAGCGACGAGCACGCGACTTCGTCTGAACAGGCGGTAGCACGACGCAGACAGACACAGGCCGCCCCCGCCGACAACACGTCGCCTCCCCACCGAGGCCTGGGGTCGGTGCGATTCGCACCGACCCCGACGCCGGAGCTGCGCTACCCTCGCACCGGCTCGTTCACACAAAAGCTGTGGCAGATCCGGTCGCGCACAACGACTTCCGGATGCTCGGGGTCGAACCAACGGTCCACGTGAGCCCAGTGGACGGGGTGCATGAGATACGCGCCGTCCAGTCCGGCGAGATCGGTGAACTCCTGCTCCCAGACATGGGTCCACGGCGCCGAGCCGCTCGCCCGCGTCACCCGGCTCAGCTGCCAGGAGCGGATCGTCGAGATGTAGCGGGGCATGCGCAGCAGATCGGCCTCGAACCGGTCGACCACCTCCGACGGCGTATCCGGTGCGACACGAAGTAGCAGAACGCGATACACCGACCCGGTGGGCGGTTCGGCGGTGCCGCCGACACCGGCGCCGTACTCGGCGCCGTCGACGTGGCCGACTCCGTCGACCGCTGATTCCCACGCCGGCGCGCACGCACGCCACGCGGCGACGTCGCCGAAACGCAGGTGCACCAGGATGTCCCCACCGTTGCGTACGCCGGGCAGGGTGGGCTGGACGAGCACCCGGCGCGCCGGTGATGCGAGCGCTCTCGCACGCAGGTCGGTGAGTACCCGGTCGGCGTCGGCGGTGGGTGTCAGGTGGACGAGGCGGATGACGTCAAACATCGCCGAGCCTTTCGATGTCGGCGGGCGCGGCGCCGGTGGTCCTCGTGCGTTCGAGGACGAGATCGCCGACACCCTCCCACCAGTGCCGCACGGCTTCGTCGGGGCGGCCCTGCCACGTCATCGCCCACCATCCGGCCGCACCGTCGAGGACCCAGGTGGCGGTCACCGTGTTCGATTCGTCCGGGAACCAGACGGGCGGGCTCACGACGAGCCGTTCCAGGGTCATGCCCCGGGCTCGCGCACCCGGCGCGTACCCGTTCAGGTAGATGTCGACGAATTCCCTTGCCCGGCCGGGTTTCGTCACGACGGTGTCGATCACATAGACGTGCGGGGTGTCCATCGGCCGACGATAGGCAGGCGTCGCGGCAGGTCGGCGGGTTGTTTCCGCCCAGCGGGAGAACGGGGTCCGGCCCGCACGCCCGGCGCCTTAGCGTGAGGCCACGACGCATCCGACCAGCGAGTTGTGTCGGCACATCCACAGGAGGATCAGTGACAATCCGCGACTACCCGACCACGGGGCCGGGTGCGGTGCCGGACCCCGAGGTGGCGGCGATGCTTTCCGCCCTCGACGCGGGATTTCCCGATGTGGCCGCGCTGTCGGCCGCCGAAGTGCGGGCCGTGATCCGATCGAGACGTGCTGCGCCACAGCGACTTCCCGATCTCGCCTCGGTCCGCGACGTGGTCATCGACGGACCGGGCGGTGCGTTGACGGTGCGCGTGTACCGGCCCCACGACGACGAGGTGTCCCGGCCGGTGATCGTGTTCGCACACGGTGGCGGTTTCGTCTTCTGCGATCTCGACAGCCACGACGAGTTCTGCCGGTCGATGGCCGTCGGTGTGGGGGCCGTTGTCGTCGCGGTCGACTACCGCCTGGCCCCGGAACACCCCGGGCCGGCCGCGCACGACGACCTGCTCGCCGCCGTCGGCTGGGCCGCCGAACACATCGGCGACCACGGTGGCGACCCGGCGCGCCTCGCGGTGGCGGGCGACAGCGCGGGCGGCAACCTCGCCGCCACGGTGGCCCTCGCGTTGCGCGACGCTCGCACGGAGGGGTCCGGTGAGCGCCGTTCTCCCGTCGCCGCTCCCCCGCTGACCGCCCAGATTCTGCTCTACCCGGTGATCGACGACGATTTCGACACCGAGTCCTACCGCCGCTTCGGCACCGGCCACTACAACACCACCCGGGCGATGCGCTGGTATTGGCAGCAGTACGCCCCGCTCGGCACCGACGACGTGCGCCTGGTCCCCACCCGCGCCGACACCCTCGCGGGCGTGGCACCAGCCGTCGTGGTCACCGCCGAACTCGACCCGCCGTGCTCGGCGGGCGATGCCTACGCCGCACGCCTGGAAGCCGACGGCGTGCCGGTGCGCCACCGCCGCTACGACGGCCTGTTCCACGGCTTCCTGACCATTCCCTCGCTGGCCGCGACCCGGTCGGCCCGCACCGAGATCTGGGCGATGATCCGCGCAACTCTCGGCCTCGACTAGACCCGATGGCAGGCCACCCGGCGATGCCTACTCGGGCGCGTCCGGGTGCCCGCCCGCCGCCTGCACACGCTGCTCGATCTCACGCCAGCGTCCGGGCGTGGGATGCGGGTACTCGGCGCGATCGTCGTGTTCGGCGCCTGCCAGGATCGTCGCGGCCTGGTCGATCTCATCGATCAGCTGCTGGGCGAGTTCGCGTTCGGCGGCGTAGTGGCGCTGTGCCCACTGCAGCACGATCTGCGAATAGGCCCAGCCCGGTTCGGATTTGGCGGCTTCGGCGTCGACGGCGGCGCGCTGCTCGAGCTGGTCGACGTCGGCGATGTGGTCACGCAGGATCTGCTTGAGCCGCTCGGGTGAGCCGAGGTGGCCGAACATGACGCGCAGCAGCACATGGTGTTTGAGCACCGAAGGATCGACGGGGGCCTCGTTCCACCAGGTGGTGACGGCGGCACGGCCCGCGTCGGTGATCTGGTACAGCCTGCGCCCGCGCATGGCGTTGTCGCTGTCGAGCCGGGAGGAGGCGAAGCCGTGCTGTTCGAGCTTCTTCAGTTCCGCGTAGATCTGGCTGTAGGACGGGGTCCAATAGAAGTAGCGCAGACTCCAGTCGGCCCACTTCTTCAGGTCGTAGCCGGAGATCTCCTCTTCGAACGAGAGCATCGCCAGGACCGCCCAACTGGTCGGCGGCAGGTTGGGCACGCCGGGGTCGGGGTCGGTGTTCGGCACCGGTGCATGGTAGCAACCGGCCCGGTCACCTCGGCTGTGTCGGCAACCGCTCACCGGGAGACCATCTTGAGAGCCGCACCGTCCGCCACCGATTCTGGGGGTATGAATGCAGACAATGTCGTCGTCGACGCAGGTGTTCCCAGCCCGGCCGAGCTGCGCGCGGTGCTCGGGCATTTCGCGACCGGGGTGGCGGTGATCGCCGCGCACGACGGGACCCGGCCGATCGGTTTCACCTGTCAGTCGGTGGTGTCGGTGTCGCTGGATCCGCCGTATGTGTCGTTCTGTCCGGCCAAGAGTTCGACGAGCTGGCCGCTGCTGCGCGGCACCGGGACGCTGTGCATCAACATCCTGGCCGAGGATCAGCGTGCGGTGTGCGGCCGGTTCGCGGCGAGCGGCGGCGACAAGTTCGCCGGTGTGGAGTGGAGTCCCGCGGGCAACGGCGCACCCGCCCTGCACGGGGCGCTCGCCCATATCGAGGCGTCGGTGGAACTCGAGCACGACGCGGGCGACCACACCGTTGTGCTGGCCCGGATCAGCGGTCTGCGAGCCACCGAGGGCGCGCGACCGCTGCTGTACTACCGGGGCGGTTTCGGCGGGTTCGCCGGCTGACACGGCAAACGGGGTGGTCGTCCGAAGACGAACCACCCCGTTACCGGCGCTTCACGCCTCGAGCACGTCGAAACCCTTGTAGCCCGCGGCCGCCACCTCGGCGATGATCTGCCCGTAGACGCCGAACCCGCCGACGAACGGCATGAACACCCTCGGCTTGCCCTCGATATTGGCGCCCAGGTACCACGAATTCGCTTCGAGCATCAGGGTTCCCGCTGCCCGATCGGCACATTCGCGCACCCACGCCGCGACCGCGTCGGGCCGGGCTTCCAGCGCCACCGCGCCCCGGTCGTCGAGGAACCCGATCGCCTCGGCCACCCAGTCGACGTGCAGTTCCGAGTGCAAAACCATGTTCGCCAGCACCGACGGACTGCCCGGGCCGGTGAGGTTGAACAGGTTCGGAAAGCCTGAGATACCCAGGCCCAGATAGGTTTTCGGGCCTTCCGCCCAGGTTTCGTCGAGGGTGACACCGCCCCGTCCGACGATGTTCATCCGCGAGACCGACCCGGTCATCGCGTCGAACCCCGTGGCGAGCACGAGGGTGTCGAGACGGTAGTGCGTCTCGGTCGTGTGCACACCCTCGGCATCGATGGCGGTGATCGGGGTGGCGCGCAGGTCGACGAGCTCGACATTGTCGCGGTTGAAGGTCTGGTAGTAGTTCGTATCGGTGCAGATCCTCTTGGTGCCGATCGGGTGGTCGCGCGGGATCAGAACGTCGGCCACGCGTGGGTCGTCGATGACCGCGCGCACCTTCTCCTCCCAGAACAGCCGGGCGGTGTCGTTGGCCTCGCGGGTGAGGAGCTGATCGGGGAAGGTCTTGGAGAACAGCACCCCACCCAGCTCCCACCGGCGCTGATAGGCCTCGCGGCGTTCCTCGTCGGTCGCCTCGACCGCGAGCTTCGGGTGCGGCTGATGCGGCGAGCCGCCGCCGCTGGCCATCGACAGCCGCCTGCGCTCGGCGTAGTTCGCCTTCTGCGCCTGCCGCTGTTCCTCGGTGAGCGGCGTATTGCCGGCCGGGACACTGTAATTGGGCGTGCGCTGGAAAACGTGCAGGCGCGCGACCTCCTCGGCCAGGCACGGAATCGTCTGGATCCCGGACGAACCCGTGCCGATCACGCCCACCCGCTGCCCGACCAGATCGACACCGTCGTGCGGCCAGTGCGAGGTGTGCAGTACCCGACCCGCGAAGGTGTCGAGGCCCGGAATGGCCGGGGTGTTGGCGTTCGACAGCGGACCGGTGGCCAGCACCACGAAGCGGGCCGACACCGCGCGCCCGGTGTCGGTGCCGACCCGCCAGCGCAGCGTCGGCTCGTCGAGCACGATATCGGTGACGCGCGTGCCGAATTCGATGTCGCGGCGCAGGTCGAAGCGGTCGGCGACGTGTTCGAGGTAGGCCAGGATCTCGGGCTGGGTGGCGTACTTCTCGCTCCAGTTCCATTCCTGCTGCAGGTCCTCGTCGAAGGAGTACGAGTAATCCACGCTCTCGACATCGCAGCGGGCACCCGGATAGCGGTTCCAGTACCAGACGCCGCCCACGCCGTCGGCGGCCTCGAACACCCGCACGGTGAGCCCTTGCTCGCGGAACTTGTGCAGGGCGTAGAGCCCGGCGATGCCCGCGCCGACGACGACCACGTCGACCTCGGCCGGACCCTTCCCTGGTGACGATGGGGTCTTCACTGTGCCTGCCTTTCGATGGAGACCGGTTCTCCGCCGCGACGGTAGGGATCCGGTCGGCCTCCGAGCAGGTGACCTTCCCGCTGACCGGCACGTTCGCCGGATCGTTGTCGTCTCCCGGTGATCGGGATGACCCGCATCACACCGGCCGGGCCCGGGCATACCGTCGGGACAACTCGAGGTGGTATCAGGAGGAACAGTGGTGGACTGGAACGACGAGGTGGACGTGCTGGTCGCGGGCTCCGGCGGCGGCCTCGCGGGTGCGTACACCGCGGCCCGCGAGGGGCTCACCGTCGCGGTGGTCGAGGCGACCGACAAGTTCGGCGGCACGACCGCGTATTCCGGTGGCGGCGGCGTCTGGTACCCCTGCAACCCCGTCCTCGAGCGGGCGGGCACCGACGACACCCTCGACGACGCGCTCACCTACTACCGTGCCGTCGTCGGTGACCGCACTCCCGAGGACCTGCAGCAGACGTATGTGCGGCGCGGTCGCGACCTCATCGAATACCTGGAAGCCGACGAGCGTTTCGCGTTCCAGATGTTGCCCTGGCCCGACTATTTCGGCAAGGCGCCCAAGGCACGGCTCGACGGTCAGCGCCACATCATGCCGACACCGTTGCCCGCCGCCGAGCTGGGCGATCTGCGGGAATCCCTGCGCGGTCCGCTCGACACCGACCGGCTCGGGGCACCCCTGCCCGACCTGCTGATCGGCGGGCAGGCACTGATCGGGCGGTTCCTGCGGGCGCTGGCGGGTTATCCGAACGTCACGTTGCACCTGTCCGCGCCGCTGGTCGAGCTGGTGGTCGAGGACGGGGTGGTGACCGGTGCGATCGTCGAACGCGACGGGCAGCGCCACGCGATCCGCGCCCGCCGGGGCGTGGTGCTAGCCGCGGGCGGTTTCGAGCAGAACCAGCAGTTGCGCGAGCAGTACGGGGTGCCCGGCCAGGCCCGGGACACCATGGGGCCCTGGGGAAATCAGGGACTGGCGCACCAGGCGGGGATCGCCGCGGGCGCCGACACCGACCTGATGGACCAGGCCTGGTGGTCGCCGGGTCTGACCCATCCCGACGGGCGTTCGGCGTTCGCGCTGTGGTTCACCGGCGGCATCTTCGTCGATCGGAACGGCGAACGGTTCGTCAACGAGTCCGCCCCCTACGACCGGCTCGGCCGCGAGGTGATCCGGCGGCTCGAGGCAGGCGAGATGACGTTGCCGTTCTGGATGATCTACGACGACTCCGAAGGCGAGGTGCCGCCGATCAAAGCCACCAACGTATCCATGGTCGAGACCGAGAAGTACGTCGCCGCGGGCCTGTGGCACACCGCCGACACGCTCGCCGAGCTGGCCGCGAAGATCGGAGTGCCCGCCGACAAGCTCGAGGCCACCGTCGAACGGTTCAACAGCATGGTCGCCACCGGCGTCGACCCGGACTTCGGCCGCGGCGACGAGGCCTACGACCGCGCCTTCTCCAACGGCGAACCACCGCTGGTCCGCATCGCCAAGGGCCCGTTCCACGCCGCCGTCTTCGGCATCTCCGATCTCGGCACCAAGGGCGGCCTGCGCACCGACAGCGCCGCGCGCGTCCTCGACCGCGACGGACAACCGATTCCCGGCCTGTACGCCGCGGGCAACACCATGGCCGCGGTCAGCGGCGAGGTGTACCCCGGCGGCGGCAACCCGATCGGTGCGTCGATGCTGTTCAGCCACCTCGCCGTACGCCACATGCTCGGCGAATGACCAACCCTTCCACCACTTCTCAGGAGACAACCATGGCTTCGGCAGACGACATCCGCGCGACGGTGCGCAAATACGTGGAGACGGTCGGCGCGGGCACGGCCGCCGACGTGGTCGCCCTCTACCGCGAGGACGCGACGGTGGAAGACCCGGTCGGCAGCGAGGTGCGCGTCGGCCACGCCGCGCTCACCGAGTTCTACGCGGCGCTCGAACCCCTCGACCGGTCGACCGAACTGCTCGGCATCCGGGTCGCGGGCAACAGCGCCGCGTTCAACTTCCGGGTGGTCACCCGCTTCGGCGAGCAGACGTTCACGCTCGAACCGATCGATGTGATGACCTTCGACGAGGACGGGCGCATCACCAGCATGCGCGCGTTCTGGTCGCAGGACGACATGGTAGTGAGCTGAGGAACCCGAAATGACTGTGAACCAGCATCAGTGGGATCACGAGGTCGGCTTCCTCGTCGTCGGCAGCGGTGCGGGCGGGCTCACCGGCGCACTCGCCGCCGCCGAACGCGGCCTCGACACTCTCGTCATCGAGAAGGCCGCCTACTACGGTGGAAGCACCGCGCTCTCGGGTGGCGGTATCTGGGTGCCGAACAATCCGGCCCTGCTGCGCGAGGGTCTGCGGGACGACCGCGCCGACGTGCGTGCCTATCTCGACGCGGTGGTCGGCGACCGGGTTCCCACCCGCAATCTCGACCGTTTCATCGATGAGGGTCCGCGCATGCTCGAGTTCCTCGAGACGAGCCCGCACCTGCGGTTCCAGTGGTGCACAGGCTATTCCGACTATCACCCCGAGGCACCGGGTGGCAGGCCGGCGGGTCGGTCGATCGAACCGCTGCCCGTCGATCTCAAACAGCTCGGTCCCGACGAGGATCTGCTGCGCCCGGCCGCCCTCGCCACCCCACCGGGTCTGTTCATCACCTCCAAGGACTTCGTCCAGCTCAATATGGTGACCCGCACCTGGAAGGCGCGCTGGACCGCGCTGCTCACCGGGTTGCGCGCGATCAAGGCCATCGTGTTGCGCAGGCACATGGACACACTCGGCCGCGCACTGATCGCCCGGCTGCGCCTCGCCCTGCGCGACGCGGGGGTGCCGTTGTGGCTGAACACCCCGCTGCGGTCGCTGATCACCGACGACACCGGCGCGGTGATCGGGGTGCTCGCCGAGCGCGACGGCCGCGAGATCCGCATCCGCGCCCGCGACGGCGTCCTGCTGGCCACCGGCGGGTTCGAGCACAACCAGGCCATGCGCAAGCAGTACCTGCCCGACGGCGGCCGCGACAATTTCAGCGCGGCCTCGGCGGACAACACCGGCGACGGCATCGTGGCCGGCGAGCAGGTCGGCGCCGCGGTGGATCTGATGGACGACGCCTGGTGGATGCCGTCGTTCCAGCGCCCGGAGGGTGTCAACCAGGTGCTGGTGTCGGAGCGGTCGATCCCGTGCTCGATCATCGTCGACAGCTCGGGCACCCGCTTCACCAACGAGGCCGCCCCCTATGTGACCTTCGTGCACGCCCAGCTGGCCGGATCGCACGACCCGGCCTGGCTGATCTTCGACGCGAAAGCCAAGAGCCGCTACCCCATCGGCGGCATCGTGCCGGGCCAGAAGTTCCCGGCGTCCTGGCTCGAGAGCGGTCTTCTGCGCACCGGCGCGACGGTGGACGAGCTGGCGACGGCCATCGGTGTGCCCGCACTCGGCTTGCGCGCGACCGTCGAGCGGTTCAACGGGTTCGCCCGCGACGGCCACGACGACGACTTCGGGCGCGGTGACAGCGCGTACGACAACTACTACGGCGACCCGACCCTGCCCCAGCCGACCCTCGACCCGCTCGATCGTGGCCCGTACTACGCGCTGCGGATTCGCATCGGTGATCTCGGCACCAAAGGCGGGCTGGTCTACAACGAGAACGCCCAGGTGCTGCGCGCCGACGGTTCCGTCATCGGTGGGCTCTACGCGGCGGGCAACACCTCGGCCGCGGTGATGGGCAACGACTACGCGGGCGCGGGCGCGACCATCGGTCCGGCCATGGTGTTCGGTTACGTCGCCGCCGACCACGCCGCGACCGCGCGCTGACCGGGGACCGATCATGCAACCCATTCAGTGCGCCACCTGCGGAAACCGGGTGCTCGCCGAGAAGTTCAGCCCGAGTCACACCAGCGTGCAGTGGCTCGACGACGCCGAGTCCGCCTGCCCGGAGTTCGCTCGCCGGGCGGCTCTCGGCGAGCCGAGCAGCTGGATCCCGACCTGCCCGGCGCTGCGCGATTCCATCGAACGAGCTGTCGCCGCAGGTGAATTGGCGACCGATCAGCTCCGCCACGAACCGGTCCCCGGCCGCCTCGGCTGAGGCGAGGAGAACCAGGAGAACATCATGCACAGACTCGACGGTCATCGGACGCTGGTCACCGGCGCCGGATCCGGTATCGGCCGCGCGACGGCGCTGCGCCTGCTCGACGAGGGCGCCACGGTGGTCGGCGCCGACGTGTCGGCCGAGGGCCTCGCGGCCACCGCCACGCAGGCGAAGGAACGCGGCACGGGTGAGCGTTTCAGCGTCCTCACCCTCGATATCGGCAGCGAGGAATCGGTGGTCGAGGGGGTCCGATCGGCCAACGCCACCCTGGGCGGTCTGGATTCGGTGGTGAACGCGGCGGGCATCCTGCGTGCCTCGCACACCGAGCAGACCTCCCTCGAGTTGTGGAACCAGATCATCGGGGTGAATCTCACCGGCACGTTCCTCGTGGTCCGCGAGGCACTGCCCGCGCTGCTGGCCAATCCGCGCTCGACCATCGTGAACTTCAGCTCCACCTCGGCGGCCTTCGCGCACCCCTACATGGCGGCCTACGCGGCGAGCAAGGGCGGCATCCAGTCCTTCACCCATGCCATCGCCCTCGAGTACGGCGGCAAGGGTGTGCGTGCGGTGTCGGTGGCACCGGGCAGCATCAAATCCGGAATCACCGATGCCACCGGTGGTTACGTGCCCGCCGACGCCGACTGGTCGCTGTTCGCCAAGCTGTCTCCCGTGTTGCCGACCGAACTGGAGTCCGGTGGCGCGGGTATGGGCGACCCGGACGCGGTGGCGGGCGTGATCGCCATGCTGGTGTCCGAGGACGGCGCGTTCATCACCGGCACCGAGATCCGAATCGACGGGGGAACCCACGCCTGATGAGCATCACCTATGACGGCACGTTGCGCGAATTGCCCACCGACGCAGGAGTTCTGCGCTACCACGAGGCCGGCGACGGCCCGCCCCTGCTGTTACTGCACGGCTCCGGCCCCGGGGTGACCGGGTGGCGCAACTTCCGTGGCAATCTGGCCACCTTCGCCGAGCGGTTCCGCTGCCTGGTTCTCGAGTTCCCCGGTTTCGGGGTGAGCGACGACTTCGGCGGACACCCGATGGTGACCGCCTTGGACGCGGTGGCACGCTTCGTCGACGGACTCGGTCTGGAGCGGGTCGATATCATCGGCAACTCGATGGGCGGTGGCGTGGCGCTGAATTACGCCATCGCGCAACCGGATCGGGTGGGCAAGCTGGTGACCATCGGCGGGATCGGCCGCAATCTGTTCAGCCCCGGCCCCGGCGAGGGCATCAAGCTGCTGCAGGAGTTCACCGAGGAACCCACGCGGGAACGTCTCGTGCAGTGGTTGCATTCGATGGTGTTCGATCCGGCGATGGTGACCGAGGAACTCATCGAGGAGCGCTGGACCCAGGCCACCGATCCCGCGACCCTCGACAGCGCCCGGCGCATGTACAGCAAGGCGGCGTTCACGGCGATGGTGCGGGCGATGGAAGCCTCCGACGCTCCCCCGCCCTGGGCCATGCTGCACAAGGTGGCCGCGCCGACGCTGGTCACCTGGGGCCGCGACGACCGGGTGAGCCCCCTCGACATGGCTCTGATCCCGATGCGCACGATTCCGCGCGCCGAATTGCACGTGTTCCCGAATTGCGGGCACTGGGCGATGATCGAGCGGAAGGAAGAGTTCGAATCGACGGTGCTGGCGTTCCTCACGCGCTGACAGCGTCTCCTTCCACTTTCACTGTATACCGTAAAGGGGGCCTTGCCACAAGGCCCCCTTTATGGCGCATAATCGTCGGCCGCAGCATTTCACCTGCGGAAACACCGAAAGTGAGGGCTTGTGCCGGAACACGGTCACGACGAGGAATTGCGGTCGGAACGCGAGTACGTGGCGCGCCTGTACGCGCGGCTCGACGCCGAGCGCGCACAGGTGAAGGGCCGCTACAGCGCCGCACTGCGCGGCACCGGTGATTCCCCGATGGAACGCGACAACGAGGTGCGCGCACTCGGGAAGGAGATCGCGCGCCTGAACGTCGCCGACAACGGTCTGTGTTTCGGCAGGCTGGACGCGGTGTCGGGGGAACCGTCCTATATCGGCCGCATCGGCCTGTTCGATGCCGGCGACGACTTCGAACCACTGCTGCTCGACTGGCGCGCGCCCGCCGCCCGCGCGTTCTATGTGGCCACTGCCGCCAACCCGGAGGGCATGCGCAGGCGACGGCAGTTCCATACCCGCGATCGCCGGGTGCTCGACTTCACCGACGAGATCCTCGGCAGGCCCGACCCGGGCGAGGGCGGCGACGCGGCGCTGCTGGCCGCGGTGAACGCACCGCGTGGTGACGGCATGCGCGACATCGTGGCGACCATCCAGGCCGAACAGGACGAGATCATCCGCCTCGAGCACCCGGGCGTCACCGTGATCGAGGGTGGCCCCGGTACCGGCAAGACCGTCGTGGCGCTGCATCGGGTGGCCTATCTGCTCTACACCCAGCGCAAGCGGATGGAACGTCAAGGTGTGCTGGTGGTCGGCCCGAATCCGGCGTTCCTGAACCACATCGCGCACGTGCTGCCCGCGCTCGGTGAGACGAATGTCGTCTTCGCCACCACCGCGGATCTGGTGCCGGGGCTGCACGCCACGGCGGAGGACACACCGGAAGCGGCGCGCGTCAAAGGCTCGCTGCGCATTCTGGACGTACTCGGTGCCGCGATCGCCGACCGGCAACGGTTGCCCGCGGCACCGCGGGAGATCGAGCTGGCCGATGCGTCGGTGCGCGTCGACGCGGCCGTCGCCGAGTGGGCGCGCGAGGAGGCACGGGCGAGCGGGCGCCCACACAACGAGGCGCGGGCGGTGTTCGCCGAGATCGTCACCTATGTGCTCACCGAACGGGCGATCGCCCGCATCGGGAAGGGCTGGTTGACGCGCGAGGACAGCGAGGCGTGGGAGCAGCTGCGCGCGGACCTGACCGCCGAACTCGCCGAGAACGCCGATTTCGTCGCGGTGCTCGACGAGTGCTGGCCGATCCTCACCCCGGAAGGTCTTCTCGGCGAACTGTATTCGTCTCCGGAGCGGCTTCGCGCCGCGAAGGCCCAAGAGTCGCTGTGGCGGGCCGACGGTGCCGTGTGGACAGTGTCGGATGTGCCGCTGCTCGACGAACTGGTCGACCTGCTCGGCCGCGACAAACCTGCCGACGACACCGCCGAACGCGAGCGCAGAGCCGAGACCGCCTACGCCGCACGCGTACTGGAAGACACCCTGGTCGCCCGCGAGGACCACATGGACGACGAGGATCACCTCTTCGCCACGGACCTGCTCTACGGTGAGGACCTGGCCGACCGTTTCCTCGAACGCGACACCCGCGAACTCGCCGAACGCGCTGCCGCCGACCGGGATTGGACCTACGGGCACGTCGTCGTCGACGAGGCGCAGGAGCTGTCGGACATGGACTGGCGCGTGTTGATGCGCCGCTGCCCGAGCCGCTCGTTCACCATCGTCGGCGATCTCGCGCAGCGCCGGTCACCGGCAGGTGCGACATCGTGGGCGACGGTGCTCGAACCGTATGTCCCTGGCCGCTGGGTGTATCGCTCCCTCACCGTGAATTACCGCACGCCCGCCGAGATCATGGCGGTCGCCGCCGCTCTGCTCGCCGAGTTCGCACCGGATGTGCGGCCACCGGATTCGGTGCGCGCGTGCGGAGTGCAGCCGTGGTCTCGTCGGCTGCCGTCGAACGAATTCGGTACGGTCATCGAGGAATTCGTGCGTGCCGAAGCCGACCGGGAAGGCACGAGTGTGGTGATCGGACCGGCCGGGATGCCCGGCACGGTGCCCGCGTCGGAGACCAAGGGACTGGAGTTCGATGCCGTGCTCGTGGTCGAGCCGGGGCGGATTCTCGCCGAGGGACCACGCGGTGCGGCGGAGCTGTATGTCGCACTCACCCGCGCCACCCAGCGCCTCGGCGTCGTCCACCACGACCCCCTCCCGACGGCGCTCACCGGGCTCGCCGAGGCGCCGACTCCCCATCCGGCCCGCTGACGCTCCCGCGGTTCACCGCGCGCAGCGGCGGCCGCGCGCGGTAGCGGTACTCGCCCGGCACCGTCGGACGACATCGACGCCGTCCGACGGCAGGCGCCGGCCCCAAGAGCACTCCCGGCCCGGCCCGCGCTGCCCCTGGGACGGGTCGCCTAGCAGGGGCCCGCGCGGGTGGGCAATGCCGCCCGCGCGGACAACTACCGCTGGGTGCTGCCAGCGTCCACCGGGAGGGTGACGGCGGTGATGTAGCGGGCCTCGTCGGAGGCCAGGAACAGGGTGGCGTTGGCGATGTCGACGGGGTCGACCCACGGGATGGGCAGCATGTTCATCGACGTGGCGGCCTCGGCGAATTCCTCGCGGGTCGGATTCTCCCGGTCCGGCCGGAAGACCTTGCGCACCATGTCGTTCTGGATCATCGGCGTGTCCACGTTTGTCGGATGCACGGTGTTCACCCGGACATGGTGGGGCGCGAGTTCCTTCGCCAGCGAACGCATCAAGCCGACGACACCGTGCTTGGCCGCGACATAGTGGGCGACGCCCACCAGCCCGCGCAAGCCGGCGATGGAACTGGTCAGAATCATCGCTCCCCCGTCCCGGGCGATGAGGTGGGGTGTGGCCGCCTTGCAGGTCTGCCACACACCGGTGAGATTGATGTCGATCATGGTCTGCCACTGCTGCTCGGTCAGCTCGAGAGCGAACGCGCTCGAACTGATTCCGGCTGTGGCACACACGATGTCGATGCCGCCCAGCTCGGCGACCCCGGCGTCGACAGCCGCCCGCAACGCCGACCCGTCGCGCACGTCCACGACCGTGGCGACGATCCGCACACCCGTCGCCTCGACGGCACGGACGGTCTCGTCGAGATCGTCACGGCTCGCCGGTGGCGTCACCACGGTGTCGACCGGTCCGCAGAGGTCGACCGCGATGATGTCGGCACCCTCCTCGGCCAGCCGGATCGCCTGCGCGCGCCCGATACCGCGCGCGGCGCCGGTGACGACCGCTACTTTGCCCGAAACCCGTCCCATGTCACACCTTCTGAGTCAGTCCGGCATCCACCACGAGCTGGGTTCCCGTCACATAACGGGACTCGTCGGATGCGAGGAAGAGCACGGCATTGCTGACGTCGACCGGTTCCACCCACGGAACCGGCAGCAGGGTGCGCCGGGCCAGGGCCTCGGCCGCGTCCTGGCGCGTCGGATTCGGCAGGTCCGGACGCAGTTTCGCGTAGACCTCGTCGTTGAGAATCATCGGCGTCGCCACCGACCCCGGGTGCACGGTGTTCACCCGGATGCCACGCGGGCCGAGCTCGTTGGCGAGCGTGCGTGCCAACCCGACCACGGCATGCTTGCTCGCCGAATAATGCGCCGCCATGGCGCCGCCGACGATGCCGTTGACGGAGCTGACGATCACGATCGATCCACCGTCGGCCAGAGCCTGCGCACCGGCACGCACCGTGTGCCACGCGCCGGTCAAGTTGATGTCGATGGTGCGCTGCCAGGCCTGGTCGGTGAGCTCCCACGACGGCGCGAGGTCGGTGTAGATGCCCGCGTTGGCCACGATCACGTCGAGCCTGCCGAGCTCACGCACCCCACCCGCAACGGCCGCATCGAGCACGTCCGCCTCACGCACATCGGCAGTAGCGGTGACGCACCGCCGTCCCAGCGCCTCGACGGTCTGCTTCGTCGTAGCCAATTCCGTTGCGGCGGCGTCTATATCGAGCGCAATGATATCGGCGCCCTCCTCGGCGAGCCGCACGCAGTGCGCACGACCCATACCCCTCGCCGCACCGGTGACCAGCGCGACCCTGTCCTGCATGCGATTCATCGGGCGCCCCTACCAAATCGAGTGTCCACCCGGCCGACGCTAAAGTCGCAACTCCCCCACATCCCCCGTCCCTCCCGGTGAGCGGACGACACGGCGAGACTTCCCACCCACCGGGAGCGCCCCTGGTCGAGCCCGATCCCGCCACCGACCCGCCGGTCACGTGCCCTGCCGATGCCAGTAGAAATTGCCGGGCTCTCGCGGAATCGCGCGACTCCGCTGAGTTGGTTACCTTCCCTGCGTGATCTATCTAAGCGAGAACTCGGCGACCCGAGTAGCGCGACTGGCGAACATCCCGCACGAAAACTGGATGCAGGACTGGCCTGTCGAGGTGTCCGATCCGGAGCGACTCGATGACTTCACCCGTCTGCTACTCGCGCACAAATCAGACTGGGAACTGAGTTACTGGCTGCTGGATCTGGTCCTCGATTCGGCCGAGAGTCATTTGGCCACCACAGCGTCGCCGGAACGAACCGAGCAGTTGATCGACACTCTGGCTGCGGTGTACGAGGCCACCCAAGCACCAGCAATCGCCGAAAGGCTCGAGTACTGGGCGGCCCTGGAGACCTCTGATCCCGATGAGATGTTCCGCGTGAGCCCGCTGGTTCGGGAAGCTCGTCGCCGGGTGGTCACGCGATGACCGAACCCGACCCGAACGAACCCGACCTCGACGAGGCCCGCAGACTGTATCCCGTCGGCGATCATGTGGCCGGGGTTGTCACGCTGATCCCGCGCCCCGGTGCCATCGGGTTGTTTGTCGATTTGGGCAGGCCGCCAACAGGATTCGTCGACGTCCTCAACCTTCCGGAAGCTGTCGATCGCTGGCCGACCGTCGGGACTGTCACCGAATTCGAGGTCCTCCAGCACAGGCACCGACAAGTCAGGCTCTGGCCGCTCGACGCCACTTTCCGGTCGAGCACAGCGACCTGGACCATGAGCGAGCAAGAATGGCTTGCGGTGAAGCGCCGCCATCCTCTGGGTTCGGAAGTAACCGCCGACATCACTGATGTCATTTCATCGAACCGGGAATGCATAGTCGTATTCGACGGTGTGTGGTCCGCACTGCCGTGGACAGGCATGCCTCCCATAGTTGGAACCAGTGCCCGATTCGTTGTCGACCGACATCTCGATGAGTCCCACCGGGTCCTGCTTCGCACCGCCTGACCAGCCGGGTGACGGCGCTGACCACGGGTGAGCCCTGTCGGAGCAACGATGGCACCGGCGTCCCATCGCGCGTCCAAACGGTCCACTCAAGTCGAGTATCGGGGTGAGCGATCCGGCGCCGCGGACCACACGCGACGGCGGATATCGGGTTGCGGTGCAGCGGAGTGGACCGGCAATATCTCCCCTGTGGCAGTTGCAGCTTCCCGCGCTCTAGCACCGGGTGTCGGCCCTCCGCAACGAATCACCCTGGAAGGCCTCCTGATACGCCGCTGGCAGCCGGTCGATCTGATGGCCCGCTTCCAGGCGATCACAGCGTCCTACGACCACCTCGGTCCTTGGATGGATTGGCTCGCCGAACCACCGACATTGGAGAAGCAACGTGCACGCAGCCGAATGTGCGCCGCGAGTTGGCCCACCGCCGACCACAGCTTCGATTACGGAATTTTCGACGCGGACGGCACGCTGCTCGGCGCGATCAGCCTGCACGACAGTCTCGGCCCCGCGAGCTTGGAAGTCGGCTATTGGTGCCACGTCGCACACACCGGTCGCGGGATCGTGACTCGCAGCGTTGCCGAACTGACTCGAATCGCCCTGGAACTGCCTGGCGTCGACAGTGTGGAAATCCACTGTGATGAAGCCAATCTCCGCAGTGCCGCCGTCGCCCGACGACTCGGCTATCACCTCGATCGTGTAGAGCCCCGAGCGAAACACGCACCTGCGGAGTCTGGACGGGGAATGTACTGGGTCAAGCACCGATAATCCGCCCGGCTCGAGCACAATCCATCTCGTCACTCGACACAGACGCCGAACCCTCGCCGATCTCGAACACACGCTTCCGCCGGTTTCGTGTATTCGCCAGGTTCGCGTCGAGCGGGCGGATTGCACTACACCGATGCGAGTGCGTCAGCGGTAGGCAAGACCATGAGGGGAGACGACTTGTCGGTGCCGCAGGGCACGATATCGGCATGTCAGGGAATCTCCCGAGCCTGCGAGACGAGCTCGTCAAAGGTCTCACCGCCCCGATTACCGACTCGAGCGAGAAGCGGCGCAAATCCCTCCCTATCCGATACCGGCAGCCGTTGTTGCCGTCCGTGACCGTGTCCTCGAGGAACTCGTCCGCCGTCTGTCGAGGGCAGGAGATGGGCCGCCGACGGTTATTCGCGTGCTGAGCTGGCCTCGGGACTACCGAACCGAGGTACAGGAACTCGGTCGCAGCCACGGTCTCTTCGACTTCGCGGATCCGACTTGTGCATCCCCGCTACTCGGCAAGCCTGACACCTCGACACCGTCCCGTTCTGCCTCTGGGTCGTGGCCAACCACGGCCGCGATTTCGCAGACTCGTGCTGGACAGCCGCCTCGGCAGGAGGTGACAGTGACACCACCTGCGCGATCATCGGCGGGATCGTCGGTGCAGGCCCCGGTATCGACGTCGTACCACCCGACTGGCTCGCGCGCTGCAAACCACTACCTGAATGGGCCACCGCCACCATTCCGCTTCTCTGAAAGCGCGCGGGAGGGCCGCAGATTCGGTGACCGCAGTTGCCTTCATCTGCGTACCGCCGTCGAGATGGTGAGATAGCGAAGTGGAGAAACCAATGAACCTCGATACCTACTTCGCCGGGTGGGGGCGTTCCAAAGGGTGGAAGCCGTCGGACCCGAACCATCTCACCGAACGCGAGTACCTACTGCAGTTTGCAGCTCGCCCAGGCATGTTCATCGGCTTCACCAGCGTTCGTGGTGTGACTTGCTTTCTGGACGGTTACGACTACGCCGCATGCCGATCCGGAGGTCGAGGGCTAGATGGTTTCCGCGAGTGGCTCATCACCAACCACCTTCGTCGCGAGAGCAGTCTCGCCTGGCCGAGTGTGGTCGTACAGATTGCACTGCCCGAGCGGGACCTTGGCACAGATCTCACTCCCGTGCAGGAAACCCGCATCCTCGAGAGGTTGTTCGACCTGCTCGATCAATTCCTCACCGAACGTGAAACCATCGCATGAAAATCCGCGTGCCGCAGTGCGTGCGGTCCTGACGCCCGCATATGCCGGATCGAATCGCCCACCCACGGAACACTTTCCGAACGTCGATACGAGCGCCGGAGATAGAGTTCAGCGGTGACTTCGAGAATCGCGGCATACGGGGTCTGCCTCGAACACGATCGGATACTGCTTGTTCGACATGTAGCGCACAGCGGCGAAACCAACTGGACGCTGCCGGGCGGCGGGGTCGAGCACGCCGAGGACCCCTTCGATACGGTGACCCGCGAGCTCGCGGAGGAGACCGGACTAGAGGGCATCGTCGAACGCCTGCTCGGGGTGGATTCGAGGGTGATTCCGGCACATGTCGCCCACGCGGGCGTAGTGCACCAGAACATCGGGATCTACTATCTCGTCCGCGTCATCGGTGGCGGTCTCAGAGCCGAACCTAACGGGGCGACCGTTGAGCCGACCTGGACTCCGATTTCCGAAGTGACACACCTGCGACGATCGTCGCTCGTCGATTCGGGTCTGGCCCTGGCACAGACTCTTCCGCCGACCGGCCACGTCACGTCAACTCCGGTCGGCGGCCTGATCCAGCATTGATCCGGGAACTCCGCCCCTCAAAGCCCATACCGGGCGAGCGGGGGGGCGGACACTTCAGGTATCGGTGGGTGAGATCAGAGTTGCGACCGCGTCCAACACAAGACGACGGCGTTCGGTTCGTGGCACCAGGCGCACGATGTCTTCGGCCGGTTGATGCCACATGTTCGCGACAGTCAGTACCAAGGCCAGAATGTGCGTGGCCGGCTGCGTAGTGGTCACCGTCCCGCGTCGCTGGGCCTGTTCGATCGCCTCGACCTTCGCGCGCATCGACTCGGCCACCGAGGCACGCTGGGCGGACTCGCCACGCAGCAGGTGATACCACATCAGGAACCGCATCACCTCGGGGTTCGCCAGGCCGGCATCGTAGAGCTGCGCCGCGTATTCCGGCAGCCGGTCGGCGTCGAACGGCACCGTCGCCACGGTCGTGTCCACGATCATGTCGAAGACCGCGTCGAACAGTTCGTCTTTGCCCTTGTAGAACGAATACACAAGGCCCGCACTGACTCCCGCGCGTTTGGCCAGCCGATCGATACGCGCTCCGCCCAAGCCGAACTCGGCGAACTCCGCCAGCGCGGCATCGAACAGCAACTGCCGTTTAGCTTCGGGGTCCCTGGTGCGCACCTCCCCAACATAGTTATTGAACGTTCATTTGACAACGAGACCACCTCACCGCACAGTTGCTAATGAACATTCATTCAACAACGAAGGCGTAATCCGCATGACGCACTGGACTCCAACAGACATCCCCGACCAAACCGGCCGCACCGCGCTGATCACCGGTGCCAACAGCGGAATCGGATTGGAGACTGCTCGTGAACTGGCCGCGCGCGGCGCACGAGTCATCCTGGCCGGACGCGATCAGAACAAGCTCGACGAAGCGGTCGAGGCCGTACACGCCGCCGCGCCTCGGGCCGAGGCCACCACCCTGGTCGTGGATCTGTCCGACCTCGCCTCGGTGCGCCGCGCGGCCCAGCGGATCGCGGCGACCGAAACCATCGACCTGCTGTTCAACAACGCCGGGGTGATGAATCTGCCCACTCGCCTGACCACCCGGGACGGATTCGAGATGACCATGGGTACAAACCATCTCGGCCACTTCGCCCTCGATGCCCTACTCTGGCCCGCCGTCCGCCGCTCGACCGCGGCTCGCGTCGTCACCGTCAGCGCGATCGCCGCACGCTGGCCCCTCGGCAAGCTCGACGACCTGATGAGCGACAACAGCTACAGCGGCATGGCCGCGTACGCGAAGTCCAAGCGCGCCAATATCGTCTACACCCTCGAACTCGCGCGCCGTACCGCCCGCACGCCGATCGAAGCCATCGTCGTCCACCCCGGTTCGGCGATGACCAGTCTCCAACGACACGGCACAGGAGCGCTGACGCGCCTTCTCACTCCTCTTGCAGCCCGCGTGCTGATGGGTTCACCCGCCGGCGCCACGTGGCCCTCGCTGTACGCCGCCACCAGTCCCGACATCACCAGCGGCGAATTCATCGGTCCGGCCGGACGCGACCAGACCTCCGGCACTCCGAGACCTGCGAAACTCCCGAAAGGCGCCGCCGACAGCGAACTGGGCGCGCGATTGTGGGCCGACAGTGAACGACTCGCCGGAGTCACCTTCCAACCCTGACATCACTCAAACGAGCCGGGCGACAGGAACACTCATTCGATCCGCCAACTGCGCCCAGCGTGTCTCGCTCAATTCCTTCTCGCTGATCCCGTCCTGCGACGCTACCGATCAGCTCGGAAAACCCGTATGAAAGCCGATGCGCTTGAACGCACTCGACCGGCGAAGAGGCGGATCCCAGGTTGACGTCGGGACCGCACACGAAATCTGTTGCCGCTCCGTGCTCGGGTGCCCAAACTGTCCGCGTGGCCCTCATGAACGACGATTCCGAGATCGAGTACGTGGTTTCAGCTGAGCTGCGGTTGGCCGACCGCAGGATTCGAAACTCCAGAGCCGATTCCGCTGCGCTACTGGACGCGGACTTTCGCGAGTTCGGCGCATCCGGCAGGGTGTGGGACCGAGAGTCGATTCTCGACATGATGAGCGACGACATTTCCTCGGTGCCCACGATCGACCACGTCACAGCCGCACGTCTGGCGCCGACCGTGATTCACGTGACCTACCGGACACGTAGCCAGGAACGCACCGCTGTTCGCAGCTCGATTTGGCTGCTTCGCGACGGCAGCTGGAACCTCTACTTTCACCAGGGCACTGTGCAACACGAGACAGCGACACAGGATGACAACTAACTGATGAGGCACGCACGAGGAACCAGACGACCCGACGTCAGCAGAAGTAGCCTCGTCACAGTTCGGACCAAGCGACCCCGGACCATGGAGATGCTCGTCCGGCAATCAACTGGAGATGGAAGTCGGGACCTTCGTGTGTCCGACCATCCTCGGGATCGGTGAGTTGGCTGACGGTGCAGATGTAGTCGCCGTTGGGGAGTTCGATGCCGGACCCGTATATGTCCTTGTCGTCGTCCACGGCGGATTCCGCGTACTGGGCAGCCATGGTGACCGTCTCCAGATTGACCACGATCAGCTCACCACGGGTCACGGTGATGGGGCCGGTGATCTGCCTGATGACCGGCAGCCGCGGATCCACCGGAGAATCCGAAAGGTCGATCCGCCACTGCTCCTCGCCGCCGGTTCCCCAGAACAACATCGTCCGCTGCCGTATCTCGGATTCGAAGCGCTCGAACAACATTTCCAAGGTCCAGTCTTCACCCACGAACGACGTGTACGCATGGGGGTCGACAAGGCCGAGGAATCCCGAGTCATCGGTCATCTCGTCGATTCGATGCTGAAGCTGTGCCACGCGGTTGCCCTCCCCGGAATGATCACCGAACCCTACCGCCACGATGTTCGGTCGAACACCGAGCCCACTCCACACGGCATCCGCGAAGAGTCCGAGCAGTTCCCGCGGAAGTGCTCCGGCACAAGAGAACTGACAACCCAGCGTACTGACCGGCAATACCCGGAGCCTGCGATTCGCTGTCAGCTCTTACACTCATGCCGCCTACGCAAAACCCCGCCGACCGGGTCGGTGACCGAACTGGGCCGAGGCATTCTCGAGCGTTCTCTTGGGCTACTCGAGCCAATCCTATTGCGTCGCTACGATCCGATCATGGAAATCGAAACCTGGTTCCACGGGAACGTGCGGGCATACGCCGCTGACCCCTTGAGGGCCAGGGACTACACGAACGTCAAGATCGTGCGCGACGGACCACCTATCGCTCATGCGGTGGTCGCAGGCAGCAGTGAACCCGGATGCGGTACAGATGTGCAGGTACTACCGCACGGATTTTCCTGGTCACGTCCTATTCCCGATTGGTGGGAACGCTGCGCACAGTGTGTTACCCGCCATCCACTGTGAGCTCCACAGTCGTCTCCCGCGGCCACTGAAACATCCGTCCGTGCCGATGAGCGTTCATTCCTGTGGGTGCCAGCCGTCGACTATCACGTCCGCGTGGTCTGGCGTCCGGACGGCAGCGAAGTGGGCATCCTCGGCAGTCATCCAGCGCTGCCACAACGGCAGCGCTTCGGCCCCGTCGCGGTCCAGCCCACGTCTGAGCCGCGTATCGCGCGGGGTTTCCACCCAGATCGACAGCGACAGGCGGTCACGGACCGCTGCGCGCGCGGACGAGACCCCTTCCAGGATCAGCACATCCGGGCTCGCCAGCTCGTGCCATTCAGATAAGGCCCGCGAAGTCCAGTCATACCGCTGGTACCGTGCGGGACGGCCCTTGCCGAGCGGTTCCTGTACCTGGGCTTCCAACCTCGGCCACCAGTCGAGTTGGTTGTCCCAGGATGCGAAGGCCTCGGCATCCGAACGAATGATCTCCCATGGTGACCGACGGTGACGTGTGGAAACCGTCCAGCGGGTGGTCGGACGCGATCTGAAGCAGTGGGAGAACCTGTTTGTTGTGACATCCGAAGAAATATCGGGTCGGGTGGTCGGAGGCTGGGCAAACGGCCGCACCGGTTTTGAATCCGATTTCCACGAGCCGATAGGAGATCGTGGCAGCGAGTGGCTGTTCGTGCGCTTCCAAGCCGCAGTACAGAGTCGATCTGGTTGGTTTCCAGGAGTATTCGCTTTGGTGAACGGGTTATCCCGGGCGGGTCGCCTGACTACCGCTGAAGAGCTTTTCCGCCAGCGTGAAAACGCTTGGTACCACAGTAATCTCGTCGATCCGAGCGTTGTGGACCCGTCTGTTTACGACCGGCAGTTGCATCCCGGCGCCGCGGCCTGGTTCAAGCCGTGGGCCACTGAGATGATCTCTCGTGTAGACGGTTACACGAGGATCCTGGACGCACACGGAATCGGATGGGCTCGGGTGCACTCCGGAAACCCGGGCCGCATCCTCTACGAGGACGTCCATCAGATCATCGCGGAACCCGATTGTTCGGGCTGATGATCATGGTGGCGTCCGAGGCTGACCGCGACCCGATGTGCGGCACTCGGGAGGCGCGTCAGCGACCGGTTGGAGCGAGATCGGAGTTTCCTTTTCTCCGGTTCAGGACTTGGCATCAGGCTGTGCCGACAGTTCGCTGCGGCGGGCGAGCACTGTGGTCCCCGGCCCCGAGGCCGCACCCGGGCCGGGTAGGGCGGTCACACTCTGCGCGGTTATCGGTTTCGCACACTCCGAGCAGCAGACCTGCGGCGTGAACTGGTGCCCGCATGCGTCGTGCACCAATCGGACCGGCGGACCACCCGGCGGGGTGGCCCATTTGTCACCCCAGGCCATCAGCGCCATCAGCACAGGGACGAGTTCGCGTCCCGCCTCGGTGAGGTGGTATTCGTGCCGCAGCGGTCGTTGCTGGTACGCCCGGCGCTCCACGATGCCGTCTGCCATCAGCGCTTCGAGTCGTCGAGTGAGCAGATTGCGGGAAATTCCGAGGTTCTCGGCGATGTCGTCGAAACGGCGCAGGCCGAGGTAGAGGTCACGCACGATCAGCGGCGACCACCATTGCCCGACCCGCTCCAGGGATTGCCCGATCGAGCAGTGCATCTCCGCGAAGCTGGTCCTGTGCATGCCCTCAGTGTAGAGAGTTGATTCATTGAACTCACCACGCGTACGGTGATGGAGTCATAGAGTTCAATGAAAGGACTGACTGATGCCGTTCGTGGAATTGTTCGTTCCCAAAGGTTCACTCGGCCAGGAGAGCCGGGAGAAGATCGGCGGACAGCTGGTCTCGGAGGTGATGCTCGCCGAGGGTGCGCCCGACACCGCCGCGGCTCGTTCCATCTCGTGGCTGGTGGTGAACGAGATCGACGCCTGGTTCGTGGGTGGTCGGCAACTCCCGGCCGGTAGCAGTCCGAAATACATGGTGCGAGTGGGAGTTCCAGCCGGCTCGATGAACGACGAAAAGCGCCGCGACATCGTGCGGCGCGTCAACCGGGTGCTGGCGGAGGCCGACGAGGACCCTGCACGTTTCGCCGACGCCGCCACCGCGTGGGTGCACATCAACGAGATTCCGGAAGGCAATTGGGGTGCCGCCGGCGAAATCGTACGGATCGAGGACATTGTGGCGTTGGTGTCCAGCTAGGCGGACAGGGAAGGAAGTCGGCCGGTCTCGGTGATCAGGTCAGCCCACGACTCCCAGAGTGGGTTCGAGTTCATTCGGCCATCCCGGATTGGCGGTAACCGCAGACCGAGGCGCTGCTCGACCGCTACGACGTCGTCCGCCGGCGGCCGGGGATAGCCGAGCCGGCGTTCATAGCGTTCGTAACCATCCACCGCGCTAGCCCGTCACCTCCTGAGCGAATCCGCATCTCCCGGTGAGCGGGCACCGCGACGCGGTCTCCCGACCACCGGGAGCCGGGGCTGCCAGGGCGGCACGGGACTGGGACCGTCGTGGCGACGTGTTCGCGAGCGTAGGAGGACATCGGTGACGAGGGCGAGTGTCGGCGTGGCGCTTGGTGCGCGGGTGGTGACGCTGCGGGTCGCGGCGGTGGTCGAGGAGACTGCCGAGGCGCGTTCGTTCGTGTTCGAGGTTCCCGAGGATGCGAAGGAGCGGTTCGGGTATCGGCCCGGTCAGTTCCTCACACTGCGGATACCCGGGGAGCGGCCGGTGGCGCGGTGTTATTCGCTGGCGAGTTCGCCGCTCACGGGGGAACCGCCCAAGGTGACGGTCAAGCGCACCGAGGGTGGGTACGGCTCGAACTGGTTGTGCGACAACGTATCCCCCGGCGACAGTATCGACGTGTTGCCGCCGACCGGCACGTTCACGCCTGCCTCGCTCGACGAGGATCTGCTGTTGTGGGCCGGGGGCAGTGGGATCACACCGGTGCTGTCGATCCTGGTCTCGGCGCTGGTCGGTGGGCGGGGCAAGGTGGTGTTGTTCTACGCCAACCGTGATCGGGACTCGGTGATCTTCGATCGGGCGCTCACCGAACTCGCGCGGCGATACCCGGACCGGCTCACGGTGACCCATTGGCTGCAGTCCGAACGCGGTCTGCCGGATGCCGGTTCGCTGGCCGGCTTCGCCGCCCCGTATCCCGATTTCCACTCGTACCTGTGTGGTCCTGCCCCGTTCATGGCCGCGGTGACCGAAGCACTGGCGGATCGTCCACGGGAGCGGGTGACCAGCGAGGTCTTCGTCTCGCTCTCGGGCGACCCGTTCGCCGAGCCGGTACCCGTCGCCTCCGACGACACAGCCGCCGACGTGGACGTGGAGCTCGACGGCACCGTCCACGCGCTGCGCTGGCCCCGCGATCGGACGCTCGTCGACGTGATGCTGGCCCGCGGACTCGATGTCCCGTACTCGTGCCGGGAAGGTGAATGCGGTTCGTGCGCCTGCACGGTGCTCGACGGCGAGGTCGAGATGGGCAGGACCGGCGTGCTGGACGACGACGACATCGCCGCCGGCTACATCCTCGCGTGTCAGGCGCACCCGCGCACCAGCACAGTTCGCATCCGCTTCTGATCCGGGAGGTGCGCTGTGGCTATTGATACCGCGCGGGAATCGGTCGGGTTCGGGTCCGAGCGTGGGCCGGTGCTCGTGTCGCTGATGCTCGCGACGGGGCTGGTCGCCCTCGATTCGACGATCCTGGCCACCGCGGTGCTCGCCATCACCGACAGTCTCGGCGATTTCGCGCTGTTCCCCTGGTTGTTCTCCAGCTACTTGCTCGCCCAGGCCGTCACCGTTCCCGTCTACGGCGCGCTGGCCGACACGTTCGGCCGAAAACCGGTGATGCTGTTCGGGATCGCCGTCTTCGCGCTCGGTTCGCTGCTGTGCGGGCTGGCGAGCAGCATGCTCGCGCTGATCGTGTTCCGTGCGGTGCAGGGGCTCGGTGCGGGCGCGATCCAGCCGACGACCATGGTGATCGCGAGCGATCTCTACACCCTGGCCGAGCGCGCGACGATCCAGGGCTATCTCGCCGGAGTGTGGGCGGTGGCGTCGGTGACCGGCCCGCTGCTGGGTGGCGTCTTCGCCGACTATCTCGGCTGGCGCTGGATCTTCCTGATCAACCTGCCGTTGGCTGTGCTCGCCGCGTGGATGCTGGTGCGCGGCTTCGACGAAACGGTTCCTCGGCGCCGTTCCCGCATCGACTGTGCCGGGGCGTTCCTGCTCACCGCCGGTGCGAGTGCGCTGGTCCTCGGCCTGCTCGAAGGTGGTCGCGCCTGGGCATGGGATTCGGCGACGGGAATCGCCGTGTTCACCGGAGCCGCACTGCTGCTGACCGTCTTCGTCGTGGTCGAAACCCGTGCGGCACAGCCGATTCTGCCGTTGTGGATCTTCACCCGGCCGGTGGTACTGGCGAGCACGGTGGCGGCGATGCTCGGTGGTGCGCTGCTGTTCGGGTTCACCACCTATGTGCCGATGTTCAACCAAGGGGTGTTGGGGACCGGTGCGCTGGTTGCCGGGCTCGTCACCGGCGCGCTCACGCTTGGCTGGCCGCTGTCGGCCGCACAGGCGGGAAAGGTGTACCTGCGCTTCGGTTTCCGGGCCTGTGCGGTGTCTGGAGCTTGTGTTGCGACGATCGGGGCCGCCTCGACCTTGCTCATCGATGAGAACTCAGCGCTGTGGCAGGTGGCCGCATCGTGTTTCGTTGTCGGTGCGGGAATGGGACTGGTCGCCACACCCACGCTCATCGCGGCACAGACCGGCGCAGCCTGGCCGGAGCGGGGTGTGGTCACCTCGGCCGCGCTGTTCGCCCGCTCGCTCGGTAGCGCCGTCGGTGTCGCCGTGTTCGGCGCGATCGTCAACGCCCGCATCGCAGGCTCCGGGGACCCGGCCCCGGAAACGCTCGCCGGGGCAATACATCTCGTCTTCGTCGCTATCGCCGCGATGACGGTGGTCATGGTCGTGGCCTGCGCGTTCATGCCTCGCCGGGCCGCCACCACTCAACTGTGACAGTGGCTTTCCCCGAATCCGGGAAAGCCACCGAATTTCTTTCCGGCCAGCGGGAAGCGGACCGTTCGGCTGCTCTCCCGCCGAGGAGCATGGGACGCATGATCACCACGACAAGGACGGAGGCAGCATGCTGAGCCCCACCGTGCGCAGCGAGCTCGCGGACGAATTGGCCCGCGCCGAACAGGATCGGGTGGCCGTGCCGCCGCTGGTCGACCGGTACCCCGGCATCGACGTGGTCGACGCTTACGAGATCCAGTTGCTCAACATCCAACGCCGACTGCGCGACGGCGCCCAGGTGGTCGGACACAAGGTGGGGCTGTCGTCCGAGGCGATGCAGCAGATGATGGGCGTCGACGAACCCGATTACGGGCATCTACTGGCCGAGATGGAAGTCTTCGAAGACGTCCCCGTCGACACCTCGCAGTACCTGCTGCCCCGCGTGGAGGTCGAGGTCGGGTTCGTCCTCGGCAAGGACCTGCCCGGCGAGGACTGCACCGAAGCCGACGTCCTGGCCGCGACCGTGGCCTACGCGCCCGCGATCGAGCTGATCGATTCGCGGATCGAAGACTGGAAGATCGGGCTGGCCGACACCATCTCCGACAACGCCTCCTCGGCCGGGTACGTCCTGGGCGAACAGCGCGTGGCCCCGGCCGATATCGACATCACCGCCATCGACGCGGTCCTGACCCGCAACGGTGAGGTCGTGGCCGAAGGCCGCAGCGACGCGGTCCTCGGTGACCCGGTGATCGCGGTGGCCTGGCTGGCACGCAAGGTCGCGACCTTCGGCGTGCGGCTCAAAGCCGGTGACATCGTGCTGCCCGGCTCCTGCACCCGCGCCATCGACGCCCGCCCCGGCGACGACTTCCACGCCGAATTCACCGGACTCGGTTCGGTCCGTCTGCGTTTCGCCTAGGTTGCGTTTCGCCCAGGCCGACACCGCGCTACCTCTCTGCCGCTGAGTCGACGCGGAAATCCAGTACTTCGCCGGTTCACCGGCCCCAAACTCGAGGAGGCTTACCGTGGCCAACGGGAATGTCACTGCCGCGATCGTCGGATCCGGCAATATCAGCACCGATCTGCTCTACAAACTGTTGCGGTCGGAATCCATCGAACCCCGGTGGATGATCGGGATCGACCCGGCCAGTGAAGGGCTGAAGCGCGCTCGTGGGCTCGGCTTGGAGACCTCGGCCGAGGGTGTCGACTGGTTGCTCGCTCAACCGGAGAAGCCCGACCTCGTTTTCGAAGCGACCTCGGCCTATGTGCATCGTGCCGCCGCGCCGCGATACGCCGAATCAGGTATTCGGGCAGTCGATTTGACTCCGGCTGCGGTCGGGCCCGCCGTCGTGCCCCCGGTCAATCTCGCGTCGTTGGTCGATGCGCCGAACGTCAATATGATCACCTGCGGTGGACAGGCGACGATTCCTGTCGTGGCCGCTGTCTCGCGAGTCGTTCCGGTGCCCTACGCCGAAATCGTGGCCTCGGTGTCGTCGGTGTCGGCCGGACCCGGAACCCGCGCCAATATCGATGAATTCACCAAGACCACCAGCCGCGGTGTGGAAACCATCGGTGGTGCCCAGCGCGGTAAGGCGATCATCGTTCTCAACCCGGCCGAACCGCCGATGATCATGCGCGACACCATTTTCTGTGCCATCCCCGAGGACGCCGACCACGCCGCGATCACCGACTCGATCCACCGCATGGTCGCCGACATCCAGCAATACGTGCCCGGTTACCGCCTTCTGAACGAACCCCAATTCGACGAACCCTCGGTGATCTCCGGCGGCCTGGCGAAGGTTTCGGTGTTCGTGGAAGTCGAAGGCGCGGGCGATTTCCTGCCGCCGTATGCGGGCAATCTCGACATCATGACCGCCGCCGCCACCAAGGTCGGCGAAGTCATGGCCGATCAGATCCACGCCGCCCGCGTGTGAGCGCGCATCCCTCCGCCCCGGCCTCGTTAGGAATTCCCATGCCGTACTCCGCTGATCTCGACATCCGTATCACCGACACCTGCCTGCGCGACGGGTCGCACCACAAACGTCACCAATTCACCACCACCGAGGTCCGCGATATCGTCGCCGCCCTCGATGGTGCCGGTGTTCCCGTCATCGAAGTCACCCATGGCGACGGACTCGGCGGTTCCTCGTTCAACTACGGATTCTCCAAGACCCCTGAACAAGAACTGGTGCGCATTGCCGCCGACACCGCCGAGCAGGCCAAGATCGCGGTCCTGATGCTGCCCGGCGTGGGAGTCAAAGAAGACATCAAGATCTCTCAGGACAACGGCGCCTCCATCTGCCGCATCGCCACGCACTGCACCGAAGCCGACGTCTCCATTCAGCATTTCGGCTACGCCCGCGACCTCGGCCTGGAGACCGTCGGGTTCCTCATGATGTCGCACACCCAAAGCCCTGAGGCGCTGGCGAGACAAGCCCGCATCATGGCCGACGCCGGCTGCGAATGCGTCTACATCGTCGACTCCGCGGGCGCCCTGGTCCTCGACCAGGTCTCCGACCGCGTCGCGGCCTTGGTCGCCGAGCTCGGCACCGACGCCCGAGTCGGCTTCCACGGCCACGAAAACCTCGACCTCGCCGTCGCCAACAGCATCTACGCCATTCGCGCGGGCGCCACTCAAATCGACGGCAGCGCACGCCGCTTCGGCGCGGGCGCGGGCAACACACCTGTCGAAGCCTTGGTCGGGGTCTGCGACAAACTCGGGATCAAAACCGGCATCGATTTCTTCGCCATCGCCGACGCCGCCGAGGATGTCGTGCGCCCGGCCATGCCGCAGGAATGCCTCCTGGACCGCCAATCTCTCATGATGGGCTACGCGGGCGTCTATTCCAGCTTCCTCAAACACGCCGAACGCCAAGCCGAACGCTACAACGTCTCCGCCGCCGAAATGCTCGTCCGCGCGGGTGAACGCAAACTCGTCGGCGGGCAGGAAGACCAGCTCATCGACATCGCCCTCGAACTGCGACGCCGAACCACGGGCTAGGCGACCTACGATCAGTGCCCGACGGCACTCGAGGTGAGATAGTCCGCGCCGCCGACATAAACCGTCCGCCCGTCGGCGTCGCGCGACTGCGCCGCAGCCACGATCGCCGCGGCGAAATCCTCGACAGTCGGCAACGGGCCCGCCGCACGGCGTGACGCGACACTGCTCGCGTCGCGCCGTTCCAGCAGCCGGACGATGATCGTCCCGTCGATCATGTCACCGGACACCACAGTGAAACCGACTCCCCGCGAGCGGAATTCGGGCATCAGCGCGCGCAGGGCATCCTCACCTGCCCGCTTGCTCTGCGCGATCGGTGCGTAACCCGCGGGTACATCGGACTTCTCGTGAATGAAGTGCGCCTGGTGGCTGGTGACGAACACGATGCGTCCGCCCGACGGCATCAAGGGCAGCATCGCCTTCGTGAGATCCACCTGCGCGTCCCGATTGAGGCGCAGCGCGTAGCCGGGGTCCGCGTCACGCTCGAGGCCGCCGGAAGCATTGAGCACCACCACATCCAGCCGACCGTGAGAGCGCTGGATTTCGGCCGCCATGGCCGCGACATCACTGGCCTCCGACACATCCGCGCCGAGCGCCGAGGCGCTCCCACCGGCCGCCACGATCTCGGCGACGACCGTCTCGGCCCGCTTGCGTTTCTCCCGGAAGTTCACGAGCACGTGCGCACCCGTCGCACCGAACTGTCTCGCCGTCTCCGCACCGATCCCGCGCGAAGCCCCGGTCACCAGCACCACTCGCCGCGCCGTCGATTCCACCATCGTGCTCCTCCCACCCGCATGCTTCTGATTCAGAAGCAACTATCGTGCTTCTGAATCAGAAGCGCAACCGGCGGATGATCCCAACGGCCGGTAGAAACCCTGCTTCCAGGCGATTCGAGCTATGCGGCGACGGTGATCACGATCTTCGCCCTGGCATGTTCGGACTCCATGTAGCTGATGGCTGCGGGCGTCTCGGCCAGTGGGTAGGTCCGGTCGATGGCCGGGTGGACATGGCCCGACTTGTCTTCACCTCGACAACGCTAGGCGGCACGACATCCCCACACATCGGGGAACTCCCCGAGGTATTCCGGAATCGGCACCCCGCCCAGCGCCTGGATGCTTCTGATACAGAAGCGGCTAGCGTACTTCTGAATGAGAAGCGCTAACGGCGGTGACGAGACCGCCGAACCCTCCGCGAAGATCGTGGCCGCGATCGACCTGCTCGGGCAGCGGTGGATGCTGCGCGTGATCTGGGAACTCGAGCCCGGCCCCCTCGGCTTCCTCGACCTGCGCCGCCGGATGGGCAATTGCTCGTCGAGCATGCTCTCCGACCGCCTCCAGCAATTGCAGTCCGCGGGCCTGACCCGCAAGAACGGGCCGCGCGGCGCCTACGAGCTGACCACCGAGGGCGCCCGCCTGGCCGAGTCCCTCCAGCAGGTCTGGGACTGGGCCGAGCAATGGACACCCACCGGCGACGGCCGAGTCCCCTGGCGTCCCACCCGCTAGCTCATGGGCAGTTGATCACCACCCTCTGATGGCGGCGCTTCCCGAGTGGCGGCCGCCACCACAGCGTGGTGATGGCACGTCCAGGATGCCGCGACGCCCGGGACGGATCGTGCCGTCAGACGCACCTTCTTGGCGGCTCGGTGAGTGAGCACTTACCATCGGGGGCATGGTTCGTCTTCCGCTCAGCCCCGCCCAGGTCGAAGCCGGGCGTCGGCTGGGTCGGCGGTTGCGGACGGCCCGGGGCGATCGGGAACTCAACGAGGTAGCCGGGCGGGCAGGCATCTCTCCCGAAACGTTGCGCAAGATCGAGTCCGGGCGCATGCCCTCCCCCGCGTTCGGCACCATCGTCGGCCTCGCCGAAGCGCTCACGATCCCGCTCGCCGAGCTGGCCGAGGTCTACCGCGCCGAACAGGTCGCCGAATCCGCCTAGGCCGTTCCGGTTCGCGCTCGCCGATAGCGAGGCGCTGGATGCCCGATCCCCGACCTGCGCGCACGACTTACCGGAACACCGACTACCGGCGATGCATCGATTCTTCGTTGTCGTATCCCAGGGTGACGTCGTGGGTGATCTCCCCGCGGGTGACCGCTACCTGGCTCGCGACCGGTGGGTAGCCGCGAGCGACAACTGTGTACTCGCCCTCGGGCAGGTCGGGCACGAGGTAGCGGCCTTTGTCGTCGGTGCGGGTGGTGGCGGCCGGGTCGCCGCTGGAATCGAGCACGGTGATCTCGACATCCGCGACCGGGCGGTCGCCGTCGACCCACGCCGAACCCGTCAGGATCGCCATCGGTTCCAGGTCGATATCGCGGTGCAGTGAGCCGGTTTCCGGGACGGTCAGGGCGAGTGCTGTCGGGCGCATGTGGTCGGCTACCGCGACCAGGGTGTAGGTGCCGCTGACGACGTCGCGGCAGACATAGGTACCGTCCTCGCCAGTGATAGCCGCCCCGACCACCTCCCCTTCGGGATCGGTCAGGGTCACCGTCGCACCCCACAGTGGTTCGCCGCGCCGCGCCGAGCGCACCACCCCGGTGAGTTCACCCGCCCCGGTGAGCATCAGATCGACGTGCTGGGCCCGCTCCCCGATCGACACGCTCACCGCCTCGGGTTGATGACCGGTGGCGGCCGCGATGAGGACATAGTTGCCCGGTCGTGGTGCCTCGATCATGTAGGCGCCGTCGGCGTCGCCGTTACCGCGCGCCACCTGGTGACCGTGCTGATCGATCAGGGTGAGCGTCGCCGACGGGACCGGGCGGGCGTCGTCACGACGCAGCAGACCCGCGATCACCCGGCCCGTCGCGCCGGGCCGCAGTTTGCCCGCCATCTCGTGCGCGTCGTAGAGGCTCACGTCGCGCAACCGGGCGCCCTCGTCGGCCTCGTCCGGGACCGGATCCTCCTGCAGCGGAATCTCTTTCATGAACACCAGGACCAGGCAGGCGACGATCGCCAGATCGGCGGCCAGCAGGAACACGGTGTGCATCGAGTCGGTGAAACCCTCGAGGATCGGGATCCGCAGGTGGTCGGGCAGGGCCGCGATGCCGCTGGTGTCGCTCTGCAGGGCCTCGAGCCGGGCAGCGTCGAAACCGGGCGGGAGGGTGCCGCCGAAGGCGCTCAGGATGGAACCGGGCAGGCGATCGAACAGCACGGTGAGGAAGACCGCGACGCCGAGGGTGCCGCCGAGCTGCCGGAAGAACGTGGCCGCCGCCGTCGACACGCCCATCTCGGTGCGCCCGACCGCGTTCTGCGCGGCGATCACCAGTGTCTGCATGCAGCCGCCGAGCCCGAAACCCATGATCGCGCTGTAGGCCAGCGGCTGCCACAGCGGACCGTCGTAGGTGATGCGGGCGAACAATCCGCAGCCGATGGCCAGGATCAGCGCGCCGAGCACCGGCAGCACCTTGTAGCGCCCGCTGGCCTTGGTGATCAGGCCCGACAGCTGGGCGCCGACCATGATGCCGAGCACCAGCGGCAGCATCAGCAGCCCCGCCTCGGTGGGCGAGAACCCGCGCACCACCTGCAGGTATTGCGGAACCATCGTGATGGCCCCGAACATGGCGACACCGATGAGGAATCCACCGAGAATGGCGACGCTGAAGGTGGAACTGCGGAACAACCGCAGCGGGATCAGTGCCGCGTCCTTCATCAGGAACTCGACGATCACGAACACCAGCAGCCCGCCCGCGCAGATGCCGTAGCAGAACAGCGACTTCGGGGACGTCCAGCCCCACAGCCTGCCCTGCTCGGCGACGATCAGCAGCGGCACCACCCCGACCACGAGCGCGACCGCGCCGAACCAGTCGATCCGGCTGCGCTGCCGGGTGTGGCCGACATCGAGCACCCGCCACACCACCAGGAACGCGAGCAGACCCACCGGCACGTTGACCAGGAACACCCAGCGCCAGCCCTCGATACCGCCGAGGCTCTCGTAGTCGGACAGGAACCCGCCAACCACCGGCCCGAGCACCGTCGCGATGCCGAAGACCATGAGGAAATAACCCTGGTAGCGGACCCGTTCGCGGGCGGGCACGATGTCACCGACGATGGTGAACGCCAACGACATCAGCCCGCCTGCCCCGAGCCCCTGGAACGCGCGGCACCCGGCCAGCTGGTACATCGTCTGGGCGAAGCAGCAGGCCGCCGAACCGAGGACGAACAGTGCGATCGCCAGCAGATAGAACGGTTTACGCCCATAGATGTCGGCGAGTTTGCCGTAGAGGGGCGTGGTGACGGTCGCGGTGATGAGGTATGCCGTTGTCGCCCAGGCCTGTTCGTCGAAGCCGTCGAGACTGTTCGCGATCCGCACGATCGCGACGCTGACGATGTTCTGATCGAGTGCGGCCAGGAACACCCCGAGTAGCAGGCCGGACAGAATGGTGAGTGTCTGGCGGTGCGTGAGGCGTGGTTCGGCGACGACGGTATCGGTCATGGAAAAGCCCTGGTTCTGATCGGCTGGCTGGTGGGTGTCGATCATTCGGCCCACACGAGGGCCGACAACCCCGCTGCGAGGAAAACTTTGCGCCGCGGGTCGAACTCTTCACGCGCTGGTGGCCAGAGCTTACCCACGTCGGATCCGGGGCCGTCACGGAGGGATCAAGTTACCGTTCATTTCGCACCGAAACGGTAGGCCGCGGCGATCAGCTCCGCCAGTCGTGGATCGCGTGCTTCGTCGAGAGAATGCACCACTACCAGGTGATTCCAGCGGGCACGGCCCACCTGTGTCACCCGGTAGACCGGTGCGTGCGCCATTTCCCGGTCGAGCGCGAGCATGATCTGGACGGTGCCTTCGGGATTCTTTCCGGTGACGTTGTAGAGCCACACCCACGCGAACTTCCGCGCGACGGCGAAAACGATCTGCGAAGCGACCGCCACCTCGACCGGTCCATTGCGTGCGATCAATTCGCGCAGTACTCCGAAGATCTCACGCGAGTGCGGTTTGCCCGAAAAGTACGCCTCGACGGATTCGCTCATCGCGGTACGGCCGGGTTCGCGATGGTGAGCCGGTCGGCCAGGCTGGACAGGGTCTCCGAACAGCCGGCCGGAATGCGCACGGCGGCGAGGTCGTCGGCACGGGTTGCGCCGCGGTTCACGATCACCACCGGCACACCGTTTTTCGCGGCGCGGCGGACGAATCGCAGACCGGACATCACGGTGAGTGACGATCCTGCCACCAGCAGTGCCTCGGCGTCGTCGACCAGGGCGAAGGCCGCCACCACCCGCTCGGCGGGGACGGTTTCGCCGAAGTAGACGATGTCGGGCTTGAGCATGCCGCCACACCGGGCGCAGTCGAGCATCCGGAAGCGGTCGGTGTCGGTGACCACCGCGTCCGCGTCGGGCGCGACCTCGATACCGCCGCCGTGCGAAACCTCGTCGGCGAAACCCGGATTGGCCGCCTCCAGCTGTTCGGCCAGCGTCATGCGGGAGATCACCGCCGCGCAGCGCAGGCAGCACACGCGGGCGTATGTGCCGTGCAGGTCGATGACCCGGCGAGCACCTGCTTTCGTGTGCAGCAGGTCGACGTTCTGGGTGATCACCCCCGAGACCACGCCCGCCCGTTCCAGCCGGGCCAGCGCGCGGTGGCCCGGATTCGGGCGCGCGGCGTCCATCCGCCGCCAGCCGATGTGGTTGCGTGCCCAGTACCGCTGGCGGAAGGCGGCGTCGCCGACGAACTGCTGATATGTCATCGGATTGCGGGGTGGTGAGTCGGGGCCGCGGTAGTCGGGGATGCCGCTGTCGGTGCTCAACCCCGCCCCGGACACCACCACGACGCGGCGTCCGGCCAGCAGCTCGACCGCACGCTCCACCAGGTCCCGGGTGGGCTCGCCCATGAAGTCATGGTACGAGTGGGCGGGCGCTGGGCGGCACACCGGTGGAGTTGCGTGGCGAGCGGGTGCGGCGACATGATGGCTCATCTGCCCGGCGATGTCAGAGGAAACTGGTGTCCGACAACGACGAACACGGCCGAAGCGCGCTCAACGGCGCGGTCGACGGGACCATTGTCGCCGTCCGCCGCATGTTCTATGTCCTCGGTGACGAGGTCGACCGCTCCGAGGGCCCGATCGAGTTCACCTTTCACAACGGTGCCACCCTGTTGCTCGATTCCGGGGTGGACGGCTCCGAACTGCGGATCCGCTCGGCGCCGTGGCGTGACCCGTTCGAACCGCTCGTCGACCCGGTCAATATCGAATACGTCGCCGAATCGGGCAAATACACCGCGTTCGATGTCACCGACGAGGAACCGTACAGCGCCTTCACCGGCCGCCGCGTCGACGCCGTCTCGGTCGTACCCCTGCCCGACGGCCGACCCCGCGCCGCGACCCTGTACCTCGGCGAGGCCGTGGTGAAAGCGGAAACGGTGGCCGACGAAGTGATCGTCACCCTGGTGCCCGCATGACGGGCTTCGCCCACCGCATGCGCCGATTGTTCGGCACCGGAACGGATTCCGCGCCGACCGTGTTCGAGACGACGCCGTTGCGGCCGGAGTTCGCCGGCGAGCACCTGCCGGGAAACCGGGTGTGGGACGGCACTCACGTCACCTATCTCGACGAGCAAGCGCGCCTGCGGTTCCGGCTCCACGCCCGCGACGGGCTGCTCCACTCCGCCGACGGCGCCCTGTTCGACACCACCGCGGCCAGCACCCTGTGGTCACCGGAGGGCGGCCGGGCGATCTTCGTCATGGACGCCGCGGGCACGGTGTACTCCTCACCGCAGCACCTGCTCGGCCGATTCCACCACTCGAGTTTCCTGGCCGGTGGACCCGTGGCCGCCGCCGGGGAGATCGTGGCGCGGCAGGGCCGAGTGCTGCTGGTGTCGGATCACAGCACCCACTACCGGCCCCCGCGACGCTTCACCCGGCAGGTTCCGCTCGCCTTGCGTGCCCAGGGCATCCAAGCCGACGACCTGCCCCTCGAAATGCGTTCGCAGGAACCGTGATCGGCGGGCTCAGTAGCCCGACGCCAGTTCCGCCATCACCGTGTCGGTCAGCTTGTCGATGAGGGCGCCGCGGATCTGGTGGCTCTCGTTGGCCAGTGCCGTGGTGGTGCACATCCCGAACGCGCCGTCGGCGTCGTAGAGCACGGCCGCGCCCGCCGCGATCCCGTCGTCGCTGAGGTGACCTTCCGCCTCGATGCCCATCTCGACGCCGATCGGCAGGCGTGAGAACGTGATCGACACATCGGTATTGATGAAACCGATGCCGTCGGTGCCCCAGTTGGTGACCAGACTCGTCTGCTCGCCCGTCATCGCGGCGTAGCAGAACGGGGAGGACTCCTCACCGGCGACGACCGGGATGTTGCGTACCCATTTGCGTTTACGGGTGTCGTTCTGGTGCTCGGTCATCCGGATCGACCAGCCGTCGGCATGGCCGTCGCTGCCGAAGAGGTGCAGTCCCTCCTCGATCGCCGCGCGTGCGTCCGGCGGCGGCAACGGCCGTTCCCGGTCGGGCCGCCACACCGCACCGGGCGGCTGCGTCGAGCGTTTCAGCAGCAACGCGCTGCCCCTGGCCACCACCGCGTCGCCCGAACGCAGGCTGACGGCGACCGCGCGCACGCGCTTGCCGTCACGCACCAGCTCGCTCTCGACGGTCAAGGGCACGGCGGGCACCGCGCGGTGCAGATCGACGGTGAACCGGGCGGGCACGAACTCCTCGGTGCAGTACCGCGCCTCCACCTCCCGCGCCATCAACCCGCACACCGGCGGCCCCGACAGCGTCTCGGGGCCCCACAGGCTCAGCGAGAACCTGGTCGGCTCGAACACCGCGCCCGTGCGGGTGAAGTACGCCGGTGAGGTGGTCATGGCGACCCTTTCCGTCCAGGGTGTTTCCCAGGCTCACCCGCCAAGATTAGAACGCGTTGCAGTTTTACGGCAACTCGCGTTCGCCGTCGATCACGAGACCTGGGTGAGTTCCCCGACCCGAGTTCAGGGTCGGCACCGGATGTCGGAGATCCGACGCCGGTCTAGCGTCGACAGCACGCCCACGAGGAGAACACCATGCGAAAAATCACGGTCGCGCTCACGGCCGCGACCATCTACGCCGTGCTGGCAACCCTGGTGGTGTGCACCACGATCGCCGAAACGGTCTTCCTGTACCCGAACTACTTCCACGACATTCCGGCATCGCTGGAGGTGGGCGAGGCATTCACCGCCGTGGTCTCGGTCGGCGATGTGATGCGCCCGCTGGGGATGTTCCTGACCCTGAGCGCTGTGCTCGCCGTGGCTGCCGGTGTGTGGTCGGGGCGCGCCCGCGGCTGGCTGCTCGCGTCGCTGGTGCCGTTCGTCTCGGGGATGTTCCTGCTGTCGATGCTGTACCTGTGGCCGCGCTGGCCGATCCTGTTCGAGGATCGCGCCCTGTACACGGTCGACGAATTGCACAGCACGGTTGCCGAGATCGAGGTCGCGCATGCGGTGCGCATCGCCTGCGGCCTGCTCACCGCGGTCTTGGCTGTCATCGCGGCACTGCGGATCTACCGTGACCGGATTCTCCTGCAGGCCGCGCGGGCAGACTATTCGAGTTCGCCCTCGGTCTCGAGGTAGATCTGGCGCAGCTTGTCCAGGGTTGCCGGTTCGGGGTGCTCCCAGAGCTTGCGCTCGGCCGCCTCGAGCAGTCGTTCGGCGATGCCGTGCAGCGCCCAGGGGTTGGACTGCTCCATGAACTTGCGGTTCACATCGTCGAAAACGTAGCTCTCGGAGAGCTTTTCGTACATCCAGTCGGCGACGACATTGGTTGTGGCGTCGTAACCGAACAGGTAGTCGACGGTCGCGGCCATTTCGAAGGCACCCTTGTAGCCGTGGCGGCGCATCGCTTCGAGCCAGCGCGGGTTCACCACGCGCGCACGGAACACGCGGGTGGTTTCCTCCGAGAGCGTGCGGGTGCGCACCGCGTCGGGGCGGGTGGAGTCGCCGATGTAGGCCTCGGGGTTCTTCCCGGTGAGCGCGCGCACCGTGGCGACCATGCCGCCGTGGTACTGGAAGTAGTCGTCGGAGTCGGCGATGTCGTGCTCGCGGGTGTCGGTGTTCTTGGCCGCCACGGCGATTCGCTTGTACGCGGTGCGCATGTCGTCGGCGGCGGGGGCGCCGTCGAGGTCGCGGCCGTAGGCGTAGCCGCCCCAGGTGGTGTACACCTGCGCGAGGTCGTCGTCGGTGCGCCAGCTCTTGGAGTCGATGAGCTGCAGCAGGCCCGCGCCGTAGGTGCCCGGCTTGGAACCGAAGATGCGCGTGGTGGCACGGCGGGCATCGCCGTGCTCGGCCAGGTCCGCATCGGCATGGGCGCGGACGTAATTGGCGTCGGCCGGTTCGTCGAGGGCGGCGACGAGACGCACGGCGTCGTCGAGCAGAGCGAGGACGTGCGGGAAGGCGTCGCGGAAGAAGCCGGAGATGCGCACGGTGACGTCGATGCGCGGGCGGCCCAGTTCGTCCAGGGAGATCACCTCGAGCGAGGTGACGCGGCGGCTCGCCTCGTCCCACACCGGCCGCACGCCGAGCAGCGCGAAGACTTCGGCGATGTCGTCACCGGAGGTGCGCATGGCCGAGGTGCCCCACACCGACAGGCCGACCGACTTGGGGTACTCGCCGTGGTCGGCCAGGTAGCGGGCGAGCAGGGACTCGGCCATGGCCTGACCCGTCTCCCACGCCAGTCGCGAGGGTACGGCCTTCGGATCGACGGAGTAGAAGTTGCGACCGGTCGGCAACACGTTGATGAGACCACGCAAGGGTGAACCACTCGGGCCCGCGGGGATGAAACCGCCGTTGAGGGCGTGCAGGACCCGGGCGATCTCGATGCCGGTCTCGCGCAGGCGGGGCACGACCTCGGTCGCGGCGAACCGCAGCACGGTCTTCACCGCGTCGAGGCGCCCACTCACCGCGATGCCGCCGTTCGCGGCGGCAGCGCCGCTCGCTCCGGACGAATCATCCACTCCCCCAGCGAGAATCGCGGTCGCGTAGTCGTCGACGAGGGTGTCGACCGCGTCCACCGACCAGTCCGTCGCCTGCAGGGCGCCGAGCAGCTCGCGCGCGCGGGCCTCCACCACGTCGACGCGGATCCGTGCCTCGTCTCCGGCTTCGCTGAGCCCCAGCGCCTCTCGCAGGCCGGGGACGTTCTGTTCGCCGCCCCACAGCTGGCGGGCACGCAGCATGGCCAGCACCAGGTCGAGTTCCATCTCGCCCTCGGGGGCCTGGCCGAGGATGTGCAGGCCGTCGCGGATCTGCACGTCCTTGATCTCGCAGAGCCAGCCGTCGACGTGCAGGAGCATGTCGTCGAAGACGTCCTCGTCGGGGCGTTCGGCCAGGCCGAGGTCGTGGTCCATCTTGGCCGCGCGCATCAGGGTCCAGATCTGCTGGCGGATGGCGGGCAGTTTGGCCGGGTCGAGGGCGGAGATGTTGGCGTGCTCGTCGAGCAGTTGTTCCAGGCGCGAGATGTCGCCGTAGGTTTCGGCGCGAGCCATCGGCGGGATGAGGTGGTCGACGAGGGTGGCGTGGGCGCGGCGCTTGGCCTGGGTGCCCTCACCGGGGTCGTTCACCAGGAACGGGTAGATCAGCGGCAGATCGCCGAGGGCGGCGTCGGTGCCACAGGACGCGGACATGCCGAGGGTCTTGCCCGGCAGCCATTCCAGGTTGCCGTGCTTGCCGAGGTGCACCATCGCATCGGCACCGAAACCGTCGGCCGACGACAGCCACCGGTAGGCCGCCAGGTAGTGGTGGCTCGGCGGCAGATCGGGATCGTGGTAGATGGCGACCGGGTTCTCCCCGAAACCGCGCGGCGGCTGCACCATCAGCACCACATTGCCGAAACGCAGTGCGGCGATGACGATCTCGCCCTTCGGGTCGGCCGAACGGTCCACATACAGTTCGCCCGGCGGCGGCCCCCACGCCTCGACCACGGCTTCGCGCAGGTCGGCGGGCAGCGACTCGAACCATCGGGTGTAGACGGTCGCGCCGATGCGGATCGGATTGCCCTCGAGCTGTTCGGCGCTGAGCCAGTCGGGATCCTGGCCGCCCGCCGCGATCAGGGCGTGGATCAGGGCGTCACCGTCGCCTTCGGCGAGGCCGGGAATCTCGGCGATGTCGCCGAGGTCGTAACCGGCGGAACGCATTTCGGTGAGCAGCCGGATGGCGCTCGCCGGGGTGTCGAGGCCGACGGCGTTGCCGATGCGCGCGTGCTTGGTCGGGTAGGCCGACAGCATGAGCGCGATCCGCTTGTCGCCGTTGGGAATATGACGCAGGCGGGCGTGACGCACCGCGATCCCGGCGACGCGGGCGGCGCGTTCGGGATCGGGGACATAGGTGGACAGACCGTCCTCGTCGAACTCCTTGAACGAGAACGGCACCGTGATGATGCGCCCGTCGAACTCCGGGACCGCCACCTGGGTGGCGACATCGAGCGGGGACAGGCCGTCGTCGTTGGCCTCCCACTGGGCGCGCGGGCTGGTCAGGCACAGGCCCTGCAGGATCGGCACGTCGAGGGCGGCCAGCGCGGCCACGTCCCAGGCCTCGTCGTCGCCACCGGCCGACGCGGTGGCGGGCTTGCTGCCGCCCGCGGCGAGCACGGTGACCACCAGGGCGTCGGCCCGGCCGAGGAGGGTGAGCAGTTCCGGCTCGGCGGTCCGCAGCGACGCCGCGTACACAGGCAGGGCGCGCGCACCCTTGGCTTCGATGGCCGTGCACAGGGCGTCGACGTAGCCGGTGTTGCCCGCCAGGTGCTGGGCGCGGTAGTAGACGACGGCGACCGTGGGGGCGTGCGGTTCGAGGATGCGCGCCGAGCGTTCGAGCTCACCCCAGGTCGGCAGCTGGACCGGCGGCTCGAATCCGTGACCGGTGAGCAACACCGTGTCGGACAGGAAGTTGTAGAGCTGACGCAGGTTGTCGGCACCACCCGCGGCGAGATAGTTGTGGGCGTCGGCGGCGACACCGACCGGCACGGTGGAACATTCCATCAGTTCCGCGTCGGGTGCGATCTCGCCGCCGAGGGCGACCATCGGAATGCCGCTGGCCCGCACCGCGTCCAGGCCCTCTTCCCAGGCGCGTTTGCCGCCGAGGATACGCACGATCACCAGGTCGACGCCGTCGAGCAGCTGCCCGAGATCCTCGACCAGCAGCCGGGCGGGGTTGCCCCACCGGTACTCGGCGCCGCTCGCGCGGGCGCTCAGCAGGTCGGTGTCGGAGGTGGACAGCAGCAGGATCACAGGGTGAGACCTTCCTCGGGTTGACGCGCCCATCGGGTTGCGGTGCTCGCCGGAGAGGGTCTGGCTGTTCACAGTGGCGCGACCGCACCGGATTTCCACCGGTTTCCTCGACGCCCGCCGAGCAAGTCGATGGTACTGGCCCGGCCGCGCCCGCAACTTTCCAGCCCGCGTCCGGGGTCGCTCAGGCGGCTTCGGCGCGGTCGGCGAGTTTGAGCCAGACCACTCCCGCGATCACCACGGCGAGCCAGAACGCTTTGAGCGGCGTGAGCGTTTCCTCGAAGAACACCGGTCCGAGGAGTGCGGCGCCGACCGCGCCGATGCCCGCCCAGACGGCATAGCCGATGCCCACGTCGATCGTTCTCAGCGCGACGCTGAGGGCGAACAGGGTGAGAAGGAAGAAGACGATCGCCACCAGCGACCAGGTGAGCACGGTGAAACCGTGGCTGCCGCCGACGGCGAGGGCGTATCCGACTTCGAAGGCGCCGGCGAGGAGCAGGACGAGCCAGGCGGTGGCGGGAGTGCGGTTGTGGGTGAACATTGTTCGGCCTTTCGGTGAGAAGTGGTCGGGGACGAGGTTGCTCAGGCGCCGCTGCTGAGCTGCAGGCCGACGACACCGCCGATGACGATCACGATGCCGACCGCCTTGCGCCAGTCGACTCGCTGGCCGAACAGCACCGCGCCGAGAGCGACGATTCCGACACCGGCCAGGGAGGTCCAGATCGCGTAGCCGGCGCCGACGTCGAAGGTGAGCAGCGCCAGGCTCAGGAAGTAGGTCGCGATCGCGCCGCTGACCAGGGTGGCGACGGTCCATCGAATGTCGGTGAAACCCTTCGCTTTTCCGGCCGCCAGAGCGACGGTGACCTCGAAGACGACGGCGATGGCGAGGTAGAGCCAGTTCACGATAATACCTTTCTATGGATGTACATACATATATATGCCGAGCGGAAGACCTCTGCGGCATGTCAGGTCAGTTCAGGAGTCCCGGTTCCCCGTTCGGCGCGCGAGCAGCGCGTCGAACATCGGTGACAGCTCTTCGGCGTCGTCGAGCAGACGTTCCAGCTGGAGCTGGAAGGGTTCGCGCGCGTCCCTGACCAGCACCTCCCCCTCCTCGGTGATCACGGCGTACACACCGCGCCCGTCCTCCGAACACAAGTCCCGCCGCGTGAACCCTCTTGCCTCGAGCCGCCCCAGCAATCGGGTCACCGAACTCTGATTCAACCCGATCCGATGGGCCAGCTCGCTGACCCGGATCTCCTTGTCCGGCGCGGCGGCAAGCTGCCGGAGCGCGTGGTACTCGGTGAGGCCGATGCCGTGGTGCAGCGTCAGCCATTTGCCGAGACCCGAATCGACGGTCGCGACAAGAGCGGAAGCACGAAACCAGCCCTCGACCGGGTCGCCGACCGAGGGGGTTCCCCTTTCCGTAAGTTCATGCTTGTGCATGCACTTAACGTAGCGGTGAACCTGCCGGGCCACAACCCGGCAGGTCGAGCGATCAAGGGGCCGGTTCGCAGGGCATGGCGAGGGTCCGGAGGTCGCCGTCGTCGGCGGAGCGGATGTGGGCGGGGAGGTCGGGGACGGACAGGTCGAGCATGATGTCGGGGCCGATCGCGCCCGCGACGGCCGGGTAGAGGGTGGTTACGGCGAAGTGGACGCTGATCGGTGGGCCGGAGACCGTCGCACGCAGCTCGGTGGGCGGGTTCGGCGTGCCGTCCTGGGTCGACGCGTCCGGGCTCGGCACCGAGATCGTGGCCGTGTCCGGGGAATCGAAGCGCAGAGTCACGATCGGTGAGTCCGCGCGTTCCAGTGTTTCCAGGAGGTGCGCGCGGTCGAGGACAGCCCTGGTCGGGGTCGGGGGCAGGGCTGCCAGCATGCGGCGGTAGTCGGGGAATTCCTCGGGCGAGCGGCGGCAGCGCTGACTCGCCGCCGAATCCTCGGTGGCAGTGCGGAATTCGACGGAATCGGGCGTGGGACGCAGGATCACCGTGTGCTGACGGCGCAGCCAGGACGCGGTGGCACGCAGTTCGGCGGCATCGATGGTCGCGGACCACTCGGCCGTCGCCGAGGCCATCGGGCGCAGGGTTCGCGAGGCCAGCCGGTAGCGGTCGGTGGCGGTGAGGATCAGTTCGTCGGGGCCGGCCTCGAACAGGATGGTGTCGAGCACGGGCAGGGCCGGATCGGTGCGGGTTGCCGTGGAGACCTGGTCGATGGCTGCCGCGAGCGCCGGACCGCCGACCCGCACGGCCTGGTCGGGTTCGGTGCCGGGCACCGCGCCGTGGTCACGTCGGTCCGGCAACGGCCGGGGGTCCACGCCGAGCGCCCGATGAGCGGCGGCGGCTGCGGCGTCGAACTCCCTTCGGCGGCAGTGCATTTCGGCGAGATGGGCGTCGAGGAGGGCGGCGGCCTTTGCGGCGTCGGGTTCGGCGAGCACCGCCGCGACAGTCGGCAACGGCATGTCGACGGCGCGCAGGTGGCGGATCAGGCAGGCGGGACCGGCCTGGTCGGGGGTGTAGTAGCGGTAGCCGGAGTCCTCGTCCACCAGGGCGGGGACGAGGACTCCGGCGTCGGCGTAGAAGCGCAGGGCGCTGGCGTTCAGTCCGCAGACGCGGGCGAACGCTCCGATGGTGATCAGTTCGGTGTCAGGCACCGGCTCATGATCGGGGTTGCAGTGACTCGAAGGTCAAGACGAACCGTCGCGGGTGCCCGCGGCGACCATCTCGGGCGAACCGGTGCCCAGGTGGCGGTAGACGTTGGCGATGACCAGCTGACCGAGGGCGTTGTTGCCGTAGCCGCCGATCACCGCGCCGATCCCGGCGGGGATGAGCGTGCCGAAGAGCAGCAGTCCGCGTTTGACCAGGTAGTTGACGATGAACCGTTTGGCAGGCCCGTCGGGCATGCTCGCCAGGCCGGGAATGTGGTCGGTGACCACGGCGAGCCACTGGCCCTTCGTGTGACCCGCGGTCTGTTCGAGGACCTTCGTGCCAGACTCGCCGAGCACCACCTTCGACACCAATCGCTGCTGGCGCGGATCCTCGGGCGCGATGCCGTACGCCGCGGCGGCGCCCACCGAGAACACCGAGGATGCCTCCACGAAGACGGCGGTGTCCACACCGGTGGCGGCCAGGCCGATCAGCGTGCCGATACCGGGTACGGCGGCGGTGAGCCCCACCGTCACGCCGCTGGCGGTGACGACGACGAGGTACTGGCGCGACAGCCGCTGCACGAGTTCCACCGGTGAATCGTCGGGGTGCCTGCTCCCCAGCCAGTCGACGTAGCGCCGCACCACCGGTGCCTGCGCATGGGCGACCTTGTCGAGCGCGGGAACTACACGCTTGTCCACGAATTCACGCAGCATGCGGTTGACCTCTCCTGTCGGCACTGCTCCGGCGGCGATCCGCCACTCACACTAGGCGGATACCGTTTCCTTCTGGTGCGCAAACACGAGCGCGGCGCGGATCACCGATGAGTTCGGCCACGTTGTGGCGTCTGTTCCTCTGAATTAGCAACCGAACGAGAACGGATGTCGCCCATGTCGAATACCCCGCAGAGCACCGGACGCCGAGTCGTCGCCGAAGTCGCCGTCTCCATGGACGGATACAGCGGCACCGGTCCCGGCGACGACATGAGCTGGTGCATGGACTACATCACCAGCCCGCAGACCGAGATCACCTACGAGGGCATCTGGCGCGGCGCCGACACCGTCGTCCTCGGACGCACCAACTGGGAAGGGTTCACCGCGGTCTGGCCGGGCATCACCGCCGACCCCGCCAGCTCCGCCCGCACCCGTGAGCTCGGTGAATGGCTCGCGAAGGTCGAGAAAGTCGTCTTCACCACCACCCTCGACCAGTCCGACCTGGACAAGGCCGACTGGACCAACGCCAGGATCGGTCGCGACCCGGAAGCCGACGTGCGCGCGCTCAAAGCAGCCGCCGGACGCGACATCCTGATCACCAACAGCGCTAGCATCATTCAGTGTCTGGTGCGCGCCGACCTGTTCGACGACCTCTACCTCACCATCGTCCCCACCACCCTCGGCGGCGGCCTGCGCCTGCTCCCCGACAACTACGCGTCGACCTGGCGCCTCGCCGCCGCGACCACCCTAACCGACTCGGGCGCCGTGTCGCTGCACTACACCCGGCCCTGACGCCGGATCGCTCCCGGCGGTGGTCGTAGGCTGGGGAATCATGACCAGGAGCGCTCCCGATTCTTGCCCAGGGGTTCTGCGGCTGCACGAGGCCGCGGACGGGCCGTTGGCGCGGATCCGGGTTCCCGGCGGACGACTGGAATCCGGCCAGGTGCAGGTACTCGCCGAGGCCGCACACGACCTGGGCAACGGGAACCTCGAGCTGACCTCCCGCGGCAATGTGCAGTTGCGCCGGGTACGGAACGCGAACGAACTGGCCGCCCGACTGGCCACAGCGGGCCTGCTGCCGAGCCGCACGCACGAGCGAGTCCGCAATATCGTCGCCTCACCGCTGTCCGGGCGGGTGGGTGGATTTGCCGATGTACACGGGCTGGCCACCGACCTGGATGTGGGCTTGCAGGCCGATGCCGCGCTGGCGGGCCTGCCAGGCCGGGTCTTGTTCACCCTCGACGACGGCCGCGGTGACGTGAGCACCCTGCGCGGCGATATCGGGATCCAGGCCGTCGGCGACGAGTTCGCGTTGCTGCTCGCCGGGACCGACACCGGCATCCGCGTCACTCCCGACGAGGCCGTCACGGTCATGCTCGACGCAGCGCGCGGCTTCCTCGACCTGCGTGCGGAATCGGGGCAGTGGCGGTTGCACGAGATCCCCGGCGGTGTCGAGAAGGTCACCGAGACCCTGGACCGCTCCCCCGCCGGTGCGCGCCTGGAACTCGGTGCGACACATGACATTCCGATCGGCTGGCTCGAACAGGATAACGGCCTGGTCACCCTCGGCGCGGGTGTTCGGCTCGGCACACTGCCCGCGCGGGTCGCCGAATTCCTGGCCGCCGTCGAACGCCCCGTGTTCCTCACGCCATGGCGCAGTGTGGTGCTACCCGACCTGGAGGAGGGCCCCGCGGAAACGGTGGTGCGGGTGCTCGCGCCGATGGGCTTGATCTTCGACGCCGGCTCACCGTGGTTACAGGTGAGCGCCTGCGCGGGCCGCCCCGGCTGCGCCAAGTCCCACACCGATGTCCGCGCCGATCTCACCGAGGCCATCGAAACCGGGCGCGTGTTCGGCGACGAACCACCCGACCTGGCCGAGGGGCATCCCGCGACAGCCGAGCCTGGCCGCGATGCCGAGCGCACCCTTCCCGCCGACGCGGCGGACCGCGCCGAGTCAGGCCTCGATGCCGCCGACGTGGTGGCGACCGGCCGTCAACACTGGTCGGGCTGCGAACGGCGCTGTGGCCGCCCAGCCGGACCTGTCACCGATGTCGTCGCCACCGAAGGCGGGTACCGCATCGACCGCCCGGACTAGTTCAGCTCGGCGTTGCCCTCGATCACCTTCAGCAGGTAGTGGAACTTGCTGATCCGCCAGCCCGCGGCGGTACGGCGGGCGGCAAGGGCGTAGCTGCCGACGAAGGTGCGGGTCCTGCCGTTGGTCGCGGCGTTGTTCACGTGGACGGCGATGGAGTCGGCGTGGGCGGTGGCCTCGTCGCCGTCGACGTCGATCAGGTAATTGCCGGCCTGATGGTGCACGGCGTCGAGGGCCTCCAGGCCCGCCTTCCAGTCGGCGGCGATGTCCTTCGACGAGCGGATCGAGACCCCGTCACCGAATCCGCCGTCGAAGTCGACCTCGTCGGTGAAGACCTCGGCGACCAGGTCGTCCCAGCGCTTGCGATCGCAGTACACGAACATCCGGGTGATCGTCTCGGTGATCGCCAGAGTGTCTGCGACAGTGTTCGATTCGGCCATGAGGGCGAGCTTAGAACGCCGTCCGCGCACGTGCATCCCGCGCGAAAACCGCTCGACTCCGTGATTGGCACGGCCATACGCTGACCTCCTCGAAACGAGGGGGTTCCCATGTCCACACTGCGAGTGACGGCCGAGCGGCTCGTCGTCGTCCCACACCCGAACGCCGACCGGCTGGAGCTGGCCCAGGTCGGGCTGTACCGGGCCGTCGTCGCCAAGGGGCAGTTCGTCACCGGCGACCACGCCGTCTACATCCCGGAACAGGCGATCGTTCCGGACCCGCTGATCGCCGAGCTGGGTCTCACCGGCAAATTGGCCGGGGCACAACGCAATCGGGTGAAGGCGGTGCGGTTGCGCGGCGAGGTGTCCCAGGGCATCGTCTGCACACCGAGCGCACTGTCGGGCACGGATCTCGCGGCGGCGGCCGAGGCGCGCACCGACTTCGCCGCCGAGCTCGGCGTGACCAAATGGGTGCCGCCGGTCCCGGTTTCGATGTCGGGACAAGTGGAACCCGCCCCCGACCTGCTGCGCTGGATCGATGTGGAGAACATCAAGCGGTTCCCCGATATCTTCGCCGAAGGCGAGCCGGTGGTGGCGACGGAGAAGATCCACGGCACCGCCTTTCTGCTCACCCATCTGCGCGCCGAGGACCGGACCTTGGTGTCGTCCAAGGGAATCGGTGGTCGGTCGCAGGCACTGATCCGCACCGAGGGCAACCTGTACTGGCGGGCGGTGCACAGCCATCGGCTCGACGAAGCCGCCCGCGTGCTCGCCGACGCCCTCGACGCCGACCGGGTCGGGCTCTTCGGTGAGGTGTTCGGGGCGGGCGTGCAGGACCTGCACTACGGTGCGTCGGCCGCGCACGACGACACGCTCGGTTTCGCCCTGTTCGACCTCGCGGTCGAGCAGGCCGGTGCGCCGGTGCGCTGGCTCGACCACCACGAGATCGGTGCCCTGCTCGGCGAACTCGGCCTCGGCGTCCCTCGCGTACCGGTCCTCTACGAAGGCCCCTACGACGCGGAGTTGTTGCTGAAGCTGGCCGAGGGCACCGAGACCGTCAGCGGGTCGGGCGGCGATATCCGCGAGGGGCTGGTGGTGCGTGCCGCGCGCGAGCGGCACTCGCCCGTGCTCGGCGGCCGTGCCATCGGCAAGATCGTCTCCGACGCGTACCTGCTGCGCGACGGCGGCACCGAGTTCGAATGATCGGGTCGGCCGGGGAACCCAGCGCTCTCCGGCCGGCTCAGGGTCGGCGAGCGCGGGGGGTGTGTAGTTCGAGGACGCAGCACTTCACGCCGCCACCACCTTTGCGCAGCTCGGACATGTCGACCGGGACCGGTTCGAAACCCCGCTCGCGCAGGGCGGCGATCAGCCCGGTCGCGCCCGGATCGAGGAAGACGTGGCGGCCGTCGCTCACCCCGTTGAGGCCGAAGGACAGGGCATCGGCCTCGGTGACCAGGATCGCGTCCGGGTAATGGACGGCCAGGACCTCGCGGGCCTGCGGGCTGAAGGCCCCTGGGTAGTAGGCGACCGTGGTCTCGTCGAGGCACATCAGCGCGGTGTCGAGGTGATAGAAGCGGGGGTCGATCAGCTCGAGCGAGAGCACGGGCAGGCCGAAGAACCGTTGCACCTCGGCGTGGGCCGCCGCGGTGCAGCGGAATCCCACTCCGGCCAGGATCCGCTCGCCCGCGAACGTGAAATCGCCCTCACCCTCGTTGGTTTCGGCCGCCACCGCCAACTCACGTAACTCGCGCGCCGCGAACCAGCGGTGAAACGCCGGGCCCTCCGGTTGCCGCTCGGGATGGGCGAAGCGGGCCGACAGGGCACGACCGCCGATCACGATCGCGCTGTTGGCCGCGAACACCATGTCGGGCAGGCCCGGCTCACCCGGCACGGTCTCCACCGAATGCCCGTGCTGTTCGAGCAGCGCGCGCAGGATCTCCCACTGCGCCAGCGCCCGCGCCCGGTCCACCGGCGCTGCCGGATCCATCCACGGATTGATCGCGTAGGTGACCTCGAAGTGGTCGGGTCGGCACATCACGAAGCGGCGCGGGGTGGCCGCCCGCGCCGGCGTCGAGGAGGGAAGGGGAAGGACGGCGGTCATCAGAACTCCCGGTGGCTGCGCGGCGCGAATCGACGCCTCGACGGTAGATGTCGTCGCGTTGCGCGGGGAACACCGATTCATTGCGCGTATCGATGGGAAAATGGCGATTCATTGTGTGAGAGGAATTCCCATGGACGACATCGACCGTCGCATTCTCGCCGCCCTGCTGAAGAACGCGCGTGCCACCTTCGGCGAGATCGGCTCGACCGTCGGATTGTCGGCGCCCGCGGTGAAGCGGCGGGTGGACAAGATGGTGGCGGGTGGGCAGATCACCGGGTTCACCGCCCTGGTCAATCCGGCCGCCCTCGGCTGGACCACCGAGGCGTACGTGGAGGTGTACTACCGCGACAACATCTCCCCCGCCGAACTGCGCCGGACACTGGAACCGATCCCGCAGGTCGTCGGAGTGTGCACCATCGCCGGCGAGGCCGACGCGCTGGTACACGTGATGGCCACCGACATGGCCGAGATCGAGGTGACCGTGGAGCGGATCAGGGAGAACGCGCGCGTCGGGCGCACCAGGAGTTCGCTGGTGATGTCGCGCATCCTCGAGCGCCCACGCACCTGAGCCGACCGCGCCGAACACCACGTCGCGGCCAGGTTCTAGGGTTGTGCGCATGTCCGACGTGCGCACCAGCTACCTCACCGACGGGGCCGAGATCTATCGGCGCTCGTTCGCGACCATCCGCGCCGAAGCCGACCTCGCCGGTTTCCCCGCCGATGTCGAGCGCGTGGTGGTGCGGATGATCCACGGGTGCGGACAGGTCGACCTGGCGGGCGACATCGCCTACACCCCCGGTGTGGTCGCGGCCGCACGCACCGCGTTGCGGGCGGGCAAACCGATCATCTGCGACGCCAACATGGTCGCCTCGGGCGTCACCCGCAAGCGGCTGCCCGCCGACAACCCGGTGCTGTGCAACCTCACCGACCCGCGGGTGCCCGAGCTGGCCGCGAGCATGGGTAACACCCGTTCGGTCGCCGCGCTCGACCTGCTGCGCGCCGAACTCGACGGCGCGGTGGTCGCCATCGGCAACGCCCCGACCGCGTTGTTCCACCTGCTCGACATGCTCGACGCCGGCGCACCGCGACCCGCCGCGATCATCGGCATCCCCGTCGGGTTCATCGGCGCGGCCGAATCCAAACAGGCGCTGATCGACTTCGGCGGCGTCGAATATCTCACCGTGCGCGGCAGGCGGGGCGGCAGCGCCATCACCGCGTCGGCGCTGAACGCGATTGCGAGCGAACAGGAATGAGCGGCACACTCTGGGGCATCGGCCTCGGCCCCGGCGATCCCGAACTGGTGACGGTGAAAGCGGCCCGGCTCATCGGCGCCGCCGACGTGGTGGCCTTCCACAGCGCCAGGCACGGGCGCAGCATCTCCCGAGGTATCGCCGAGCCGTACCTGCGGCCCGGCCAGATCGAAGAGCACCTCGTCTACCCGGTGACCACCGAGATCACCGACCACCCCGGCGGGTACCAGGGCGCGATCGACGAGTTCTACGAGCAGGCCGCCGCCCGGCTGGCCGCCCACCTCGCCGCCGGCCGCGATGTCGCCCTGCTCGCGGCCGGTGACCCGCTGTTCTACTCCTCGTACATGCACATGCACCGCCGCCTGGCCGACCGGTTCCACGCCGAGATCGTCCCCGGGATCACCTCGGTGAGCGCGGCCTCGGCGGCGCTCGGCACACCCCTGGTGGAAGGCGAGCAGGTACTCACGGTGCTGCCCGGCACCATGCCCGTCGACGAACTCACCGAGCGGCTGCGCGAGACCGACGCCGCCGCGATCATGAAGCTGGGACGCACCTTCCCCGGCGTGCGCCGGGCGCTCGCCGACGCCGGTCGCCTCGACGACGCCTACTACGTCGAACGCGCGAGCAGCACCCGTCAGCGGGTGCTCGCGGCCGCCGATGTCGACGAGGCCGATGTGCCCTACTTCTCGATCACGCTGGTTCCCGGGCCCACCCCGACCACCGGGGTCGCGTCCGTCGTCGGCGGACAGCGCCGCGGCGCACCGACAGACAGGTCGGAGCGGACCGGAGCGAGTCCGTACAACGAATCAGCAAGCACCGCGGGCGAAGTCGTGGTCGTGGGCCTCGGGCCCGGCGCCGCGGACTGGACCACTCCGGAGGTCACCGCCGCGCTGGACGAGGCGACCGATCTCGTCGGCTACACGACCTACATCAACCGTGTCCCCGAGCGGGCCGGCCAGCGCAGGCACGCCAGCGACAACAAGGTCGAGTCGGAGCGCGCCGCGATGGCACTCGATCTGGCCAAGCGGGGTGCGCGGGTCGCCGTGGTGTCCTCCGGTGATCCGGGGGTGTTCGCGATGGCCTCGGCGGTGCTCGAGGTGTCGGCCGAACCGCAGTTCAAGGATGTGCCGGTGCGGGTGCTGCCGGGACTGACGGCGGCCAACGCGGTGGCGAGCCGGGTCGGCGCACCGCTGGGTCACGACTACGCGATGATCTCGCTCTCCGATCGACTCAAGCCGTGGGAGGTTGTGGCACAACGGCTTTCGGCCGTCGCGGCGGCCGATATGGCGATCGCGATCTACAACCCGGCCTCCTCGCAGCGACGTTGGCAGGTGGGCGCGATGCGCGAGATCCTGCTGACCCATCGCGACCCGGAGACGCCGGTGGTGCTCGGTCGCGATGTCGGCGGGCCGACGGAATCGGTGCGGGTGGTGACCCTCGCCGACCTGAACCCCGACGAGGTCGACATGCGTACGCTGCTCATCATCGGCGCCTCCACCACGACAGCCTTCGACACGCCTGAGGGAACCCGCGTTTTCACGGCGCGCCGCTACGAGAACGCCTAGGCCCCGACACGCCGCGACACGGGCGACCTTGGCGTGATCCCCGCCCTGGCCTAACATTCCACATAGGAATGTAGTTCGAAGGGAGTTGACCGTTGACCGACACCGCGACCCGCCGCCGCCCGCTGAACTCCACCGCGGCTTCACTGCTGGGGTTCCTGCACGAGGGTCCGATGTCGGGCTGGGACCTGGCGACTCTCGCCCAGCAACGCATCGGCGACTTCTGGACCATCACCCAGAGCCAGGTCTACCGCGAACTCGCCACGATGGACAGCGCGGGGCTGGTGACCAAGGGTGAACGAGGTGCGCGAGAGCGCATTCCCTACCGGATCACCGAGACCGGGCGTGAGGCGTTCGCCGAATGGATCGCCCGCGATCCCGGTGCCGAAACGATCCGGGTGCCGTTGCTGCTCACCCTGTCGTTCGGCGAGCACCTCGATCCCACGCACCGCGACCGGATCATCACCGCCAACCGCAACATCCACCAGGACCGGCTCGACCGCTATCTCGACGAGGACGCGACCGCGCTGGCACCCCACCAACGCGCCACTCTCGAATTCGGGATCTGCTACGAGCGCGCGGTGCTGCAGTGGTTCGACCAGCTGCCCGCCGTCTTTGCCGGGCAACCGCCGCGCTGAGCTCAGGAAACGCTGTGCGCGGTCGCGAGCCGCAACCAGTCGAGGGCGGCGCCGACCTCGTCGACGACGTTCGCGCCCGCGGGCAGGGGTGGGCGTTCGATCATGACGACCGGCACGCCGGCCGTGCGCGCCGCGGCGATCTTCGCCTCGGTCTGCGCGCCGCCGCTGTTCTTGGTGACCAGGACGTCGATGCGATGACGCGACATCAACACCAGTTCCTCGTCGAAGGTGAACGGCCCACGCGCGAGCAGCAATTCGTAGCGCGGTGGCAGCGGGCCGGTCGGCGCGTCGATCGATCGGATGACGAAACGCTGCCTGCGACAGCCCGCGAAGGCGCCGACACCTTGGCGGCCGATGGTGAGCAGCACGTTCTCGCCCCGGTCGGCCAGGGCGGAGGCGGCCCCGGCGAGATCGGGTACCCGCGTCCACAGGTCGCCCCGGCGCGGCACCCATTCGGGGCGGCGCAGGTGCAGCGCGGGCAGGCCGAGGTCGGCGGCCGCGGTCGCCGCATGGGTACTGACCTGGGCCGCGAAGGGGTGGGTGGCATCCACGACGGCATCGATACGGTTCTCGCGTAGCCAGGTTCGGAGGCCCTCGACACCACCGAATCCGCCGATGCGCACCGGCCCGACCGGCAATCGCGGGTTGGCGACACGTCCCGCCAGCGAGGAGACGATATCGACTCCACGCTCACCGGACGCCAGGTTCGCCAGCTCACGAGCCTCGCCCGTACCGCCGAGGATCAGAACTCTCAGGACTGCCCGCTGACGTCGTCCCGGTCAGGGGTGGTCGACCTGGTGCACCGCATACAACTCCGTCCATCGAAATCGAGGCTCCGAGTTTTGCCCGGGGCCGCGCCCGACCATACCCCCGTTGAGGAAGTGTTACACCTTCGGTGCATAACTTTCTGGGTGAGCTTGCAGATGCACTCACCGTTCGGCCGTGATCTGACCGTGATCTGACCGTGATCGGCGCCCTGGTGACATGGACGGTTGACCAGCATGTTCGCCACGCGCGCCCGGGTCGCCGGTACGGGCACATCGGCGACCCCGGCATCGGTTTCGAGTCCGGCAGCGGCACTGGGCGATTGCCCAGCATCTCGATGCCCTCAGAGACATACGCCGTGTGCGAGCGATGTTCGGCCGGTGGTGCGCGAGACCACGTGAGGACTGAACAGTCGCATCGGACGCTCACGCGAAAAAGAGCAAATTCGGGGCGCACACCCCGTCACATCGTTATGCGAGGCGACGGGTGACCCGTCAGGAATTTGCGCGCGGTTTGACGACGATCCACTGCGCGACGGGAAGCTGCGGCCGCCACGCGGTGAACCCGCCGAGCGGTTCGCCTCGGTAGATCTGAAATTTGCGCAGGGTGCCGCCGTGGCGTGCGTACAAGGCCAGCAGCAGCGTTTCCGACTCGGCGGTCACCGCATTGGCCACCAGCCGCCCGCCGGGCCGCAGGCGTTGCCAGCAGGCGTCGAAAACGCCGTCTTGGGTGAGTCCGCCGCCGAGGAAGATCGCGTCGGGTGCCGGGGAGTCGGTGAGGGTGTCGGGGAAGGCCCCGCGTACCGCGATGCCGGGCACACCGAGCGCGTGCGCGTTGGTGGCGATCTGATCGCGACGGGCGGGCAGGCGCTCATAGGTGACCGCCCGGCACGCCGGGTGGGTACGGCACCATTCGATCGCGATGGTGCCCGACCCGCCGCCGACATCCCACAGCAGTTCGCCGGGGGCCGGGGCGAGGGCGCTGACGGTGAGTGCGCGGACCTCGGCCTTGGTGAGCTGGCCGTCGCCGCTGAACGAATCGTCGCGCAGGCCGGGCGTTCTCGTGCGGCGGGGGTGGTCGGGGTCGGCCACGCAGTCGACTGCGCACAGATTGAGCGGGTCGCCGGGCGGGTGCGGCCAGGTATGGGCCGTGCCGGTGCGCAGGCGCTCGCGCTCTCCCCCGAGCTGTTCGAGGGCGGTCAGGGTCGAGGCACCGAAACCGTTGTCGCGCAACAGTTCGGCCAGTGCGGCGGGGGTGGTTTCGTTCTCGCTCAGGACCAGGAGGCGACGGCGGTCGGCCAGTTCGGGCAACACGGTGGCGAGTGGTCGGGCGACGACGCTCACGACCGGTGTCTCGGCCAGCGGCCAGCCGAGCCGGGCGCAGGCCAGCGACGCCGACGAGGGCTGCGGGTAGACGTCGAGGGCGCCCGGTCCGACGAGGCGGGCCAGCGTGACGCCGATGCCGTAGAACATGGGGTCACCGCTCGCGAGCACCGTCAGGCGCCGACCATTGTGGCGCGCGAGCAGTTCCGGTAAGGCGGGCAGCAGAGGAGTCGGCCACGGCACCCGCTCGAAGTCACCGTCCGGAACGAGCGACAGTTGCCGTTGCGACCCGAACACGACTTCGCTGTCCTCGACGACGGTTTTGGCACGCTCACCCAAACCTGCCCAACCGTCGGCGCCGATACCGACCACCCCGATCGGCGCGCCCGACCACGCGGCAGCGGTCATCGGATCGACCTCCCCGTCCGAGGAAGGAGCGGGACCGCCACAACCGCCCCGGCGGCGTCGACGGCATGCCGGGCGACCGGTGTGGCGGTCACCGTGGCATCCGGCGCCAGATCGATTGCGGCAGCAGGCGCATCACGAAGAACGCGACGGCGAGGCGGCCGGGGATCGCGACGCGGGTCGCGCCCTTGGCCAAGGCGCGGACGACGGCGTCGGCGACCTGGTCGGGGGTGCTGGACATGGGCGCGGGGTCCATGCCCTCGGTCATGCGCCCGATGACGAAACCCGATCGGACCAAAAGCAACTGGACGCCCGTGCCGTGGAGGGCGTCACCGAGACCGCTGGCGAACCCGTCCAGGCCCGCTTTCGCCGAACCGTAGACGTAGTTCGCCCGCCGGACCCGTACGCCCGCGATAGAGCTGAAGACAACGATCTGGCCACTGCCCTGTGCGCGCAGCAGATTCGCGAGGGTGGTGAGAACGCTGACCTGGGCGACGTAGTCGGTGTGGACGACGGCGACGGCGTGGTCGGGGTCGCGTTCGGCGCGGGCCTGGTCGCCGAGAACGCCGAATGCCAGGACGGCCGTGCCGATTCCACCGTGTTCGGCGGCGATCTTCTCGAGCAGCGCGGCGTGGGCGGCGGTGTCGTCAGCGTCGAATTCGACGGTGTGCACGGCGGTCGCCCCGGCCGCGCGCACCTGCTCGACCTCGGCGGCCAGCGCGGCGGAGCGGCGGGCGGCGAGGATCACCACCCGGCCCGGCGCCAGCCTGCGCGCCACTTGCAGCCCGATCTCACTGCGCCCACCCAGAACCAGGACCGTGCCCCGGTTCGCCTGCTGCTCTCCCATGCGCACAGTGTGTCATCCCGGGTTCCCGCCGCCACCGAGCCTCCCCGCGATTACGAACCGCGACCGGCGAAGCGACGCCGGGGCCCTTCGAACACACGGCCGCGGCGCCGACAGCCGGGTGTCGCACGGCGGTCCGCTCGAGCGGCAGGCCCGCGAACACCCCTCCGACAGCCCGGCGCCGCCGGACAGGGTGCCGTTGACTGCCGCTGTGGGCGTGCGCCCGCCGACCGAGCGCACGCGGTGACCGACTAGCGTCGAACACATGCCCACCGCGACCACACAGCTCTCCCCCGCCGCCCTCGCGTTCGTCGCCGAGCGGCACCTGGCCACCCTCACCACCCTGCGCGCGGACGGCACACCGCACGTCGTCGCCGTCGGGTTCACCTGGGACGCGGACAGCGGCATCGCGCGGGTGATCACCGATGGCGCGTCGGTGAAGGCCCGTAATGCCGGGCGGGGTGGGTACGCGGCCGTCAGCCAGGTCGACGGGGCGCGGTGGCTCACCCTCGAAGGGCCGGCCACCGTGCTGACCGAGGCCGACGATGTCGCCGAGGCCGTTCGCCGCTACACCGAGCGCTACCGCGTGCCGCGCGAGAACCCGACGCGCGTGGTCGTCGCGATCCAGGTGCGCCGGGTGCTGTCGTCGAGCACGCTCAAATAGCTTGTGACCGTTTACAACACGGTCAGGCCGTGCGGGCGCTGGTTCATGGACTCCACACCGTCGTCGGTGACGATCACGATGTCCTCGATGCGCGCGCCCCACTGCCCGGGGAAGTAGATGCCCGGTTCGATGCTGAACGCCATGCCCGGCTCGAGCACCAAATCGTTGCCCGCCACGATGTAGGGCTCCTCGTGCACCGACAGACCGATGCCGTGCCCGGTGCGGTGTACGAATGCATCGCCAAGGCCCGCGTCTGCCAGCACGGTTCGGGCGGCGGCGTCGACGGACTCGGCCGTGACACCCGGACGCACGGCGGCCACCGCCGCCGCCTGCGCCGCCTCGAGCAAGGCCATCCGCTCGGTGACCTGCTTGCCCGGCTTGCCGAGCACATAGGTGCGGGTGGAATCGGAGTAGTAACCGGGCGCCACCGGACCACCGATGTCGATCACCACCACATCGCCCTGCTCGATGACACGGTCGGAGAACAAGTGGTGCGGGATGGCACCGTTCGGGCCGCTGCCGACGATGACGAACTCCGCCTCGGTGTGCCCCTCCTCGACGATCGCTGCCTCGATGTCGGCATGCACCTCGGCCTCGGTGCGCCCCGCCCGCAGGAACTCACCCATCCGGGCGTGCACGCGGTCGATCGCGGCGCCCGCACGGCGTAAGGCGTCGATCTCGGCCTCGTCCTTGATCATCCGCGACCGGCGCAGCACAGGAGTGGCCGAGGACGGCAGCCCCGTGGTCTGCTCGGCGAGCGGAATCAGGTGCAGGGCGGGCATGGCGTCGGCGACGGCGATGCGCGAACCGGCGTGCAGGGTGGACCGCACCAGCTGGTACGGATCGACGCCGTCGACCCAGTCGAGGATCCGCAGGCCCAGTTCCCCGGCTGCCGACCCGTCCAGCGCGGCCAGCTCGAGCTTCGGCACGACGACCGACGGGGTCGCGCCGTCGGCGGTGATCACCAGACAGGTGAGCCGTTCGAAGGATTCGGCATCGGACCCGATGAGATACCGCAGGTCGGGGCCCGGTGTGATGAGCAGGGCGTCCAGATGCGCCGCGCGCATCAACTCCACCGCCCGCTCGAGCCGCTGACCGTAGACATCCGCCGCGAACCTGGCATTCGTGTGCGCGCTCATAGTCTCCGACGTTACCCGCCGCGCCGCGTGACGCGCAGATTCGCCCGCACGACGTGCGATCTCGGGCGAAACGCACCACAACGGCCGCCGAGCGCGACGGCCGACGCGGCACCGATCTCGCTCACCTGTCGGAGCCACAGGGCACAATCACCAGGTGACCGTTGCCGAGAGCACCCGTGGACCCCTGTTGATCCTCGACGGCGCCAGCCTGTGGTTCCGCGCCTACTACGCGATTCCCGACAAACTGCGCGGCGCCGACGGCCGCTCGGTGAACGCGGTGCGCGGCTTCACCGACATGGTCGCCTCGCTGATCACCAAGCACCGGCCGAGCAGGCTCGTCGTCGGGCTGGACCTGGACTGGCGCCCGCCGTTCCGGGTGGCGCTCGTACCGTCGTACAAGGCGCACCGCCTCGACACCAGCAGCACGGCGGCGCCAGGCGCCGAGGAGGTTCCCGACACCCTCACCCCGCAGGTGCCGATGATCCTGGACGTGCTCGCGGCGGCCGGGATCGCCACCGGCGGCGCCGAGGGGCTCGAAGCCGACGACGTCCTCGGCACTCTCGCCCACCGCGAGCGCACCGATTCCGTGGTCGTCGTCAGCGGCGACCGTGACCTGCTGCAACTGGTCCGCGACGACCCGGCACCGCCGGTGCGGGTGCTCTACGCGGGCCGTGGCCTGGCCAAGGCCGAGCTGTACGGGCCCGCCGAGGTGTCCGCGAAATACGGTGTGCCCGTGGTGAACGCGGGGCCCGCCTACGCCGATATGGCCACGTTGCGTGGCGACGCCTCCGACGGGTTGCCCGGCGTCGCGGGCATCGGCGACAAATCCGCCGCCCAGCTCATCTCCCGATTCGGCTCCCTCGACGCCCTGATGGCCGCCGTCGACGATCCCGCTTCCGATCTCGCCAAGGGCGTACGGGCCAAACTCGTTGCCGCACAGGACTATCTGAAGGCCGCCGCGCCGGTGGTCCGGGTGGTCTGCGATGCCGATGTCGAACTGTCGGGGCCCGACGCCCTGCCCGCGGTTCCCGCCGACCCGGAGCGGCTGCGCGAACTCGCGGCCGCCTACAACGCCGAGAGCCCGATCACCCGGTTGATCACGGCGCTGGCCGCCGCGCACACCGAGTGAACGACGCCGGGCCGTCCGCATGCAGTGCGGGCGGCCCGGAAACCACCTGGCGGTAGGCTGAAAACCGCTGTACGACAGCCTAGTTGGGGCGGCCGACTTCGTAGGTACCGTCTTCCTTCGTGATCTTCACGGTGACCTTCTTGTCCTCACCGCTGACCTTCAGGTCACAGGTGAAGGTCGCGTCGACCTCGACCTTCTGACCCGACGGGCACGACACATCGGAGACGTCCGCGATGCCGTAGGAGCCGGTGAGCACCGAGGAGACACCGTCCTGCACCGCCGACTGGTCGAGCTCGTCGGCCGAGAACACGACGACCAGCAGGCCGATCACGGCGGCGATCACCAGCACACCGGCCACGACGAGGCCGATGATCAGGCCCTTGCCCTTACCTTTGCCCCCGGGACCCTGCTGGGACTGCTGCGGCTGCTGACCCCACTGCTGGTGCGGCTGCTGACCCCACTGCTGGGCGCCCGCGGGCTGCTGCGCGTTCCAGTCCTGCGGCGGTGGCTGGGTCTGACCCCACTGCTGCTGCGGACCCGTCGGCTGCTGCGGCTGCGGCTGGCCCCACTGCTGCGGCTGCTGGGGTTGCTGCGGCTGACCCCACTGCTGCTGAGGCTGCTGGGGCTGGCCCCACTGCTGCTGCTGCGGTTGCTGTCCGGCGTTGGGGTCACCCCACTGCTGGGTCGGCTGAACGCCCTGGGGCGGCTGCTGCGGCGGCTGTGCCGCACCACCCCAGTGCTGGGTGGGTCCGGCGCCACCGGCCCCCTGCTGACCCCCCCAGTGCTGGGTGGGATCGTTGCTCCCCTCCCCTGGGCCGTTCGGTCCGTACGGGCCGCTCATCCACTCGCCTCCACTCGCATAGTTGTACACACGGTAGCCCCCCGCGCCAGGCCGGCTACGCCAGGAAATCAAATCACAGACGAAACATCTACGCGGCGTCCACCGCGACGACACCCCGTCGGACGGCACGCACGGCCTTGGCCGCGGTGCTCGCGATCTCGGTATCGTCCGCGGTGTTGTGGATCTGGTCGAGCAGGTCGATGACCTGCCTGCACCAGCGCACGAAGTCGCCCGCCGACATCACGCTGCTCTGGTCGCCGCTGGCCAGCAACGCCTCGGCCAACGCGTCGCCGCGCGCCCACTTGTACACCCCGTTCACGAACCCCAGGTCGGGTTCGCGGGTGGGCGGCAGCTTGTGCCTCGCCTCGTCGGCACGCAACTGCCCCCATACCTCGATGGTCGCGGCGACCGCGCGCCGGATGGGGTCGGTCGGGCCGTGCGCGGTGAGCAAGCCGGACTCCTGCCGCGATTCGTACACCAGCGCGGACACCACTCCGGCGAGCTCGGCGGCACCGAGTCCACGCCACAGCCCCTGCCGCAGGCATTCCGCGACGACGAGGTCGCTTTCGGCGTAGATGCGGGCCAGCCGCCTGCCGTCGGGCGTCACTTCACCGTGCTCGACGAAACCGCGCTCCTCGAGCAGGCCGACGATGCGGTCGAAGGTGCGCGCGAGGGAATTCGTCGTCGCGGCAACCTTCTGGCGCATCGACTCGGTCTCACGCGCCAGCCGCGCGTAGCGCTCGCCGATGCGGCTGAGCTGTTCGCGGTCCGGCCTGCTGTGCGCGGGGTGGGCGCGCAGGCTGCGACGCAGGGTGGCCAGCTGCCGGTCCTCGCCCGCGCGGGCGTGATCGTTGCGCCTGTGCCTGCCACGGCCGGGCGCCGAGATGCCGGTTCCGCGCAGCGCCGAGGCGAGGTCGCGGCGGATGCGGGCGGTGCGGTGGTCGACCCGGCGTGGCAACCGCATGTGCCCGAGAGGTTCGGCGGGGACGGGGAAGTCGGCGGCGGAAATCCTTCCGGCCCAATGGTCTTCGGTCAACACGAGGGGCCGTGGGTCGCCGGGGGTCTGATCGGGTTCGAGGATCACCGCGAGCCCCGCGCGCTTGCCCGACGGGATCGCGACCACATCGCCGCGCCGCAATTCGATCAGCGCGCGCACGGCGGCGCCGCGCCGGTCGGCCCGCCCCTGTTGCTGGATGTCGCGCTCGCGCTGCTTGATCCGGTCACGCAGCGACAGGTACTCCATGAAGTCACCGTCGACGCCGCCGAGCTGGCTCTCCAGCTTGCGCAACGCGCCCTGGTTCTTCTCGATACCGCGCACCAGCCCGACCACCGAGCGGTCGGCCTGGAACTGGGCAAAGGACCGTTCCAGCAGGTTGCGGGCGTCTTCGGCGCCCATCCGGTCGATCAGGTTGATCGACATGTTGTAGCCGGGCCGGAAGGAACTGCGCAGCGGGTAGGTGCGGGTGGAGGCCAGACCGGCGACCGCGCTGGTGTCGACCTCGGGTTGCCACAGCACCACCGCGTGGCCTTCGACATCGATACCGCGCCTGCCCGCGCGACCGGTGAGCTGGGTGTACTCGCCGGGGGTGAGTTCGGCGTGCGTCTCGCCGTTGAACTTCACCAGGCGCTCGAGCACCACCGTGCGGGCGGGCATGTTGATGCCGAGGGCAAGGGTCTCGGTGGCGAACACGGCCCGCACCAGGCCCTTGACGAACAGTTCCTCCACCGTGTGCCGGAAGGCGGGCAGCATGCCCGCGTGGTGGGCGGCGAGCCCACGCTGCAGCGCCTCGCGCCACTCCCAGTACCCGAGCACTTCGAGATCGGCCTTGGGCAGGTCGCCGGTGTGCTTTTCGATGATCTCGTCGACGAGTTCGGCATCACCCGGCCTGCTCAGATCGAGCCGGGCACGCAGGCATTGGGCCAGCGCGCCGTCGCAGCCCGCCCGGCTGAAGATGAAGGTGATGGCGGGCAGCAGCCCTTCCTCGTCGAGGCGGGCCAGCACCTCCGGCCGCGGCAACGGCCGGAAATTGCCCCGGGCGCCGCGGCCACGCGGACCGCCGTACCCGTGCATGCGGTCGCTGGCCTCGCGCTGCCGGATGAACCGGACCAGGTCCTCGTCGACGACGACCTTCTGATCGCTGGATTTCGTGTCGAACAGGTCGAACATCCGCTTGCCGACCATCACGTGCTGCCACAGCGGCACCGGGCGCGTCTCGTCGACGACCACCGCGGTGTCGCCACGCACGGTCTCCATCCACGCGCCGAACTCCTCGGCGTTCGACACCGTCGCCGACAGGCTCACCAGCCGCACATCGGGCGACAGATGCAGGATCACTTCCTCCCACACCGCGCCGCGGAACCGGTCGGCCAGATAGTGCACCTCGTCCATGACGACGTACGACAACCCGCGCAGCGCGTCGGAGGAGGCGTAGAGCATGTTGCGCAGCACCTCGGTGGTCATCACGACCACGGGCGCGTCGGGGTTGATGGACTGGTCACCGGTGAGCAGGCCGACGCTGTCGCGACCGTAGCGGGCGGTGAGATCGGCGAACTTCTGGTTCGACAGCGCCTTGATCGGCGTGGTGTAGAAGCACTTGCCGCCGGAGGCGAGAGCCAGATGCACGGCGAACTCGCCGACGATGGTCTTACCCGCGCCGGTGGGCGCACAGACCAGCACACTGTGCCCCTCTTCCAATGCCTCGCACGCGGTGCGCTGGAAGGGGTCGAGGTCGAACGAGATTTCGCTGGCGAACTGCGCCAACTCGCTGGTCCGCGCGGGAGAATCGGTCACATCTCAGAGCGTATCGGAGTAGTCCGACACCGGTCGCTCTGTTTTTCGTGCGTCCTCGACGGGTCCGCTCGGCGCGACCGGATCGGGGGTGCCGAGCGGCGAGGCCTCGTCGTCGGACAGCCCGGCCAGGCCGTCGGCGGCCGCACGCCTGGCCCGGCGCGCGTCGTTGAACCGGGCGAACTGCACCGCCAGCTCGAACAGCACGGTCAGTGCCAGCGCGAGCGCGAGCATCGAGAACGGGTCCTGCGGAGTGACGATCGCGGCGAAGACGAACAGGCCGAACACGATGCCGCGCCGCCACGCCTTGAGCTTCACGTACGGGAGCACCCCGACGAGGTTGAGCCCGATGACGATCAGCGGCGTCTCGAAGCTGACACCGAAGATGATGAGCAACTGGATGATGAACCCGAAGTACTGCGTACCGCTGAGCGCGGTGATCTGCACGTTGTCACCGATGGTGAGCAGGAACGACAGCGCGTGCGACACGACGACGTAGGCGAGCACGGCGCCGGTGACGAACAGCACCGATCCCGCGCCGACGAATCCGAACGCGTACCGGCGTTCCTTGGCGTAGAGGCCGGGGGTGATGAACGCCCACAGCTGATACAGCCAGAACGGCGCGGCCAGCACCACACCGGCGGTGAAGCCGACCTTCAGGCGGAGCATGAACTGTTCGAACGGCCCGGTCGCGAGCAGTCGGCAGGCACCGTCGGGGGTCAGGGTGGCGCGGGCGGAGGCGGGCAGCTCACAGTAGGGGCCGCGCAGGATCTCGCCGAGGCTGTCGAGCCCGAACAGCGGGGTGGCGTACCAGAAGAAGCCGAGCAGGGTGGTGACCGCGATGGCGGCGAGGGCGAGCAGCAACCGGGTGCGCAGCTCCTGCAGGTGCTCGACCAACGACATGGTGCCGTCGGGATTCGTCCTGCGCTTGCTGCGCCGTGGATCGAACGGGATGCGCATGGTTGGTGTGGCCTCTAACCCTCGGTTCGGCGGATGCTCGGCAAACAGCACAGCGCCCCGGAGCGGCCGCTACCGCCCCGGGGTGACTACGTGGGTCAGAGCGTCTTGTGCTGCGGCTGCGGCTGCGCGACCGGAGTGGCCTGAACCTGCGGAGCCGAGGCGGGCAGCTGCTGCTGTGGCGCCGCGTCGGTGGGCGTGGTGGCCGTGGCCGACGACTCGGCCTGCATCTGCCCGACCTCGCTCTTGAAGATCCGCAACGACCGGCCGAGACCGCGCGCCGCGTCCGGCAGCCGCTTCGCACCGAAGAGCAGGACGAACAGCAGCGCGATGATCAGCAGGTGCGACCAGCTGAACGTTCCCATTATGAGTTACCTCCAAAGACTGTGGTGATTACCGATGCTACCCGTGCTCGGAGTTTCGTGGACCCGCACCCGTGGAGGTGTTCGCCACCCGTTCAACGGGCGACGGCGCGTGCGGCGGCGGTCAGTTCGGCGAACAGGCGGCTGCCGCTGAAGCGTCGTTCGTCACCGGATTCGGCGGCCCGGATCAGTTCCACGAGCCTGCGGTTGACCGGTGTCGGCCGCCCGACCATCTCCCCGAGGCGCACGATTTCCCCACACAGCCAAGCGATTTCGGTGCGTTTGCCACGGGCCAGGTCGTCGGCCATCGATGACCGCGCCACCGGGTCGATGGCGAGGACCCGGCCGAACACCCGCCGGAACAGGGAGTCGGGGACGCGCAGCAGATGCACCATCAGTTCCGGTGGCACCGGGGTGAGCTGAGCGGGCCGAATTCGCGCAGTGTTCATCACCGCGAGGGCTTCGGACTGGGTGAGGGCGAGGCAGCGACGGTAGTCGCGGTCGGCCAGTTCCTCGCGCAGCGGCCTGCCCGACAGCGCGTTGATCGGGTTGTTGAGGTTGAGCAGGAGTTTGGCCCACTGGACGGGCCGCAGGTCGCGATGGCGGCGCAGCGGCAGTCCCGCCTCGCGGAAACGGTCGGCGAACCGGTCGACGACCGGGTCGTCCTGGATGGCGACGACACCGTCGCTTGCCCGGTGGAACCGGCCCTCGCCCCGGTGCACCACGTTGAACATCACCATGCCCGCCAGGACCACACTGGTCGGCAGGATCTCGCGGATGACGGTGTCGTTGCCGATGCCGTTCTGCAGACTCACCACCGGTGTGCCCGGGCGTAATCGCCCAGCGACGGCACGCGCGGCGGCGGCCGTGTCGGCGGATTTCACGGTGACCAGGACGAGGTCGGCGCGTTCGGGTTCGTCGGGGGCGAGCGCCAGCCCGAACCGGTCGGGCCCGACTTCGGTGGCGCCGCCGTCGAGGTCGGTCAGACGCAGACCGTGTTCGGCGATGTCGTCGAGGACCCGCTGACGTCCGACGAAGATGACTTCCATACCCGCCGCGGCCAGCTGACCGCCGACGAAAACCCCGACGCTACCCGCGCCGAGGACGAGGACTCGCTGACTCACGCGGGTTCGGTCTCCCCCAGCAGTCCGGCCGCCGCGTAGGCGGCCAGAGCGGCATCGGCGCGCTCACGCACCGCCGAGACCAGGTCGGGCGGTCCGAGCACACTCACGCCGGTGCCGAACCCGAGCAGCAGCCGTGCCATCCAGTCGGCCGAGGCGAACCGCATGCCCGCCTCGATGCTGCCGTCGGGGCGCGACCGGATGCGGTGCATCGGGTACTGGTCGAGCACCCAGGCGTAGTCCGCGCGGATGCGTAAACGGGCGAGCGGAACGTCGGGGTCGTCCTGGAACAGGTCGAGCGCGGCGGCGTCGGCGGCGGCGTGGCTCGGTGGGCGGGCCGGTTCGTCGAGTTCGGTGGCGTCCTCGATGCGGTCGAACCGGAACAGCCGGACGCCTTCGGCCTGACGGCACCAGGCCTGCAGGTAGCTGTTGTTGTCGACGAGCACCACCCTGATCGGGTCGACGACGCGTTCGGAGACCTCGTCGCGGCTGGCCGAGTAGTACACCAGGCGCAGTGCGTGCGCGTCGGCGAGGGCGGCGCGCACGGTGGCCACCACCGGCCGCTCGACGGGCACCTGCGCGGGCGGGCGACTGACATCGCCGCCCGCGATGGCGGATTCGATCTTGGCGATCGCGGCGTGCGCGGCGGTCGGGTCGACCATGCCCGGCATCTCGACGATCGAGCGCAGCGCCACCAGCAGCGCGGTGGCCTCGGTGGAGGTCAGGCGCAGCGGGCGTTCGATGCCCGCCGAGAAGGTGACCTCGATGCTCTCCTCGGAGAACGACAGGTCGATGAGGTCGCCGGGGCCGTAGCCGGGCAGCCCGCACATCCACAGCTGGTTGAGGTCGCTCATCAGCTGTTTGGTGGTGACGCCCAGCTCGGCTGCGGCCTCGGCGGCGCTGATGCCGGGGTGCGCGAGCAGGTAGGGCACCATGTTCAGCAGGCGTGAAAGTCGTAGGGACAGGCGCGAACTCACGATGTCACCTCCGTGTGGTCCAGTACCGACCGTAGCCGGTTCATCACGTCGGCGCGCAATTCCGGTGGATCGAGCACCAGCACATCGGGGCCGAGGCCGGTGATGAGCCGGGCCACCCAGTCGCGTGAGCGGACCGGGACCGCGAGCACCGAGCCCGGGCGTCCGCCGAGGTCACGGATGTCGACCTCGGTGCCGATGCGGCGCAGTTCGCGGCCGCGACCCTTGGCGACCCACACGGTGGCCGTCCCGGTGACGGGCGCGTCGCCGGTGACCCGGTCGACGATGGCGCGCAGGTCGGCGTCGGCCGGTTTGTGTACCGCGTTGACCGGCCCGTACGCCTTCACCTCGCCCCCGATCCGCGAGAGCCGGAACGTGCGCACCGCGTCGCGTTCCCGGTCGTGGCCGACCAGGTACCAGCGACCGTGGCGGGTGACGACACCCCACGGTTCGACATCGCGGGTGACGAACGGGTCGGTGACGGCGCTGTGGTGCCCGAACCGCACCGCCTGTCCCGCGTCGATGGCGGCGAGCAGTTCGCGCAGCACCGGTTCGGAGCCTCGCGTGCGGGCGGGCACCGCGGGCACCGAGACGCCCACGTTGTCGGTCTCCACGGTGACGCCGGCCGCCCGCAACTTCAGCAATGCGCCTTCGGCGGCACCGGCCAGTTCCGGCGACGCCCACATCTGCACGGCGACGGCGACGGCGGCGGCTTCCTCGCTGGACAGGTCGATATCGGGCAGCTCGTAGGCGTCGCGATTGATCCGGTAGCCCTCCAGCGTCGAGAAGCGACCCACCGGACCTACTTCCAGCGGGATGCCGAGGTCGCGGAGTTCGTTCTTGTCGCGCTCGAACATCCGGCTGAACGCCTCGTCGGTCGCGGACTCCTCGTAACCTGCCACGCTGTCACGGATACGTTCCGCGCTCAGGAACTGCCGGGTCGACAACAGCGCGATGACCAGATTCATCAGCCGCTCGACCTTGGATATCGCCACCCGATAGAGGGTAATGGTCGAGGGCGTCGGCTCGCGCGGCGGCGCACGATTGCCGTCGACCGGCCTCAGGCGCCGTCGATCACCAAGCAGAACGGGTGCCCCGCCGGATCGATGAGGACACGCCAGCGATCCGGTTCCGGTTGTACCTCGGCTCTGGTGGCGCCGAGCGTCAGCAGCCGGGCTTCGCCTTCGTCGAGGTCCGGGACCGCGAAATCGAGGTGGCACTGCTGCGGTGTCTGCTGTCCCGGCCACTGTGGTGGGCGGTAGTCGGCGACGCGCTCGAAGCCGAGTGATACTCCGTTCGGGCCGGTCAGCTCGATGTACTCGGGATCGGAGTCGGGGCTGCGCTCGAAGCCGGTGGCCCGCGCGTAGAACTCGGCGAGCGCATCCGGGTCGGGGCAGTCGATCGTGACGGCGGCCAGCTTCATCCATACCTCCTGCATCGATGGCGAGAAGTACCTGTCCTCCGAGCGTGGCACGACGAACGGCTTCTCGCCACGGCATCGGTCATTCCCCGGAACCGAAACGCTGCCGCAATTCCCGTTTGAGCACTTTGTGCGTGGGCCCGAGCGGGAGTTCGGTGACGAACTCGACGCGGCGCGGGTACTTGTACTTGGCGACCCGGGATCTGGCGAATTCGATCACCTCCTGCTCGCTCACCTCGCCGTCGGGCACGACCACGGCCACGATCTCCTCGCCGTAGTGCTCGTCCGGCACCCCGATGACCGCCACCTGGGCGACCCGCGGATGCCGTATCAGGGCTGCCTCGATCTCGGTGGGATACACGTTGAAACCACCGCGCAGGATCATCTCCTTGATCCGGTCGACGATGCGGATCCGGCCGGTCTCGTCGCGGGTGCCGAGGTCGCCGGTGCGGAACCAGCCGTCGACCACGGCGGCCGCCGTGGCCTCGGGTCTGCCGGTGTAGCCGTTGAACACGTTGTGGCCGCGCACGACCACTTCGCCGACCTCGCCCACCGGCAACAGCTCGATGCGGTCGGCGGTGTCCGGGTCGGCGATCTCCACGTCGACTCCCCACACCGGATGTCCGACGGTGCCCGCCTCGGTTCCGTAGATCGGCTGGTTCACCGCCGCGGTCGGTGAGGTCTCCGACAAGCCGTACCCTTCGAGCACCGGTGCCCGGAACAGTCGTTCGAATTCCTCGAGCACCGCGACGGGCAACGCCGCACCACCGCTGACACAGAGTTTCAGCGCCGGCAGTGCGGTGGCGTTCGCCGCGGCCTCGATCAGCGACAGGTACATCGTCGGTACCCCGTGGAACAGGTTGACCCGTTCGGCTGTCATCAACGCGATCGCCGTCGCGGCATCGAATCTCGGCATCAGCACGAGGGTGCCGCCGACGCGCCAGTGCGAGTTCATCGACACCGTCTGCCCGAACACATGGAACAGCGGCAGGGCACCTAGGGCGATGTCGTCGCGGTGGATCTCGTTGGCGTCGAAGGTGTTCACCGTCGCGCACATCACCATGTTGAGCTGGCTCAACTCGGCGCCTTTCGGGGTACCGGTGGTGCCGCTGGTGTAGAACACCACGGCCGTGTCGAGCGGCCCACGGGAGACGAAGTTCGGGATCGGCTCGCCGACAAGGTCTTCCGGCGCCACCACCTCGATTCCGGCGGCCCGCGCGGCCTCGCCACCGGTCTGGGCCACCATCGGGTGGCAGATGAGCAGGTGGGCGCCGCTGTCGCGCAGGACGTATTCCATCTCCGGTGCGGTGAGCAGCAGATGTACCGGAACGACTGTCGCGCCCGCGGCGAGAATCGCGAAGTAGGCGCGCGGGAAGTCGGCGGTGTTCGGGCAGAGCAGTGCCACCCGGTCACCGGGTCGCACCCCCCGCGCGATCAGCGCGCCCGCCTGCGCCCGGGCTTGCCGCCAGAGTTCGGCGAAGGTGATGCGGTGCTCGCCTTCGATCAGGGCGAGATGGTCCGGGCGGCGGCGAGCGGGTTCGGCGAGGATGCTCGCCAGAGAAAGAGTGGCGTTCACGGTATTCCTTGTTTCGACGGCATTGGCGAGATATCGGCCCGACCCTGCGGGTGCGGACCGCTGCGGTGGTGGTGTGGGCTGGTCAACGTCGCAGATGAACAGCCAGCCCTTGGCCTACGCCCACGCACAGGGTGGCGATCGCGTGGTGCGCATCGCGGTCGGCCAGTTCGAGCGCCGCGGTGAGCGCCAGGCGGGCGCCGCTGGCCCCGAGCGGATGGCCGAGGGCGATCGCCCCGCCGTTCGGGTTGATGTGCTCGGCGTCGTCGGGCAGACCGAGCGCCCGCACCACCGCGAGCGCCTGGGCGGCGAAGGCTTCGTTGAGCTCGATCACGTCGACGTCACCGATGCCGAGACCCGTTCGGGCGAGGAGCTTGCCGACCGCCGGAACCGGACCGATGCCCATCGTGCGCGGTGGCACGCCCGCCGCCGCGACCGCACCTACGCGGGCGAGCGGGGTGAGACCGTAGCGGTGTACGGCGGCTTCGGAGGCGAGCAGGACCGCCGCGGCACCGTCGTTGATGCCCGAGGAGTTGCCCGCGGTGATCGACCCGCCCGTCACCACCGGTGGCAGGGCGGCGAGCTTGTCGGCGCTGGTCTCGCGCGGATGCTCGTCGCGCTCGACGACGACCGGTTCGCCCCGCCGCTGCGTGACCGGGACCGGCGTGATCTCGCGAGCGAGACGCCCGCGCGCGATCGCGGCCGCGGCCCGCTGTTGCGAGCGCAGCGCGAAGGCATCCTGATCGGCGCGGGAAACGCCGTGCTCGTCGGCGACGTGCTGGGCCGTCTCGGGCATGGTGTCGGTGCCGTATCGCGCGTGCAGGCGCGGATTCACCAGCCGCCAGCCGAGAGTGGTGTCGGCCAGCTGGGCCGAACGATCCCAGGGCGCAGTACTTTTGGGCAGCACGTAGGGCGCCCGCGTCATCGACTCGACCCCGCCGGCGATCACGAGATCGGCATCCCCCGCCCGGATCGCTCGCGCCGCGTACCCCACCGCGTCCAGCCCCGAGGCGCACAAACGGTTCACGGTGACGCCCGGCACGCTGACCGGCAGCCCGGCCAGCAAGGCCGCCATCCGCGCGACGTTGCGGTTGTCCTCACCCGCCTGATTGGCGCAGCCGAGCACCACATCGTCGACGGCTGCCCAGTCCACCTCCGGAAGCCGTCGCACCAGAGCCGAAATCACCTGTGCGGCCAGGTCGTCGGGCCGCACCCCGGCCAGTGCGCCGCCGTAGCGGCCGAACGGGGTTCGCACACCGTCGACCAGATACGCGGTGGCCATCACAAACCCATGTTCTTGGCGATGATCATCTTCATCACCTCGCTGGTGCCGCCGTAGATCCGGTTCACCCGGTTGTCGGCGTACAAGCGCGCCACCGGGTATTCGGTGATGTAGCCGTAGCCGCCGTGCAGTTGCAGGCAGCGGTCGATCACCCGCGAGGCCACCTCGGTGCAGAACAGTTTGGCCGACGCGGCGTCGGCGGGGGTGAGCTCGCCGCTGTCGAGTGCGTCGAGGGCCCGGTCCACCACCGCTTCGGCCGCGTCGACCTCGGCCTGGCAGGCGGCCAGCTCGAACTTGGTGTTCTGGAACTGTGCGACCGGCTGACCGAAAACCTTGCGGTCCCTGGTGTATTCGAGGGCGAAGCGGATCGCCGCCTTCGCCTGGGCGTAGGCACCGAGCGCGATCGACAGCCGTTCCTGGGGCAGGTTCTGCCCCAGGTAGCCGAATCCTTTGTGCGGCTCACCCAGCAGGTCCGACACGGGCACCCGCACCTCGGCGAAGGACAGTTCCGCCGTGTCGGACACCTTCAGCCCGAGCTTGTCCAGCTTCCGACCGACCGCGTATCCCGGCGAGCTCGTGTCGACGGCGAACAGTGAGATCCCGTGTCTGCGATCGGTATCCGAGGGCGGCGCGGTGCGGGCACAGACGATCACCCGGTCGGCGTGCACCCCGCCGGTGATGAACGTCTTCGCGCCGTTGAGCACGTAATGCGTACCGTCCTCGGACAATTGGGCGGTCGTGCGCATGCCGGCCAGGTCGGAGCCGGTGCCTGGTTCGGTCATGGCGATGGCGAACATGATCTCGCCCGACACGAACCCCGGCAGCCAGCGTTGCTTCTGTTTCTCGGTGGCGAGGTTCTTCAGGTAGGGCAGGCACAGCCCCACGTGCACACCCGATCCGCCGAAAGACACACCCGCACGGGCCGTTTCCTCGAGCAGGACAGCCTGGAATTTGAACGAATCGATACCGGCGCCACCGTATTCCTCGGGCACCTCGATCCCGAAGACACCCAGTTCGGCCAGCTCGCGATAGAACTCGCGCGGCACGATGCCCGCCTCGTACCACTGGTCGTATACGGGCACGACCCGCGACTCGATGAACGCGCGCACGGTTTTGCGGAACGCTTCGTGCTCGTCGGTGAAAACAGTTCGCTGCATGATGATCTCCGCGATTCAGAGACGGCGTCCGCCGTCGACGTACAGGGTTTGTCCGGTGACGAATCCGGCGTCGTCGGAGGCCAGGAACGCGACCACGTTCGCGATGTCGGCGGGGGTGCCTACGCGGCGCAACGGGGTGATTTCGGCGGTCTTGGCCTGCAGGTCCTCGGCGCGCACACCCATCCGTTCGGCGGTGGCCGCGGTCATCTCGGTGGCGATGAAGCCCGGCGCCACCGCGTTGACACGGATACCGAACGGGCCGAGTTCCATCGCCAGCGTCCGGGTGAGTCCCTGGATACCCGCCTTGGCCGCGGCGTAGTTGGCCTGGCCACGATTGCCGAGCGCCGACACACTCGAGGTGTTGACGATGGCCCCACTTCGGTTGTCCACCATGTGTTTCTGCGCCGCCCGGCTGCACAGGAACGCGCCGCGCAGGTGCACGGACATGACGGTGTCCCAGTCGTCGACCGACATCTTGAACAGCAGGTTGTCGCGCAGCACGCCCGCGTTGTTCACCAGGACGTCGAGGGACCCGAGGTCGGCGACGGTGCGGGCCACCGCGTCGGCGACCTGGGTCTCGTCGGACACATCGCAGCCGATACCGATCGCGGTGCCACCCGCGGCGTTGATCTTTCCGGCGGCCTCCATCGCGGCGTCGGGGTCGAGGTCGACCACGGCCACCGCGCAGCCGTCCTCGGCCAGGCGCGCCGCGGTCGCCGCGCCGATACCGCGCGCGGCCCCGGTCACGAAGGCAGTTCTCGAGGGCATGAGTCGTACTCCTGTGTCAGACAATGGCGTTCACGCCGGTGAGGGCGCGGCCGATGAGCAGTTTCTGGATCTGGGTCGTGCCCTCGTAGAGGGTCAGCACGCGGGCGTCGCGCAGATACTTGGCGACGGGGTATTCGTCGATGTAGCCGTACCCGCCGAACACCTGGATGGCGTTGTTCGCGGCTTTCACCGCGGCTTCGGAGGCGAACAGTTTCGCCATCGAGGCGGCGGTACCGAACGGCTCGCCCCGGTCGACGAGGTCGGCCGCGCGCCACGCGAGCAGTCGTGCGGCCTCGGTCTCCACCGCGATGTCGGCCAGCAGTTCCTGCACGAGCTGGTAGCCCGCGATCGGTTTACCGAACTGCTCGCGTTCACCGGCGTAACGCACCGACGCCTCCAGGCAGGCCCGCGCCACACCCACGCACCCGGCGGCGACGCCGATGCGGCCCTTGTCCAGCGCGCCCATCGCGATGCGGAAACCCTGGCCGAGCTCTCCCAATCGATTCGCGTCGGAGACACGCACGCCGTCGAGGACGAGTTCGGCGGTGGCTTGGCCACGCAGCCCGAGTTTGCCCTTGATCTCGGTCCGGCCGAACCCCGGTGCGTCGGTGGGCACGAGGAACGCGGTGATGCCCTTCGGGCCCGGACCGCCGGTGCGGGCGAACACCAGGGCGATATCGGCCCAGGTGCCGTTGGTGATGAAGATCTTCGTGCCGGAGAGGACCCACTCCGCACCCTCGCGGGTCGCGCGGGTGATCAGCCCCGCCGCGTCGGAGCCGGTGCCCGGCTCGGTGAGCGCGAAACAGCCGAGCCGCTCGCCCTCGCACAGCGACGGCAGGAACCGACGCTTCTGCTCCTCGGTGCCGTAGGCCGCGATCGACTTGCCGACCAGGCCGAGCGAGACCGACACGATGCCGCGCACCGCGCTGTCGCCGCGACCGAGCTCCTCGAGCAGCACGCAGTAGGCGAGCATGTCGCCGCCGGAACCGCCGTAATCCTCCTCGATCCCGATCCCGAGAAACCCCATCGCGCCGAGCTTGCCGACGATCGCGGGATCGACCGATTCCTCGCGATCCCACTGCGTCGCGTGCGGCACGACTTCCTTGTCCACCCAGCTGCGGGCGAGATCGCGCAGATCACTGTGCGCCGACGAGAGTTGGAAATCCACGGGACACTCCTGAACCAAACAGCGTTAGGTTTACTCGCGCACTGTAACCTAACACCGTTCGGTTAATCAAGAGGTAGGTATCCCGCCCGGTGATACGGTTCGTTCCCGAGAAGTTCCCGCAGGAGAGGAGGACGCATGGCCCGGCCGCGCGTACCGCTGTTGAGCCGCGATCGCATCCGCGACGCGGCGCTGGTCATGATCGACCGTGACGGCTTGGCCGACGTCTCCATGCGCAAGCTGGCCGCGGAACTCGGTGTGCAGGCTGCCTCGCTCTACGGCCACTACCCCAACAAGGACGAACTGCTCGACGACATCGCCGCCCGCATCATGAGCCGCGTCGACACCTCAGCCTTCGATACCGCCCCCTGGGACCAGGCCCTGGCCGCCTGGGCCCGCAGCTACCGAGCGGCCCTGGCCGCCCACCCCAACTTCGTGCCCTACCTCGCCGCGGGCCCCGGCCGCCGCTCCGAGAACCTGCGCGCCGCCGACGCCGTCCACGGCGGCCTCGTCGGGGCAGGCTGGCCACCGCGCTACGCCACCATGATCGGTGCGGCCACCCGCTACCTGGTCATGGGCTCCACCGTCGGTTCGTTCGCCGGCGGCTTCGCCGACGACGTCCAGGTCTACCGAGACCGCTACCCCCACCTGAACCAGGCCCACCTGCTCCGCGCCATCGCCGACGAAATCGACGACGACAGCTTCGAGTTGGCCCTTACGGCTTTCATCGCGGGGCTGTACGCGACCCACGCCGCAGTCGTTTCCGCGGACTGACGCCCCCCCAGCCACTCGGCACCACCCAAGTCCGCCATGACCGCACTCCCAGCCCCGCACGACCCGACCTCGAGGAGGGTCCGCCGCGCAGCGGCGTAGCGGCCCGGCCGCGCGAACAGCGCTCGAGATCGG